>JAFLBO010000013.1 GCA_017303475.1 Chitinophagales bacterium
TCGTGGCTGTTTGAGAGGGTATTAGGCAAAAAAATGTTCACAAAATTGACGGGTAATTGAGCCTAATGAGCAAGGACAAATGCCAAAAATGAATCATTAATCTGTCAACCTTTTTTAGGACGGGTCATTCCCTGATTAAACTTACCTTAGACTCTGGATACAAAAAAAAACAAGCTCACCAATTATACCCAATACAAGATGAGACAATTAATAATAGTATTGAACCTCTTACTCTGTCAATCTTTGCCAGGACAGAACTGTTCCAATGATTCTTTATTTAATCGTTTCAAGTATGATGTAGAAATCGAGATGTTAAACAATCAAATGACATGGCATGATGAAACTAAGGAATCATATTATACATTAATGATTGATTGCCCCATTAACTGTCTTGTTCAATACACGGATGATGCTGTTCCAGCTATTCGGGCAATAATTTTTGGCGGTCTTGTAGAAAAGAATATTGACGATGGTATACTTGGCGAAATTCTGGACAGGCACAAAAATGACACTGCTCAATTCATTTTGGCTCCAGGCTGCATAGTTAGGACTTGGACTGTCAATCAGTACATGCAAATAAAATGGAGATCGAAGGCTAAGTACAAAACTTCCAATCCCGATGACGATTTTAAATCTCGTCTTGAAAATTTGCAAAGTAGAGTACAGGAAAACGTTCGTGTTTACATACCAGGAGAATATCACGGCCAGGTGACAAAAGATGATTTACTATCCATAGATAGTTTGTCCTGTACATTACCAGGGTACAGGATTGTCTCTTTTGATCTATACGCGGGCACTAAAACCTTCTCCACAAATAATGTTTTTACGCAAGAGATCAAGGAATTAATAAAAACGATGACATCCGGAGACCGCATTCATATAGAAGAAATACGGGTTGAATGTCCTGACAGAAGGATAAGACCAATTGGAGGCAAATCTCTTAGGATTAAATGAGTATAGTAGTGGGCATAGCACGGGTTTTGCGCTCAGTGACCGGCCTCCTCCCGCCGCACCCCCGGTATCACATCGCCGTGTTGGGGTCTTCCATACTTTATCGGGATGCCTTAAACGCGGCAGAAAAGTTGGGGCAAGACAAAATCCCGCCGGAAGATTTGGAAATTTGAGTTTTGGAGCTATTTTTACGCTTGAAAAAATATTTAATAAAAAAGATGCCTCTACTATTTTTTTCGGCAACCAGTTGCGTGAATCCAGCCAGTTTGGGCTGGATTCACGCAACTGGCGTTTAGCAGCAAAGTAGTGACAAAGTGGGTTTTCACGCAATGTAGGCTATTGGTGGGAGGCACGTGAAACCTTAGTTCGCTGTAATCATCTAAATACAAACACATGACAATAAAGACAACATTTATAATAATTTTCCTATTGTACCTAAATATTTTACTCGGACAGGCACCTGCCTGGGACTGGGTTACAAAAGCCGGAGGAACAGGAGACGATGCTGCTTTGTCAACAACATCAGACATTGACGGCGCTATAATTGTTGCCGGATACTTTAGTGGTTCTATCACATTTGGGACATATTCCCTTTCAAGTTTTGGGGTTTTTGATTTTTTTATTGCAAAATACGATTCGACAGGCAATGTGCTCTGGGCAAAGAGCGGTGGCGGACCATTATCTGACCAAATTTCATCAATAACAACTGACCCTTGGGGAAACATACTAGTAACTGGAGCATTCCAAAGTCCTACTTTGACGATTGATACACTTACACTACTCAATTCCGGCTCATGGGACGCTTTTGCAGCAAAGTTTGATCCGCAAGGTAATATACGTTGGGCAAAGCAAATTGTCGGACCTGATCATGACAACTCAAATTGTGTTATTGCGGATTCAAACTGTATCGTAATTGGGGGTAGATTTAAGCAAAATATTGTTATTGGCAATGATACGCTTATTAATGTCAGCTCCGGCACTAATGCTTTTGATATATTCCTTGTCAAATATGATACCTTAGGCAATGTTATTTGGTCTAAAAGTATAGGTAGTCCAAAGGAAGACGTAATTAAATCCCTTGCTTTTGATTACGATGACAATATTCTAGCCACTGGAACTTATGGAAACGCCTCCATCACTTTTGGTACAACAACCCTAAGCAGTTCAGGAGGAAATGACATTTTTTTGGCCAAGTTCAATAGATTAGGTGATGTAATTTGGGCAAAAAAAGCTGGTGGAACATACAGTGAGTATGCAAATGCCTTGTCCGTTGATCAAAACAACAATCCAATTGTATCCGGATACTTTAGTAGCCCCAAAATTTACTTTGACACCGATTCGCTTATAAATTCTGGAGTCGCAGGATCTACTACTTTCCTTGCAAAATACAACAGCAACGGAAATATTGTTTGGGCAAGAAAAGCAGGAAATGCTACATCTAATGTTGGTTATGCATCTTGTACCGACCAAGATAATAATATACTAATTGCGGGTAATCACCAAAATAATCCATTGATTTTTGGAGGAGACACATTAGATAATAATGGAGCATGGGACATCTACCTTTTGAAGTTCGATGAATTTGGGAACGAGCTTTGGGCGAAAAGTGCAGGGGGGGGCGATAATGATGAAACTCACTCCAATTGCCTGGCAATAACACCCAATGGATCCGTTCTACTGGCTGGAGGGTTTTATAGTGATAACATTTTTTTCGACTCCATCTCTTTAATTAATACAGTCGTAGGAGATCCGTTTTCTAACAAAAAAGACATGTTTCTTGCTGTGCTATCTCCTAGTACCCTTACAACAGGTATTGGCATCCTGGAAACATCAATTGATGACTATGTGATTCTCTTCCCAAACCCGACAAACGGAACATTAAACTTAAAATCTGCTCACCCAATTCATGAAATAAAAATATTTGGCTCAACAGGACAACAAATAATGATTGAAAATGTAAACGGGCAGCAGTCTTATGCTGTAACGCTTGAGTCAAATGGGGTCTTTTTTGTACAAATCATGACAGACATTCAAATTACAACAAAAAAAGTAGTTGTAAAAAAATAAAAATTGCAACATCGAACAATCGCTTTCCGAAAATTGCTCCTATGCGTCGCAAATTCGGGAAGAGTAACGTTATCTCCACCTAATCAAAATTCACCCCCCAATTCAACAAATGCTATTTTCCCGAAAAAATGAAAATATTCAGGATATTAATAATTGGAATTTTAATAAGTATCAGCGTTGGTTGCAAACCTCCATCAGAAGACATTTTAGGTTTGAAAGGTTTTGAATGTAAGTTATGGTGGATTTATGATGAAGGAATTAGTAAAGGCCCTACACCATTATTCTTGTGCGCTAATGAGAAAAAATATTACACATATTCAATAACAAGATTTGGCAAACTGAGAAAACCCATACCTGGAGATGTAGTTTATCCATTAACTGAACATGGAGAATGGGAAATAAAAAAAGGCGCTCTATTTCTTCAAGGCAAAGGGTTTTCTACCATAAAAAGAATTTCGGATACCGTTTTTTTAAGACCTGATGCATTTTTACTTGACGAAACAGATAAATTTCAAATAATGAATTGTGATTGTGACAGCTTGGATGCACAGTTTAAAGGTGGAATGATAGATAGTATGAAAACCCTGTTAAATTACAAAGAATAAAAAGATAACCCTGCGTGTCTGCAAACCGCCCGCATAGTGCGTCGGTATAGTAGCCGCGCTCACGTTCGATGAAACTAAAAAGTAAAAAAATGAAGCAAATAATATATGTTTTCCCGCTGTTCATATTGCCTGTTTTAGGCTTGTCGCAAGGCAAAAAACAAGTCTGGACACAAACTGATAGGCAATATCTTCTTACTGGACTAAAAACGACTCAAGCTAACTTTCTCCAGGAAGTTGAGGGTTTGACTATGGAGCAAATTCATTTTAAGCCAGATAGCAGTCAGTGGTCTGTTGCAGAAGTAATGGAGCATCTTGGCATTTATGAAGAACTTCTTTATTGGGATTTATTAAATAATCAATATACGGATGAACGCCCAGAACTTATAGATTCTGTAAAAGGAATAGATAGCATAATGGTAGCCTATTCTACTGACCCTAACAAAGGTCAGGCTCCATTTGTCGCACAGCCGATAGGACGGTTTAAAGAAAAAGAAGACCTAGTCAACTTCTTCACTCGCTTTAGAAATGAAGTAATAATATTAGTACAGGAAACAAAGGTTGACTTTAGGCTTCACTTCATTTTTAGACCCCCTGACTGGGGCGTTTGGCATATCCGAGACCTACATCAATATACATTGGTTTGGATTGCGCATACTGAAAGACACTTGAATCAGATAAAAAGGATAAAATCAAACCCTCGATTTCCTAAATAAGCACAATTTGTAGAAGCCATCTCAAAACTGGTGCCGATACAGAAAAAGATGCGTGGTAAGCGAAATCAATGGGCGTCTCTGCTTAAAAATAATGCCTATCATACAAGTGTCGTATCTGCCGACTATAAATTTGCCAAAGGAAGCGTTCGTAAGATTAGCATTGGTGCCTTTGGAGTCCTGGATAATGCAGGTAGTGCTAATTACAGCAAAAAATCCATCAACTTATCTACCTCTGTTATTCAAAATCTGGGCAACCCGGATCATTCACGTCATTCCATTGCCCTTGGAGTCAATGTTGGTTTGGCAAACAGAAAAATAGATTTAGACAATCTACAATGGCCCGGAGGGCCAGGAAGTATGCCGACTACTGATATGAACGAAAAAGTCAATTTTGCAGATATTTCAGCAGGCCTGCTTTGGCAATACAAATCAAACACCCATTTTTCTTTTCAGCTGGGAAATGCCTTATTACATGTAAACTGACCCAACGTGTCTTTTTTCAAGAATGGTGTTTCCAAACTTTACCATCGCTTATACCTGCATGGGAATATTGAGGTTCCATTGACCCATAAATTTTCGGTGGTTCCTTCCTTTCTATTTTTGAATCAGGGACCTTCTGATCAGCTACTATTTGGTTTTAACAACAAATGGTACTTCAAATCACTTCATCCAAGCTTTGCACAACTTGGCTTTTTTGCCAAAACAACCGATAATTATAATGGAAGGGCCATCAATGTTTATGTGCTCTCTGCAACCGTTCAGCTACATTCGTTTCTATGGGGCTTTTCCGTTGATCGGTTTCAGGAAATTGAAAGCTATGCCTATGAGTTTTCAGTTGGGTATACATTTGGAATGAATGATTAAATCCCACCTTACCAACCCAATAACCACCCCAATACTACTTCACTTGGGGTTGTGCAAAAAGGTTTCCGGTACAAGAATGCGCATTTTTTATATTGCTCGAGTCCTAAACCTCGCAGGTTTTTAAAACCTACGGTATGTACACAAGTTATATATGGATGTTAAGGCAATCTGGAAACACATCTAACATCTTGTAACCACTCGTTTTAACGAGTGGCCAGGAATACCCCACTATTCACATCTAGCATCTTTGCAGAGCATCAGCATCCATAACCTATTGAAGATGTGATGTTTTGTAAAGATGCTAGATGTAATGGGGGGGGGCGACTTTTGCCCGCCGTTAAAACAGCGGGTTACAAGATGCTAGATGTTATTAATGGGGATAACCTCAGAAATTGATTCTCTATTTAACTTGTGTACATACCTTAAGTTTTTAAAACCTACGAGGTTTTTTGGTCAAGAAAATAAAATAAAATTTTGCTTCATCTTCACTTCTGCCCCCCTTTTTGCACAACCTCAAGCGCTAATGAAATCACCTTCTTCTAACAATCGGCACCTGTAAATTTGTTGGGCGGTTCTCTGGCTTATCAAAACCTCTCCCGTCAACATGCTTGCTACCCATGAAAAGCATATCCTTGAAGATATAGATCAGGTCGTAGTCGCCAACAATTTCTCCTTTTCTCACGCCAAAAAGTGGAAATTCCTTGCCTTTTATATCTTGAGTTATCCCTACTTCCCAGGCATTGAGTTCGGCTACCGGAGCCGAATTGAGCTGGTCAGCAAACATGGGGTGAAGAGGCGTTACTTCAAAGCCTTCATCAAGGATATAGTCCACCTCAAAAGCGCCTTCGGCAATCGGATGCGCCTTACCCCAATTGGTATGCCCTTTGAAAGTAAATTTCACCAATGGAACTTGCCCAAAAGGATCTGCTGAACTCACAATACTTCCCTCAAAGCGATCATCAGGAAAATATTTGAAATTACGCTGCACATAAAACGGCTCGATTTTGCCCGTGCCGAGCCTGTCCTCAAACGGACGCAGTTCGGGTGCGATACTGATCCATTCGCCGCCCTGTACGTAGGTTTTGATTTGTTCTACTGTCATAAACATGAATATTTTTTTGATGAAAAAAGAATTGACAGGCAAAGTTTTTACCTTTGTCTAAATAAAATAAGTAGTCATATTTATTGTTTATAGTCTTTAATTTTAGACTATTATGACAATCAATACATTATGCGCAAAAACAAAAACTTCAATCCTAACAACTGCCCAGTTACCCACACCCTAAACCTCATCGGCGGGAAGTGGAAGCCCGTGGTAATTCACCTTTTAAGAAAGGAATGCAACCGCTTTTCAATGTTGCAAAGGGCCATGCCCGACATTAGCAAGCAGATGCTGACACAGCAGCTGAGAGAATTGGAAGAGGATGGTATCATTGAAAGGAAAATCTTCGCCGAAATACCACCCCGAGTGGAATATTATATCTCCGATTATGGCAAAACACTTTTACCTGTGGTTGAAGCCATGAGCGAGTGGGGTTTGAAGGATATGGATTTGAACCACAAAAACTTTGACCCAGATTCTTGCAGCCCAATATAAAAAGGTCATTTCCCGCCCCGCCTGGTCAGCCTCCGCCAAAAAATTCCCACCCCCTTTATGTAAAACAATCCCCCATCCGCATCATGTAAGTCCGCCACCCAGTTCAGTAAGACGCCCCCTCTGCGTCTCTGCACTTAGGCGGTAAAAACTTTCACTGCGGATACATCACCCGCGCTAAAACACTTTATTTCTATGAAAATCCGGAACTACCCATTCCGCGGCAACCTGCACGCGGGCCTCATCATTATTGCCTTTTTGAGCCAATTTTGGTCGTTTTTTACCCCCGGAACCCTCACCGGCTCCATCTCCGACGGCTCCGAACAACTCATCGGCGCCAGCGTAAGCGCTTACCAAAACAACACATTAGTGCGCGGCGCAGTAACCGATTATAACGGAATCTATTCGCTTCAATTAGAGGAAGGAACCTATGATATCGTATTTGCCTACACTGGTTTTCAAGCAGTTACCAAAAAACAGGTAAAAGTGAAAGGCAGCAAAGTAACCCGATTGGATATCGTGATGGATAATGCGAGTGTGCTCGAGGAAGTAATAGTTACCTCATACAAAACGCCGCTTATAGAACAGGATCAAAGCTCCAGCGGACAAACCCTCACCCCGGAACAAATCAAAAACCTGCCCACCCGCAGCGTCAATACCACTATTGCTACCCAGGTAGGCGCTACATCCATTGATGGCGGCGAGGTAAACATCAAAGGCGCCCGCGCCAATGGCAAAGATTATTACATCGATGGCGATCGGGTATCTGGCGGCGCCCCTCCCGTGGCTGATGCAAAACAACCCAAACCCCAGCCTACCCCAAAGCGCGACCTCCGCAAGGAAAAACAAATCACCACGCCACAACCCGGCACTCCACCCGCCAGCGTGGTATCGCCCGGGCCGGCTCTGCGCGACGATGCCAAAATCTACGAGGTAAAAGGCGATAAAAACACGGATTCCGCCGCCCACCGCGAACCCGTGAGCACGGAACATTACAACGCTATTGTGGAAAACGCCTTCCAAAACACCCAAACCAACGGCATTTCCACCTTCTCTATTGATGTAGACGGCGCCTCATATGCCAATGTGCGCCGGTTCCTGCACGGTGGCGAGCTGCCTCCACCCAACGCCGTGCGCATGGAAGAAATGATCAACTATTTTGATTATCAATACGAAGCGCCCAAAAACACCCCACACCCGTTTGCTGTACATACGGATATGGGTCCTTGCCCCTGGAATCCTAAAAACCGTTTGCTCAGCATCGGTATCCAGGGCGCTCACATAGACCGCGAACAGCTGCCTGCTTCCAACCTGGTTTTCCTCATTGATGTATCGGGCAGTATGAGCAGTCAGAACAAATTACCCCTGGTGAAAGAATCGCTCAATGCGCTCACCACCGAACTCCGCGCCAACGACCGCGTGGCCATGGTGGTGTACGCCGGCGCATCCGGACTGGCACTGGAAAGCACCCCCGGCACGGAAAAACATAAAATTTCCCAGGCCCTGAAAAACCTCGAATCAGGAGGTGGTACGGCTGGCAGCGCAGGCATCATGCTGGCTTACGAAACAGCGCGCAAAAACTTTATTCCAGGCGGCAATAACCGCGTCATTCTCTGCACCGACGGCGATTTCAACGTGGGCCCAAGCAGCGAAGACGAACTGATCAAACTCATTGAAAAAGAACGCGAAAGCGGCGTTTACCTCACCGTTCTGGGATTTGGTATGGGCAATTATCAGGATGGCAAAATGCAGAGCCTGGCCAACAAAGGCAACGGCAACCATGCCTATATTGATCAATTAAAGGAGGCCCAAAAAGTACTGCTGGAAGAGTTTGGCGGCACCTTGTTTACCATTGCCAAGGATGTAAAACTGCAACTGCATTTCAACCCGCAACACGTGGCTGGCTACCGGCTCCTCGGGTATGAAAACCGCATGCTCGCCACACAAGATTTCAACGACGACACCAAAGATGCCGGCGAACTCGGCGTGGGTCACCGCGTAACGGCCCTGTACGAAATCATCCCTGCAGGCCAGGCTATCCCTGAAGCCGCCGCCAACAGCACCCTGCAAAACGTTCAACAACCCGATACGTCCGTTCAAATTACCGCCAACGACCTCATGGTGCTGCAAATGCGCTACAAAAAACCAAAAGGAAACGAGCCCAGCAAACTCCTGGAATTCCACCTGCCCGCTTCTGCCATGAACGAAGCATCCACCAGCGACAATTTCCTGCTGGCTTCTTCCATTGCAGAATTCGGATTGCTGCTCCGCCATTCCACCTATAAAGGAAGCGCCAGCTTTGAACAAGCCATTCAGCGCGCCCAAAAAGCCGCCCAAACCGACCCCAAGGGATACCGCACCGAATTGGTTCAACTCATGACCATCGCCAAAAAACTCAGCGAAAACGCCGCCGCCACTGCTAAGTAACGATGGACGATGATACGATGAACGATGGACGATGATACGATGGACGGTGGACGGTGGACGATGAACGGTGGCATTTGTGGGTATTTAAATCAACGTGGGTTGTCATCCCGAGAATCGGGACCTACACAAGCCAGGCTACGCGGGGTTATAATCTCAGATTTGCCCACGTAGCCTGGCTTGTGTAGGTCCCGATTCTCGGGATGACAACCCACGTTGCTGTAAACCCCCACGCAATCCCATCGTCCATCGTTCATCGTCCATCGTATCATCGTCCGCCGGAACTTTATAAAGCCCACACCCTGTTATTCTCCTTAAATTACCTTACTTTTGCGCCGCTTTAAACTCATTTCCATGTATCGTACCCATTCCTGCGGAGAACTCCGCATTACTGACGTAAATAAAGAAGTTACCCTGAGTGGCTGGGTGGCCATTATCCGTGATAAAGGAGCTTTGCTTTGGATCGACTTGCGCGACCGTTATGGCATTACACAGTTGGTGCTGGACGAAAATTATACGCCAAAAGACATCTTCGATACTGCCCGCTCGGTAGGACGGGAGTTCGTGCTGCAAGCCACCGGTATGGTCATTGAACGTGCATCAAAATCCAATAAAATACCTACGGGCGACATTGAAATCAAGGTAACTGCCCTGAAAATACTCAATGCCTCCAAAACGCCTCCATTCACCATCGTGGATGATACCGATGGCGGCGACGACCTGCGGATGAAATACCGCTACCTCGATCTGCGCCGGAATGTGGTACAGAAAAACCTCATTTTCCGCTCCAACCTGGCGGTGGAAACCCGCAAATACCTGGCCGGACAAGGTTTCATCGAGGTAGAAACCCCCAACCTGATCAAATCCACTCCTGAGGGCGCCCGCGACTTCGTGGTGCCCAGTCGTATGAATAAAGGGCAGTTTTACGCCCTGCCACAGAGTCCGCAAACCTTCAAACAAATCCTGATGGTGGCCGGATTCGATAAATATTTCCAGATCGTCAAGTGCTTCCGCGATGAAGACCTGCGTGCCGACCGTCAGCCGGAATTCACGCAGATCGACTGCGAGATGTCGTTCGTACACCAGGAAGACATCCTGAACACCTTTGAAGGACTCACCAAGTACCTGTTCAAACAAGCCCTGGATATTACCCTGGATGATTTCCCGCGTATGACCTACGATGAAGCCATGCGCAAATATGGTTCCGATAAGCCGGACCTGCGCTTCGGAATGGCGTTTGTTGATTTGAAATCGCCGGCCGGTTCAGAATTTGGCAGCGGGGTTGATGTAGTGACTTCCCCTTCTCAGGGGGTTGGGGGCGGTGGGTTCCCTGTTTTTGACGGAGCAGAATCCGTAATTGCCATTTGTGCGCAGGGCTGTGCAGAATTTTCCCGAAAACAAATTGACGAACTCACAGAATGGGTAAAACGTCCGCAAATTGGCGCTAAAGGCCTGGTGTATGTCAGAATAGAAGCCGACGGTACGCCAAAATCCAGCGTGGATAAGTTTTACACGCCGGATCAACTCAAGGTTTGGGCCGACCTGTGTGGCGCCAAGCCTGGCGATATGTTGTTCATCCTGTGCGGGGAAGACGAAAAAACCCGAAAGCAGCTCTCCGAACTGCGTTTGGAACTGGGCAGCCGCCTGGGTCTGCGCAAAGGCGATGATTTTAAACCACTTTGGGTGGTGGATTTCCCGCTGTTGGAGTGGGATGAAGAGGAAAACCGCTTCTTTGCGATGCACCACCCCTTCACCTCGCCCAAACCGGAGGATATTGTCAAAATGGAAAGCGACGACCGGGCGACGCTCAAGTCCATGCGCGCAGATGCGTACGACCTGGTGCTGAACGGTGTGGAAATTGGCGGCGGTTCTATCCGTATCCATGACCGCGACCTGCAGGCCCGCAATTTCCGTTTGCTCGGCTTTACCCCGGAAGAAGCGGAAGCGCAATTTGGCTTCCTCCTGGGCGCGTTTGAATACGGCGCGCCACCGCACGGAGGCATCGCTTTCGGTTTCGACCGCCTCAATGCCGTCATGAACGGCGCCAATTCCATCCGCGATTTCATTGCCTTCCCGAAAAACAACCAGGGTCGTGATATGATGATTGACGCCCCAGACAGCATTAAACTCAAGCAATTGGAAGAACTGGGGATAAGGATTGTTCCGCAGGTGTGAATAGCCGGCGGGTTCAGCCGCCGGGGTTTGAGGGGTTTGAAGAGTTTGATGGGTTTGAAGAGTAAAGCGTTGAGTTTGAGGCTATGAAATTGAACCAGTAAAAACAAATTGTCCCTTCTACATGGGTAGCAAGTTAAAGCCAGGCCCAGCGAACCTTTTTCTTTGACGAGAAACGGTCGCTGAGTTTGGGAACAGTAAATAAACCGTCCAACACCAGCAATAAACATCGGCGGCTAAACCCGCCGCTACATCAAACCCCTCAAACCACATCAAACCCCTCAAACCCCTCAAACCCTTCAAACCCCTCACCCCCCTCAAACCCTTCAAACCCCTCAACCCCCTCACCCCCTTCAAATGGCTTACACAGAATCCAACATGATCCCGCTGGGCACCAAAGCCCCGGAATTTAGTTTACCGGAGCCGGGTACCGGCAAGGTGGTGGCGCTGCAGGATGTTGCTGCGGGCGCGCGCGCCACGGTAGTGATGTTTTTGTGCAACCATTGTCCCTACGTCTTGTACGTCAACCCGGAAATTGTGCGCATCGTTGCCGAATTCCGGCCACAGGGTGTGGCTTTTGTGGGCATCAACAGCAACGACGCAGTAACCCACCCGGAGGATGGTCCGGACAAAATGGGTGATCATGCCAAAGCGGTTGGCTATGATTTCCCGTACCTTTACGACGAAACCCAGGAAGTAGCGCGGGCTTATGATGCCGCCTGCACTCCAGATTTCTATATTTTCGATCAGGATCAAAAACTGGCCTATCGTGGCCAACTGGATCCGAGCAGACCCAAAAGAAACCCCGTTGAGCCCACCGGAGAAGACCTCCGGGCTGCCCTTCAGGCCGTTCTGGCCGGACAACCTGTTCCGGAACCACAACGCCCGTCGGGAGGCTGTAATATTAAATGGAACGATGGACGATGAACGATGGAACGATATCGTCCATCGTAACATCACCCATCGTTCATCGTTCATCGTTCATCGTCCTAACTATGCGTCCAACTCAAATCACCGACCAACTCATCCTCGATTTTATTAAAGCCGGCTTGTATGAAGACATACACGATGGCGACCATACCTCATTGGCCACCATTCCGGCAGAAAACCGGAGTCGCGCGGTTCTGAAAATCAAGGATTATGGGGTTTTGGCCGGCGTAGAGTTGGCTCAATTCGTTTTTCAGTATCTGGACCCCACGGCTACCATTCAGGTTGACAAAACCGATGGCACCGATGTGCTATACGGCCAAACAGCCTTTGAGGTGGAGGCCAACACCCGCGCTTTACTGCAAGCCGAGCGACTGGTACTCAACGCCATGCAGCGCATGAGCGGCATTGCCACACTGAGTAGTCGTTTTGCTTTTGAAGTAGGCGATTTGCCAGTAAAAGTGCTGGATACACGCAAAACCACACCACTCAACCGTTTTCTGGAGAAATGGGCGGTAAAAATTGGTGGTTGTGAAAACTACCGCTGGGGCTTGTACGATTGGATGATGATCAAAGACAACCACGTGGATGCGGCTGGCGGCATTGGCAAAGCCATTGAGCGCGCGCATGCCTACCAGCAGGAAAAAGGCCTCAACTTGAACATTACCGTAGAGGTGCGCAACCTGGTTGAGTTGGAAGAAGTGATGAGCGCAGGCGGCATTACCCGTGTGATGTTCGACAACTTTGAAATTCCGATCCTCCACGAAGGTGTAGCCATCGTAAATGGTCAGTACGAAACCGAAGCATCCGGAGGCATTACCCTCTTCAATATCCGCAAATACGCACTTTCCGGGGTAAACTACGTTTCCGCCGGAGCCCTCACCCACTCCGCTCAGCCCCTGGACCTGAGTTTGAAAATAGTGAAGTAAGTGTTGGGGTGTTTGAGTTGGCGAGTGTTTGAGTTGGCGTTCGGCCAAGTTTTACCACTAAGCCACTGAGGACACGAAGGACACTAAGAGAAAGTACTCTTAGTGTTCTTTGTGGCTTAGTGGTAACCCTCAACCCACCGCCAACTCAAACACTCGAAAACTCAGTAACTCAAACACTCACCATGACTCCCGACTCCTTTTACTGGTACGCAAGCATCCTGATTTTTGTGCCCTGGCTATTGCTGGTGGCAGCACCGAACTGGAAATTTACCGAGCCGATTGCATTTGGTTCGGCTATTATTTTGCTATTGGCGGCGGCGGTTTTCACCTTTCAATTTCTGACGAGTCCGGAGGAAGGCGGTAGTCTGTTATCGCTGGAAGGGGTAAAAAACCTGTTCCGAAGCAAGGAAATGTTGCTTACCGGCTGGCTGAATTACCTCTCGTTTTGCCTGCTGGTAGGCGCCTGGCAATCGCACGATGCCCGGCAGTTGAAGATCGGGCATATTTTTGTGGTTCCCGGACTTTTACTCACTATGATCACCGGTCCTGCCGGTTTATTGTTATATTTGCTGGTGCGTTTCTTCAAAACCCGAAAATGGGATTTGAGGTAGTTGAATGCTCTATAGTAATCCAATTCTGTCTGCATCATACCAGGGAAGCACATGAAAACCACTTCTATGTTGAGTGTCGGGTCCTCCATATACAACTGCCCCACCGCTTTGTTGACTTAATTTTTCCCAATAACGCAAGCCTTTAAAAAAGGAATCTGTAATAGTCTGACTTGATTTTATTTCAACGGGGTATTGTATTAACCCGTTTTCTACCAATACATCGATCTCATTCCCTGTGGAATCACGCCAGTGAAAAAGATTAGAACGCTCGCCTGCATTAAATCGTTTTTTTAGCATTTCCAAAACGATAAGATTTTCAAAAAGAGCGCCTCTGAACGGGTGTAGTCGTATATCTTCCGGGCGCCGGATGCCCAAAAGATAACATGCCAATCCTGTGTCGTAGAAGTAGAGCTTTGGCGCTTTAACAACTCTCTTGTTATAATTTTGAAACCAGGGAGGTAGCAAGAATACAATATAACTTGCCTGTAAAATACCTAACCAAGCCTCAACAGTCTTATCAGATACTCCTGCTTCAGTAGCAATATTTTGACGGTTTAATAATTGACCAATTCGGCCAGCGCAAAGAGCAATTGTTTTTTCAAATGCAGACAAGTTTTCCAAATTTCTGATAATTCGAACATCTCGCTCCACGTAGGTTCTCATATATGCAGGAAACCAGTTCGTTGCCTGGATACCTTCCGCCCATAGTGCAGGATACCCTCCCTGATAAATACAAGTATCTACATCAATCAAAGCATTTTCTAGAGGCTTCAATTCTGTGAGCGACAAGGGCAGAAGATCAAGGTATGCGACTCGGCCAGCTAATGACTGCGTAAGGCTTTGCACCAACAAAAAATTATTCGAGCCTGTTAGCACAAATTTCCCGCGCCGTGAATCTTCATCAAGTACTTGTTGAAGATAGGATAATATATCTGGTGTGCGTTGTATTTCATCCAATATTGCGCCATCTGGAAATTGAGCCAAAAACCCCCTTGGATCCTCAGTTGCAAAATGCCTGCTATCAGGATTTTCAAGTGAAACGTATGGCTTTTCAGGAAATGTTGTGCGAGAAAGAGTCGTTTTACCACTTTGTCGGGGCCCAAGAATGGCTACTGCTTTGAATTGCCTGGCCAGCTCTTGGACTTTATGAGATGCTTGACGAGCGATCATATATTTTTGCAATTTCGGATTCACATTTCGGATTTGCAAAAATATTGCTTTTTAGTTATTAACCAATTAAAATGCCTTATTTTCACGACCTTTGTATTTTAAAGCACATAACTCCAGACTAGGAAACATCTATTACCTCGTAAATAGTATGTCAACCATTCCAAGTCTTCAAAAAACCTTTTATCTTTCAATCATTGGAATTTTCCGAATTTGGCCTGCATCCTGATTTGCTGGATGGCATAGAGGCCCTGAACTTCAAAACCGCAACACCTATCCAGGAAAAAGCCATCCCCATCATCCTGGAAGGCAAGGATCTGATCGGAACGGCGCAAACGGGTACCGGCAAAACTGCCGCTTTTGTGCTGCCCATCATGGACATGATCCTGAAATCCGGCGAATACGATTATACGCAGGCCTTGATCATTGTACCCACCCGCGAACTGGCCATGCAAATAGACCAGGCCATTGAAGCTTACTCTTATTTTTCCGACATCTCTTCAGTGGCCATTTACGGCGGTGGCGGCGGCAAAGACTTCGCCCAGGGCAGAGACGCCCTGCAAAAAGGCGCCGACATCGTAATTGCCACCCCTGGCCGACTGCTTTCGCATATGGGCCTGGGTTATGTGGATTTTTCCCGACTACGTTTTTTAGTGCTCGACGAGGCAGACCGCATGCTTGATATGGGTTTTATGCCCGATCTGAACCGCATTATCAAATCGCTGAATCCGGAACGGCAAAGCCTGCTGTTTTCTGCCACCATGCCGCCCGGTGTGTTGAAACTGGCCAAAACCATGCTCAAAAACCCGGCTATGGTGAGCATTGCCCTCTCCAAACCCGCCGAAGGGGTAACACAGGGCGTTTTTATAGCCACCGACCGGCAAAAGATCCCGCTCATTCAGGAATTGCTCAAAGAACGAACCGGCCGCACCATCATTTTTTGCTCCAGCAAACTGGCTGTCAATCAGTTATACCAAAAACTCAAGAGTAAAAACCTGCTCGTGGAACGCATCAGCAGCGACCTGGAACAAAACGAACGGGAACAGGTTATGCTGGCTTTCCGCAACAATAAAATTGAGATTCTGGTAGCCACCGACGTACTCAGCAGGGGTATTGATATTGACGGGATAGACCTGGTCATCAATTTTGAAGCCCCCCGCGATGCTGAAGATTATGTACACCGGATTGGCAGAACCGCCCGTGCAGAGCGCAAAGGCACAGCACTCACCCTCATCAATCACGCGGATTTGCACCGGCTCCGGCGCATCGAAAAGCTCATAGGCAAAGAAGTGCCCCGTTTGCCACTACCTCCCGGCATTCCGGAAGACCACGAAGCACCCCAACGTCAGCCCCAACGCCACCATCACCGCAAAGGCGGACCCAGGCCACCTTCTTCCGGCGCCAAATCCGGCGGTGAGCGAAAACGGTTTAATGGAGGGAAGAAGAAGTGAAGTTGAGGGGTAAGGGGCAGGGGGCATTTTTGGGGGCATTTAAGGGCATTTAAGGTCATTTTAGGTCATTTAGTGGTCATTTTTGGTCATTTAGGGGTCATTTAGGGGTCATTTTTGGTCATTTAAGGTCATTTTAGGGGGCATTTTAGGGGTCATTTTTGGTCATTTAAGGTCATTTTAGGGGGCAGAGTGCATTTACCCTACGTGGGTTGTCATCCAGAGCGTAGCGGAGGACCTACACAAGCCAAGTGCCCGAAATGCCTTGGTCTAATGCACCCGAGTAGCCTGGCTTGTGTAGGTCCTCCGCTACGCTCTGGATGACAACCCACGTTGATTAAATGCCCCCAATAACCCCAAAAAACGGCCCTAAATGACCTTAAATGACCCCAAAAATGACCCCAATGACTCCAAAAATGACCTAAATGACCCCAATGACCCTTAAATGACTAAAAAAATGACCATCCAACAAGCACAAGACACCGTTGATCAGTGGATCAACACCATTGGGGTTCGGTATTACTCGGAGCTCACCAATACCGCCCTGCTTATGGAAGAAGTGGGCGAGGTGGCCCGCCTGATGGCCCGTATATACGGGGAACAATCCTTTAAAAATCCGGATGATGCCGCCGGGGCGCCCGCCCAGTTGGCCGATGAAATGGCAGATGTGCTGTTTCTCATTCTCTGTCTGGCCAACCAAACCGGCATCAACCTCACCGAAGCGCTACAGAAAAACCTCGATAAAAAAACCAAACGCGATGCGGAACGGCACGCGAACAATGAAAAGTTGAGGTAGCGGTGGGGATATAGGGCGCTGTTGGGCGCCCTCGCCAACGGCCACGGCAGAGCGGAATGTTTATTGGTAATTTGCTAAGAAAAACCGCCAACCCCAAGAACAACGTAAGTTGTTTCTGATAGAAGCTGTCTCCCAAGTCGTTGCTATTTTTAGCCCAGAAGCTCAGTGTCGCCTAAAGTGAGAGTCTCACTTTGAGTGAGACTCTCACTTTAGGCGACACTGAGCTTCTGGGCTAAAAATCACTTTTGAGACCCCCACTATCAAACACTATCCGGCAAACCATAAAATACACCAATCTGCCATTTTGTCGCCACGCTTTTATACAAAATGCCATTTTGACAGCCAAAAACACCTCCAAACCCGTCATTTTGGAAGATTTTTTCAAATGGTACACAGATTGATCTGAAGGGAATGTCTGCCCGTGTGCAGATGAGTCGGAAAAGAAAAGCGAGATGCCGGCTCGAACATTCAACCGTAAACGATCAAAATTCTGTCAAAAAATGACAAACGTAGTTAAATTCCAACCCCTGCCTGCAACTAAATTCTTCACAAACGGTTTATTTGATGAGTTCTTTAATCGCAACGTTGGTGAATTCATCGGCAACGAAAACTGGACAAGTCAACCAGCGGTTAACGTAACTGAGAACGATGAATCGTTCAACATTGAAGTGGCCGCTCCGGGTTTTAGCAAACCGGATTTCTCCCTGAATGTTGAAAATGGTCAATTAGTGGTTTCTGCCAAGCGCGAGGAAAAAGCCGAAGAAAACAACGAGAAAAATCGTTTCCTCCGCCGCGAATTCCGCTTCGAATCTTTCAAACGTTCTTTTAAATTGCCGAACACCGTGAACCAAGATGCGATTTCGGCTGTTTATGAAAATGGATTGTTGCTCGTAACGCTTCCGAAAAAAGAAGAAGCTAAACCAGTGAGCAAAACCATTCAGATTGGCTAAGGCCGATCCCCAAACAAGTGTTTTCATAAGGTTAGTTAATAGGGTTTTAGGTGTTTTCATGGAGCCGGGCAGCAATGTCTCGGCTCTTTTTTCTATAATGTCACCGCTACGCGGTTTTTAGGGCGCTACGCGCCGGGGAAATACTTCGTATTTTTGGGTTTTTATTGCCTTTGTATGATGCTTTACGAACAAATTCAGGAGGCTGTAGCTTATATACGGCGCCAAACTGATTTTCCGGCCCGAACCGCCATTGTACTGGGCACCGGATTGGGTAACCTCACCGATGATCTCCGCATTGTGGCGGAAATTGCCTACCCCGATATTCCGCACTTTGCCAGAAGCACCGTTCAGAGCCATAAAGGCAAACTGATTTTTGGTTACCTGGCCGAACATCCTGTGGTGGTCATGGCGGGCAGGTTCCACTGGTATGAAGGCTGGAGCATGGAACAGGTCACTTTTCCCATCCGCGTGTTAAAATTTTTGGGCGTGCAGCAACTTTTTATCACCAACGTTTCCGGTGGCGTAAATCCGCACTTCCGGACTGGCGATCTGGTGGTAGTAAAAGACCATATTAACCTCCTTCCCGAGAACCCCTTGCGCGG
Organism: Chitinophagales bacterium; assembly: GCA_017303475.1. Lineage (GTDB taxonomy): Bacteria > Bacteroidota > Bacteroidia > Chitinophagales > Saprospiraceae > M3007. The sequence continues at coordinate 18,821 of JAFLBO010000013.1, forward strand.
CACAAACGACGAGCGACTAGGGCCGCGTTTCCCGGATATGTTGCATACCTACGATGAAACTTTGCGCCAAAAAGCGCTCGAAATAGCCCAAAAAAACCAAATAAGGGCCTTTGAAGGGGTATATTCAGCACTACCGGGCCCCAACCTGGAAACCCCCGCCGAGTACACCATGCTCCGCACCCTGGGCAGCGATTGCACGGGCATGTCGTCAATACCAGAGGTACTGGTGGCACGGCATATGAGCCTGCCGGTGCTCATGATTTCTTTGGTGAGTAATGTGGCTTACCCACGTTCTGCCATCCGGGAAACTACAGTTGAAGAAGTAATTGCAACAGCAGAAGCAGCAGAACCAAAGATGAGGTTGCTGATTCGCGAAATGCTTGCCTACCTTTGAGCTTTCAAATCCAAAACAGACATGGTCAAGATACTCGCCAACGACGGCATACATCCAGACGGACTTTTACTCCTCGAAGAAGCCAATTACCTGGTTAGTGAAGAAAAAGTAGCCCAGGAAGACCTCGCAAGCGCCATTGCAGACTACGATGTGCTCATCGTACGCAGTGCCACCAAAGTGACCAAAGCTGTCATAGACGGCGCCAAAAAGCTCAAAATTATTGCCCGTGGCGGTGTTGGCCTCGACAATATTGACGTGGAATATGCCCAGAGCAAGGGCATTCAGGTGTTCAACACCCCCAAAGCATCGTCCCGCGCAGTAGCCGAACTGGCTGCAGCCCATATTTTTACGCTTTCCCGCATGCTGCAACGTTCCAACCGCGAGTTGGCTACCGGCGGCGATTTCAAAAAGCTGAAAAAAGAATTTGAATCCGGCTACCAGATCAAGGGTAAAACCCTGGGCATTGTAGGTTTTGGTCGGATTGGTCAGGAACTGGCCACCATTGGCCTCGGTCTGGGCATGCGAGTGCGCGCCCACGATCCCTTTGTAACCGAAGCAGAGGTAGGTATTCAGGTTGGCGATTTTTCCAACATGAAGCTTTGCGTCAAAATCAACACCGAATCGCTGGAAAAGGTGCTTAGGGAGTCTGACATCATTAGCTTCCACATTCCTGGCATTGGCAAGCCGCTGTTAGGCGCCGCCGAACTGGAAAAAATGAAAACCGGCGCTATCCTGATCAACACCGCCCGAGGTGGCGTAATTGAAGAAACCGCACTGCTCAACGCCCTCAACTCAGGCAAAATTGGCGGCGCAGGTCTCGATGTGTTCGAAAACGAACCAACACCGATGGAAGCCCTGCTGCGTCACCCGCGCGTATCCTGCAGTCCGCACATCGGCGCCAGCACCATGGAAGCCCAGGCCTACATTGGCATGGAACTGGCGGATAAGATTATTGCGTTTTTTGGGGACGATAAATAAGCGGGGGCTCAAAAGTAATATTTACGGCGGAGGCACTTACAGTGAGAGTCTCACTTTGAGTGAGACTCTCACTGTAAGTGCCTCCGCCGTAAATATTACTTTTGAGATATCTTCTTGTAGAAAACACCAAGCGGAGCAATCAAAGCAACCAAATTCCAGCAAGACTATTTTTTGATATAATTCATTACCTTTGTAAAACAAAGAGGTAATTGCTATGTATATCTACAAAAATATCATCACGCTGGAACCCGGCAAACGGAGCGGAAAGCCCTGCATCCGAGGTCTCCGCATTGCGGTAGAGGACATCCTGCTTTGGATGGCATCCGGAATGACGGTGGAGGACATCATCACAGACTTTCCGGAACTAACCAGAGAAGATATATTGACTGCACTTGAGTTTGCAGCAAGGAGGCAGTAATCGAACTACGGCTTTTCAAGCTCAGATATTATTAGAACAATATGAAAACATTATTCAATTTATCAACAACCCTGCCTACGCCATAATAGAGATCATTGCATAATCTTTACCAAAGTGTGCCTGAAAAACACTAATTTACCACTTTCATGCCCCAATCAAATACCGATCCAGTCAACATATTCTACCCAACCACCACCACCGAATGGCGGGAATGGTTAATAGAAAATCATATCTCCAAACAATCGGTATGGCTGGTGTTTTACAATAAGGCTTCAGCTAAAAAATCTATCACCTGGAGCGAAGCCGTTGATGTGGCCCTTTGCTTTGGCTGGATTGATAGTAAGAAGGTAAAAATTGATGCCGACACCTCTCATCAGTTTTTCAGCAAACGAAAACCCAACAGCACCTGGTCTAAAATCAATAAGGAAAAAATTGAGACATTGACGGCCCAGGGCTTAATGATGCCAGCCGGACTTGCCTGTATTGATGTGGCCAAACAAAATGGCTCCTGGACCATTCTGGATGAGGTAGAAGCATTGATCGTACCTAATGATCTGGAGGCTGCTTTTGCAATAAACCCTGCAGCAGAAGCTTTTTTTAGCCAATCAAGTAAATCTGTCAAGAAAATCCTGCTGTCGTGGCTTGTCCTGGCCAAAACAACAGAAACCCGACAAAAACGCATAGCTGAAATAGTAGAAAGTGCTGAGCAGGGCTTGAAACCCAAACATATGCGGTAGCATAAGTTACAAACTAAAAATATGAAAAACACTGAAATTTTATCAAACTTAGAAGATCAAACGAGTCAGATCTACAGAAATCTGAATCAAACATCCATTTCAGCATTATACAAAAAGCAATTTCAAGACATTCAATCTGGTATGGTTGCTTTTTTTGGCATTGAAAAAGCAACATTGCTGGAACAGCTTATAAAACTAGCTGATGATTCTATCGATGACAATAAACTGGAGCAAAAATTAAATGATTTCAGACAACTCGATCATGAAAAACTCATTGACTATTTTAAAGATGAGTTTGAAAGGGTTTTTAAACAAATAGCAGATGCCAACAAACAAGATGAAATCCAGGCTTTGTTTATTGAATATGACTATTATTATCAATATTCAAGCTATATCATTTGTTGCGGGAAACAGAATTATCCAATAATTGAAGTACCTCGCTACATCTCCAATGAATATGACTATAATAAAGAAGTCTATCTCGTTGATGACGGCGTAAATTTTCAGCTAGCCTGGATAGATTGTAAAGAATTCAGTGAATTTAAATATTTAGGTATTCAATCTGAGCTCGAAAAGTTATTCCAACTTCAATCAAGGGTATTATTGCACAAGGCATTAGCTTTATTAGATGAAGATAAAAAGCTCAACTTATTTAAGAATATACCATTTACAATTTACATTAATGAGCATGACTGTGAGGTTATGATGCTTTACAGGATTGGTTGAGTTGGAGTAAGCGCTAAAAAAATCTCTTACTCACTCCACCGCATACAACACCGGCTTCGACGGACTCGCATCCAGATCCAGTGAAATAGTCTGCAAATTGAGCAGATACAAGCCATCGCGCAGTTCATTGGGCACATACACCATTTCTGTAATGGTAGCGTCGGTGCGGGTGTTTTCCGGATATTGCCAGAAAGCCTTGTGGGCCAGCAACTGACCTCCGTCTTCCTCGCGGTCTACAGAAGGCAAGTCCAGCAGCAAGTGCCGAATGCCGCATTCCACCATCCAGGCAGCCGCTTCGTGGTGCAGGTAAGGTGGATTGGCGCCAGAGTAGTTACAGCGTTTTTTCAGATCGTCGTTGGGAAGGGTTCTGATAATGAGCGCTTCGGCCTCACCGGTCTCCCATAATTCCTCCAGTTGATCCCGGAAAATGACGCGGTCGCCCTCCTCAGTACGACGAGGATATACGCTGACAAGCTTAGCCAGGAAATGGTAGCTTTTCAAACATTCGTGCAGCACATAACGTTCCCGGGCAATATGGCCCACACATTCTGTATGGGTGCCATTGCCATGCGGATTGATCCGCACATTGAAAAAATTGACTACACCACCCTCGGCTGTACTTCCCACAAAATCGCCGGCCCGCACCGGAGCAAACTCCGGCATAGGCGCCCAAAAACAGTTGGGATTCTCCGCCCCATCGCGCAACACGATAGACAAATCTGTGGGTCGGGATAGATCGACGGAGTAGGTGCGGGAATTGAAAGAGAAAGTCATAGTTGAATGTCCAATAAACAATGTCCAATATCCAATGTCCAATATCCAATGTCCAATATCCAAGTGGGGCGGGTGTCTGGCGTCAGCACATTTGTTTGATGGTCCTCGCCTGAATGGCGAAAATGCACGTCAGCCACTCGCCATTCAGGCGAGTAAAACCAAACAAATGTGCTGACGCCAGACACCCGCCCCACTTGGATATTGGACATTGGATATTGGACATTGGATATTGGACATTGGACATTCCCTAGGAATGTATCGGTCTGTTTGCCGTAGCAGCCAGACACGCTTCTTTGAACGCTTCGGTGTAGGTCGGGTGTGCATGGCTCATGCGGGCGGCATCTTCGGCGCTGGCGCGGAATTCCATGAGGGCTACGGCCTCGGCAATCATATCGGCGGCGCGGGCGCCAACAATGTGTACACCCAGGATTTCGTCGGTTTCCTTGTGGGCCAACACCTTCACCATGCCGTCGAGGTCCATGCTCGCGCGGGCGCGACCGAGGGCGCGGAACGGAAATTTACCGGGTTTGTACGGTGTTCCGGCTTCTTTGAGCTGTTCTTCCGTATAGCCTACGCTGGCCACTTCCGGCCAGGTGTACACCACGCCAGGAATGAGGTTGTAATGGATATGCGGTTTCTGCCCAACCATAGTTTCGGCCACAAACACACCTTCTTCTTCGGCTTTGTGGGCCAACATGGCGCCGCGCACCACATCGCCGATGGCATAAATGCCCGGCACTGCGGTTTCGAGGTGGTCGTTCACCGGAATTCGTCCTTTTTCATCCAGGGTAATACCCACGTTTTCCAAACCGAGATTATCGGTGTATGGCCTTCTGCCAATGGCCACCAGGCAATAATCGGCTTCCCAGCTCAGGGTTTTGGATTCATCGTCGCGACTCTGAGCCGTTACCGTCACTTTGGTTTTGGTGGCTTTTACTTCAGTAACGGCATGTCGCATGTGGAATTCCATACCCAAACCTTTGAGGGATTTGGTTAGCTCGCGACTGCAATCGTTGTCCATACCGGCAATAATGCGGTCCATGTACTCCACCACGTGCACCTTGGTACCCAGGCGCGCGTACACGCTGCCGAGTTCCAATCCGATTACACCACCGCCAATTACGACCATGCTGGACGGTACTTTTTCTATGTGGAGTGCTTCGGTGCTGGTGATTACCCTGTTTTTATCGTAATTGAAATTAGCTGGCACGATGGGCTTGGAGCCCGTGGCTATAATGGTCCGGAGTGTTTCAATTTCCTTGATTTCTCCGCTTTTTCCGGTGATTTTAATGCGGTTTTTGCTAACAAAAGAACCATGTCCGTTGAACACGTCAATCTTGTTTTTCTTCATCAAAAACTCCACGCCCTTGTTATTCTCCAGCACCACTTCATTCTTGCGTTTGATCATTTGCGGAAGATTCACCTTCAGGTCTTTCAGATCAATGCCATGAGTTTTGAAGGTATGATGGGCATTGTGGTAATGCTCGGAAGAATCCAACAGCGCCTTGGAAGGAATACATCCAACATTGAGGCAGGTGCCACCCAATACCGGGTAGCGTTCAATAATAGCTGTTTTTAAGCCCAACTGGGCGCATCGAATGGCAGCTACATAGCCGCCCGGTCCGGAACCAATGACAGTAACGTCGTATTGCATTTTAGAGTGTTTGAGTGTTAGCGTGTTTAAGTGTTTGAGTGTGGGAGTTTTCAGGTTGGCGTTCTTTTTAACCACTAAGGCACTAAGGGCACTAAGGTATTGTATAAAAAATACGCAAAAGCGCAAAATTCCGCACATCTTAGTGCCCTCAGTGCCTTAATGGTGAAAAGCCGAACGCCAACTTGAAAACTCGAACACTCCCAAACTCAAACACCCGAATCGCCGCAAAAGTACCTGTTTATCCAGCCAAACATTGAACCGGAATAAAGGTTTTTTGTTTTAAGTGTCAAAACATTTAAGTTTGCGTCATGAAACTAGAGCAGGAACTTAAAAGCACCAAGCCAATGCCTGCCCGACAGCGGGCCACCCTGAATATTTTATTTACTGCCAGTTGGCTGGATTGCACCATGACGAGGCAATTGCGACCATTTGGGCTGACGCCGCCGCAGTACAATATTTTACGTATTTTGAATGGCAGCGCCCCTAAGGGTTTATCGGTGCTGGATATCAAAAGCCGTATGCTGGACCGCAGCAGCAATGTGAGCAGACTGGTAGAAAAGCTTCGTTTGGCCGATCTGGCTGAACGGGTGCCGCACGGCAAAGACCGGCGTATGGTGGTGGTTACGATCTCTGAAAAAGGCAAAAAAATGCTTGCCGACATTGAACAGGCGCGGTTTATGGACGGCAATGAAGTAGTAGCCCCCAAATTGTCGGAAGCGGAATTGCTTGAATTGGCACATTTACTCGACAAGTTCCGCGAGTAAAGTCGCGTCTTTTCCGTACTTTTGCCCTCCCCATCAACCAACATCCACGCGTTATGCGCAGCCATCCTTCAGCGCTCATTCCGGGCGCTACGCATGTTCATCGTATGCTAACCCTCGAGCTTTTTACCCCCGACGACGATGCCAGGCCTGTGTTCGTCACGGGAAATTTCAATGGTTGGGTTACCCGCGACGAGCAGTTTAAAATGCACAAAGTCAAGGAAGGGTATTACCAGTATACCTTTAAGGAAGTTCCTCCTACCATTGATCGTTTTGAATATAAATATGTGAAGGGCGGCTGGGAAGCAGAAGAACTGGCCTCTGATGGTTATCCGCCTGCCAACCGCACCATGGAATCGCCGAGAGGCAAAGTGAACGATGTGGTGCCACGCTGGAAACAGCATATTTCCGGATACGATCCGCAGTTTTACCCTGATATACAGATTGTTTCCAAACGTTTTAATGTGCCGCAGCTCAGGCGCAGACGCCGCATTTCGGTGCTTTTGCCCTGGGATTATGCCAGCACGAACAAACGATATCCGGTATTATACCTGCAAGACGGCCAAAACCTGTTTGAAGATACGGCGCCATTTGGCACCTGGGGTGTAGACCGCCGGCTGGCAGCCCTGGCTCAGCGAGGATTGGGCGGTTTTATTGTGGTAGCCATCGACCACGGGGGCAGTGAACGAATCCGGGAATTTTCGCCCTATGATACACCCAAATGGGGCGATGGCCTGGGACAGGAATACGCCAGTTTTCTGGCCGAAACCCTCAAACCACATATTGATTCGCATTACCGCACCTTGCCTGATCGCGCGCACACGGGCATAGGCGGGAGCAGCATGGGCGGACTCATCAGCATTTACGCCGGCATCATGTTCCCGCAGGTGTATTCCAAATTCATGATATTCTCGCCCTCGCTCTGGGCGGCGCCCAAGGTTTATTTTGAACCCGTGCGTTTTTCACCTTATTCCGACACCAAAATTTACCTTTTTGCCGGCGGCAAAGAAGGTTCGGGTATGATTCCCAATGTGTTGCGTTTTAAGGAATACATGGAAAACCACAGCGCAGGAAATAAAAATCTCCACATTAAACTCAGCACCGACCCCCAGGGTCGCCACACAGAAGATCGCTGGGGCATTGAGTTCCCTAAAGCAGCGGAGTGGCTGTATGCGGAACGATGAACGATGGACGATGGTGGGACGATGAACGATGGACGATGGGATTGCGTGGGAGTTTAAAATGGTTTGGGTTTTCATTTCCTGTTAAGAGGGTAACCCTTAACGAAGTGCATTGTGCGTAGCCGGGCTTGTGTAGGCCCCGAGTACTCGGGGTGACAACCCACGTTGCTGTAAATCCCCACGCCATCCCATCGTCCATCGTCCATCGTTCATCGTCCCACCATCGTTCATCGTCCCACCATGTCTTCCGGACGCACCCAGGCGTCGAATTGCTCGGAAGTCATGTGTTTAAAATCCAGCCCCTGGAGTTCGTATTCGAGGGCGGATTCTTTGAGGGTGATGCCTTTTTTGTGGGCATTTTGGGCAATTGCAGCCGCATTGTAGTAACCAATTTTGGTATTCAGTGCAGTCACCAACATGAGTGAGTTGTTCACGTGTTTGGCGATGTTATCGTGCAGCGGCTCAATGCCTACGGCGCATTTATCGTTGAAACTTACACAAGCCTCACCGATGAGGCGGGCGGAGTGCAGGAAATTGTAGATCATCACCGGTTTGAACACATTCAGTTCAAAATGGCCGTTGGAGCCGCCAATGTTGATGGCTACATCGTTGCCCATTACCTGTGCGGCTACCATAGTGAGCGCTTCGCACTGGGTTGGGTTTACCTTGCCCGGCATGATGCTGGAGCCTGGCTCGTTGTCTGGAATAAAGATTTCCCCGATACCGGAGCGCGGGCCGGAAGAGAGCATCCGGATATCGTTGGCAATTTTCATCAGGCTCACAGCTACGGTTTTCAGGGCGCCATGGGCTTCTACTATACCGTCGTGTGCGGCCAGTGATTCGAATTTATTAGGAGCCGTTACAAAAGGCAGGCCGGTGAGTGCGGCGATATGGCGCGCTACATTTTCGGAATAACCTTTCGGAGTGTTGATACCGGTACCTACCGCCGTGCCGCCGAGCGCCAGTTCAGACAGGTGTGCCAGGGAGTTGCGGATGGCGCGCAGGCCGTGGTTGAGTTGGGCTACATAACCTGAAAACTCCTGACCCAAGGTAAGCGGTGTGGCGTCCATGAAGTGCGTGCGACCAATTTTCACCACATCCATGAAAGCTTCTGATTTTGCCTGGAGGGTATCGCGCAGCTTTTCGATGCCCGGGATGGTGGTTTCCATCAGCATGGTATAGGCTGCGATATGCATTGCCGTTGGGAAGGTGTCGTTAGACGACTGGCTTTTGTTCACATCATCGTTTGGATGAATGAATTTTTGTTCGTCGGTAAGTTGGCCACCTTTGATGACGTGAGCGCGGTAAGCTACTACTTCGTTCACGTTCATATTGCTTTGCGTGCCGGAGCCGGTTTGCCAAACAACCAGTGGAAACTGGTCGTTGAGTTTTCCGGCCAGGATTTCATCACAAACCTGTGCAATCAGATCACATTTTTCTTTGGGCAGCACACCGGCTTCAAAATTGGTGATAGCTGCTGCTTTTTTCAGGTGTGCAAATGCGCGGATGATCTCGATGGGCATCCGGTTGGTATCGCGTGCAATGTTAAAATTTTCAATAGAGCGCTGCGTTTGTGCACCCCAATATACATGAGCCGGCACCTGTACCTTGCCCATTGTGTCTTTTTCAATACGAAAGTCCATGAGTTGAATGATTGAGAGTATTTCTGGAGGAAACCACTAAGCCACAGAGGGCACTAAGTAAATATGAAGCAACATAGCATCTCGTCACAAACCAATGCTATTGATCCTTTGATGCCTCTTTGTGTCCTTTGTGACTTAGTGGTAAAACCGGGGACAAAGGTAAAATTTACCACGCTGCCTATTCAGAACCGCCCGCTATTTAGTTCTTTTTCAATTTGTGCAAGTTGGGTTTCCAGCACTTTTAATGCGCTGGTATACCGATCCATGGTAGCTTCGTTCAGGAAACGCACCTGCCAGACTATTTGCTGGAATGGTCGGTCTTGCAGAATTTTTTGCAATTCAGCGGGGGAGACCTCGTTGGCGCCAAGTCGCATATTTTGCATCAAATAAGGCAACAACATATTGTTATACACCTCGCTCAGGTGCATTTCGGAGGTTTGTATGGCCTCATATTCTACATCATACAAGGTGGTAATACCCAATCGGAGAGTATCGTTGGTGATGGTTTCGAGTCCGCGCGACTTAAGGGTTTCGTAGGCGGCGGTATTAGCCAGAAGGAAAGAATAGCCTATCAGCTCCGAGATACGGCTGGCCAGGCTGTCGCGCGGAATTTGTGTTTGGCTGAGGTATTGGAGCAGGGTGGCTGCATTGTACACCCGGTAATCGTAGCCCTGGATGGTCTCTTTCAGGTCTTTTCTATCCTGTTGCAATCCGGCTTTAATTTCGAGCAGGGTTTTTTGTTCGATTTCGCGCTTTTTGCGATTTTCATCGAGGTTATTAATCCACAGAGCCAGGAGGATGCCCAGGGTGGTAAAACCAATTTTTTCTGCCGGAGATTTCAGTTTTTGCAACAGCGGCGATATTTGCCACTTGTTTGTTTTTTTGTTTTTCGACTTCATGGACCAAAGATGCGGCAAGGCTGTGGATAAATTGCAGAGGATTGAATCAGGATAATGCTGTATTTTTGACCCTACACCTCCCAGCACTGACCAAACGTCCAATACAACGCCCATGATCCGTATTTTTATTGCCGACGACCATGTCATGTTTGCCGAAGGGGTTGAGAGCCTGCTGGTTGGTGAAGCAGATTTTACCTTAATCGGCAAAGCCACCACCGCCGCAGAAACCCTGCGCAAAGTACAGCAGGACCCACCTGATGTACTTTTGCTGGACATCAATTTACCGGATCAATCCGGTCTTGAGGTGTGCAAACAACTTCGGGAGGAGTTGCCAGAACTGAAAATTTTGGTTTTATCGATGGTGAGCGAGGAGAGTTATATTTCAGCCATGTTGGGTCTGGGCGCGCAAGGGTATGTGTTAAAAAACACCGGAAAAGCCGAGCTTTGTCATGCTATTAGGACCCTTACCGCCGGAAAAACCTATTTCAGCAAAGAAGTAACTGATGCGGTTATGCGCGGGCTCATGCACCAGCGCGCTGGCGCGAATGCGCCCAAGGAACCACCCAAGATCAGTCGGCGCGAGAAAGAAGTGTTGCATCTGATCATGGACGAGCGCACCACGCCTGAAATAGCTTCTCAATTGTTTTTGTCGGAAAAAACGGTAGAAAGTCACCGTGCGGCCTTATTAGCCAAACTCGGCGCCCGCAACACCGCCGGGCTGGTTAAGGCAGCCTTGCAATGGAAGTTGCTCGAGGAGTGAGTTTTTGAGTGTTTGAGTGTTTGAGTTTTTGAGTTTTTGAGTTTTCGAGTTTTTGAGTTTTCGAGTTGGCGTTCGGTTTTACACCACTAAGGCACTGAGGGCACTAAGGTCCTAAGGTGCTTTAGTTCCAGAATAATGAGAAATCATATGGTTATTTATAAGAAAAAAGTCCAAATCACCACTCTTCTTAGTGCCCTCAGTGCCTTAGTGGTGTAAAACCGAACGCCAACTCAAACACTCGAAAACTCGAAAACTCAAACACTCTACCCCATGCGCGATTTAAAATACCTCGCAGCTTATCTTGTTCCGGTCAGTGCCATGATCGGGCTGTATGCCCGGGAGGGGTGGTCGTGGCTGACATTGATACTGGTATTTGGTATTTTGCCGGCAGTGGAGTTATTTACACCAAAATCCACTGAAAATGTGCCTGAAACGCAGGAAGAAGAGCGCTCCAGGCGCTGGATGTTTGATGTGTTGTTATATTTGAATGCGCCTTTATTATTCGGTATAACGGGTTGGTATTTGTGGGTGGTAGCATTTCAGGACATTTCCTGGGCAGAGATGCTGGGGCTTACTTTGTCGACAGGTATTGTTGCCGGCGCCAATGGGATTAATGTGGCGCATGAACTTGGACACCGGACGCGCAAGGGAGAACAATGGCTGGCTCAATTGATGTTGATTCCTACGCTGTATCAGCATTTTTTTGTGGAGCACAACCGTGGGCACCACAAAAATGTAGCCACAGATGCCGATCCTGCCTCAGCCCGCCGCGGCGAATGGGTGTTTACTTTTTGGTTCCGATCCATTACCGGAGGTTGGCAAAACGCCTGGAAACTGGAAAAAGAACGTTTAGCCAAATCAGGTCAACAAATCCTGAGCCGGGATAACGCCATGATGCGCTATATGGTTTGTCAGAGCATTTGGCTGTTGGGCATTACTTATTTTTTTGGCGTAAAAGGGTTGCTGGGCAGCCTAGGAGTAGCGCTTATTGGGGTTTTACTGCTTGAAACCGTCAATTACATTGAGCATTATGGTCTGCGCAGAGCCATTTTGCCCTCCGGAAGACCAGAGCCGGTATCACCCAGACACTCCTGGAACAGCGATCACGAACTTGGACGTATCTTCCTGTACGAATTAACCCGCCACAGCGATCACCATTACAAGGCAACCCGAAAATATCAGGTTTTGCGGCATATGGACGAAAGTCCGCAATTGCCCTTTGGGTATCCGGCGAGTATTGTATTATCTTTATTGCCGCCTGTTTGGTTTAGGGTAATGGATGGCAGAGTTCACCGCGAAGAGCCTGCTTACCACTAAGTCACTTAGAACACTAAGGTAAATACACTTAGTGCCCTTAGTGACTTAGTGGTAAAAAGGGGTTAACCTCCAACCCCATCCCCAGCCGCACGCCAACTCAAACACTCAAATACACAGTAACTCAAACACTCATTTTTGTTAAAAACCGTCATTTGCTAAAATTACTCATCTGAATACACGAACGTCCGAATTCTTTTCCCGAATTTTGGGGGTTCAAACACAATCATGTTTAACTGTTAACCTAACTCATTTTCTCTCATGGCAAAAACGATGACTTTTAAAAGTCTGTTTGCGTTGCTTCTGCTCGCGTTCAGCTTTCAGGTTACCATCGCCCAGACGCCATTCTGGACCGAAACCTATTCTGATCAGGCGACAGCCGTAACGAACTGGGTACATGGCGGCACCAACGCAGGTGCAAACAACCTTACCTGGGAATGGACGACCGATCTGGATGCCGGCGCATGGAATGGTCCAACTGTTGGTATTCCTACCGGTGAAACCGGTTATTTCTGGTTCGACTCTGACGGCAACGGCGCAGGTGCACACGATGTGACCCTGACTGGCGTTGGCAATCCGGCAAACTGCACTGGCAAATCTGATGTACACTTCCGTTTCTACACGTACTTCCGTACGTTTAGCGGCGCTGATGTGGCTCGCATTGGTATCAGCACCGATGGCACGAACTTTACGTACCACAACGTACCTGAATTCGACAATCTGATTGCTGAAACACCTACAGTTTTCCAATTCTACCAGGGCTGGATTGATATTGCTATTCCTGAAGCTGACAACAAAGCCCAGGTTTGGGTACAGTTCCGCTGGGAAGGCGACTTCGAATACTACTGGAAAGTGGACGACCTGGAAATGTACGAGTTCAGCACCCCTGTACACGATGTAACCTTCCAGGTTAATGCTGCTAACATCACTGTTGATCCTGCCGGTATGAAGATTGCTGGTTCTATGACCAACTGGGCTGACGTTGACATGACCAACCAGGGTGGTGGCGTATGGAGCGTAACTCTTCCATTGGATGAAGGCGCTAATCTGCTTTACAAATTCAAAAACGGCCCTAACGGCTGGGAACAAGGTCAGGCTGGCTGCGGCGTAGACGACGGCTTCGGCGGTTTCAACCGTACCCACACTGTTGGTTTCGAAGACGAAACGCTTGCTGCTATCTGCTTCAACTCTTGCGACCCATGTGTATTGCCTTGTCCACAAAATCCAAACAAGATTGTTTGTGATAACATGGACCAGTACAACACCACGCAGAAACTGGCTCAGCAAAACGTGGCACAAAATGGTGCTGCCAACAGCTGGTGGACTACCTGGAGCGGTGCAACCGGCACTACTGAAGACGGTATCGTAACCACTGAACAGGCTAACTCAGGCGCGAATTCTTTCAAAATCCTGACCACTGCTGCTGCTGGCGGCCCACAGGACGTTGTATTGAAGCTCGGCAACAAAACCACTGGTCGCTACGAACTGAAATGGATGTACTATGTACCAGCCGGCAAACAGGCTTACTACAACATCCAGAACGTAGTACCAATTGGTGCAGGCGCATGGAACCTGGACGCTTTCTTCCAGGCTAACAATGCAGGTATCGTACGTATCGGCGCTGGTCCAATCCTCGCTGAGTTCACATACCCGAACGGCGAATGGTTCGAAGTACGTCATATCATTGACCTTGACAACAACCTGCTCACCATGTGGGTTGATGGTCAGTACGTGATCAAAATGGCTTACCCGAACAACCTGGGTGGTATCGACTTCTACGGTATCGACAACAACCACACGAACTACATTGACGACGTTGAATACGTTCAGCTTCCAGCTATTACCTACAACGTTGACTTCTGTGCCAGCGCGGTTGACCTGAGCCTCTACTTCGGTCAGGCTACTACGCAAACCACTCCTATTCAGGACAACACCAACGTTACCAATTCTACAACCGACCCGGATGTTACTTGCTGGGGCGAAGATGTTGCCGGTAACCAGGACGTAGTAAATACCTCTATGTGGTACACTTTCACTGGCGACGGCGAGAAATACCACATCGAAACTGTTCCTTGTAACGCTACTAACTACATTGGTGTAGCTCAAGACGATCCAGGTGACACCCAGATGCTGATCTTTGCAGGCGACGACTGCGACGATCTGACTGAAATTGCTTGTAACGATGACCTGAACTTTGCACTGTTCCAGGACTGGCGTTCCGGTTTGGATCTTGAAACTGTAGATGGTCAGAACTACTACATGCTGATCGATGGTTTCGAATTCCAGGGCACACTGGCTACAGGCGAATTCTGTATTGAAATCACCAAAGTACCAAGCGTAACCTGCGCTGATGGTGTTGTAGGTTCTTACGAAGTAAGCAGCAACTTCCTCTGCTTCGAAGCTAACCTGGCTGACCTGATCACTATTGATGGCAATAGCTTCGTGCTGCCTAACTCTGGTGAAATCAACGGTATGGCTTGGGCTATCACCACTGCTCCTTGCGATCCAAACGTACTGCCTACTTCTAACGACATCCTCGTTGGTAGCACCGGCTTCCTGCAAGATCCATTCGTAGTGGGTTACACCAACACTGGTGATCCATTCCCATTCAATGTGTACTACATCACGCCAATCGTATTGGGCGATGGTATCGACGGCAACCCTGCAACACAGGGCGCTAACCTGTTCGAACTCGACGCATCTAATGCTTGCTTCTTCATTGGCCAATCTACTCCGATTGTATTCCTGCCTTTGACAGACGATATCACAGTTACTGCTGTTGCTGGTCCTGGCTCTGTGAACGCTACACCTTCCGGTGGTATTGCTGATATCATTGGCGACCCAATTTCTTACACTTACCTGTGGAGCAACGGCGCCACCACTCAGGACCTGAGCGGTGTTGCACCTGGTACTTACACAGTAACAGTATCTGACGACTGCTCTTTGGCAGGCACAGCTTCTGCTACAGTAACCGTTAGCGGCACGGAAGACCCTGCCTCTATCACCTCTTTCATCGTTAGCCCGAACCCAACTTCTGGCGTTGTAACAATGAACCTGGCTCTGGCTACTGCTGCTGAAGTACGTATTGAAATCGTAAACACCCTGGGCCAGACCCTGCAAACAATCAACGCTGGCAAGATGAGCAACATCAGCCAAAACGTTGACCTGAGCAACCTGTCTCAAGGTTCTTACTTCCTGCGTGTTACCGTGGACGGCGAAACAGCTATCCGCAAAGTGGTACTGCAGAAATAAACGGAAATAGAAACCGTTTGACATACCACAAGCGCCGCTCCGGAAACGGGGTGGCGCTTGTTTTTTGGCCTCACCCCCGGGGTTGTGCAAGAAGGGGGCGGAAGTAAAGATGAAACAAAATTTTATTTTATTTTCTTAACCAATAAACCTCGTAGGTTTTAATAACACCTACGGTATGTACATAAGTTGCTTTAAGGGGCAGCGCCCCGGAAATATTTGTAGCCATAAAAAGGATTTAAGGATCGGAGGTGCAGCGCACCGGCATTAGATTCCTTATCATATTGGCAATCTCCCAGATAAGAAGTGGTGAGATAATTGGTTAATCATGCCGTGTAATTTGACATTTGTTCACCAGCCTGGCATTGTTACTTTTCTTTTTGCTTGCCCAAAAAGAAAAGTAACCAAAAGAAAAAAGGCAGTCTTTCCGGCAAAGCCAACGACCTGCGGGGATTGCGCTGCTTTTTAACCGCAGGCCGTCGAATTTAGCATCATCGTGCTGTACCGCCGGTTAAAAAGAAGGCGCTCCCTCCTTACGTCGGGAACATCCCCTTCGGTCGGGCTTGCCTCGCAGACGGCGGGGGCCTGAGCATGGGATTGGTGCGGAGTTAAGACTCATGATCCTTATGTACATACCGTAGGTTTTTAAAACCTACGAGGTTTAGGACTCGAGCAGTATAAAAAATTGCGCATTCTTGCACCGGAAACCTTTTTGCACAACCCCGGGGGAGGTTAAAACTTTTTGTGTGATATTTTGTATTATGTTTGTATTTTTGTCCTCTTGCTATGGACTTTAAAATTTCTTCCCAATATATACCAACCGGCGATCAGCCGCAGGCCATTGAACAACTGGTAAATGGCGTAATGAAAGGCGATCAGGCTCAGGTACTGCTAGGTGTAACCGGCTCAGGCAAAACCTTCACCATGGCCAATGTGATTGCCAGACTGAACCGCCCTACCCTGGTGCTGACACACAACAAAACCCTGACTGCCCAACTATATGGCGAGCTTCAGAGTTTTTTCCCGGATAATGCTGTGGAGTATTTCGTGTCTTATTACGATTACTACCAACCGGAAGCCTACATGTCGGTTACCGACACCTATATAGAAAAGGATCTGCAGATCAACGAATTGGTAGACAAACTACGGTTGCGGGCCACCAGTACCCTGCTGTCCGGGCGCAGAGACATAGTGATTGTAGCTTCTGTTTCCTGTATTTATGGTATGGGTAATCCGGACGATTTCAAAACCGGGATCATTCGGCTGCACAAGGGCATGAAATACGCCAAAACCCAGTTTCTGTACGCCCTGACCGATAGCTTGTATTCCCGAACGGAGGCAGATTTTGCGCGAGGTACGTTCAGGGTGCGAGGAGATACCGTTGATATCCATTTGCCATACGCGGATACCGGATACAGGGTCATTTTCTTTGGCGATGAAATAGAAAGTATTGAAGTACTGGAAATTGTATCCGGCCGGAGGATCGAAGCGGTTGAAGTGGCCGCCATTTTCCCTGCTAACCTGTATGTGGCGCCAAAAGACCGCCTGACCCAAATCATTCATGAAATACAGGATGAAATGTCGGCTCAGGAAAAATATTTCATTTCCGAGGGTCGCTCCCAGGAAGCAAGACGTATTCGGGAGCGCACCAGTTTTGATCTTGAGATGATCCGGGAGTTGGGTTATTGCTCCGGTATTGAGAACTATTCCCGCTTTTTTGATCGACGGAAACCTGGCACCAGACCCTTCTGTTTGCTGGATTATTTCCCGGATGATTACCTGATGGTTATTGATGAGAGCCACGTGACCATTCCTCAAATTCGCGGTATGTGGGGCGGCGACCGGGCGCGCAAGCAATCGCTCGTCAATTTCGGGTTCAGGTTGCCATCTGCCATGGATAACCGCCCGCTCAATTTTGATGAGTTTGAGGGGCAAATCAACCAGGTAATTTTTGTGAGCGCTACTCCGGCGGATTATGAACTGGAAAAAACAGAGGGTGTGGTGGTAGAACAACTGGTGCGGCCCACCGGTCTGCTTGACCCACCGATCGATGTACGCCCGTCGCTGAATCAAATTGACGATTTAGTGGAAGAAATTCAAAAGCGTGTGGATGTGGGCGAGCGCGCGCTGGTAACTACGCTGACCAAGCGAATGGCCGAGGAATTGGCCAATTATTTTGCCAAAATTGGTATTCGCTGCCGGTATATCCACTCAGAGGTAGAAACGCTGGAGCGGGTTGAGATCCTGCGCGACCTGCGTTTGGGTGAGTTTGACGTATTGATTGGTGTGAACCTGCTCAGGGAGGGTCTTGATTTGCCAGAGGTTTCACTGGTAGCTATTTTGGATGCGGATAAGGAAGGATTCCTGCGCAACGCCCGTTCTTTGACCCAAACAGCAGGGCGCGCTGCGCGCAACTCCAACGGTCTGGTTATTTTTTATGCCGATAAAGTGACGGATGCTATGCGGCATACCATAGACGAAACCAACCGCAGAAGAAGCATTCAGATTGCCTACAACGAAGCCCACGGCATCACACCGACCACGGTAACCAAATCCCGGGAGCAGATTCTGGCCACCCGAAGCATACTGGATATACGGGGAACAGAGCCTACCAAGTACTATGTGGAAAAAGAAGACCTCAGTCTGGCCGCAGAGCCGATTGTGGCTATGGCTTCCAGAAGTCAGTTGGAAAGTATGATTGCCGAATCAGAAAAGAAAATGAAAGCGGCAGCCAAGGACCTCGATTTCATCAGTGCAGCGCAATACCGCGATGAAATGAATGCGCTTAAGAAGCAACTGGGAGAACGGTACGGCTGGCACGAATAGCCATAAAGCTTATTGAGGGTTTTCTTAATTCCCGGAACTGTCTTTGGGTTTGATTCGGGGAATGACCTCGGCGCTGAGGTAAACGATTTGTCGGCCGTTTGGTTTGGTATTGTCGTAAATCACCATACCCGGCGTGCTCAGGCCCACCTTACCCCTGGTGTCGAACTCTACCCGGATGGCAACGGTTTCGCCAGGCATTACCGGGAACATTGGTCGACGCAGCACGGTGCAATCGCAGGTGGTTTTGATTTCACGGATCATATAAGGCTTTGATCCTGTGTTGGTTACCATAAAGGAGTCGAGTATTATTTCTCCTTCCTCTACCCTGCCCATTTGCAGGGTATCCTGTTTAAAGCGCACTGTAGTACGGTCGTTGGCGCCGGCTTTTTTCATTAATTGTAAGCGGACATATTGCAGGGCGCGTTCTTGTTTGTCTTTATCCAGTTGCAAATAAGACTGAGCCACTTCCCGGTCAATGCTGGAACCCTGATAACGCATGTATTCCAGCAGTTGGAGCTTTTGCTCTGTGCTTAAGGTATCCAGATACGGGCGCATTTCGCCCAATGATTGTGCCTGAGTAGTAGCGGCAAATAAGAGGCAAATTGCCACCAGATATATGTTGTATCGTGCCATCATGCCGCAAAGGTAAGGGAAAAAGCCGATGGGGAACGATGGCATTGCGTGGGGGTTTATAGCAATGCCATCGTTCCACCGTTGGTTTCCCGCAGATTTTCGCAGATTGAACCGCAGATTTTCGCAGAGACGTTCGGTTTGAGGGCTCGGGGGTATCTTTCCCCGTCATTTTCAACAAATTTTAAAAAAAAGTGGGTTGCTATAAGTCCCCACGCACCCCCATCGTTCATCGTCCATCGTTCCCCATCGTCCCTTCGCTCATCGTCTCACCAGCTTGCCGCTGGCGCTTTTGCCGGCAATGACCAGACGCCAGAGGCACATAGTACCTGAGGGGATTTTTTCTACGGGAAGCTCCCAACGGGTGGCGCCGGAACCAAGTTGACGGGTTTCAGTGTGCAGGATACGACCGGTGATATCGGAAATTTCCAGCAGTACATTTTCCGACTGCTCCAGCTCTACATCCATCCAGCTGTGGTGGGTAAATGGATTGGGGCTGGGCGGGTTGAGCAACACTCCTTTGGCCAGCGGGGTTTGCACCGGCACAAACCCGGCATAGGTATAACCCATATTGAACCCGCCGGAGCAGTTGTTGCCCATGAGTAAAGAGGGTGTTTGAGGGTTATTGGTCACGAGTTGCATAACATCCTGCAATTGAACCGTTTGTGTGCTTTTCAGATGGATGTAAAAGAGCGGTTCGCCAGCCGGAATGGTTATGGAATTGGTTGGATTTTGATTAAACATAACCACCCGCAATTCACTTTCTGCCTGATTGTATGACGCCAGACCAGCAGTAGAGGTAAAATGTATCCCCCCTGGCGTAATAGAATCGAATTGAATGATAGAAGGGGCCAGTTTGATCAACATTTGCAATCCTCCGAAAACAAAATCTTTATCCAGTTTAACTGGCACAGCCACTTGGGTATTGGCCTGAATAGTGCCCTGCGGGATCAACATGGTGATGGAATCTATGGCGCCCACATTTGGTGTAGGTGTTCCCTGAATCTGTACGTCGCCATCAACGTCGCCGATTTTGACGGCATATATCCTTGCGGTGTCATTATCCAGAGCTACCAGTTCTGCAAGACTGATCTCCGAAATACAGTTCCCCTGAAATGGATTGTTGGGATTTGAGAAGCTGCAATAATCCGGGAACAAACGCCAGGCGTTGTTATTAGGGAATTGGTTGTAGATGTTCAGCAGTAGTTTCCGGCCTTCCACTATGTCAAATGTAGTGATGGAGCCCGACTTATTGATATCTGCCGCAATCATGGAATACGGCGATGGTAGAGGTTCAATACCCAAAATATGCTTTGACACCTTACACATATCCAGGATACTAATTCCATTTGCATAACCTGTATCCGGCATCATGGCGCCATAACTGAAGGTGGTTCCAGGCAGATAATCGGTGGGCACTATGGCCATATCTACACCATTTTCGTCTTCATCCAGCGTAAATACCATAGGTGTGTAAGGAAAAGCCGGATTGATGGGCTGAAACACCAGTGTGGCGCCATTAAGCGGACGAGCGTCTGACCACAATTCCGCGCTTAAACGAAAATGAATGGTATCGTTTGCCGGCGCCTGACCGGCTACTTCCACCAAGCCCCAGCACGAATTGCCGGTAACCTGATCCCGAATCCTGCATTGAAAAAATTGCCCCACATGGGAATCATCAAAAACCATGTTTCCAGTAGCTGGTTGCCAGGTGCCACTAATAGTTGCCTGAGTACTCAGGACGCCATTAGGACATATCACACTTAGATCGCCATCTGCCAGCACCTCCGGCAATAGTTCATAGGAACCACCGGAAGGGACGTACACAATCAATTCATCCTTGCAGATAATGGGGCATTGTGCCTGTGCATAAGGATGAAGAAGCATCAGGAAAAAGAACCCTGATAGTTTGAGCGAAGTACGGAAAAGGGTATTCATGAGTTGAGTGTTTTAGTAAAGTTTATTGAAAAACAATAGTTCCGGTGCTTATTCCGGCTTTTTCCAGCTGTATTTGGTAAAAATAAGTCCCTCTTGGCAGGTCTTTGCCGTTTAGCTGAAAGGCTGCTGTGCTGATGGTTTCGCTTAAAACCTGTTTACCGGAGGCATCAAACAAAGTAATTCTGCCGCTGACATCTTCTGTTAACCCCAATTGAATCTGCACCCACTCACTGGCAGGGTTAGGAGAAATCTGCACCTCCACAGCTTTTACCTCAGCAGTAGACGTGGTGGTAAATGCCGAACAATTCCACCCTTCTATTCGGTGCAAAACAAGATCATAATCGCCTCCAGGCTTTACCCTGCTGCCACAAACCAAAATAGCTCCATCACTGGCGTGGGTTAAGCCGTTGGCAAACTCTGTAAAGGGCGCGCCATCGTATAAGGTTGTCATTGTCTGTGCTTGCCCGTTAGCGTTTACCCGCAACACATAAAAACCATCAAAGGGATCAACTCCGGAAAGGCCAACTGCGGCATAGCCTCCTTCCTGGCACGGAATAATATCAAACAGCTCATCAGGAACCGGCAACGGGCCCGGCGAAAAGAAGTTCTCAGCCCAGATTTCCTGTCCCTGACCATTGATTTCCATCACTAAATTATCCAGACTGGTAGCCGAACTGTATCCCATGCCGGCAATACCCATATGCCCGTTTGCGAGGGCCGTGATGGCGGAACCTTTGACGGCATTCGGCCCATAAGTTTTTGACCATATCTGGTTGCCATTCAGGTCTGTCTGCAGGGCCCACACGCGATTGCCAACGGTAGGAAGTTGTGTGGTGCCCGCCGCAATGATGGTTTGATTAACAGAAAGAGTTACCCCATACAGCCAATCTTCTACCACCACATCGCCATAGGTTTTCCGCCATTGCATGATGCCGTTGACATCCAGTTTCATCAAAAAACCATCCAGTTGGGCAGCCTCGTTCAGACTGTTGGTATTCCCGCAAACAACCATTTCTCCATTCGGTAACGCGGTGATTCCCAGACCATTATCTGTCCTGTCCCAATCAAAGTACACGCGCCAGATTTCGTTTCCATCCAGGTCGAATTTAGCAACCGCCACATCCGCATCCGTGTAGTTGTTGACCTGATTAGGGGTACGCGTTCCCACAGCCAGCACGTGACCATCGGTGCTGAGTACGAATTTCAGATACCGTTCATTTCTGACAAACTGTCCATCTGCGGTAGTGGCGCCAAAACGTTTCAACCATTTCATATTTCCGCTTGCGTCTGTTCTTACTAACAGGCCAGAAGTAAGAAACAAGGCGCCAGGGTCGTTGATCATACCACCTATCAGAATATCGCCATCCGGTAATTGCATCACTGAACGACCATTGATCCATTGAGGACTGTTGAAAATTTTCTCCCAGTTTTGAGCCGTCAGATTTGCCATGCAGCTGACCAGGATTAATAGTATTAAGGTGAGGTTTTTCATGTTGAGAAGTGTTTGAGTGTGGGAGTGTTTGAGTTGGCGTTCGGCTGGGGATTACCACTAAGACACTAAGGGCACTAAGGTGAAATGCGATAAGAATAATTAGTGGTGGTATGTAGTTCGTTGTCAGTCGTCAGTGGCAAGTCGTACACCTTTCTGATAACCAATGAGTTTACCCTGTGGCGAATGTACCGTTACCATGAAAATACCCTTAGGAAGTGCATTGGCTGGTATTTGGAGTTGATGGTTGTGGAAATCCTGGTTAAGGATTGTTTTTCCGGTGGCATCCATGATCCTGCATTGATACCAACCGGATTCTGGCAGTGCAACGGTAATGCCTGAGCTGGTAGGATTAGGATATAACTGTAGCATAGTCGTCGACTTGGGTCCGGATGGCTCATCGGTTCCGGTAAAAATGGGTTGGGCTATGCTGTGATCGGTTTGGTTGGTGACTTGCGGCGACATAAAATCTGCATAGGCCCATGCCCGGTTGTAGATCATAGCGCCGGGAGGCAGATCAGGATCCTGTTCAATTCGGAATTTGATCCATACCCGTGCTGAATCTGCCAGCTCCAGATCGGCGAATCGAAGGTTCAGCACGCCTTCCCCTAACAATTCCCACTGGTACGGATGGCTGGCCGGACCCACCAGCACGGCGCCTGGATCTAAGTGATGGTCCAGGGTATCGCGCAACGTGAGTGTGTTAATCGTTTGGCCTGTCAGGTTTTGATAATGCAGACCGTATTCCAGATCCGTATTGGCTTGAATCAGGTGCTCATCGGTCAGGCCGCTCGGGAAGGCTACTTTTTGCAAGCCCTGTGGCCCTGCTACCACCGGACGACATTCATTTTCAACAAAATAGCCGCCATCATGCTGACTAAACTGATTCACATATCCCGTGGAAAAACCACCGGAATTGCTGCATCCTTCCACCACTGCTGAAACCAGTTGATCCCCCAGCCAGTCTGGCATATCAGGATCCTGCAGGATTTCCATGCGCCAGGTAGAACCGTTGGCCGGCACGCTGTACACCCATTCTTCGCCGGAATCCAGCAGAAAATCACCACTGCTTTGCAGGAAAATAATGTTGTCTTCCACCACGATATAGGGCTGCGACTCCGTCATGGTCGCGCCGATATTGAACACATGAAATCGTACACTATCACCTTCACAGCGACCGTCAATCACCAATAATGGTTCAGTAATGGGCGCCAAACAGGGAATGGCCGGGGCAATACTAGCCTGAACACAAAGCGTACGATCTACCATATCTGCCGCGCAATCCACCAGCACCTGCACCTGGAATCCGCTATCCGCCAGGGCGTATAAATCACCCACCGGAAACTCCCAACTGTGCGTCCCCGTTTGGGTAAAAGGAATACTTGCACCGCTGACACTGATCAGCGAATCCAGGATAA
This sequence comes from Chitinophagales bacterium, assembly GCA_017303475.1. Classification (GTDB taxonomy): domain Bacteria; phylum Bacteroidota; class Bacteroidia; order Chitinophagales; family Saprospiraceae; genus M3007. The sequence continues at coordinate 42,610 of JAFLBO010000013.1, forward strand.
GAATTACACTCGCATCCTCAATGGCGCCGGCGCCAACGTTGGCATATTGCACCCAAAAGGTGTTTTCCTGACATGCAATCCAGTAATCCACACCTGCATCTACCCTGGGCAAGGGACAAAAAACGGTGTTGGCGATAGGGAAATCAATAGTATCCGATTGAAAAGGCTGGCTAAAAAACAACGGGACGTCCTGTTGGCACAAGGCCTGCCAAAGCCCGTTGGGAAGCAATACAGATAAGGTATGCTCTCCCAGGCCGGCTTCGATTTGGTATTTTCCCTGTGGGTCTGTGTTGCAATAGTGAATATCTCCATTGGGCCGCACCAGCTTCAAAACCCAGGATTTGAGTGGCAGTTCGCCATTCTGATGCGTACAATCCAGGTTCACATCGTAAAACAGCCTGCCGCTGATCTGATTGGTAAAGGCCTGACCGAGCGAATCCGTACGCAACAGATAGCTGAAATAGCTGCTGCCTTTGGCGAAATTGCCGCTCACCAGGAAACCTCCGTCAGAGGCCGGAACCAGGGTCCATGATGAATGAAGGGTGCTTGGCGCCTCATAGTTTCGTCGCCACAATTCTGTACCATCTGCCTGAAAACGCATCAACAAACTCCGGCTGAATGCCTGGCTGCTGAACGAATAGTTGGTGCCAAGAGCGAACAAACCTCCGTCTTTGGCCGGCACAATATCTGTCAGATAAAAATCCGGCGCAGTAGGTATTTCCCAGCGTTTCAACACTGTTGTATCCCGATTCAAAAGGTACACCGAATCGCGGTGCATCAGCCAGAAAGTAGAATCGGATGCTGGCAAACAGCGCACCTGATCGGTAGTGATATAACTGGAAAAGTGTGGGAGAATGAGCTGGGTTTCGGCATCGCCGGCCGCATTGATCTGCTGCACCACTGCTGCAGGCGCCCCGATGGGCAGGTTATTGCGCAGTAAGGTGACCACAAAACCACCATCAGTTCTGACTTCAAGGTGTTTTACCGACAAACCGGAGGTTCCTGGAAAAGGTTTGCTCCATATTTCCACTCCCGCCGCATCTGTGCGCAAGAGCCTCAATTGATTATCTGCTTCCAGGGCCAGGATGAAACCGCCATCGGGCATCTGACGCACACATTTGGCATCGTCCAGCACCCCGAAATTATACACCTTCTCCCAGATTTTTTGTCCGCTCAGGTTGTATTTTGTTAAAAAGGCATCGCCATTATTGGCCATGAAGGCCATTTTTCCGGAAACAATCAAATGACCGTCTGTACTCAGCATCAGGGAGCGACCTTCATCATCGCCGGCAGCGCCAAAAGATTTTTGCCATTGAGCCCGTCCATCCTGATCCGTTTTGGTCAGCACCACTTGTCTTCCTTGTGTGCCGCCCGGAATGGAATTGGCCATCAGCACTACTCCACCGTCGGGGGTCTGGCACATGCCGGCCGGATTCAGCAAACCTCCGAACGTTTGTCGCCATCCCTGAGCCGAAGCAGAGATAGTACATAACAGGAGCAGGTATGGGATAAATCTTTTCATGAGTGATTATGACGTTGCAAAAGTATCGGCGAATGCAACTGCTTCCATCAAACAGGCTATACAACATTTCTGTAATTTTGTCGGAAAAAAACACCCATTATACTACTATAAAGATATGCTCCAAAGCAAACTTTTTACCTTGTTTCAAACCTTGACGGCGGCTGAACGCCGGCGGTTCAAGAAATGGGTACACTCGCCCATTCACAATTATAATGCACAAATAATAGCTCTTTTTTCCTTTTTTGATTCCAGAACCACCTTTACAGAACGCAGTTTGAAACGCGACCGGGCCTTTGCTTTCGTGTTCGGAAATGAGGTTTATGAGGATTTGAAAATGCGTAGATTAATGTCGGATTTTTTAGACGTATTAGAGGCATTTTTGGCGCATGAAGCCTGGCATAACAACCCTACAGAACAGTGGTTGGCGCTGGCAAAAACCTATCGTCAGCGACAATTGACGGCTGAGGCCGGCGCTTATTTACAAAAAGCAGAACAGGAATTGGAGGAGCAACCCTTGCGCGATGCGCAGTATTTTCTGGCGCATTACCGCTTGCAGGAAGAGCGGCTTGTGCAGAATCCGGCCCGCGATTCAGCCCTCAACCTGCAGGAAATGGCCGATGCGTTAACCCGTTTTTTTGTACTGGAATTGCTGCGTAATGCGTGTTCAGCGGCCAGCCATACAGCCATTTACCGGGCCAATTACCAACTATCCTATCTGGAAACGGTACTGGCGGACTGTGCAGCCGGGCGATATGATGATGCGCCTTTGATACGTCTGTATTACCACAGTTACCGGTGTTTGCAGGATCCGGCGGCTGGGGAGCATTTTTTTGCATACAAACAGTTATTGCCTCTGGCGCCGGCTTGTTTATCCCGTGCTGAGTTGCGGGATATGTTGTTGTTTGGCATCAATTATTGCATCCGAAGGTTGAACACTGACGAGTCGGCTTTTTTGCGGGAGGTGTTTGAGTTATACCGGTTTGGACTGGAAGAAGGCACTTTTTTGGAAAACGGATTTTTGAGCCGATTTTCTTATAAAAACATCGTGGCTGCAGCTCTTAAACTGGGTGAAACAGCATGGGTGGAGCATTTTTTGATCACTTACTCCCCTTTGCTGGCGGAGGAATTTCGAAACCATTATGAGCGGTTTTGCAGAGCGAAGCTCAGTTACCAAAAAGGAGATTACGATCAGGTTCAAACCCTGCTGCAGGATCTGACTTTTGATGATGTTTTTCTGGAATTGGACGCCCGGGTTTCGTTGATGAAAGTGTATTTTGAAACCGGGGAGTGGCGACTATTAGAGGGCTTTTTGACCAGTTTTGAGCGTTTTGTGAGCAGAAAGAAGATGCTTGCGTACCATGCGCCCACGTACCGGAACATCATTCAATTTACGGGAAAACTGATGCAATGGAAAAGCGGCAAAAAGAAATTTAGTAAGGAAGAGCTCCTGGGGCTTCAGCAGCAGATCAAAGAAGCCAAGCCTTTATCGGAGCGGGAGTGGCTGTTGGGGACGATGGGGGGAGGGGTTTGAAGGGTTTGAAGGGATTTGAGGGGGGGGCTTTGGTCTGGAAAATTAAAGTGAGAGTCTCACTCTGAGTGAGACTCTCACTTTAATTTTCCAGACCAAAGCTCAATGAACGGTGGATAGTGAACGATGAAGGCAGCATTTATGCTAACAAATGGAGCCCAGCGCAACGTCCATCGTCCATCGTTCAATCCACGTTATTCTTGATCAGTGCTTCGTCTTCTTTACGGCTGCGTTTTTTGAAAAACTTGGGATCGACTACCAGCAGACCAAAAGACTCTCCGTCTTCTTTGGTCCGTTTGGCGTGATGGGCGCCATGGGCACGAAGAATGGCGCGGCTGTAGCTGCCGTCCAATTGCTTGAACCAGGAAAAACGACGGTGGATGTACACGTCGTGGATGAGGAAGTACGTGAGACCATACAGGGAAATACCTACACCAATAAAAAACACCCAGAAATGAGGGGTTGAACTTCCCAGGATGTAGCAAATCATGCTTGGGATGGCAAAAACAAGGAAAAATCTGTCGTTTTTCTCAAAAAAACCTTCCTTTTCATGCTTTGGAAGATGGTGATCTTCGTGCCATTTCCACAAAAATCCGTGCATGACAAATTTATGGGTAAACCATGCCATGAATTCCATGCCGACATAAGCAGCCAGGGTAACAAGGGTATAAAGCAACCAGTTTGGCATTCCAAATCAATTTTGTTTAGCAAAGGAACGCAAATTCTTAAACATTGTTCAATGGAACGCTGATGACGCGGGGAACGCGGATTTTTTTGGAACGCGGATGACGCGGATGACGCGGATTTTTGATTGGAACGCGGATGACGCGGATTTTTTTGGAACGCGGATGACGCGGATTTCTATGCTGCCTTCGGCAGCTTTTCTTTGACTACTTGAGATGAATGAACCTTATAAACAAAAAATTGCCGAAGGCAATTTACAAAAATCCGCGTCATCCGCGTCATCCGCGTTCCAAAAAATCCGCGTTCCCCGCGTCATCCGCGTTCCAAAAAATCCGCGTTCCCCGCGTCATCCGCGTTCCAATCAAAAATCCGCGTTCCCCGCGTTCCAAACCAGCGTTCGGTTTTATATTTGCCTCTATCACTAATCACTTTGCCTATGTTGAAACCTGTACTTTTTACTCTTATTTGCGTGATCTCTGTGTTCAAGTTGCACGCTCAGGACGAACATTCTTTTCAATGGCGTTATGAATCAGAGTTGGGTGCGCCAATGATTCAGCAGGACGTTTTGCCGCTCGAAGATCGTGGTTATGTTTGCTCCGGGTTGATGGAAAGTCCGGTGGGAAGTGCCTTTTATTACCCGTATATCTGTCGGGTGGATTGTCAGGGCAAGGTAGTTTGGGCCAAGGTGTTTAATCAGGGCACTGAATCGGCCAATAACACCAGCGGCCGGGTGTTGCAGATTTCTGAAACGGATTTCGTGCTGGTAGGCAATGTGGGGTTCTTTTTCACCACACCTTACAACGACATTTTTATGGCCCGGGTAACGGGTGAAGGAAATGTGGTTTGGACCCGGCGCATTGGAGGCGGTACCAATAACCAGGATGTGGCCCAATCAGCCATTGTCACCTCGGATGGCAACATCGTGGTTGCCGGACAAACAGGCTCTTTTGGCACGGATGCAGGTTCCAATAATACCTATACCGATCAGTATTTCATGAAAGTGAGTCCGGCTGGAAATATCCTCTGGACGCGCACGGTAGGCAACAAAAATGCCGTAGACCGCTCGTTCGATATCATTGAATTGCCGGATCAAAGTCTGGTGGCTGCAGGATCATACCTCCATACAGGTACCTTTTTCGCCAATCTGGTTAAAATGGATAAAAACGGCACCGTGCTCTGGCACAAGGTATTTGGGGAAAGCACGGCGCCACAGGCCAACCATGCCTATGGCGTAATGGCCACTTCTGACGGCGGCTTGCTGGTAACCGGCTCTTCCACCAACCTGCAAACCAATTTCCAGGGATATTCAGATTTTCTCATCATCAAAACCGATGCAAACGGGGAAGTGGAGTGGACGCGTGTGGTTACCGGCGGCGGACCTGATTCTTTTGAAAATGCCAGCAATGCAGTGGAAAAACCCAATGGCGATCTGGCCATTATGTGCGCCACCAATTCCTTCCCTACGGTGGGTTTTGTGGGCAACAAATACGCGGTGCTTACCCTCACGGCCACCGGTGGGCTGGTGGACCTGAAAACCTACAATCTGGGCAGCTCGCATTACCCGCGCTTCCGCGCACACCCACAGGAAGGCAGCTTTTTGATTGAAGGCTTTACCAACTGGACCGGCTATGGCGGCAATGGCAATCGTTTTGATCCGTTGCTGATTAATCTGGACGCCAATTTTAAGGTTACCTGCAACTACAGCGATTTCACCGGGTTTACCTCTCTGTATAATCCGGCGTTTGACATTGACAATGCTCCAGGCACGCTTGGTGTTGGCGGGACGATAGTGAACGACCTGGCAGAAGCCTCGGATTTTGGCCTCAAACAAAACGTGATTTGCGAATTCCGCCCGTATGAAAGTTGTTCCGTATTTTCGGATACGGAAGAGCAGCTGGAGCCTGGCGCTGAATTTGCCGTATTTCCCAACCCTGCCCGCGCGGGCGCGCCTGTTTCGCTGCGCTGGAGCAATGCCCAGGTGGAACAAATCACGATTATTGATGCCATTGGCCGGGTAATGGGTCAATATTTCCCGGTTCCGGGCATGGACAATCTGGAGTGGCGCGCCGCTACACCTGGCATCTATTGGGTTACATTACAAGGCGATGGCCTGCGGCGGGTGGAAAAGGTTGTGGTGCATTGATGCACAGCCAGGCGAGGGCGATCATAACGATGTGTTTTTGCATAATTGGGTTTAGTTATTCCTGATACAAGCCCAGGCTCTTCATAGCCTCAAGCTCATATCTGCTGTCTTCTGCCGGATAACGCAATTGCGCCTCATATTGTCCGGTTTGTTTGGCCAACGACCAGATGAGGCTTTCACCGGCTGGGACTGTCGTTGGGAGCTGTTTAAATATATCATCCTGAAATGCCTCTTGGGCATCGGTAATTTCCCAGCCGGCTTGTTTGAATGCCTGAATTAAATCGTCCAAAAACAATGCAGACGTCAGATTGTGGTGCAAGAGTAAGGTGTGTTTAATGTGCCGGTTGGTTAATTGATGCGCCAGGTTTTCATAGTAATTTGCTCTATCCAATATATGTTTTACATAGAAATCGCGGTATTTTTCTATGTTAGGATCGTTGGGGCCGTTTTTCTGCAAACTTTTGAGTAATTGTGCATTGACAAACCAGTCGGAGGCGTCTATAGTGACATAGCCGTTTCTATAACCGTGTTTGGCCAGAACAGCCCTGATTTGTGCAATTTTATCCGCTGATTTTCCTTCTTTTAAATAAGGGAAACGAAATAGTTTAACATAGGTTGGGTAAGCGGCAATGACCTGGTCTGTTTGTTGCAATTCCATTTCAAAATCCTGCGCCGTAAGTTTATCCTGACTAAAATTAGGATGCGTGTAGCTGTGGTTGGCCAGACTGTGTCCAGCTGCGGCCCAACTGTTTAGCAGGAACTTCCCTTTTTCATCGAGCTTATTGGCGCCGGTGACGAAAAACACAGATTGGATACCGGCCTCTTCCATGGTTTGCAAAAGCATTTGATTCCAGGTTTCAAATTCATAATGCGCCTGAGGGCTGGTAATACCATCGTCGAAGGTGAAGCTGACACAGGGTTTGCCGGACTTGGCTTTTATGGGTTCAGAAGGGGTATCTGATGAGGGCTGATGAAAAGAAAACACCATCACACCAAAAAGTAGAGACCAGATATTCATAAGCAAAAAAATTGTATTCAGGTGATAGACTACCTACGAAAGTAGTTTAGGGCTGCAAAATCGCCCCTTTTTCGCCTTTCTTCGCTGAATTTTTCGCCGAATTTACCCAAATCCCGAACAAGCTCTTACTCAAGCCCCGATCAGCGGATCAGTTACCCCTTCTTCCCCTGTTTCTACCCGGCCGGCAAATCGTTTTTCAAAGTCCGAAAAACCATCCACCAGTACGCTGAAATCGTACCAACGCTTGCTTTCTTTCAGATCAAAAGTCATGACCAGACTCTGTCCGGCGCCCAGTTTTTTATGCCTGTCGGGTTGGTGGTAAGATCGGTCCTGAACCAACACCTGGCAAGCGGCTGTTCCTGAATTGTGCAGATGGATTTCCAGTTTGCCGCTTGGTTTGCCGCCGTTTTCCTGATGATAGGTGCATTGAACCGTCAGTGCCGGATCCTGTGCAGATCCTTTAAACTCCCGGAAAAAGCCATTAGGGCCATACACACGCAGGTGGTAGGCGTTGTTTTCCTTAAAATCTTCCAGTTTCCAGCTATCGCGAAGGCTATCGCCCGCAGAAACGGCATAATGGCGGTTGCTGGCGGTTTCCACCTGGCCATTCACCAAATAAGGAACAGGTGCATACACCTGAAAAGGCGCACCTGTGGCTTTGGCGCCAAAGGCTTGATTGGCTGCTTTAAGCGTTAATTCAAAGGATTTTTTATCAGCGCTCAGCTGACCGTCGGCATAAAGTTCATAAGGAAGGGCACAGGAGGCACGCATTCCTTTTTCCTGGCGCGCACCGTGTTTTCCCTGCCGGATTTCAGCTATTTCTGATTCCTGAAGCGGTTTAAAATTATCAGGTACAGGCTTAAACTGGGCCTGGTAGATGCTTTCCACAAAAGCCGCTTTGTCTACCGATTTGGGCAACGGATATCGCTCGCCATTGTACGGACGAAAAACGGAGCTTAAATCGCCACAAATACTGCGTCGCCAGGAGGAAATATTCGTTTCCTGGATGGTTTTCCCGGTTTTATTACTCAGGAAGCGCTCCAGGAATTGCAAAACTGAGGTATGGTCAAATACCTCGGAGCAAATCCGGCCACCCCGGCTCCAGGGAGAAGCAATGAGCAAGGGTACACGGAACCCGAGTCCGATGGGGCCTTCGCGGCCGTCTTTCCCACGGGAGCGCTCCTGCTCCGGGGTTACAAATTCCTCCAGCGTATGAATGTCTTTGGAAGCCAAACCGGTGTGCGGTCGCTCCGGGTGTGGCGGCACAAATGGCGGTAAATGATCGAAATAACCGTCGTTTTCATCGTACGCCAGGATGAAAATGGTCTTCTCCCAAACTTTTGGATTTTGGGTCAGAATGTCCATCACTTCCGAGAGATACCAGGCGCCATACCAGGGCGCTCCGGGGTGATCAGAGAATTTTTCCGGCGCCACAATCCAGGAAACCGTGGGCAGTTGTTGCTCCTGCACATCCTTCCTGAACTGGTACAAAATATCGCCTTTGGGAATGGCAATCTGATGCTCGCCGGTTTCGTCGTGGTATACCTGATGGGTCAGACTGTGGAAGTCCGGATCGTTGCGATTGGTGGTAAAGGCTTTCTCGTGCAGGGCTTTTTCCCGTGCCGACAGTTGTGCGTAACGTTCCGGATTCCAGGTTTTTATTGCCTGTTCTGCTTTAGTCAGTTGCTGTTCTTTTTCACTGATTTGTTTGGCCAGTTCGGCGGCTTCCGCACTACCGGCGCTCAGGGTTGCCGCTTTCTTTTTCAAGGTTGCTATTTCTTCCGGCAGTGTAGCCTTCAGTTGTTGCATAAACCGATAAAAAGAGGGCGAAAAGCGCACCTGATACTGCTCAAACCATTCAATTGGATTATCGGTAAAATTGGCCAGCCAGGAATCTTCCTCCCCGTTGAACCCAACCGGAAGACTGATTTCATTTTGATAGATTTTCCAGGAAACACCCTCGTCTTCCAGTCGTTCCGGGAAGGTTTTCCAGCGTTGTTCTTTATCGTAATCTACATCCGAGTTGCGCACATTGGCCTTAGCGTCAGGTGAGGGCTTTTCGCTGATAGTGCCGGTCCACAGGTAAAGTCGGTTTGGCGTGGTGCCGGTTAGGGAGGAGCAAAAATTATGATCACAGAGCGTAAAGGCATCTGCCAGGGCATAATAGAACGGAATATCCTCCCGATTGTAATAGCCCATGGTAAGCGGCATTTCGGCGTATTCTTTATGGCCTGATCGTTTAGAGGCCAGCCAGCCATCGTATTTACCGTTATTGCGCGCGTCTACCTGATCGGTCCAGCTGTGTGGCAGCGCGCTCATCCAGGTGGCTTTGCTGTCTTTGATGTTCAATCGGAAAGGGGCGTAAGTAAGTCCTTTGGCATTGCTTTGGCACCATACGGGGCGGCCATTAGGCAGATCAATGGCGCGCGGATCGTCAAAGCCACGTACCCCCTGCAAGCTACCGTAGGCGTGATCGAAAGAGCGATTTTCCTGCATCAGGATTACAATATGCTCCGCATCCAAAAAGGTGGTGCCTGGCGCCGGATCTATGGCCAGGGCTTTTTGGATAGATTCAGGGATGAGGCCATTATAGCCCGCTGTACCAGCCAGCAAGGCTGCTTTTTTGAGGAAGTCGCGCCGGGTATCCATGGTTGTGTTTTTTGCCGGCAAAGGTCGTTTTCAGGAAGAAGGAAACAAGGCGCCGGAAATGACTTATTGATTTCTTTACCATTTCTTTTTATTTCCTGTGCTCATGGGTGAGTTTGGAGAAGAATATGGAATCTTCGTAGCCATCGGATTGAATGGTATGCTCCCGGAGCAGTCCTTCCTGTATAAATTCAAACTTTTCCATAATCCGCAAAGAAGGGATATTATTGACTCCAACCAGGGCTTCAATACGGTGCAATTTCAGCTCATTAAAACCATATTCCAGAATGGCTGCAACGGCTTCCGACATGAGACCGGCATTTCTGTAGGATTCATCTTCCATCACGTATCCTATTTCGGCCCGGCGGTGGTCTTTATTCCAGTTGTGTATGCCGCAGCGACCGATAATCCGGTTATCTGTTTTATGGGTGAGCAGAAAAAGCAGGAAACTGCGGTTATAGCTGGAAAAGCCATTTTGGTGTTTATACAAATCTGTCTGGTAGGCTTCTTCAGAGCGGTGGCCCAGGATACGTTGAATCTCGGCTTTCGGATACTGAGTAAACAATTCGTTCATAGCCTGCGGGGAGAATCCCTGCAGGAGCAGTCGGGGTGTGTGAATGGTTTCGATGGTCATGGTAATGGGTATATTTCCTTCTTTCTCAAAAAACGATAATACAACAAAAACAACCCTATCCAGCTACCCACAAAAACCACCACGCCGGGTATCCAGCGCCAATCTGTGCGCATTGGCACATCGGAATAAGGCACAATAGATATTAACCCGCCTGCCATACCCAGACTGCTAAGCAGAAAAAGCCAACGGAAGGTTTTTTGCTGCGCCCAAACACTGCTAAAATCGTGGTTTGACGTGCTGGATTCTGTAAAACTGAACAAGGTAATGGCCAGTGCCGCGCCACTGAACGCCAGATTACCAACATAACCTCGAATCTCCGGCGACAACTTTTGACTGGCGAAAAACACTATGGCCAGCAATATACTGGTTATCAGCGCACCAGCGTGTATGTTTTGCGTGCGCACTTTGGCGCGTTTTTGGACATCGTCTCCAAGACTCTCCAGGAGGGTTCTCTGATGTTTCTGATAGAAATCTATAGCCATTCCGGCAAACAAGGGTGGTATCCAGCCGGCAAACGCAAAGAACAGAAATCCATCTGAAATCAAACGCCCATAAGCCAATATACTCAATAATCCGGCTACGGCGGTATACACCAGGAGGGCTATTCGCTGTATACGTGAAAGTTCAGTGCCGGCTAATTCCAGCAAACCGATATAGCCTATAACAAATGCACCGCATATAAAATAATCAAATCCTTTCACAGATGGGTTTAGGGAAAGGAATACCATATTGCTCCAAACGATCAGCATAACCAGGCCTTTCACAAAATCCAGTGGCTTTTTGAGCAAATGATACCCGGGTACATACCAGAATGCCATTAGCTGGATGCTTAATGGTACCAGCGTATACCGGGGGATCGCCAGGGCGGCAAAAAACAAGGTCACCGATTGCAGATGATCGGTTGTACCCGCAGTTTTTCCACCTTTGTAATATAGGGCACAAACAATAGCATAAACCAGTAAAAATACCGCCCTGAAAAAATACGGAGACAGGCTGACGAAATTGGTTTTATAGAAATACCAATAGAAAGGCGGGATTTTTTTGCAGGTTTGCGCAATCAGGTAATATTCCTGTGCGGTGACGTTGGCAGGGTCAAGTTCCAGTATGTTTCGGTATGAGTCAATTGCGTCACCTTTCGCTTCTCCGCTTAGTTGTTTCTGCCCTTCCTTTTTTTGCTGCCTGATGAGTTCTTTTTTATAGGATTCCAGATAATGAGGCAATTCCCCGTTATCAGGCTGTTGTTCCATGGCCTGAAGGATGTAATCCATTCCGACAGCGTAATCCTGTTTCACCATCACATGATAATGCGCGATGGCCAAAAGGGAATTGTAATCAGGCAGTTGGGTGTTTTGTAATTGCTGCAAAAACGCCTCTTCGTAGCCGGAGTGATAAAAGGATATACCCAAATGGGCTATTTCCTCATAAAAATCCGGGTATTCAGCAATCAAAGCGGCGGAGGCATTCAGGGCTTTTTGAATGTCTTGCCGGCTCAGGTAAATGCCCATTAACAACTTATGCTGGGCATTTCCGGTAGCATTTTCATACTGCCGGATAAGTTGTTCTGCTGCATCCAGGTTTTCCAGTGCCTGATAAGCATCGAGCAGGAGGTAAAAAACTTCAGCATCCTGCGGATGTTGCACGCACAAGGGCGCGAGCAGTTGTACCACCTGAGGATACTGCTCCTGTTCAAAGGCTTTTTGCGCCTTGCGTATGGTTTGTGATCTTGTCAAGAATTTACTGTTTTTTACACCATTCCAACATTTCCGGATACAAATCCGATATCAATGCAGGGCGGCCGTTGCTTTTATACAATGCAGTTAATTGATCATTAAACGCATCAAAACGCACAAATCCGCGGTAATGAATCATGAAATCTTCCAGGCGTTTTTTGATGATTTCGTAATCAGTTTTCGAAAAGTTATCCAGCGCATAAAGGGAAAAAACCGACCAGGTCATGTATTCATTAAACAAGGCGTAAGCGCTTGCATAAGAGCCGGTGTATTTACCGGCTGCCCATTTATCTCTATCCTTAAATGCCTTTTTGATATCCCGAAGATAGTTATCACTAACCGGATTGACATAATTATGGTCAATTTCTGTAAACAACATCCTGGTATCACGAGCCTGCAATAAAGTGTAAGAAATACCGGAGCCTTCCGTAGGTCCGCTGACAAAAATAAACACCTCTTCCTTCACCCGGTTAGTGGAATGCTTTCCCAGGCTCAAAGGCGAAAATATGATATGGTATTTATGGTATCTCTGTGTGAAATGCGACTCCAGCCAAATCCATTGCCTTTCTACCGGAGCTTGTGCGGCCAGTGCAGTTTTCAAAGAATCATAGAAAAGACTATTGTTTTGATAAAATTGCCTGAAGTTGGACTTCAGCGCAAATTTTTCCAGTTCAGACACGTATTGCGCCAGAAAATCCCGGTTACCCCAGCTGAGGTTATGGATAGTTGGCGATCTTTTCAATTTCCCCTGAGCATCAAACTGATAATTGGAGGCATCCATTCTCAGTTGATTGTACTGTGTTGCAATTTTTCTGTCTATCAACTCAACGATTCTTTCCTGCGCAAATGGTTTAAAGTAGTTCATTACCCGCTGATAATAAGCGGATTGGTGATTGATCATGACAGAATCTTGTTGGCCTGTAGGCGTTAGTGCAAACAGTACAAACATCAGCTCCTGTACTTCTGGAATGTCAATAATATGTTCTTTGGTCTTTTCTGCATTTTTTTGCCTGTCTATATCACTATAAGGAGGAGCAACCACCTTAATATCATTTTTCCGGGCATGTTTTTCCAATTCTTTTATTTCGCTTTCATTGTATTCTGTAGTGCGCAGACAAATGTTGGTCCAGTAGATATTTTTGCCCTCCGGATAAACAAACTGCTCAAATAAACCATCAAAATAATTCTTTTTTTCTCCATAAATGATATAGCGCTCTTCTGCTTTAAACCTGTATCCACAGTCTCCGCCACCTCTACCGGAATAAATGTACACGGTATCCCGGATATGTTTTCCCTTATAGATTTTTTCTACCAGTACGGTATATTTTGCCACATAGATCTCCCGCATGTAACGATTGGCCTGGGTACTGTCGCGGGCTATTAGCTCAAGCGTTTGTTTATTCGGCAGCAGCTGGACATATTCGCTTGCAATGACTGTACCCACCAGCACCGCGTCCATTTGTTTTAACTGACCTTTCACGGTACTTTCACCTATACAGGAACAAGCCTGAGCAGCCGAGTTGCCGGCCAGGGCAACACATAATAGCAGGAAAAGAGTGATGTTTTTCATAGCTGGATTTTTTACTAAGGAGGCGCGGAGATTTTTTTTACCGCAGAAGCGCGGAGGCGCGGAGATTTTTTTTACCGCGGAGGCGCGGAGGCGCGGAGATTTTTTTCACCGCAGAGGCGCGGAGGCGCGGAGATTTTTCATATCAGAGTTTTTTTTCACCGCGGAGTCGCGGAGGCGCAGAGATTTCACCTCTGCGTCTCTGCGCCTCTGCGGTAAATAAAATAATCATAATAAATCAATGATCTTCTGCGCCTCCCGCTCACCACTGAGCCAGGCGCCGTGTGCGGTGGAAAAATAATCCACCTCTGTATGTTCTCCAGCAAAAAACAGCTTGTCTTGCAGCTCCTCAGCCAGATCTTCAAAATGCCGCATTTCCGTTCCCACAGCAGTGAAAGAATATGCTCCGTAGGCATTTTCGTTGGTACTCCATTTGGTGCGTAGCAGCCGGGTGGGGTCTGGGATCTGACTGCCATACATATCACGTAAATGCCCCATGATAGCGGCTATAACCTCGGCATCGCTCATGGTCTCTGTTTGCCTGCCATAATCGGCATAAGCAAAGGTCATGAGGGCATTGACGTTGGGGTGCAGCTTTTTGACATTGACGAAATAATTGAACTTGTCTTTGATTTCCGGGGTATAGATCAAAAAGAACTTATCGTCCCAAAAAGCCTGATCCCAGGTCAGCAAAAACTTATTGACACAGCTCATGCCTATTTTGTCAATCGCGGTTTGTTTTTGCGCCGGCAATGCCGGTGTAAACTGAATACTATTGTTTTTCAGTACGCCCAATGGCACTGATACGATAACAAAATCTGCCGTACTTTCTGTTCCATTGTGCGTAACTTTTATCTGACTGCCGGAATAATCCACGGCCGTTACGCGTTCGTTCAGGCGCACATCCAGCCCCGAAGCCAGGTATTGCGGGATGGTATCGTAGCCATTGGTGGCTATTTTTTCCACGCCGCCATACTCCTCTCCTTCATCGTACAAAAGCGACGAAACCTTGTTTAAATCGCCCAGATCAAAGGTAACGTAGGTAGATAAAAAGAAACGCCAGAGCCGGTCGTTGGCCAACTGCGGGTATTGCTCCAGAAACACAGTTTCGAAACTCTTATCAGCGCTTCCGCTTTGTTTCAGTGTTTCCAGCATTTGGTAAAAAGCATCTTCCGTATCGGAAAAAACGGATTCACTGATCGGCGCGCCACCCAGATCGTAGGCCGCAAAATCGTCGTCGGCAGAAACTAAGGTGTTCATGCCCGCCTGCTGTGCCAGGGTACTGATGGGGTTTCCGTTTACGCCGTGGATCCAGCTTGCGCCTTCATCAAAAGCGATGCCCAACGAGCGGTTGCTGCGTAAGCGTCCCCCTACCCTGTCTTGCGCTTCCAGCACGATTACCTGAAAACCACGCGCTTTCAATTTGCGGGCAGCTGCCAGGCCGGAAATGCCGGCCCCGATTACGATGACGGTTTTATTGGGTAATTCGTCTTTGGCACAGGCGGTAATCAGGGATGGCGCCAGCATGATTCCGCCCACCTGGCGGATGGATTTTTTGATGAATTCGCGTCTTTTCATGGATGTGAACGGATGAGATACCCGCAAAGATGGCATTTTCAGGGGAATATTTCCGGCATGGGCCATGCAGGTATGCTTTGGGTGTTTCGTTCATGACACTCCGGAAAATCGACTAAAAACGTAGTTTTTTTACAGACTATGGCAGCCCCACCTTTGTCCGGCAATCTTTTCCATACACACCTGAATTAATCTGTACCATGCAAAAACACAAAAACTACTGCTCCGTGAGCGCCCGGGTTTATGCGAATTTTTCTGAACGCAAGTCGGATACTTCGCATCCTGTCAATGCGCGTCTGCATTCAGGCATTGGTTTACCAGCATATGCAATGGATGTGTATGACAATCAGGAGTGTAATAACAAGCGGCCAGTACACCGTTACTGACCTCTACATTTCCGATTGATTATTGAATAGATATATAAAGGGCACATATTTTTAGGTTAAAATTGGGGTTGTGTAAAAAGGGGGTGGAAGTGAAGATTAAACAAAATTTTATTTTATTTTCTTGACCAAAAAACCTCGTAGGTATTAAAAACCTATGGTATGTACACAAGTTGCTTTAAGGGGCAGCGCCCCGGAAATATTTGTAGCCATAAAATGGATTTAAGGAGCGGAGGTGCAGCGCACCGGCATCATTTGGCAATCTCGTAGACAAGAAGTGGTGAGATAATTGGTTAATCATGGCGGGTAATTTGCCATTAGTTCACCAGCTTGGCATTGTTACTTTTCTTTTTGCTTGCCCAAAAAGAAAAGTAACCAAAAGAAAAAGGGCAGTCTTTCCGGCAAAGCCAACGACCTACGGGGATTGCGCTGCTTTTTAACCGCAGGCCGTCGTATTTAGGAACATCGTGCTGTACCGCCGGTTAAAAAGAAGGCGCTCCCTCCTTACGTCGGGACCATCCCCTTCGGTCGGGCTTGCCTCGCAGACGGCGGGGGCCTGAGCATGGGATTGGTGCGGAGCTAAAACTCATGATACTTGTGTACATACCATAGGTTTTTAAAACCTACGAGGTTTAGGACTCGAGCAGTATAAAAAATTGTGCATTCTTGCACCGAAAACCTGTTTCCACAACCCCGCAATTGTAATCTAAAAATATGTGCCCTTTATAATAAAATCCCCAACCCCTGAAAACCTATGTAAAAGAATCGAAAAATTAGGAATCTTGACCCTGTGCCCTCTCAAATAATGATTTTTTTTGGGGGGGGGCAGTTTTTGTTCCCGGAAAGCCATTCAGCCTCTTTTTATTTAGCATCATTCAGTTTCCAACGATAATCTATATAGGAAATCCGCCCATTGGCATCAAGTTTTGTATTGGCATAACGATTCAAATAAGACCGTATAGAACCGGCTTCTCTGACAAAATCACCCCGAAACCATTTAAAAATCTCAGAAACCTCAGCCGTTTTGGCGCTCACCCGGTTGCGCAATGGATCGTTTACGAAGCGACGCATCGCATCAGTGAGCTGCTCGTCGAGGCGCTCAGGCACATATGCCTCCCCGCGTAAAACAGGACACGAATACGAGGCACAGTTAATGGCCGCATGCACCCGGGCATCTTTAAAGTCCGGACGTAAAATGCTGTGTTCAATATTGTTCAAATCGTATTTTTTACCGCCAATACTGATGAATTTTATATCCCAAACCGTATTCACAAAGGGAATACCGCGTTTAATGTCTTTGATACTTTCCACAGGATAATGATCTACAATAAGTTTAACCGTAAACGCATTATACGCATTGATCCAAAAAGCCATTTTTTCCTCTCTGGACCAATTACCGGCGTTGGGCTGGGCGGCTGAAAGCACATCCAGATATTGCTGCAGCATGGCGCTGTCACTAATCATTCCCTGATAATCCACAAAACCATCGGTTTTGACGTGCCGATGCAGAAGTTCATCCCAAATGTTATGGCTGATTGCAGGCGCAATACTGTCTGGGGTGCTGGCATAAGTGCAGCATACATGACACAACAAGGTCAGAGACAGGAGTAAATGCATGGGTATTTTCATGGTAAAAGTAAGATCGTGTATAACATCAGGCGTGTCCGAGCATCCAGCGGTAAATGCGTTTTAATGCCGGCGGTTTAGCCAGCCTGAATTGCCACATATTGAACACTAAAATATTGGCCATTTGGACTTTTAGCCAGCTGTTTTTTTCATATTTTCTGGCAGATACAACACAAACACCCGGCATCACAACCCACTTGTAGCCAGCCTTGGCTGCCCGCCGCATGAAGTCATATTCTTCCATGATAATATACTGCAGATCATAGCCGCCCAGTGCAAAAAACAACTCGCGCTCAACAAACAAGGTTTTATCCCCGCCCTGACAAAACATAAACGGAAACCGGGTAAAAGAGGCATTAAACCGCAATAACCAGCTGTTGGAATTAAACCGATACCTGAAGTTACCCATTTTCCAACCCTTCAAATAAGCTGTCTCTATTTCGGCTACAAAATGTTCCGGCGCCTGTACATCGGCATGAACAAAATATAAAATGCCACCCGAACTCTTAGCCGCCCCGAGGTTCATTTGCGCCGCCCTGCTTTTTTCTGTACAGTGTACCACTTGCGCACCGGCTTGTTCCGCCAGCCGAACAGTATCGTCGGTGCTGCCGGCATCTACCACCAGTATTTCACGAATGGCTGCGCCACCGTGCCGGCGGAGAAACGCCACCGTTTTGCCAATGTTTTCTGCCTCATTTAGCGTTGGTATAATGATGGAAATATCCATATCAGTGTGGGTCAAAACGCTTCTTTTACGGTCAGATAAGTAGCCAGTTCGCCGTACTCATTGCCGGCCAAATCCAGTCTAATATTTACCCGTTCTTTTTTGCTAATGCCAAATCGGATCCCGGTTCCGTAGGAAATATGCGTTTTTTGACGAAAAAACGCACTCATCTGCGGAGCAACCGCGCCAATGCCGGAAAAAAGCACCACCCCAAACCTTTTGCGCAAACTGTATCGGTATTCCGCCTGAAGTGTCCAAAGACTTCTATCCCTTTGCCGGCCTTCAAAATGACCGCGCATTTTGCGGGAGCCACCCAGAAAGGCCAGTTGCTGAAACGGAACTTCGCCGGCAAGCGCCGTTATCCAGGCATTCAGCGCCAGTATATTTCTGGAAGACCGCAGTTTAAAATATCCCGCAGCATCCACAGACCATCTTGAAAAATCAACATCGCTGCCCAGCCATTTTCTATTTAAAAAACACTCACCTTCTATCAAAAATCCTTTTTGAGGGTAGAAAATATCGTCGCGACTATCAAAATTATACAACAAACCCAATCCTGATATCACTCCGCCCTGGCTACCGGTAATCGTTCCGG
This sequence comes from Chitinophagales bacterium, assembly GCA_017303475.1. Classification (GTDB taxonomy): domain Bacteria; phylum Bacteroidota; class Bacteroidia; order Chitinophagales; family Saprospiraceae; genus M3007. Next base: position 60,985 of record JAFLBO010000013.1, read on the forward strand.
AAGCTAACTGTCCACCCGCAAGCGCCGAACGGATCCGATAATCATCCCACCAATAACGAAGCCCTACATAATGTTTGGGCGCTACCAAACGCAATACATTGAGTCGCAAGCGCGGAAAATCTACCTGATAAATTTCTTCGTTCGTTTTTGGGTTGCTATTACCAATGCCATAAAAAAGATAAGCGTAACGATAAAAACCCAGCTCGCCGGCTATCTGATTGCGTTCTTTATTCCAGAAAAACTGAAATGGCAGATAAAACAGTATTTGTCTGCGCTGTGTATAGGCAAAACCCGGTTGCATCTGCGAAGGCCGTTCATCGTTGCCCTGGCCCGGCATCCGAAAAGCGGCAAACAATGCCAGCCCACCCGCCCAACCTGTTTCGGGCGTGTAGTATACAATGGGCAGGGGAAACAGACTGGTTTTCCGAAAACCCATTGGTTGCGGCTGAAGACTGTCGGCCTGCTGGGCAAACATATCTCCGGCCCACAGCACCCATAAAAAGGCCCAAAAGCAGTGTTTCACAGGCAATTTTTATACAATCTCGCCGCCACAACTCGAACCCGAACCAGCCGTACAACCGTAGCAATGCTGGTTCAGTACAATATGTCGGTTGCGCAGTGCATCATAGTCAAAATCCCGTATGTGATTTGCCTTTGATGCCACCTTCAAATGCAGCATTTGATTAAAATCGCAATCGTGTATAAAGCCGTCCCAGCTGATAGAAATGGTATTGCGGCACATCACCCCATTCACCGTAGCCGGATTAAAGGCGTTGATCAGCACTTCCATGTACGAATCATAGTTGTTGGTAGCAACCAGATAATCCAAAAACCGGGAAATGGGCATGTTGGTAATGGCGTACAAATTATTGAAAACTATGCCATAACGCTGCGCCAGCTGACGCTTGAAATCGCGCTCCAAACCCTCCTGCGAACCGGGCAAAAAAGCCCCGGAAGGATTGTACACCAGATCCAGCATCAGTCCGCTGCCCGGCTGACCATAACCGGCAGCGTTCAGTTTTTGCAGCGCTGCAATGGAGTCTTCAAAAACTCCGTCGCCACGTTGCGCATCTGTGCGGGTTTTGGAAAAATGTGGCAACGACGACACGATATGAACACCATGACGGGCAAACCATTCCGGCAAATCATGGTATTTTTTATTTGCTTCAATGATGGTCAGATTGCATCGGTTCATCACTTTTTTGCCGGCCTTGCGACATTCTTCCACAAACCAGCGAAAATGTGGATTCATTTCAGGCGCCCCGCCGGTAATATCCACAGTCGGGATGTCGTGCTTTTGCAGAATATCCAGGCAAATTTCGAGTGTTTCGCGACTCATGTTTTCCGCCTTTTTATCTGGTCCGGCGTCTACATGGCAATGTGCGCAGGTTTGGTTGCAAAGTTTGCCGATGTTGATCTGAAAGATATCAATTCCGGTAGGCACGAATGGCTGGAAGCCCAGACCGGCCAGTTTTTCAGCAAAAGCGGGAAACTGAGCGGTATGCAGGGCATGTCCGTTCAGCACTTTTAATTGAAAAAAGGAATCGGCAAGAGGCTTTCCGGAGGCAGAAAGCGATTTTGTTCGTTGGTGGATGGCCATATTACTGAAGCTTTGCTTTGGCGTGTTTCATCATTTGAGTGGAATAAGCCAGCGTTATACCGGCTTTCATCACAGCCGCTACGTGTACTGCTTCCATCATTTGTGCCTCATCAGCGCCTTGTTTGATGCTTTCATCCGTGTAGGCATCAATGCAATAAGGACATTGCATGGCATGTGCCACTGCCAGGGCAATAAGCGATTTTTCACGAACGCTTAGGGCGCCATCCGTGCCGGTTGCCTCGCCGTAGTAATCGAAGAATTTTTTGGCCAGATCGGGCTGCCATTCGCCAATTTTACCGAATTGTTGCAGGTCTCTGGTTGGTTCGAAGTATTGTTTTTCTTTAGACATGAGCTAGATGTGATTGACCGATAGGTGAAAAATGTTTAATTGCTGAACATACAACAATATACGGAAGAAATAGTCAATCTGGTTTTCAACTTTTTTAATTAACTGGAAGGGGTAACCCTAAATGCAAACATGAGCCCCGCTGAATGGCGCGACTAATGGTCTACGGTGTTACGGTGTACGAGGGAAACCAAAGTTTGTGGTGGACACTTGTCCTTACCTGGTGGGCGCAGCAGCGCGTCCTGGTGTCCCTACCCTGCCGGCACTATTGTATCGGGTTCCGGTGGGTGGTATCGCCCAGGTTATGACCGAGCTGGCGCCTGCAGCCAATTTTGCCGGAGGCAACTGCGGACTCGGTTTTGACCGCGATCTCAATCACCTGGCCATCAACCGTTCCAACCTGTTGCCGTTGCTGTTAGGACTGAGCGAAATTGACCCGTGGTTTACGCCTGCTGCATTGATTACCAACACCAACCAATGGGGCGCTCAGGGTCTGGATATTGAAGACCTGAGTTCATTCACGTTCTAAGCTTCGTTAAAAATAGTGTTTAACCGAGCCTGACAGACAGGCTCATGGGGAATAGCCACGTTCGAAAAGTCGAGCGTGGCTTTTTTTATGGTTTATATGAAGCACATATCAGACCAGGCAGAGCATTTTCAGCCCAACGGGATGGAACAACTCCTGTATACATTAATCAGAATACCCCCCCGGAAATTGTACTTTTTTTGCTTGAGGCGGTTGCCACACATTTGCCCTGTATTCGCAACGCAACAAACACAGACTTGAGTTAAACATCACCATGCAAAAACACACAAACTGCTTTGCCGGGTAAATCACAGACCTATCATTATTCACCCTTACATCATTTTCATCATGATTCGCACCATCACTTCATGTCTTATGCTGCTCTTTATGTTGTCAGCAAACGCTTCAACCGCTCCTATCCAAATCACAGACGATCCTTCTCTCACCGTAACCATGTCTGACGGTGGAACGGCCTATATGTCCTGGACCTCCTTCGGCACCAGCGGCAATTATACCGTAACGGTTACAGACCTCAGCACCAACCGCCAGGTGACGCAGTTTGGCACAGCAAGTACCGGGGCTACGATTACAGGTTTGACAGGAGGACATACCATCCGTTTTTCAGTAAGTAGAAATGATCAGGAGATTGTGATAGAAGATATCCATCCCGGTTAAGATCAGGAGATTATTATAGATGAGTTGACCCCGGGTTAGGTGTAAAGCTCTTATTTGGTTGTCAATTCCATTGCCCTTGTTGCTTAATCCTGGATATCAACGGTTTACCTGCCAACACCAATACCTGCAACAAAACAGCAATGCCTATCAGTGCCACCATTTCAACACTTCGGAACAGCGTAGACAAATCTATAATGCGTTTGGATTGATCACTCAGCATTTTTCCTTCTGTCATTTGAATCTTGGAAAGTCGCTGCAGTTGTTCAGACGCCGCAGCAAATCTGGTATTCATCTCAGCATACACGGCGACTTGCTCAGGATATCCCCGGGGAATCTGGAGATAGTTTTGTTCCAAAGTCTGAAGCGTTGCTACCTCAGTGCTAAATTGTCCAAAACATTCGGCTTCCTCTTTTGTCAATTGCGTTTGCGCATAATCAGAAAGCAAACGATTAATCGCATCGTTATGAGAATGAAAAGATGCCTCCACCTGGGCAGAACTTTGCTCCGTATAATGATCTACCAGTATTTTTTTCTGATACAAGTGGCCTGATAACTCATATATATAACCCTCCACCATCAGTCGGTCCTTATACACGGAAGAGAAGGAATTGCCCAGATGATCCATGTCTTGCCGACCAAGAAAATTCGTGATCAAAACAAGGATACAAACTACACCCAGTAGCACTGCCGCTCTGGTTTTGTGGCGGAATAATGATATCCAATGCATAGCCGTTTGGTTAGGTGAACGGTTGATTTGCTGCGAAGAAAAGAAAATTTATGTAAGAGCGCGTTTAAAATTCCAACACCTGGTAAAAATCACCATCTCACTTCATCCGTAAATGGCAGCCCGACATAATCCGGAAAAGCCCTGATCCGGATTGCCGGCTCAGGCTCCTGCCCAGAGCCAATCTTTAACAACCAGATGGCCGGATCTTCTCCCCACGGATCAGTCAGAACATGCACCGTATGCTCATCCTCTTGCCGCAACCTGAAAACCCAGGCCGGAGCGTCCAGCACCTGAATCATTTTGTTTTGCAGGTTAAACCACACCAGCACATTGCCTCCTACCAGCCCCCAATCCTTGCCTGGCCCGATCAAAGCGCAAACAGGATCGCCATAAAAAGCGTACACCTGAAATGCCTCTCCACTTAATTGGTTTTGGCAAAAAGCGGTTTCGTACTCATGGTAGATGAGGTGCCAGGTGGTTTGGTGGAGGATATTGTCGGCAGGCAGCTTCAGTAACATGCTGCAATAATACTGATAATAAGCCCCCCTTTCCGTTAACATCATCCTAAAATCCAGCTATTTTTTGTTACGTTCCTGCAAAATCTGGCCACTTGCGTAATTTTGATGCTTCCCATACGTTAGACGGTGGACGGTGGACGGCCTACGGTGGACGGTTTAGGGCTCGATGTAGCCAGAAAACCGTCTACCGTAGGCCGTCCACCGTCCACCGTAGGCCGTCCACCGTCAACCGTAAGCCGTCCACCGTAAGCCGTTCTCCAATTATGCAACGAAGCCTTCTTTTTGTCGCCCTTTGTCTCCTCGCCCTTTCTTCGCTGAACGCACAATGCGTCTCCGGAGATTGTAAAAACGGACGAGGCACTTATATTTTCCCTTCCGGCGCCAAATACATCGGCGATTTCAAAAATGGAGAAATCCATGGCATGGGGGTATGCTATTACACCAATAAAAGCAAATACAGCGGCGAATGGAAAAACCGCTACCCCGACGGACGAGGCACTAAAACCTATTCCGACGGTACCACACGCACCGGCCTTTGGAGCAAGGGCCGCCCCGTAGATGAAAACGGTACCGTGCTGGCCGAATACATCGCCAAACAAAAGGAAGAACGCGCCGACGATGGCACCAATATCCAATCCGGTTGTATCACCGGCGATTGCCAAAACGGAGAAGGCTCCTTCGCTTACCCCGACGGCAGTAAATTCGAAGGCCATTTTGCCAGCGGAAAATTTGATGGAAACGGCACTTTCTACTTCGCTAACGGCGATAAATACGTGGGCCAGTTCAAAGAAAATTACCCGCACGGCCAGGGCACTCGCTTCGTGAAAGCTTCCGGAGCTGAAGAAACCGGCGAATGGAAACAGGGTGAATTCATGGGCCACAGCCTCGTGGAAGGTAATTCCTTTGGTTGTGTGGCAGGCAATTGCGACGACGGAAAAGGCACTTATGTGTACAAGGAAGGCGCCGCTAAATACGTGGGCGATTTCCTGCATGGTATGCCACACGGCTATGGTATCTGCGACTACGCCAACGGCGACCGCTATGTAGGTGAATGGCAAGCCGGCGCTTTCTTTGGCAAAGGCACCCTGAACCAACGCGACGGCACCATCACCGAAGGATTCTGGCGCAGCGGCGAATATCTGGGCAAAGACCAGCCGGCCGACTACTCCACTGCTACCCCGGCGCCGGCGCCACCTCCTGTGGCCATGCCGCAATCCAAAGTATATGCCCTGGTAGTGGGCGTAGCATCCTACGACCATATGCCGGTGCTGCGCTACACCGACGACGATGCCTACCGTTTCTATGCATTCCTTAAAAGTTTGGAAGGCGGGGCATTGCCCGACGAGCAGGTGCGTGTACTGATTGATGAAGAAGCCACCCGCGAAAACGTGCTCAACACTATGGATGAAGTGTTCAGTCAGGCCGGCCCCAACGACCTGATCATCTTTTACTTCTCCGGACACGGCCTAAACGGATCGTTCCTGCCCATCGATTTTGATGGTTTTAACAACAAAATAGCGCACGAAGAAGTGGCCGCAGCCTTCAACAAGTGTAAAGCCCGCTTCAAACTCTGTCTGGCCGATGCTTGTCACTCCGGAAGCCTCATCGCCATGCGTTCCGCCGAACCGGAGCCAGCTCTGGTGCAGTTTTACTCCTACTTGGCCAAATCCGTGAGTGGCACCGCCCTGCTCATGTCCAGCAAGGCCGATGAAACCTCCCTCGAATCAGCCGGTCTGCGCCAGGGCGTGTTCAGTCACTTCCTCATCCGCGGACTCAAAGGCGAAGCAGATTCCAACAAAGACAAGGTGGTGACCGTACAGGAACTCTTTGATTTCATCAACGATAAAGTGCGCGACTACACCGGTAACCGCCAAAGCCCGGTAATCAAAGGCACCTACGATCCGAAGATGCCGGTAGCGGTGGTACGTTAAATATCACCGCTAAGTACGATTCACCGCTAAGTACGCTAAGTACGCAAAGGAGTAATTTTGCGCACTTAGCGTACTTAGGGGTGAACCTCACTTAGCGGTGAATCTCACTCTGCGAATCGCGCATCCCTCAGGAACTGCTCATCCGTCAGCGTCTTTAAAAACGCGATAATCTGCGCTTTTTCTGTTGCATTCAGCGGAATACCCAGGCTCCCATCTGGCTGGCGCAACAGTGGGTCCAGAGTCGCAGATTCTTTTACACCCGATGCATAATGGTCAAGCACAGCCTCCAGGGTTTTCAATTTGCCATGGTGCATATAAGGCGCTGTTGCAGTCACATTTCGGAGGGAAGGCACCCGGAATTTGCCAATGTCATCCGGCAATTGGCTGACTTCATACCTGCCTTGGTCAAATGTAAAATCGTCGAGCAAGCCATTGTTCCTGAAACTATTATCGGTAAATAAATCCGTGCTGTGACAACCGGCACATTTGGTTTGAAACAGGGTCATTCCAGCCAAAGCATCTGAACTGAGTTCACCACCGGATTCGCCACGCACATAGTGATCGTACGGGCTGTTGGCACTAATCAACATGGCCATAAACTGCGAGAGCGACTGCAAAAAACGCGCGGTAGTGACCTCCTCCGTGCCAAAAGCCGCCTTGAACATAGCTTTGTATTCCGCATTTTGTTTGAGTCGGTTGAGCACTTCCGCCGGCGTATTATCCATTTCAACCGGACTTTGAATGGCATTCAGGGGCACCAGATCCAGGTTGGGCACACCTCCATCCCAGAAAAACTCTTTTCCCCAAAGCATATTCTGCACTGCCAGCGCATTTCGTCTGCCAAAGAGATTGTCGATACCATGACTCGTTGGATGGTCCGGATGACTAAATGCTGAGTAAGAAATATGGCAATCAGCACAGGAGATGGTACTGTCGCGGGAAATGATTTTATCGTAAAACAGTTTTTTCCCCAGGTTAAATCCGGCTTCCGTAACCGGATTCTGACTCAAATTATAAGCGGGCGCCGGAAAATTAGCCGGCATTTTGGGTCCCTCAAAAGGTTCATCCACAGGCGATTGAGGATCCCTGCAAGCCACCAAAGCCAGCAGGAATAATACAGCGGACGTATATTTCATTCTCTTCAAAATTTAATGGTGAAAAGGCACAAAGTGGCGGACCGAAGGCACAAAGGTACTTGGGCACTAAGGCGCAAAGGCGCTAAGACACGAAGGCACAAAGTTTTTAAGAAGTGCGCAAAGCGCACTTTAAGATTCTTAGCGCCTTCGTGCCTTAGCGCCTTTGCGTCTTCGTGCATTAGCGCCTTCGTGCATTAGCGCCTTTGCGTCTTCGTGCCTTAGCGCCCTCGAACCTTTGTGCCTTGGACCCGCCCCTTTGTGCCTTCTAATGAAGTAGGAGGGGTCGTTCTACCTGCCAGCGCTGGTTTTCCAGCCTGACTATATATCGACCCGCCGGTAAGGCGCCTACAGTAACCGGTAGTTCGTTCATACCTGGCGACACGTTTACCTGCTCCGTATACACCTGTTTGCCATCGGCAGACCAGAGTGAAAGTCGCAGACTGAGGTTATCGGTCGTTTTCAAACGTATGAGGAACTGGGCGTGAGCCGGGTTGGGCAACAGATCAATACTCACTTCCGGCAATGGTTCGCCGGTTGAAAGCACTTCCTGCACCAGGTTATTCCTGCTCACCAGCCATAAATCCGGATCAAATATGAGTTCCGTGGGTGCAAAACCCAGCTGAATATTGAATTCCTGGCCACTGAAGGTATGATCCAACACCACTGTGGTGTCCTGAGTCCCGTTCTTGAGTTTGAATGCCACTGGCATCTCAAAAAACGAAACAGAAGGATGCGAAGGAGTTTGTCCAATGGTGATCTTAACCAGATTATCCGGAGTTTTCGACCATTTAATGTCGTAAGAAGGGTAACCCTGTCCGTAAAACCAATCGGCAAAAAAACCGTCCAGACTTTGGCCATAGGTTGCTTCCAGATGCGCTTTCAGGTGACTCGTGCGCGCATACCCGAAGGCAAGCGCCGGATCATTGATATAATTCCGAACAGCCTGGAAAAAAGCGTCATCCCCCATTTTCCAGCGCAACATATGGAGCAGCATGGAGCCTTTGGCATACGACAAGCGACTGCTGAACACCCTGGAAACGCTGGTGGTATCATCTACCCACACCGAGCCATCTGGCTGGGCGGTGGATTTATTGATGCGATCGGCTTTATAGATGTCCCAATATTGCGGACGCAGGAAGTTGTAACACAATCCGGTGAGGTAGGTGGCAAAACCTTCGTTCAGCCAGATATCCTCCCAGGATCCGCAGGTAATTTTGTCGCCAAACCATTGGTGCGCCAGTTCGTGCGCCAGAAGATCGTACCCGAAATTACCTACAAACGACATGGTTTGGTGCTCCATTCCCCCACCCCATCCAAACTGGGCATAGCCATATTTCTCCGACTGGAAAGGATATGGACCAAACAGACTATTGAACAACAGCATCACATCCACATTTTCACCCACCCCAATCTGGGCATCGGCCAGTTTTTCCGGATATACATAATTGATGATGTGGGTGGTATCGTTGTTGTACACCGCCGGCACAGAAAACACCGTGTAATTGGTAACAGCCATAGCCACCAGATAGGCCGGAATAGGGAACCGATGCTTCCAGTGCGCGGTAGTCCAGCCACCAGCCTGTGTTTCAGAACGCAGTACGCCATTACCGGCAGCCTTGTAGCTGGAAGGACAAGTAATGAACAGATCCACGGAGTCAATCTTGTCGTTCAGCGCTTGTTTACAGGGCCACCATTCCATGGCGCCATATGGTTCTGAAAGTGTCCAGAGAATAGGCGCACCTTCATGATTGTTGGTTTCAAAAGAGCCAAATCCCGTGGAAGTAGGTATTCCCTGATAAAAAAACGTGAGTGAATCAGGCAGCAAAGCCGGCAATGCAACCGGAAATTGAACGGTAAGGATATTGCCATTGCGCAAAAAACTCAGCTTTTGACCATGAAACACAATACTGTCCATGTTCAAGGCCTCAGAAAAATCGAAATCCAGGCTCGTCACCCCCTCCACAGGCTCAAACACTGTCATCACTTCACCCGTAATATAGCGCACGGCCGGATCCACCGTCCAATGCATTCGGCAATACCGTACGTCGCTCCGATTGTCGGCGCTGTTTTGGAAATCCCGGTCTTGCGCATGCTGCAGCGAATGAATCCAGGCTTGTTTTTCCTGATCCGCCAGCTCATCCAATGAACCTAAAACTTGTGCGTTCAGCGACAAACCAATACAACCGCAGAGCAAAAGAAAAGAAAAGCGTACCATAATGAAGAGGATGACTGAATTACATGATTGAAATGTACATGAGCACCTGTATTAAGAGGGAGGTCGGCCCTGGGTGTTCACCACTTAGTCACTAAGGGCACTAAGAATCTTTAGAACATATCACCTTAGTGTCTTAAGTGACTTGGTGGTGAACCCCGGCCGAACGCCAACTCAAACACTCCCACACTAAAAAACTCAAACACTCACTTACTGCGCTCCGTATTTCCCCGGATTTTCCAGGAAAGTTTCTTTACAGCCTGGATTACAAAAACCATATACTTTTCCGTGATAGTGCACGGTATCCTCCACGGTTTTGTCTACTTTCATTTCACAAACCAGATCCAGATCCGTTGCCCAGGGCAAATCCGGGCCAGCCGCTGCAGCGGTGGGTGTATTGGTCTTGGGAGCGTTCTGCTGACAGGCAAACATAAACAGCGCCAAACAGCAAGCTGAGAAAAAGCTTATTTGTTTCATATTCCTTGTTTTATTGACGATGGACGATGGTCCCGAGTACTCAGGATGGACGATTTTGGAGATCAAAGATAATATTTAATCCCCCAAAAATCATGCGTTAGACCAACTCAGCGTTACCTCCCATCGTCCATCGTTCCCTTTACGGTTTCACTTTAAATTTAACCGTTTTAATGGTGGTATGATCGCTGTGATCAGAAACCGTTACCGTGAGTGTAACCGGAGTTTCTCCCGTAACCACTGGCGTGAAGTGTTCATGGTAGTCGTACTCCGTTTCGTCGTGTACCGTTGGTGTATCCACGTACAAAGTTGAGCCGTCGGAATCCTTGGTTACCTTCACTTCCATTTCGTGGAGACTTTCATCGGTTACCGTAATTTCCATGTGGACTTCACCTGCAACAGACTCATTTTCTGTCGGGGTGTGGATAGTAGCTGTTGGTGCAGTTGTATCGTCTTCGTGGTTGTGGTCGTGGCAGGCAGCTACCGTGAACATAGTGAGTGCTGCAAAGAGAAATGGTTTGAGTTGCATGGCTTATGCATGTTTAATGATTGTGTACGTGATCGATAACAAACATGTCGGCATAGTTGGCGGCAATGTTTGCAGAATATGGGCTGGCATGAACCGCCGGATAATCTTCAATACTCAGCACGTTGGGGCTTTTGAATATTTCCAGCGCATCCACATACAGGTGGAAATGTGGCGCTTCTTCGCCCTGGCGCACCATGGCAGGCTCTGCCGGGGCTGTTAAAGCAATGGTTTTCAAATTGTTGAGGGTTGGGCTGTTAAACCCGCCAAACAATCCGATATGGTATTGGAAAAAATTGTCGGCAGTGCCTGCAGCTGGTGAATTGCCTTCCACTTTCATAAAAATATACCCGGCATTCCAGCTCCAATAGTGACCGCTGGCGCCGGTAGCCGGATCCAGCACACCCACGCGTTCTGTTACCGGACTCACACTTTTGGCGCTGTCTACTCCGATCATAAACTCCAGACCGCTGTAATTACCCGCCGGAACATTGTTGATACGAACCACACGGGAATCCGGATCTTCATGTTTGCACAGGAAATAGCAGGAATCCTTTGGCGCCACATAACGCGCGCCATCTTCGCTCACCAGCACCACATTGCTCACATAATAGTCGAGCAAAGAAAAGCTGAGGCTTTCGCCGGCAGCATTGGTGTAGGTTTTGCCGAACACAAGCGATTCGCCTTCAGCCCGGTTATCAAACTCAATCTCAACCGATCCAAAACCGGTAATTCCTTCATCGCGACCGTCTTTACAGGCCGGAATAATCAACACGGCGGAAAAAAGGGCAGCGGCCCAAACATAAAACTTGTTCATGGTGAAAAATGTGTTAGAAAATGTAATTCAAAGTTGCCATCCAGCGGGCATTGGCCTGAACGGCGCCCTCCCCCAGATGTTGATAAACGGGTTGTTGCCAGGTAAAACCGGCCGAAAAATGGCCGGCATACACGTCCAGCCCAATGGTTGACAAAACGAGACTGCCGCCGGTGCCTTCTGCAAATTCATCGCGGTCCAGATTGGGCGCAGATTGATCAGCAAAAACGCCAACGTTGGGCAGCAGGGAAAATTTTCGCACCTTTTTCCAATAAAAGGCCTTCAAAGATCCACTTACCCGGTTGCCAAACCGGTAACCCTTGCTGTTCACGGTATTGATCCGACCCAGCACATCCGTGGCCAGGCCCCAGGCGCCCCGCCGCAGCGTGTACGCCGCCGAAAGCAGGTAATCCGTGCTGCCGGTGCCGGGTTGCATATTGGCATTGATCAGCGCGCCTTCCGGGGTTCTTACTTTGTACTCACCAGTGGGCAGTTTCACGCCGCCACCCAGGGTAACGGTATGCTGCCATGCCCTGCCCAGGCTGTCGCCGGTATCCAGCAGAATGTAATTTGCCAGCACCGATACATCGCCGAAACCCTGTGTATGGGTCCGAACACCGTCTTCGGTGCGTAAAAAATCGTGATAAGGCGCCAAAACCATCGTCTGGAGTCGGCGCAAGGGGTAAAAACGCCCCAAAACGTCAATAGTACGAAAATGCTCGTCGGAGCTAAACTGGCCACTATGGGCCGCAGTGCCGGTATGGGCAGAACGAAACGCTTGTTCAGACCAGCGCAGGCCCACAAAATGCCGGTGAAACTGCGGTAAAATACCGAAGTAGTTGCCACCAATCGAACACCCGCATACGTCGCATGCAGCAGCGCGCGAGGCAAATGCCAACAGCGCCACTGTCAGAAACAGGGTTCGCATACAGAAATGAAGTTAAAAATGAACGAAACACACAGCGTATATGTGTTTGCTGCCAACTATGTTCAACAAGAACAAACTGGCAGCAGCATCCGGGCGATGCTGTTCAGGCGGGCGGCTTGAGCAATCCGCGGGCTGGAGGGTCCGTCAATGCCCACTGATAAGGCGGCAGATCGGCCTCCGGCTGTAATTTTTCGGGAAAAAACGGCAGTAAAACAGCCGATTCAAAAAACAACTGAATGTCTTTGATTTGCTGAAAATTTTCAGGCAACTGCGGCTCCTGCGATTGCTCACGTGCCGCTATTTCTTTCATAAAAGCGCACTGACCATTACAATGCAAATAAGGCTTGTCTTTATTCACACACTTGGCCAGGTAAGTCGCCCTGTTGAACTGATAATGCAGGGTCCAGGCTGTCCGGATAGTAGCCTGACCAACAATTCCGCAAAGGAGTACTATGACTAAAGCGAATCGCATTACCGAGCAAAGATAGAACAGCAAATGCAATTTAATTGTCATGATTGTGACATAGGACGATGGAACGGCGGAACGGTGGGTATTTTAAGCAACGTGGATTGTCATCCCGCGGCAGCGGGACCTACACAAGCCCGACTATGCGGGTGCATCTGGAATAAAGATCCCGCATAGCCGGGCTTGTGTAGGTCCCGGTTCCCGGGATGACAATCCACGTTGCTTAAAATACCCACTGTCTGTCGTCCACTGCCTAAATGTTAAAATCCCCATGAATGTTCCAAAACATGTGACCCAAACAATTTCTTAACGTCTTTTGAATGGTTTTGAAAAAACGAGCCCTGTTCATCTATTTCTGCGCTTTTTTTCGTGTCTTTGCGCTTTAATTCACAGACCCGTCTGTTTAAAACCGCCTGACAGTGACCACAGTCGCTACCAGAAAAACTTCGACGTCCGCAGCGTTATCAGATTCGCAACTCATTGCTCTCTACCTCAGGGATCAGGATGCGCGTTATTTTAGTCAGCTGTACCGCCGGTATGCGGGTAAAGTATTTGCCAAATGCATCTCCATGCTGGCCGATCATGGCATGGCCAGAGATGCCACTCAGGATGTATTTATCAAGATCCTGCTGAACTTGTCGAAGTTTACAGAACAGTCTTCCTTCTCTACCTGGGTGTATTCTATCACCTACAATTATTGCATTGACCTGATTCGGAAGAAGAAAAAGAATATCCTGATTTTCTCGGAAGACGTAGGCCGTATCAGCAAGGAAACAGAAGTGGATATTCCCGATAGCGTGATTTTGGAAATGGAAACCAATCGTCTGGAAAAGGTGATGGAAAAACTTCCGGTGGGCGACAAGGCCATCCTGAACATGAAATACATCGACGATATGTCGATCAAAGAAATAGGCGACGTGCTGGACAAAACAGAAAGCGCCATCAAAATGCAGATCATGCGCGCCAAAATCAAGGCGCAAGGCATATATGAAGAAATGTACGGCACAGAGCCGATCAGCAACTGAAAACCAAATCTTTAATACGTCGAAACCGATTTATTCACCCGCGTCTACCTTCGGCGCTAAAACTTGAACCGGCTATGAATAATAGCTTAAAAAAACTGCAAGAAGAACGGGAAGCGATGCTCCCTCCCGAATTGGAGGATCGTATCTCGCAGCATGTCGGCACGTTGTCGTTTTTCAGCAACGTGGTTGAAGTCTTTGTGCCCAATGCCTTGCAGGTGGTGGTTCAAATGGTTGGGGGCGACGAGCTTCCCTGCCTTAAAAAAGCAAACAGGCGTCAGGCCCGGGCAAATATGGATTGGCGCAAACCGCCTTCCCCGACCCTGCCCGATCCCGCTTAACCCATCTTTCCTTTAACAATCTTCTTCTGCCAAATAATGGATCAACTTCCTGTTTCGGGGCCTGTTGCTCAACTTATCGCTCAATTTTCAGCGTTTTTTCCCAAATTCATCGGAGCGCTCACCATCCTCTTTGTAGGCTGGCTGGTGTCTCGCACCGTAGGCAAAATCCTGAGTAAAGTGTTGGCTAAAGTTGGCGTAGACCGACTGGCGGAAATGCTCGACGATATTGATCTGGTGCAACGCAGCGGCGTGCTGAAAGACAAGCTCTCCGCCATCATGGCTAAAATTGTTTACTACATGATGATGCTTACCTTCATCATTGCAGCCACCGAAACCCTGGGCGTAGGCGCCATCACGCAGCTGTTCACCGACCTGATGAACTACCTGCCATCACTGCTCACAGCATCCGTTATTTTCATGCTGGGCCTCTTCCTGGCCGACATGGTGCAAGGCGCCGCAGTCACCCTCTGCCAGTCGCTGGGCATTGCTTCTGCGAAAATGATTGGTTCCATCGTCTTTTATTTCCTGTTCGTCACCATCGCCGTAAGCGCCCTGGCACAGGCTAAAATCAATACAGAATTTATCTCCTCCAGCCTCGTGGTGCTCATCGGAGCAGGCGCGCTGGCCTTTGCCTTTGGCTACGGACTGGCCTCCAAAGACCTGGTGTCCAACTACCTGGCCAGCTACTACAATAAGAATAAGGTGCGCGTGGGTGATGAGGTGCGCATCATGGGCGAAAAAGGAAAAGTTGTGTTGATTGACAGCACCTCCCTCATCCTGCAAACCTCCGACCGGGCCATCATTGTGCCACTCAGCAAGCTCACTTCTGAAAAAGTAGAAGTGTTTTATCCTGATCCGCAGGATAATGATTTGCTGGAGGCGGAGGTGTAAAAGGTTGTTTTTTACCGCGGAGGCGCGGAGGCGCAGAGGTGTAAATAATTGATGATCAAGCACTCTGCGTCTCCGCGCCTCCGCGGTAAAAAAACCACCTCTGCGCCTCTGCGGTAAAAAAACCTCCGCGCCTCCGCACTACTACCCACTCACTCCGGAATTCCTACTTTTACCTCATGGAATTCATTATCGCATTAACGGCGTTTGTCGCGTCTCTGCTGACGCTTTTTTCCGGCTTTGGTCTGGGCACCATTCTCACTCCGGTTTTTGGCCTCTTTTTTCCGCTGAACATTGCCGTAGCCCTCACAGGCATCGTGCATTTGCTCAACAACCTGTTTAAGCTAACCCTGCTGGGCAAAAATGCCTCCAGGGAATACGTGCTGCGCTTCGGGATACCTTCTGTGATTGGAGGCTTTCTGGGCGCCCTCCTGCTGGCCGGCCTGAGCAAAGCCCCCGTGTTGTTTTCCTGGACCGCTGGCTCGCGGGTCATGGAAGTCACCGCACTGAAACTTTCCATCGCTGTGCTGATGATCTTTTTCGCCCTGATGGAGCTGATTCCACGGCTGAAAAACATGCAGTTCGCCCGGCGCTACCTGAGCTTTGGCGGGTTGCTGAGCGGCTTTTTTGGCGGCTTGAGCGGACATCAGGGCGCCCTGCGCTCAGCATTTCTGGTCAAAAGCGGCCTGTCGAAAGAAGCCTTTGTGGCAACGGGAGTTGTTATTGCCTGCATGGTGGATTTTACGCGCCTGCCGGTGTATTTCGCGCGCTTTTCAGCAGAGAAACTTACGGAGCAGTGGCCCTTGCTATTGCTGGCTACCCTCAGCGCGTTTACAGGCGCTTACCTGGGTGCGCGTTACCTGAAAAAAGCCACCATGGGTGTGGTGCAAAATATCACAGCAGCGATGATTATCGGAATCGCCGTACTCCTGGGCAGTGGCGTGATATAGTGAGTGAGTGAGTGAATGAGTGAATGAGTGAGTGAGTGAGTGAGTGTGGCTCCAGGCTTGGGTTGCTGTTGGAAATATTTGTAGTCATAAAATGGATTAATGGAGTGGAGGTGCGGCGCACTGGCATTAGATTCTATTCGTTTCCTAGTCGGTGTCCCCGGCATGAGCATATCCACCAACGATGCCTTGTCACCCTGAGCGTAGCGAAGGGTCTGGCGAAGCCTCACCGGCGAGACAACAACGTAGAATGATCACTTAGAATGAGTTAAGACTATGAGATTTGTCCACTGAGATCATACCAGACCCTTCGCTGCGCTCAGAGTGACAAGGCATCGTTGGTGCTTCAAGGAACATGGGAAAGGAAATATTGCCAGAGCGGAGCTGGATTTCGGGCAAAATTCTGGCCAATCAAAGGCTGACTCTGTAGGCTTTGGCTAGGAGGTCATCAAAGAAAAAACAAAGTCACGGTTACGCAATTTTACGTTGTTGCCGTGATGTAGCTCAGGGGGCATATTTGAGAAAACGGATCCAAAACAGACTTATAACTTGAGTACATACCTAAGGTTTTCGAAAACCTACGAGGTCTGAAACAACCCTAACGGCAATAAAAAAACAGCCCTCCGCCCTTTCTCATTTGAAAGGACCGGAGGGCCCCCGCCTTCGGTTGTCTTTGCTCAATTGAGCTTTATGTCTTGACAGTGCGCTGTTGCACTGATTTCCTCACAAGTGATTTTTGGGGTTTGTTTTGATTTTCCTGTTCAAAGGCAACTTCTGAAGTTTTCCCGATTCAGTTGTGTCAGTTGCGCTTTGTGTCAATCGAAGATTTAGCGGTAGCTCTTTTTAAAGGAGCGGTATGTTCTCCGCATCAATCGTACTGCAAATATGAACGCTTTTTCCTATTACCTGTTGCATGTGCCTTTGAAAAAGGGGTAAAAAATGGGGTTTTTTCGTTGCATTATTCATAATAAAATCACATATGTATTGTGAAATCATCAAGGATTACAGGGTTTTGTTTACAATCAGGTGAATTTTAGTCGCAACAAATGAAAATCAACGAAATTTTTCAAATCATAAAAAAAAATAAAAAATCCGCCGCTTAACCCGAAAAAACTGCCGCTCCTTTGAAAAACACCGCCGTTCCCTGAAAATGACTACCGTAAAATCAAGCCTTTGACCAGGGCTTTTGTGGCGCCAATTTTCTGATTCGAAAAAAAAATTTGCAATGGAATAAAAAATGGTTTGCGCAGAAGTTAAACACATTTTACCTTTGCGACCTCTTAAAGAGATACCCTGAGCGGAAATGGCGGAATTGGTAGACGCACACGTTTCAGGGGCGTGCGCCCGTGAGGGTGTGCGGGTTCGACTCCCGCTTTCCGCACTTGTAAAGGCATCCCGTTTCCGGGATGCCTTTTTTTATTGTTTTCTGTTGTAAACGCCTGATTAACAGGCAATTTTCCCTACCCGGGCCGCGTGTCGGCCGCCTTCAAACTCGGTGCTGAGGAAAATACGCACCATGGCCTGAGCCAGTATCTCCGGCACAAAACGCGCCGGCAGGGCAATGACGTTGGCATCATTGTGCTGACGCGCCAGAGAAGCCAGCTCTTCCGTCCAGCAAATAGCACAACGTATTTGCTGATGCTTGTTGGCCGTTATGGCTACACCATTGGCACTGCCGCAAAGCAGCACCCCTCGGTCGGCCTGACCACTTTCCACTGCTTCTGCCACCGGATGCGCAAAATCCGGATAATCAACCGAATCTAATGAATGAGTGCCAAAATCAAGCACCATGTGCCCCTGTGCCTGAAGCATGGAGATAATTCCTTCCTTGTATGGGAAACCTGCGTGATCGCAGCCGATAGCTATTTTCATTTTTTTGGATTTGAATGTTGGTTTAGGGAATCAATGCCTTGTCTTAGTTGCCCCGTCCTTAATTGCCCCGTCCTTAATTGCCCCGTCCTTAGTTGCCCCGTCCTTAGTTGCCCCGTCCTTTAGGGCGGGGCAACTGGAGCACAATATGAAGAAGGGGCTTTAGCCCCATGTTTTGACAGGGCTAAAGCCCTTCGATTTATGATTATTCTATGTTTCCCTGCCCTAAAGGGCGGGGCAATTAAAGAATCGTTGCCTTTGCCGCATCCAATATTGCCCGACATTCAGACAAACTGGGCGATTGGGCATAAACCCGGAGCACCGGCTCTGTGCCGCTGGCGCGGATCATGACCCATTTTTCATCGCCGAACAGGAATTTCCAGCCGTCGGTGTCTTCCACAGCTTTTACTTTATAGGAGCCAAAGGCCGTATAAGCACGGTCTTTGCACATTTTGATCACATTTTGCTTCTGCGCCTCGGTGATGTGCAAATCGTCGCGGTCGAAAGCGAACTCGCCAACCTCTTTGTACACCTCCTGCACCAGCTGCTTGAGGGTTTTGCCGGTGCGGGCCATGAATTCGAAGATCATCAGACCAATCCACACACCATCGCGCTCCGGAATATGACCTTTTACGGCCAGGCCGCCGGATTCTTCGCCGCCTACCAGCACATCCTCGTTGGTCATGATCTCGGCAATGTATTTGAAACCAACCTTGGTGATCTCGTACGGCAGCCCGAATTTCTCGGCCATTTTTTTGAGCTTGTCCGTTACAGAGAACGTAAACACCACTTTACCAGTCATGCCTTTGTACTTGTGCAGGTACAACAGCAGCAGCAGCAGAATGTGGTGACTGTCTACAAAATTGCCATCCTCATCATAGAGTCCGATCCGGTCGGCATC
Organism: Chitinophagales bacterium; assembly: GCA_017303475.1. Classification (GTDB taxonomy): domain Bacteria; phylum Bacteroidota; class Bacteroidia; order Chitinophagales; family Saprospiraceae; genus M3007. The sequence continues at coordinate 79,832 of JAFLBO010000013.1, forward strand.
GCCGTCGTTGGCCAGGCCTGCGGTAATTTTCGGGTTCTTTTTAATGGTTTCGCTCAGGAGCAGGAGGTTGCGGTGGATGGGCTCCGGCGCTTGTCCGTGCATACCCGGGTTGTGGTCGCAATGCAGGAACACACAGCGCGGGAGCAGTTTTTTCACGGCATTCTGGCCTGCGCCGTACATGGCATCGTAGGCAATTTTGCCGGCAGAGGCCTTGATGGCTTTCAGATCGAAGCTGCGACGGGCATGTTTGAGGTAAATACCTTCCAGATCAGCCTCCTTGAGCAGGTTGCGCTCGCGCAGGTCGTTGAGCGATGGCAGTTCCTTGAGCGAGCACTCGTCGGGGATCAGGTTTTCCACCTCCGTTACTTCCGACGGGATCATGGGGCCGCCATAGGCCGCTTTGAGTTTGTAGCCGTTGTAGGAAGGCGGGTTGTGGCTCGCGGTGATCACAATACCCAGAGAAGCCTTGAGTTTTACCACCCCGAGCGACACCATAGGCGTGCTCACAAAGCCCTGACTGGCAATGTGGCACTGAATGCCATATGCCCCCAAAACGCGCGCCGTGGTTGATGCAAACAACAAACCACCGAAGCGACAATCGTATCCGATCACAGCGCGCTTCATTTTATGTTTTTTCATGTAGATCGCGGTGGCTTCAGCCACACGCTTCACGTTATCAACCGTAAAATCGTCGGCGATAATAGCTCGCCAGCCGTCGGTACCGAATTTAATTGGAACAGCCATAAATGAGTGTTTGAGTTTTTGAGTGTTTGAGTTTTTGAGTTGGCGTGCGGCTGGGCATTGGAATGGAGTAATATGGCGTTTTTCACCACGAAGGCACTGAGGGCACTAAGATTAAATACGCTTTGTGCTCTTAGTGGCTTAGTGGTGAAACCCCGCCGCCCTCCAACTCAAACACTCCCACACTCAAAAACTCAAACACCTTTCTTGGGCAAAAGTATTTGTTCAAAACGTACTTTCGCGCTTCGATTCCGTATTTTTCATCAGGAAAAAATCTTGCAGGACACATACCGACATAAGGGTCAACGAAAACGCATGGTGGAGGCGCTCCGACAGCGGGGCATCCAGGACGAAGCGGTGCTGGCAGCCATGGCTGCGGTGCCCAGGCATTTTTTTCTGGAAAAGGCTTTTGAGGAACACGCTTACGAAGACAAGCCTTTCCCCATTGGCTGTGAGCAAACCATTTCACAGCCGTTTACGGTAGCTTATCAAACGGTGTTGCTCAACATCAAAAACGGCGATCAGGTGCTGGAAATAGGCACGGGCTCCGGGTATCAGGCGGCTATTCTGGCCGTGCTGGGCGCCAAAGTGTTTACCGTGGAACGCCAGGAGACTTTATACTTCCAAACCAAAAAACTGCTCGAAACCCTGGGCTTTAAAACTGTGAAATGTTTTTTCAAGGATGGCTCCAAAGGACTTCCGGAAAAAGCGCCGTTTGATAAAATTGTGGTAACCGCCGGCGCTCCCGTGGTGCCTGAACCCTTGAAAGAACAATTAGCCATTGGCGGCATCCTGGTGATCCCGGTAGGCGAATCGGTGCAAAAGATGCTGCGCATCAGACGTATTTCAGCTACGGAATACCAGGAAGAGCGCCTGCATGATTTCAGGTTTGTGCCTTTTTTGGAGGGGGTGGAGCGGAAGTAAGGGGTTGGGGGTTTTGTATTGTGCTACCAGAGAATTTTGGGGAAAGGCAGGTACGTATTTTGTATTGCCAGGTTTTATAAAGGAAAAATTTAAAATACACAAGCTACTCGTTTTAAGCAACTTGAAAATAAAAAAATGCATTCTATTTGTTAGAATTTGGGCTTTACCTTACCTTTACTGTAGCAATCGGGAGGCTCGCATATTTTAGAGTTATGTAACAATGTATGGAAGACGCAGACATTAAAAAACTTAGAAAGGTTTTGACCTACAAAGGACGACAGGACTTAGCTGACTTGTTAAGACATTCTGGATCTTTTTTGGACGAATCAAGCACATTTGGGAGTCGTTGGTATTCGAGAATAAGCACATTCCACATTAAGTCGCACCCAAGCGTTCAAGACAAATTGGACAATTTATCAAAGAATGATAAGGACGAAATCTTCCAGGCGTTACTTTTAGTTTATCCACTTCGGGACAACGAGCCTGAAATAACAGAAATAATTTACTATCCAGACTTTGACATTGATGTAACAGAACTTGTGGAGACCAAAGAACTTGACAGAATTTCATTTGAATATATTCATGAACAAATCAAAAAGTGTAATTCAAAAATTGCTGATAAGGACTTTGACGGTGCTGTAACGAATGCAAGGACACTTATAGAATCAATTTGCTTATTCATACTTGAATCCAAGACAAAGCCAAAACACGACTATGACGGAAATCTAATTAAGCTTTACAAAAGCGTTGCAACCATTCTAAAAATGTCACCAGGAGATTATGAAGACGACAATCTAAGACAAATACTCTCAGGCGTATTCAGCATTATTAATGGAGTATCAGGTCTGAGAAATACATTTAGCGATTCGCATGGTTTAGCACCTTCAAAGACAACTCATAAGATTGACGAAAGACACGCAATTTTGACTGTAAACCTTGCGAAGACAATTACAGAATATTTGTTTTTAAGCTATGAGAAATCTGAATAAACATAGAGCAATATTGCATAACACGGGCTTTACGTCAGGTGAGCTAATATGCAAACTTGATGTTTTGTGCTCTTAGAGCATGTTGGGGATTTTCTGACGGAGGCAAAAATTTGAACTTTTTTCGTCAGTTTTTGCGTTTTTGAAGTAGCATAGCCTGAGTTACGAGACTGAAAAAAAGTGAAAAATAGCGAAAAAAGAACAATTTTTGGCCCGGCAAGAAAATCCCCAACATGCTATTAATGAACATTAGTAATAAATTGAAACTTTATGCTCAGAAACCCGCCCAAACGCAAAGCCCGAAAACGTTGGCAGCAAGTATTAGGAACCGTGCGAATATCGAATATTTTGCCAACAACTGCCATTGAATATTGACTGACATGACAAATCAAAACAAAGTATTTCCTTTGTAAAACAAATAAAAAATATGCCTACAACTTCACAAATTGAGGTAAGTAATTTAAACCTTGACCTAAAAAATTTCAGGACTGTTCCTCAAAAAAAGGAAGCAGATGCCATTAAAGCAATGATTTCAATAAAACCAGACAGATTTTTTGCTGTCATGGAAAGCATCATTGAAGACGGCTATTTACCAACAGAAAATATAATTATTCTAAAGGACAAGACTGACAACATCGTAAAAGAAGGAAACAGACGTATTGCTGCATTGAAACTAATACATGGGCATTACAAACTTTCAGACTTTGGGTTACCTACCTCTATAACTGACAGCATTGCCAAAATTGACGCAAAATGGAAAGCTGACAATCTTAAAGTTCCTTGTACGGTTTTCTCAGAAAAAGAAGCTGATAAGGTTGACAGAATAGTCACGCTTGCTCATGGCAAAGGCGAAAAAGCAAGCCGCGACCCTTGGAATTCAGTTGCGAGAGCAAGACATAACCGAGATATTAAAGGAGCATCTGAACATGGACTTGATTTACTTGAAAAATATTTAGAATACGGTGCAAACTTAAATAATCAACAAAAGGAAAGATGGGGCGGAGAGTATCCATTAACCGTATTAGATGAGGCATTAAGAAAATCCTTTGCAAGGCTTGGATATTCTAACGTGGCCGACTTAGTAAAAAAATATCCTAAAACAAACAAATACTTACCTGAGCTTGAAAACATCTTGCTTGAAATCGGTCTTGAGCAAATCAAATTTGAGACGCTAAGAAACTCCCTGTTGGATTTCCCTACAAATTATGGGATTCCACCAATTATTGTTCATCCAACAACTCCGACTGCAAGCACAGGACAATCTAATTCAACAACTCCTGCTTCTACAAATACTACCTCCAATACTTCGAATACAAACAATCAAAGCAGCCCTGCTACATCTAATTCGACAACGGCTTCGACCTCAAATCCATCACCAAAGGCACCTAAAGCAGTTGCAGTCAATGACCCCAAACATGTTGCCAACCTTTTAAAAAAGTTTGCACCAAGAGGCGTGAACAGGCAAAAGGTAGTGACATTAAGAGACGAATTGAAAAAATTGAAAATTACTGACAATCCAATCGCATTTTGTTTCATACTTAGAAGTATGTTCGAAATTTCGGGCAAAGCATATTCAGCTGACCACGGTTTGAACATGACAAAGTCAGGTGGAAAGGAAAAAACTTTGGTTGAAGTTTTACGTGGCATTACAGATCATTTGACAAATAACAATTCAAATACTCAAATGGTCAAAGTACTTCATGGTGCAATGACAGAGCTTGGCAAACCTGACGGCTTACTTTCTGTTACGTCCATGAATAATTTAGTTCACAGCCCAGTATTTACTATTACACCTACTGATTTATGTACGGTGTTTGGCAACATTTATCCACTTTTAGAAGCAATGAATTAATGGGAGACTTCAAAACACCTTTACGTTATCCTGGAGGGAAACAACGCCTTTCACCGTTTTTAGAAGAAATAATTCTTGCAAACAACATAACTGATGGACATTATGTGGAGCCTTATGCAGGTGGAGCAGGTGTTGGTATTCAGCTACTTTTAAATAGAAAGGTTTCAAATATACATTTGAACGACTCCGACTTCGGTATTTATTCTTTTTGGCATTCAGTAATCCATAATACTGAAGACCTATGTAAAATGATTTCCTCCGCATCATTGACCGTAGACGAGTGGAGAAAAAGAAAAGAAATTGTAAAAAAATGTGACAAAAGAAAGGTTTTAGAACTCGGATTTAGTATCTTTTATCTAAACAGAGTTAATCGTTCAGGCGTACTGTCAGCAGGCGTAATTGGTGGGCTAGAACAGACAGGAAATTATAAAATGGATGCAAGATTTTCTCGAAATGATTTAATTAGACGAATTGAAGCAATAGCGAGATTTAAGGGCAATATTTTTTTAACTAATTATGATGCCGAATATTATATAGAGAAATATATACCTAATTTACCCACGAATACGCTAATATACTTAGACCCTCCATACTACGAAAAAGGAAGTGAGCTTTATCTAAACGCCTATAAAAAGACTGACCATGCAAGGATTTCAAATGTAATACAATCTGAAATAAAGCATAATTGGGTTCTTTCCTATGATGGAGTTCCTGATATAATCAATCTGTATCGAAAAAGGAGACATTTTCTTTATGACTTGCAATATTCAGCTTCCAAGGTATACAAAGGCAAAGAAATTTTCATTTTTGCTGACAAATTAAAGTTGCCGACAAAATGTAGTCTAAAGCACATTGAGATTGGAATGAATAATCTTGTCAACGCATGACAAATAAGTTGAAAGAAAAAACACCAGCCACCAACACATGTTTGGCATCATGCAGGGTGTTGTGCTTACATTCAAGTTCAGTTTTTCAACTGGGCTTTTTTGTAAGGCTGCAGTTTTACACTCCGAAAACCCGCATGAACGCCAAGCGTGGGAACGTTAGCTGCAAATTTAAACAACACACAAACCAGAAATGATAGACAAAATATTAGAGTATAAGAAACTGATTGTTAAACGAGGTTCGATACCAAATATTATTATTTGGCTATTACTTTGCACGTCTAGCATTGGACTTTATAAAATTTCTCCACTATTTCATCTGAATGAAAATCAAATTCTTTATCTCTTTTCTTCAGCGTCACAAGTTATTGCTGCTATCTACGGACTAATTATTACTGGTTATATTTTTCTCAGAAATGAACTTGACAGAAAAGCCGATAAGGACGATTCACTCGAAGAAATTATTTCGCTGTTAAAGACTGAATATTTTGGTTCAATAATAGGAATTAGTTTGACAACCCTGTTGGCAATTTCACTTTGCTTTCTAGTGATTGCAGATGAGACCCATACAAACAGAAACTTATTGGGATATTTAATCAACTTAACAGCAGCGACTATTTTAACCGAACTAATTATTATAGTAAAATTTGTCATTACAATCTTAAATCCAAATAGCATTGAATTGGCAAGTAACGAACTGAGAGATTCAACGGCTAAAGACAAGAATAACGAAAGCGGTAGTCTCGAAGACTTCTTGAAACATTATAACCAAATTGAGTATATTTTAGACAAGTATGGATCAAGCTTTCTTTATCCAAACCTGACTGACTATGAGAACGTGAAAAGAAAGAGAATTGCAAAATCTAAATTAGTACACATCCTGTTCCAAGAGGAAAAAATTGACAATGATTTGAAAAATAAACTGATTGAACTTATTTCATTCAGGAACGGACTAATTCATGGGACAAACCTTTACGTTTCGATGAGAGACGTAGAAATGTCTGAAGAAATTTTAACCAAATTAAAAGAAAGCCTTAGAGTTGCATAATAACACTACAACTAACAGCACCTACCTAAAAGTGGCGGTTCAGTGATTAAAGCAAGCTTTGTACTTCTATCAAAGTTTCTACTTAGATGTCAGTGATGTACTCCGAAATCGTCACCCTCGGGCAACTGAAAAACATTGAATAAAAAACTAACCACGTAATTAACACGTTCTAACTAAATAAAAAAAGCCAGTTACAGGAGATTTTACTCAAATTCAACCCAAACCAAAATACCAGACTTGGCATCCTCAGCCAACTGCCAAGTTTTCCCTGTATCCACTTGCAGCAGATATATATGCCTAGCTCCTAATCCTGAAATAAAAACCTGAAAATTAACCTTGTTTGGAGTAATTTCATTCTGGGCAAGTGGGTCCAAAAATAGTATTGGCTCCCATGTTAAGTCCTGATTGTTTTTTTCTGCTATTTGAAAAACCCGCCCTGTATACTTGTCAATTTTAAATGTATACCTCGCTCCTCTTTCAGATTGTACAATTTCATAACGGGCTGTTTGAGGCGCACTGGAGGATTGATGACTGTAAGGCTCCTGCGCCCAACCTTCAAAAGCAAATAGAGCAGGTATTAAAAAGGACAATATGTTTTTCATAAGCTTTTTTTGATTTTGTTCACTTTATAATATCAAACTACACAAATATAACACCTAACATCATATCTCCAAAACATCCCGCCATTTTTTCTCCCCAACCCTACCCCTTCGGAAACCGAAACAAACAAATCCCCGCCAAACCCGGCCACCAATACAATCCCAGATACAGAAGACTGTCAAAAAGGTCGCGGTTAAACATAACCCCACCATAGAATATGGCCAAACACAAGACAGCAAGTAGCACCACTGCACGTTTTTGCCACATGGGCCAGGGTTTGGGGATCACCTGCGCCACGAGCCATACCAGCAAGAACAGGAATGGCCAGCTCCAGGTCAAATTCCACTGAACAATCTGCCAATAGTACAAGCGGCCGCCGTACAGGGAGCTCCAAAAATTTTCAGTGCTCATCGGTATGATCAAATACACCAGCGTGACGCTGAGCAAGAGTCCTGTGAGCCACACTTTGAGGGCAAAATACCAAATGGAGCGGTTGCGCATATCAGGCGGCTTTAGATGGCTGATTTTTATCCAGCAAGGCCGTCAGCAGCCCGTATCCCATCCAAAAGATGCCAGACAACAGCACGCTCACGCCTATCGCCCGGACCAGCTCCGGCCATGAGCTGAGGGTAGAGAGCAGATCGGCCAGCAGGGCATCCGGCCGGGTGAAGATATCCCAGGAGTTCCAGCGCTGAAAGCGACCTAACCAGATGCCAAATCCGCTCAGGGCTATGGCGCCGCCTATCAACCATTGCGCCCAACGAGCCGACAGTCTGGCTGCCAGCGCCTGCTGCATGTGGTGCAAGGAAAGCAAGCCGAGCAAGAGACCGGTTCCGGCAAAGGAGAACAACAGCACCAGGTCAAACCAGAGTGGCACCGGCGGCTTGTGTTTCAGGTGCAAAAAATCTGTAACAATATAGGGTGCATTGGGCAGGAACAGCAGCCACAGGACAAATACCCCCGCCAACACCCAGGCGCTGGCGCGCTGCGTTTGCAGCTGGACAAACCTGCGGGCAGCCACAAAGGGCGCCCAGGCCAATATCAGGTTCCAGATGAGGAAAATGTAAGTGACTCCTCTGGCATCTACAAAAGCCTGCCAGGAAGCAACATCCGGCATGGTGTAGTAGCGATAAGTAATCCGGGCCAGCACCAGCAGCACACAACAGCCGGAAGCCAGCAGTAACATTTGGGAAATGCGGTCTTTTTGCATGGGTTTTTACTTTCCGGTATTCATTTTCAACAAATGCTCCAGCGCATCCAGGTGCTCCTTGAAAGCCGCTTTGCCTTTCTCTGTAGCTGCATAGGTGGTTTGCGGACGCCTTCCCACAAACTGTTTGCGGTATTCCACATACTCGGCGGCCTCCAGGGGCTTCATATGACTGGCCAGGTTGCCATCTGTGAGGTTGAGCAATTCCTTCAGCGTATTGTAGTCCACCCAATCGTTCACCGACAGCACAGACATAATGCCCAGCCGGTTGCGGTGGTCAAAAACTGGATTCAGATGTGTGATGATGTCTTTCATGGACGGCTGGACGATTGGACGTTGGACTGCTGGACATTGGACGCTGGACGTTGGACTTGGGCTCGATGAAGTGGATAGGTTCAATTACCCCGAGCGCAAGTCCAACGTCTAAGGTCCAGCAGTCCACCGTCGTATTTAACATACATCCAGGCGCCATAAAGGATGTGCAGCACGCCGAAACCGATGGCCCAGAGTTCAAGTCCGTAGCCGGGCACGAACATACCGGAGAGGCCGAGGGCTATTTCCAGCAGGCCGAGGGATCCTACATCGCGCAGGGTGTATTTACTTCCATTAAAAAGTGCCAGTCCGTAAAAAACCAGCGTGGCCGGGGCCAAAAGTCCTACTAATCTCCAATACAACAAAGCCAGGCAGAAGATACCGCCAGTGATCAGGGGCAGTGCCAGGGCCCAAAGGAGTCGGCGGGAGCTGGCATCCCACACCCGTTCGCCGCGCTGGCGGGCCTTGCGGGCAGTGAAGAACCAACCGCCAGCCAGGGCCGCGATCAATACCGTCAGGGCGGTGGATATCAGCGCTACTTCAAATCCGTCGCGGGAGGCCTTTTCCGATTTTTCCACCAATATGTCGGCGTATTGGTTGAGGTATTCAGCTTCCGTTACCATGCGGTGATAGGCGGCGCCAAACAGGGCACACAGACCGGCCCAAACGCCAGACAGTCCGCTGAGACTCAAAAAACGGGTGCTCCGCTCCATCAGCGAGCGCATTTCGGCCAGATGCTCCAGGTGTTGTTCGGCGTTACTCATAAGCAAATTACTTTGAGTTGCAAAGTTAATAATTCTTTTTTAAAGTAGGGTGAGGTAAGATGTATTAATTTTGTGCGGGGATTTACCACTAAGACACTAAGGGCACTAAGGTGTAATATTCTCAGTGCCCTTAGTGCCTTAGTGGTAAAAAACCTACATAACTACACTCCATGTCTGACACAAACCTTATTTACGGCCATCACCCTGTTACTGAAGCTATTCGCGCCGGGAAGGCCGTGGAGAAGGTATATTTTCAGCAAGGTGAACGCGGGGAGGTGGAAAAAGAAATCCGCCACCTGACTAAAGAATACGGCATTCCGCTGCAGGTAGTGCCCAAGGAGAAACTGAATAAAATGGTGCGCGGGCAGCATCAGGGCGTGGTGGCGTATCTGTCGCTGGTAAGCTACCAGAGCCTGGAAGACATCCTGCCGTTTGTGTTTGAGCAGGGCGAGATTCCGCTTTTGGTGATGCTGGATGGGGTTACCGACGTACGCAATTTCGGGGCTATTGTGCGCTCGGCGGAATGTGCGGGTGCGCATGCGGTGATTGTGCCGCAATCCGGCTCGGCGCTGGCCAATGAAGAAGCCATGAAAGCTTCCGCAGGCGCTCTGGCGCGTATGCACGTGTGCAGGGTGCGGAGTTTGTTCAGTACCTTGGAATGGTTGCAGGAATGTGGCGTTCAGGTGGTAGCTACTGCGCTCACCGGCAAAAGTGTTCCGCTGTTTGAGGCAGACTTAAGTGGACCCACCGCCATCCTGATGGGTTCTGAGGGCGAAGGCGTACACCCCAAATTGCTCAAAATGTCGGACGCGGTGGTGAAAATCCCGCAGGCCACTGATTTTGATTCTTATAATGTGAGCGTAGCTGCCGGCATTGTTTTGTATGAAGCCTTAAGGCAGCGACACAACATTGCATAAAACATTGCGTTTACGCATTTTTTTAATCCATGCTTCATCTGTTTTCCACACATTTCTATTCATTTTAACCTTTTTCTCATCATGAAACAAATCCTTTTGTTCACTGTAATGGTCTTTTTGGGCCTGACCGTAGGCTGCAAAAAAGACGAAAATAAAGAAGCTACACCACAGGAACTCATCATTGGCAAATGGAAGGCTACTACGGCGGTAATAGGCGGATCCAATGTATTGGTCCCTACCAGCACCACTAAAACAGAACTTGAAATTGAGTTCAGGTCCGACAAAACCCTTGCGTTTAACTGGACAAACACCATCCTCACCACGAATCCGCCAACCGTTTCCAAATCTACCTTAAACGGGACTTATTCCTGGAATGGCGACATCCTTACGATCACAGCCGTGAATGGCAGCGACACTCGTACCGTTACGGGTCCGGTGGTGATTTCTGAAACGGAAATGGTGTTTACCCCAACCAGTGGCGATACGGCCACTTTTGTATCCTTGCTGGAGGCTGAGAAGCTGTAGTTTATTTTTACTGCAGAGACACAGATGGTGTCTCAAAAGTCGCTGATTTATTTTTACCGCAGAGGCGCGGAGACGCAGAGGGATTGAAAATCAATCATTTAAACCTCCGCGCCTCTACGGTAAAAATTACTTTTGAGACACCCTCTTGTCTTTCTTTACCTTGTTGGGAGTTCCCGCCAATAATATGCAGTGAAAGAAGTGCTTTATCCAGGGATCTCAATCCGCACCTTAAAGAAGAGGTCTTTCCTGCGGCCCCTCAGATTGGGCAGGTTTAATAGATTCCGTTGCATCGGTATTTTCATCGGCAGCTAATGGCTGTTCCTGATTTTCTTCAGCGGGTTGTTCCGTTTCCTTTTCGTCAATCCGGTCAATTTCAGCTAAAATAGCTGCCTGAGGGTCTGGTTTTTCATCCACAAAACCGTCTTTGAAAAAACGGCGCTGGAACAGCAAAATGCTCAATACCCCGGTGGTAATGGCGGCATCAGCCACATTGAAAATCGGGCTGAAAAACAGCCAGGTATCTCCACCCAGCCATTCCGGCATTTCGATGTATTTGATGGGAAAATAGAGCATATCCACCACCTTTCCGTGCATAAAACCGCCCATAGGCAGTTCATTGGTATGGCCATACCCTGTGCCCCAGGGCACCAGCTGTGCCAAATGATGCGTGGAATCGGAGAAAATCATGGCATAAAACGCGCTGTCAATGATATTGCCCAGTGCGCCGGCGGTAATCAGGCCAATGCTCACCACAAATCCGGTAGGCGCATTGGCTTCCAGCAGGAGCCTGGTGTACCAGATCAAGCCTGCCACCATGAGGATACGAAACAAGCTGAGCAGTAATTTTCCGTATTCCCAGCCGAAAGTAATGCCGAAGGCCATGCCTTCATTTTCAACGAAGTGCAGGCGGGCCCAGTTCTGACCAAAAATCAGCAGGTCTTCATTGTACTCAAAATGGGTTTTGATGTAAAACTTAGAAGCCTGGTCAATAATGAGCACTACCAAAACGACGAGTGCTGCCAAATATCCTTTTTTCAAGGTAGTGGGTTGTTTTTGCGTGAAAATGTGGGCAAAGAAACGGAGGTTTTGGGAAATGGAGGGAAAGAAAGGTCATTGGGGGGTATTTAGGGTCATTTGGGGGTCATTTATGAGCCATTTGGGGGTCATTTTGAGGGCGTTTGAGGATTATTTAAATAACGTGTGTTGTCATCCCGGAAACAGGGACCTACACAAGCCAGTCTATTCGGGCACATTGGGCCAAGGCATTTCGGGAACCGGGCTTGTGTAGGTCATTCGCTGCGCTCTGCATGACAACCCACGTTGATTAAACGGCCCCAAATGACTCAAAATGCCCCCTAAATGACCATAAATAACCTTAATGCCCCCTAATTGACCTTAATACCTCATCCTTTTCCATCATCTTTTTTCTCCCTTTTTCCCTTCCGCGGCATACGCCCCGACTCCTTTAGCGAGCGATCAATAATCCACTCCAACTGACCGTTCACGCTGCGGAACTCATCAGCTGCCCATTTTTCGAGCGAGGCATAGGTCTCTTCATCTATGCGCAATACAAATGACTTTTTTTTGGACATAGGTTTGTGACGGTGGACGGTAGAAGGTGGACGGTGGACGGTAGACGGTAGACGGTGGACGGTAGACGGTGGACGGTAGATGGTAGACGGTGGACGGTAGACGGTAGACGGTGGACGGTAGACGGTGGACGGTAATGAACAGTGGGAAAACAGAGATGCCCCATTACCCCGAGTCCAAAACCGTCCACCGTAGGCCGTCAACCGTAGGCCGTCTACCGTAGGCCGTCATTGATGGAGTGTTCCAGTATTCAATACCGGCTGGGCATTGCGATCGCCGCAAAGTACTACGAGGAGGTTACTAACCATAGCGGCCTTTTTCTCTTCATCCAGTTCGATAATTTGTTTGTGGGAAAGCTGGGCCAAAGCCATTTCCACCATACCCACGGCGCCTTCCACAATTTTGCTTCGGGCTGATACGATGGCTGTAGCCTGTTGGCGTTGCAGCATAGCCTGGGCAATCTCGGTGGCATAAGCCAGATTATTGATCCGGGCTTCAATGATTTCAATGCCGGCAATGTCCAGGCGTTCGCCAATTTCATGTGCCAGTTGGTGGTTCACTTCATCAAAGCTGGAACGCAGTGTAATGGTGGCCGCTTCATCTTCCCAATTATCGTAACTATACATACCGGCCAGCTTGCGCAGCGCAGTTTCACTCTGAATTTTTACAAAATCCGGGTAATTCTCCACTGCAAATGCCGCTTTGAAGCTGTCTGCCACCCGATAAGTCACCACCCCGCCAATCATGATGGGGTTGCCCTGTTTGTCGTTCACCTTGATGGTAGGCACATCCAGCGTAACTGCCCGGAGCGACATTTTCTTTTTGGTATAAAACGGGTTGGCATAAAAGAAACCGCTCTCTTTGATGCTCCCCACATAGGTGCCAAAAAGGGTCATAACACGGCTGCTATTGGGATCAATGGCCAACAGTCCGGGTGCAATAATCAGGTAGGTTACACCGAGTGTAATTCCCCCCACCAAAAACTGACGATTGATGAACAAAAAAACGGCTGCTGCCGTGAGTACAAGAACCAACAGCAACATCATCCATCCTGAGGTAGGTTTTATGGTTTTTTCCATGATGAAATCAAATTTGAAATGATATTATTTTGATATCAAAAGTACAATAAAAAAAGCCGCTGCCAAGAGAAGGCGGCGGATTGTTGCTTTTTATCGACGAGTGGATAGAAAATGAGGCTGAAGCAAAATGAAGCTGGTTAATTGGTTTGGCTAATTGCTCTGGCTAATTGCCCTATTCAATTGCCCTATTCAATTGCCCTGGCCAATTGCCCTGGCCTTTAGGCCAGGGATTGGGGGGATTATATCATTGTTCCCCGCCCTGAAGGGCGGGGCTATTGATCAAAATGATATTTGGCAACAAACTCCTCATATTCTTGCGCATATGCTTTGACCGCATGATGCGATTCCTGTTTCCTGATATAATTTCTGACTCTTTCAAGATGGGACTGACTTATAGAAACGGCAAAATATTCGTTTTGCCAGCCAAATTTTTCCGGCAACCCTAAATGTTTATTAGCCCAATAAGAGGAGTAGCCCTTAAGGAGTTGAACAACCTGTGCAATATTCTGATCAGCCGAAAGCGAAATAAGACAATGTATGTGGTCTGTATATCCGTTAACTTCAAGAAGATGGATGTTTTTGGATGTTGCGTACAAACGAATTTGATTAAAAAGCTGGATACGAGCGGAAGCGTTGAGCAGTGGTTTTCGATATTTGGTTGACCATACTGCATGGATAAGAATTTTGGTGAATGACATTTTTGGTCATTTTGGGGAGTTTTAACTTGTGAATAAATTTTGTGTATTGACTTATAAATATAGGGCTTTTTTTGAAATAAAATGCCCGGAGGCACAATTTCTCAATCTCCCCCGCCCTGAAGGGCGGGGCAATTGAATTGCCCTGGCCTGAAGGGAGGGGAGATTCAATTGCCCTGGCCTTCAGGCCAGGGCAACCTCAATCAAACTCTATCGTATCTCCAGCCTTATAGGTCTTCTTATCTCCCGTTTCCGGCGGTTGAACAGCTTCCGGCTCCTCAGGTGCTGGATCTTCACCAAACAAACTGGCTTGCTGGGCAGGTGCTGTAGCGGCTGGAGGTGGCGGTTCGTTGCGACTCAAAATTTTGGACTCTCCGGGCTCTATTTCCTTGACGTTGCTCAAAAGTTGGTCGCTCAGACGATTCCCCACTGCCTTCCAGCCTTTTACGTCCATGAAATCGCCCAGGGCAACTTCTCCGGTCATGGGCTTACCATTGATCTTTAAGGTGTACTTAATGCGCGGATTGTCTTTAACGGAAGCAAAGAGCAGTTTAGACTTGCCATGATCTGTCAGGAATGAATACCGCTCTTTGAGTTTGTTCGTTTCGATGCGGAACCGCTTCACCATAGTCCAGCCCTTGTGCCCGTCAAAATGAACGGCATTGATCACCAGTTCCGGAGTAAGTTTACAAAGATGCAGGATGTCTTTCAGTTCAAATCGCTGTTGCACATCCAGATCAGTCACTTCGTAACTGCCATCATTATACAATACCAGCAGGCTGTCGCCGGTATCGAACTCACCGAGCAGGTTTCCGCGCTCCTGGGTGTTGAGCCTGCCGGTAATATCGTCGAACCATAATTTCTGGGCCCCGATGGTACTCTTGCCTACTTCTTTTTGTTTGATTTGTTTCACCGGGTACTTGGTGAGTACGTTGCCCTGCGAATCGCGGCCTTTGATGGCCAATTCGGCAAAATCGTAGTCGAATATTTTAATCCTTGCGGTACTGGCTGGTGTGAGGGTTACCTGCACCACCTCGCTTTCACCGTTGGGGTTAACGGTGAGGTACAACATTTTGGAGCCCTTGGCATCTGATCCGAGCTGGTAATCTTTATCCCGTGTGATGGCGGTTACATTGAACCGCTTCACAAAGGTTTTGCCCGTTTTGGCGTCGGAATAGGCCATATTGTAGGTGGTACGTTCGTCGTTTTTCTTCCAAACGGCCACGTGCACAATGTCTTTTCCTACAAATATCTTTTCCCCGATGCGCACTACTTTCATCACCCCATCGCGGCGGAAAATGATCACATCGTCAATATCCGAGCAATCCTGCACCAGCTCGTCCTTTTTCAAACCCATGCCAATGAAGCCCTCGGCGCGGTTGACGTACAGCTTGGCATTATTGGCTACCACCGCAGAAGCCTGGATGGTATCAAAGGCAGCAATTTCCGTGCGGCGCTCCTTGCCTTTTCCGTGTTTGGCCAGGAGATTCTCGAAATAGGCAATGGCATATTCCGTGAGGTGCTCCAGATGGTGTTTCGTCTGAGTCAACTCATCATTAAGTTTTGCAATTTCCTCATCCGCCTTGAATGAATTGAATTTGGAAATGCGCTTGATCCGGATTTCAGTCAGTCGAACGATATCGTCCTCTGTTACCTCCCGAAGTAATTTAATCCGCTTGGTTTCTTTGGCAAACCCGGGATCTTCCGGCGTGATGACGTATTTTTTCAGGCCTTTATCTATGGTATCCAGAACAGCTTCCCAGGTTTCACATTCTTCAATATCCCGATAAATACGGTTTTCGATAAAGATCTTCTCCAGGGATGAGAAATGGAGTTTTTCCTCCAGTTCGGCTTTCAGGATCTCGAGTTCCTGACGGAGCAAATCCTTGGTGTTTTCGGTAGAAATACGCAGGAGTTCGTTCACATCTGTGAACAGCGGCTTGTTGTCTACAATAACGCAGCAGTTGGGGCTGATGCTAACCTCGCAGTCAGTGAAAGCATAGAGCGCATCTATGGTTACATCCGGACTAACGCCTGGCTGCAGCTCAATTTCAATATCCACCTCGGCCGCAACTTTGTCAATCACCTTTTTGATCTTGATCTGGCCTTTATCGTTGGCTTTGAGGATACTTTCAATCAGATCGCCGGTGGTTACGCCAAAGGGGATATCGGTAATCTGGAGCGTTTTTTTGTCCAGCTCCTTGATTCTCGCACGTACGCGCACCTTACCTCCGCGTGCGCCCCCGTTGTAATTGGATGCATCTATGAGACCGCCAGTGGGAAAATCCGGCACGAGGTCGGATTTGCGTCCTTTCAGGCTGGCAATGCTGGCTTTGATGATTTCAATGAAGTTGTGGGGCAGGATTTTGGTACTCAAACCCACGGCTATACCCTCGGCGCCATGTGCCAGTACCAACGGGAATTTCATGGGCAGGTTAACAGGCTCGCGTTTGCGACCATCGTAACTGAGCTGCCACACGGTGGTGTCGTGATTGAAAGCAACGTCCAGCGCGAATTTGGTGAGGCGGGCCTCGATATAACGCGGCGCTGCGGCGGAGTCGCCCGTGCGATAATCGCCCCAGTTACCCTGACAATCAATGAGCAGATCTTTTTGGCCCATGTTCACCATAGCGTCGCCAATGGCGGCATCGCCGTGCGGGTGGTACTGCATGGTTTGCCCGATCAGGTTGGCTACTTTGTGGTAGCGCCCGTCGTGTTGTTCAAACATGGCGTGCAGGATACGCCGTTGCACCGGTTTAAGTCCGTCTTCCACGGCCGGCACAGCGCGCTCCAGAATTACATAAGATGCGTAATCCAGGAAGTAGTTTTGGTACATCCCGGAGAGGGTAATCACGGTATCCTCACCGTTTTGGGAAACAGTAGGTGGCGGTGCGGTATCTCTTTTTTGTTTGGCCATGATGAGTCTTCGGTATTAATCTGGCGTTACTCTCCTTATTCGCGCTAATTCGGAGAGTAGACAAGCTCAGAGCTTGCGCCATTCAAAGGGCAAAGTTAGCTTTTTAGTTTTTTAAAAATAAAACTTTTTGTTTTTTAATTCAAAAACATGCCGCTTTTTCATAGCTGGATACCATTTTTCAAAAATAATTTTGCGTAGTCAAATAACTACATATACATTTGTAGTCAAATAGCTACACAATGAATTTAAGACGCGACGTTTTTCAGGCCATTGCCGACCCTACCAGGCGGGCGATATTGCTCTTGCTAGCCTCCCAATCGCTCACAGCAGGCGCCATAGCTGCCAATTTTGATACAGCAAGGCCCACCGTTTCCAGGCATTTGCAAATCCTCACCGAATGTGAACTGCTCACTCAGGAGCAAAAAGGGCGAGAGGTTTTCTACCATTTCAATCCGGAAAAAATGAAGGAAATCGCTGATTTCATTGAGCCTTTCCGCCAATTATGGGACGAGCGGTTCAACAAGCTGGAAGCGCTCATGAAACAATATCAATCCTGAATCTATGGAACTCAAAACAAACGTCCACGCTGAAGACGGCAAACAGGAACTCATCATTACCCGAGATTTCGATCTGCCGGTGGAACTGCTTTTTAAAGCCTATACCGTTCCCGAACTCGTGGAGCAATGGATGGGCAACAAGGTACTGAAAATGGATAACCACGCACATGGCGGCTGGCAGTTTGAAGTGACAGACCCCACAGGCAAAGTGGTTTTCAGCGCCAATGGTACGATTCACGACATCATCCCCAACCAAAAGATTACGCGCACTTTCCAGATAGAAAACGCCCCTTTTGATGCCCAACTGGAATTCCTCGAATTCGAACCCCTGACGGATGCCACGAGTCGCTTCACCATGCACATTATTTATCGCTCCGCAGCACTGCGCGACCAGATGCTGCAAATGGGCATGGGGCGTGGTATGGCTATGGCACACAACCGTTTGCAAAACATCATGAACAACCTGAAATAACAAATACCATGAAAAAAAGCCACAAAATCACGTATTGGATTGCCACCGTTTGGCTGGCACTGGGCATGGTATCTACTGCCATGGTTCAATTGCTTCACATGCAGGAAGAGGCAGACAACTTTACGCATCTGGGGTACCCTTTGTACCTCCTCAACATCCTTGGCGTCTGGAAATTGCTGGGCGTTGTGGCTGTTCTGACGCCCGGATTTCCCCGAATCAAAGAATGGGCTTATGCCGGCTTTTTCTTTGCCATGAGCGGCGCTGTGATGTCGCATATAGCGGTAGGTAATCCTGCTGAAAAAATATTTCCTTCACTTTTGCTGTTGGTCCTGACCATTGTTTCATGGTATTTCAGACCTTCGGATAGAAAACTCACATAAGCTATGCATACCCTCTCCGACACCGAAAACGCCGCGCTGCTGAACATCCTGAAAGCCCGGTTCGACAAAAACATGAAACGCCACCAGGGTATTTCCTGGGCCGAAGTACAAGCCCGGTTGGAATCGCAACCCGGCAAACTCTGGACCCTCCAGCAAATGGAAGAAACCGGCGGCGAGCCCGATGTGGTGGGCCAGGACCCAACAACTGGCGAATTTCTGTTTTACGATTGTGCTGCGGAAAGTCCCAAAGGCAGGCGCAGTTTTTGTTACGACCAGCAGGCATTGGACGAGCGCAAGGAGTTCAAGCCCGCTGACAGCGCAGAGGAGGTAGCCCGGGCCATGGGAATTGCATTGCTCACAGAGTCCCAGTACCGCGAACTCCAGCAATTCGGGCCGTTCGACACCAAAACCTCCAGTTGGATACACACGCCGGATGCCATCCGAAAACACGGCGGCGCCATTTTTGCCGATTACCGATACGGACACGTGTTTGTGTACCACAACGGCGCCTCATCGTATTATGCGGCGAGAGGGTTTCGGGGGTGGGTGGGGGTTTGAGGGGCATTTTGGAGTCATTTGGGGTCATTTTTTTGGGTCATTTAGGAGTCATTTTTCGCCCTGCGAGGGTCTTACGACCCCGCAGTGTTTTTTGGGTTATTTGAGGTCATTTAGAGGTCATTTTTTGGGTCATTGTTGTCATTTAATCAACGCGGGTTGTCATCCAGAGCGTAGCGAAGGACCTACACAAGCCCGGCATTTCGGGCGCATTGGGTCAAGGCATTTCGGGAACCTGGCTTGTGTAGGTCCTCCGCTGGCCTCTGGATGACAACCCACGTTGGACGAAATGCCCTAATCAAAAACACTGCGGGGTCGTAAGACCCTCGCAGGGCGAAATTATCACATCGGCGGCTAAACCCGCCGGTACATCAAACCCTTCAAACCCATCAAACCCATCAAACCCATCAAACCCTTCAAACCCTTCAAACTACCCGCTCCAACCAATCCTTATTCGCCAAAGGCTGGGTTTGGCGGATTTTATCCAGCAGGGCTGCCCGTTCTTTAGCAGCTTTTTGTTGGGTGTAATGCCTGCTGTTGCGCCGGAATTTGCTCAGCAAACGAAGCATGCGCAGGAAATTAAGGTTGATGGCTTTGCCGAATGTAGAAAGCGTTTTATCCCTGCGCAACAGTTGCTCTGTACTGGCCAGCAGCGACCCAAAGGCTTCCTCTTCTTCCAATAAATAATAGGCTTTTAACTGCAGGGCTTTGGCGCCAATATGGTAGGTAATGTCCTTAAATTCAACATTTTGCAAAGTTTGCAACATGGCGGCGTAGTCTTGTTTCTCAAAATACAAACTCGCCGCATTAAAAGCATAGGCATTGTCACGTTCGACCGGCGGAAGTCGGTCGCGGTAGGTCTGCAAAAACTCCTCCGTCCAGGCGTACGCACCCGTGCGCAAGCCTGCCGTGGCTATGTTTTTATAGGTCCATTGCGATAACATACCTCCCTGCTGCAACAACAAGCCGCGCTCCAGCAAACGTTTGTACAAAGCCAGTACATCCGTGTAGGCCTCCCCTTGCCCCTGATTTATCCGCCGGATACAGTGATTCAGGGCACATTGATACAAGGATTGCAGCTCATCGGCCGACATGGTAGTGTGTATATCCTGCAACATTCCGGTAAGGGCCTCGAACGACTCCTGCGAGCGGTTTTCCAACAAATCGTAGGCCGCTAAATAAGCCCTGGCTACTGGCAAGGCCTCCAGCATTGGCTCGTCGCGCCGAATCCATTGCAGCTCCTCCGGGCCAAAGGGCGCCGTTTCAGCCTGCATCACGGCCAGTTGGGTGCGACTCCTCAAGGCCAATGCCATTGCAAGCGATTCCAGCGCATGTATGTAACGGGTGTACTGCGCCTGTCGCCACACATGCGGACTCTCCGTGCGACGCGGCAACCTGCTGTGCAAGGCCTCGGCAGCTTCCTCCAGCGCCAGGGAATGCCGGTACCAGTCGGCATTGCGCAGCGGACTTTGCGCCAGCATGACTTCAAATCTTTTGAGCGCCGCAGTGGCCTGCTTGTCTAACCTACGTTCCACCAGCAATTCCAGTCGCCTGCGCTGCTGTTCCAGCGGGTCTGCCCAGTGTTTTTCCAATGCCAGCCAATCCAACAGCAATTCGTACAGATCTGACACCAGATTATTGAATATCAATTCATTGTACGGTTTTTGCGTTCCAAATAACTGCTCATACATTTGCTTTTTAGGCAAAAGTGAAGTAGCCTCTGCCACGCCCTCCAGCATTAGATCGCACAGGCTGCGCAGTACCTTGTGCCGGTTGCCATAATCCGACCAAACATACTGTCGCCAGCGGTTGCGCTCCCGCACGGTCAAACTGCCCAGCGTTTCGAGGAGTTTTGTTTGTCGCATAATGGGCAAAAATAGGTGTTGGGAGGGAAATAAAAATGCTATGATCTCTTACTGACGGGGTGACTGGCAGTCACCCCGTCAGTAAGAGATCATAGCATTTTAGCTCATTAAACGTTCATTTGTAACGGTTTTTGTTTAGTGACGGGGTGATTGGCAGTCACCCCGTCAGTAAACAAAAACGCTATAAAACGCAAAAAATGTCAAAAAACACCTCGCTCCACTACCCTACTTTCGTGCTGTCTTTATCCCCCGTATACACTCATCAACTACTTTATTCCATGACATTTTCAACATTCCGCCGATTTGATCCACTGCGGTACTGGCTAAGTTTAATCATATTTTGCTGTTTATCAAGCATATATGCACAAAACAATGCCAACTGCTTCCATTTGTCTACTCCGGTGATGAGCGCAGCACCGGGCGATACAGTATGTGTACCATTGCGTGCTTTCGAGCTGGATAACATCTCCTCGGCTCAGTTTGTCGTCTTTTATGAATCCAGCGCATTGGAATACCTTAAAGTGGACATCTCCAGTTCTGTGTTGCCTGGTTTGATGACGAACAATTTGTTCCATCCTTATCCGGGTGAGTTGCGTTTTGCCTGGCCAAGTCCAACCGGAAACCCTTACAGTTTCCCGGATTCTTCCATCTTTTTTTACATGTGTTTCAGGGTAAAGGATAATGCCAACGGATTTTTCCCATTTCATATTGGCGAACAATTTCCTACCATTTATGAAGTAGTGCAGGAAGAAACGCTTGGCGTTCCTGTTCGGTTGCCCTTAGTGCATCAAATGGGTGGAATTGACACGGGCAATCCGGCGCCAAACACCTTATACCTCACAGATGCATGTGTACAAGATGCCCCTTGTAACCAGTCGATCGGCACTATCAGCCTGAATGCAGCCGGCGGCACGGCGCCTTACACTTACACCTGGCAAGGACCAAACGGATTTACAGGTTCAGGCGCTGATTTGCAAAATCTGGCAAGCGGACTTTACCAGGTAACCATTACCGACCAAACAGGCGCCGAAATTTTTTGCGAAATCAGGGTCAAGCCACTTAACTATTTTGCTTCAGCAGACCCCGTCATTACACCTGCATTTTGCGGCGCCAGCAATGGCTGCGCTAACCTTAATTTTTTGGGCTCCAACCCGCCGTTTACCTACCAGTGGTCAACAGGCAACAACAATACCGGCAGCAATTGTGCACTTCCTCCCGGACAGCATAGCGTTACCGTTACCAACCAATTAGGATGCAAAACCATTTATAGCATTGACATTGAAAACGATACCACCTTTTCTCTGAACACCGACTGGGCATTTATCGAAACCTGCAATGGCACTGCTGATCTGGAAGTAACGGTATTTGATGCGCCCGGACCATTTGCCTACCTGTGGTCGAACGGAGCAAGTACCGCAGCAATTGACCAATTGGAAGAGGGCTCATATACCGTTACCGTAACTAACATTCCCGGCGGTTGTACTGCCAGTTCCGAATTTGCGGTGTTTGATATTTCTACCCAATCCTGGGCGGCGGAGTTGCAGGAAGATTGCGGACAAGGAGTTGGCAGTTTATTTATCCAATACAATCAGGCAGGTAACCTGAGTTTCCCGGTGTTGATTTCCTGGAGCGATGGTACCACCCATCAGCGCCAAGGCCCGGCCGCTCCGGGCATTCTGGATTCTCTCATAGACGTTCCATCCGGACACTATGCCGTTACCATTACCGATGCCAATGGATGCGAACTGGTACTGGAACGCACTATGAACTGCTTTCAGCCGGCGCCTGTACCTGAGGGATTCAACTGGTGTTATATAGGCGCTGATACCGATCCCTCAGATAACTGCACAGGCGTCTATGCCCGTCATTTTCAAGCCATTACAAGCCTGAATTTTTCCATTCAGTACCCCAACGGTTCGGCATTGGAGGAAATAAAAAGCCTGCAATTGCCAGGTCTGAGTCAGGCAAGTTTTACCTTAAATCCCGCTGAACAAACGCTGGGCATGAGCTGGCAACATGCCACACCACTTAGTCTTCCCGACGATCAGTTGCTGTTCGAAGTTTGCCTGACACCCGGTTTCGGGCAGGTGGAAGATGAGCTGTTTTTTGTACAAACACCTGTGCCGGCTACCCTGAGCACTGAGGATGGTCCACAAATTTTTCTGGGTCGGAACGGATGGGTAGACTATGGCATGGTCAATCAGCCCGCCACTATGGCCTGCAAAGCACTGGGCGTTTCTGCCGATTGTGCGGCCGATGGCAAAGCTCAAATCCTTTTGGGCAGCTGTACGCCGGGCGAAAAACTATACGGACATTTTGTGGTGTCTTATCCGAACGACAGTACAGCGTTCTACGATGATCTGTCCGGTTTGCGTTTTTCTGATGGCGGAGTCTACCAGATCAACGTTTACCGTCCGGATTTGAGTCAGGAATACTGGTTTGCTGCAGTGCCACCCATTGCTCCCATGGAGGAATGTGTATGGCCGGGCGATGCCGACAACAACCAGGCGGTAAACCACCATGATTTGTTGTACATCGGTTTGGCATATGGCAAAAGTGGCCCGAGTCGCACAAATGCCTCCTTGAACTGGACTGGTCAGGAAGCGGCCGGCTGGGCAGAAAGCTCTGCTGTGCGCCAGGTAAATTTCAAAAACATAGACACCAACGGCGACGGCCAAATCAATGCTGCCGACACCCTGGCATTGGTACAAAACTGGGGAAAAGTGATCAATACTACCCGGGATAATCCATTTAATGCCCCGCTGGAAAGCAGTCAATCCGGCCAAAATCCGGCCATCAGCCTGCAAACCGACACCCTGAATCCGGGAGATGCCGTGCACCTGCCATTATCTGTAGGCAGCCAGAGCACGCCGATGGAAAATATTTACGGGCTGGCCTTCAGCATTTCCTACGACCCCGAAGTGGTAGAGGATAATATCCGGTTTACCCCATCGGCATCCTGGTTTGGCAATCAGGGCAACTACCTCTGTGTGCAGAAAAATTTCCCGCGCCAGGGAAGGCTGGATGTGGCCATTACCCGCACGGATGGGGTTCCGGTGAGTGGCTGGGGCGAAATTGGCGATGTGTTTATCATTATTGAAGACAACATTTTCGGCATTCCTGCGCCGGATTCCATTAAAAATTCCAAACTGTATTTCAGCGCCATCAGCTCCTCCGACGCTCAGGAAAGCCCCAAAGATCTGGGCGCAGCTCCTGTTGATCTGGTGATTAAAAAATCAGGATCTGTACACACGCAGGAGCCGCTTGAACGAAGCATTATACTGGCGCCGAATCCGGCACAGGATTACCTGAGTATTCGGAGCACGGCATCAGGCATCAGGGAGCTGCGTTTGCTGCGCAATGATGGTGGATTGCAGGAAATATGGCACCAGGGAGAACCCGTTTCAGCGGTACAAAAAACGGTGAGCCACCTGCCTGCCGGGGTTTATTTTGTGCGTATTCAAACGGATGGCGGGGTATTGGTGAAAAAGGTAATGGTGGATAGGTAGCGGAGAGAGGTTCACCACTAAGGCACTTGAGGCACTAAGAAACTACTTCCAGCCCAAACAAATAGAGGCTGACTTAAGTTTTTACCGCAGAGGCGCGGAGGCGCAGAGAGATTGAAAATCAATCATTTAAACCTCTGCGTCTCCGCGGTAAAAATTTAAGACAGCCTCTTTGCGCCTTCGCGTCTTTGTGCCTTTGTGTCCACACACCGTGTTAGCGCCTTATAATTTAAATTTGATCGGCAATGTGAAGGTTGTTTTCACCACCTTTCCATCTTTTACAGCAGGCTTCCATTTTGGCATAGCTTTTACCACGCGAATGGCCTCTGTAAGCAAAGCCGGATGGGCTATCTGAGCTCCTTCCGCCTGTTTCACCTCATCCAGCGAGCCATCTTCCTTCACCAGAAACTGAACCACAATCATACCCTCTGCATTAGCTTTTTTTGCTTCTTCAGGGTATTTGATTTGTTCTCCCAGATATTTCATCAAACCTTCCATTCCGCCCGGGAATTCCGGCTGGACATCCACTGACTTGTCGGAGAGCGAAGCAAGGGAAAAGTTGACAGGCAGCTGCATAGAACAACTTACAGTCTTCCCTTTATGTTTTGCTGGCATCCATTTGGGCATGGACTCAACCACCCGAACCGCTTCATCCACCAGGCTGCGTTTAGCATCGTTTGGCATATTCATTTGGCCAAATGCGCGAACAACCTTACCGGTTTCGTCTACTACAAACGACACGAAAACAGTGCCTTCAACCTTGTTTTGTTTGGCTAACTCAGGGTACTTCAGATTTTCCTGCAGAAAACGAACCATAGCCTCCTGACCGCCCGGGAACTGCGGTTTAATTTCAGTGTATTGATACACCAATTTGCCATCCTCACCTTTTTGAGGTGCTGCACTATTTTTGATCAACTGTACTGTTTCCACATAAGTTTCAGGATCGAAAGTGACCACGGTATCGGTCATTTCCCAGCCTCTGGCTTCGAGTTGGCGCACAAATTCGAGGTGTTTTTCATCTACTGCCTGTGCAATGGCCGGGGCTTGCCGGAACAAGGAAAGGAACAACAGGGCCGCCGGAGCAACCAGTCCGAATTTTACCGCCCTAACCGGGGCGGAAGCTTTTTTGGTGAGCATCATGAGTCTTTGTTTGAGAGGTGACTGAAAAAAATGATTTGCGAAGGCAACCGGCATTCCGGACTGCGATTGCCCTATTAACAACAGGCCATATTGTTTCCGATCAGATTGGCGCGCCGCAACGGCGTCGGCCAGGTATTCGTGCACGGTACGCAGACTACGCCGGTACCAATGCGCTAATGGGTGAAACCAAAACACTACCCCAAGGCATTCCATCAACAAAACATCCAGGCTGTGCCACCCGTGGGCGTGTGCGCGCTCGTGCGCCAGCATGAGTTGCTGGCTTTGCGCCGATAATTCATCCTCCTCTGGCACAAATACCCATTTGAAGAAAGAGAAAGGCACTTTGGCCTCATCTGTTGAAATCAGCAAACAACCATCTTCGAGACGCTTGGAGCGGCCGCGCACCGCCATTTGTACAATTTTCAGAAGTCCCCACATCATCCTGGCCAACGCCAGGGCAAACCCGGCCCAGTACAAGACCCACAGGTAATCTGTTTGCTCCCAGTTGCTGGATACTACTTCTATTTCCTGCATACCCACCGTCACTGCCGGTAATTCTATTACTGGCAACCCACTTTCATATACTGGCGCCGGCAATTGCTCCGCAGGCCACACAGCCACCAGTATGCCAAACAAAGCCGTTCCAATCAGATACGCCCGGTTTGCCCGGAAAAAGGTTTCCTGGCGCAACAACCAATGATACAACAGGGCAAAAAAGGCCCAGCAGAGAGAGAGTTTGAGGAGGAAGATAGTCATTTATGAGTCATTTATGGGTCATTTATGGGTCATTGGGGGGCATTTGGGGTCATTGGGGGTCATTTGGGGTCATTTATGGGGCATTTGGGGGTCATTGGGGGTCATTTATGGGTCATTTATGGGTCATTTATGGGTCATTTATGGGTCATTTGATCATCCCGATTTGTCATTCTGAGCGTAGCGAAGGATCTGGCCAAGCCTCTTGTTTGTTATTTTCCTTATTCATCAGACTCAGATCCTTCGCTACGCTCAGGATGACAACTCACGTTGCTATCCCGAGAATCGGGACCCACACAATCCCATCGTCCATCGTTCATCGTACCATCGTCCATCGTACCATCGTTCATCGTCCATCGTTCATCGTTCATCGTCCAGCCATCGTATCAGGTTCAGGAGTAGTTGTCCATTCTGACGGGCAGCTGGCACATTTAAGCCTGTTGGGGCTCGGTTAGGTCCGCTGAGCTGTGCAGTAAACATGGCCGCCTCGCCCATCATAACCAGTTTCCCTTTACCATAAGGCATATAAGCGCCCTGATAATATCCTTCACTGCTTTTAGCCGGTGTATCTTCTTCAAATTGCCAGGCTACCCGTGGCGACAGCAAGGTATAGTTGTTAAGTTTCAGAATGGGTTTTGCGCCTTTTGGCATCCGGAAAGCGCTCCCGGTGAACGTTACTATAGTATCAATACCGGCAGTCATAAGATCGTCGGCCAGGGTCTGATTGCTTTTGTAAAAACGTTCCAGCGTCCTGCTGCGGTTGTCCATGGCAAAACAATTCAAATACTCGAACCCAAAAGAAGCCGCCAGTGCCTGTGAAGCGCCTGCGAAAGGCATATGATCGGCAATAAGCAACAAACGACCGCCATTTTTTACCCACTGATGGATGGTTTTTATCTCCGAATCGCTGAAAGCAGACGGATTGGGTAAAAGCCACCTTCCGCCCAGATTCGAAGTATCCAATGCATTGGACACAACCAAAATGCGGCAAGTTTTCAGAACTGCCTCGTCCAGTCTGGCAGTATTGGATACCACGCGAAATCCATCTCCCGTCAGCACTTTTCCAAATGGCGCATACCTGCCTTCCAGGGTGTGAAAATTACCATGGGCAGCGTCTACCATCACTACACTTCCGGCGCCTGTTGCTTTCCGCGGCGCCGGATTAGGGTAAGTAAAAGTGGTATCAGATACTTGCTGAGCCAAAGCGCAAAGGCTGAACAAGTTAAGAAAGAGGATAAAGAGTGGTTTCATAGCTTATGGTTTGGGTTGTTTTGGGGTCATTTGGGAAGTCATTTAGGGGTCATTTGGGAAGTCATTTAGAAGGTCATTGGGGAAGTCATTTAGGGGTCATTTGGGTCATTAATATACGTGGGTTGTCACCCCGAGTGCTCGGGGCCTACACAAGCCCATCGTCCATCGTCCGTCGTTCATCGTCCATCGTCCCGTCGTCCAACATCTTCAACATCTCTTCCAGCTCTTTTTTGCTCAGTTTTTCTTCTTCTGCCAGGTGCGAAACCAGTCGGGTAACCGAACCGTCGAAATAATTGCGGAGCAAATCGCCCAGCGAGCGACGGCCGTAAGCTTCCCGTTCTATGAGCGGAAAATACTCGTGGGTTTTACCATAAGCCTTGTGCCCAACAAACCCCTTCTTTTCCAAAATGCGCACTACACTGGAAAGGGTGCTGTGCGGAGGCTTGGGCTCTTCGCAGCGCTCCAAAAATTCGCTCACCGTGCCGCGTCCGGCATCCCAGATGAGTTGCATCACTTCTTCTTCCGCTTTAGTCAGTTTTTGCATACCAATCTTGTTTATTTCACCTTGAACTTTTTGTTGAACCATGTTCGACTATAACCATCAGCAATAATGGCCCGATAGGAGCCTTTTTTCAGGTATAGATCCAGCTTCTGCGCCTTTTTATTCAAATCTATGTGCATCACCGGAACCGCCTGCCCTGCATGTTTATCCCATTCCTCCTGCCGGTAAATATGTAGTAAGCGACCAGAATTTGCCACTTTCGAAGGCAATTTAAGCACTGTGTGGTGAGTTTCCGAAGTTTTCATCCAGTCCGGATAACCAAGGTCGTCATTCGTTCGCGGCATCAGCACCGAAACATCTACTACTCCCGACTTGTAAGCCCAATAAAAGGACGTATCGTTTTGCAGCAATACCATTGGCTGACTGATCTGAAAAGAATCCAGCACTGCCTGATACACCGGATGCTCCCGGCTTTTTTCTGCCTGCTCCTGCATCACGGTACATTCCACAGAAGGAATATCCCGCCCCAGTATTTTACACAGACGCTCACCCATTTTCACCCACTCATCCCTGCTGGATTTATGAATATGATCATGCCCGGCCAACACAATCATTTTCGTACCCGGGTGCTTCTTCAGGTAATCTGCCAGATGATCTGCCTGCGCTTTTTCCCGGCCATTAACTTGTTCCATAAAGGATCTGGGATCGTCTTTTACCCAGGAAGTATCCTCGTATGGAAAGAGTTCAAATCCCAGCGAAACAGCCTCGCGGATCAGTTCCCCAAAAGCGGCCTCTCGGGTGTAATAACCGCTTGATTGTAACGGATATCCGCGTTTTTGTAGCAAAGTATCTTTATAATCAAGGGTTTCAATGGCCAGACACCGAAAACCTTTTTCATACAATGCAGGCAATATGGAGCGAAAAAAAGCCCTGTTTTGTCCTCTGCTGTGCGCCTCATTAAACATGATTACAGGCTCCTGCCCATATTTTGAAACGATGTACTGACCAGCCGGCGCCACTTCCACTTTGCCACTCAGTTTAGCCGGCTCCGATTTGCGTTTGCCAAATGCCTTGAGCTCAAATCCGAGTGCCAGGGAATGTCTTCCTGCAAAAGACGCATACGTCATAGCCGCCTGATAATACATGCCTTTATCCTGCATGGAGGCAGAATCTGAAGTAAAATTTGGGGCCTGCGCCATAAGCGAGTCAATGGCCGCTTCGTACCCCACCGTCAATAACGTGGTATTGGCATACTGGAACAAATCCATGTTTGGTCTTGGAGGAAGCTGGCTTTTTTGTGCCCTACTTATGCCAGGGTAAATCATCAACAACAGCCCCCAAAGCAAAAACCGTAATCCTTTACATTGCATAGCGCTAAGTAGTATCTTGTGTTTAATTTTCTAACGGCACAAAGGTGTAGCCTATTTTTTAGTTTTACAACTATTTTTTTAGCCTTACAACGTATTTTTACGTTGTAAAAAAATTTAACAATGATAATCAACAACTTATCAAAAAAATCTGTGTAAAATCTGTGCCCAAAATCTGTGTGAAATCTGTGCAAAACCCTCCCATCTGTTAAAATTTCATCATAATCTCCCCTTCAAAGAAGCGTTTTTTCGCTTCCCAGGCTCTTACCTTCAAAATCCTTTCCTATGAAGCACACAACTACCCTTATCCTAACCCTCCTGTTATCAGGCACGCTTTCCGCACAGGGCATTTGCGATTCCGTTATTTCCATTGCCCCCATTCCACCTATTTGCCAGGGCACCGGACTCGATTACCTGGAAACTTCCCACCCCTGGGGAGATTTCACCGGACCCGGCGTCAATCCTGGTAGCCCGTACCTGGATGCCGAAAACCTGAACCCTGGCGTCTACACCATTACCTACACCATTACCGGCCCGGGTGGCTGCACCGTGCAGGCCACGCGCGATTTTGAGGTGTTGCCGGCCTTTGAAATGAACACCTGGGTGCAAGGCAAAATTGACTGCAGCAATCCCAATTCCCAGGTAATGGTAATGGCCTTCCTTACTCCCGACCCAAACGGAGTGCAATACCAGTGGCCCTCCTGGGAAGGTCCGGAAGGTCAATCCTTTTTCAACCAATCGTTCCAGGCTTCTTATGCCGGTCGTTACAAAATGATGGCCTTCCCAAGCAATGGCCAGGGATGCCCGGCTTATGCTTTCGCGGAAGTGGGTTTTCAGAACAATCCGCTCCAAATCAACATCGTTAGCTGTTCTGACTGCAATGCTCCGGGTGGCACCAGAATCAAACTGGATACCATTCCGGCAGGCTGGGGCAACCCACGTTACAGTCTTCAGGTAGGCTTTTTCGACAACAGCCAGTGCCGGGAGCTAATGGAGCCGGGCATGCTGAAAGCCACGCTTACCAACCCAGATAACGGATGTGTGAGCGAAGCAACCCGCTTTTTCAGCTCCTTAACCAAAACCCCCAGCGTAAGCGCCGGCTCGGATGTAGGTTTGTGGTGTGGCGGCACACCCAATCTACTGGCTGCTACCGAACCCAAAAACAACGATAACACCTACAGTTTCTTCTGGGAGCGACCCAATGGCACTACGTTTCCGGCATCCTGGGGCTCTACCCTGCCGGTTTCAGAACCTGGCGCCTATGTACTGCGCGGCCTGAACCTCTTCACCGGCTGCCAAACCTCCGATGTAGCCAACGTGTCCCCGGCGCCACCCCTGGTAGGCACAGAAATTAAGGTGCTCTGCGACGGCGAAAGTTACCTCGGACACAACCAGACAGGCAATTACACCGACACCATCACACTACCCAACGGCTGCGAAAAGATTCAGTTTACCAAAATTATTGTGCTGGCCCCATTGGTTGCCGAAGCGGATATTACGCCCGATAATGGTTCCGGGAATGGCAGCATAGATTTGGAAATCACGCAAGGATGGCCGTTTTTCAGCTACAACTGGACAACCAGCGAAACCACACAAGACATAGCCAACCTGCAAGCAGGAACCTACGAGGTTTCTATAACAGATGGGAATAATTGTATCCACGTGCGGGAATTCCTGGTGCCTTCCGGCAAACCATCTCCCAAATCCGGAAGTCGCTTAAACCAGTTGCAGGCTGTTATGTACCCCAACCCTTCTACCATACAAACGGGGCAATTACAGATACTTATCCGCAGCAGTCAGGAAGACCAGGGCAATCTGGTATTGCTGGATGGCCTGGGGCGCATGGTACGCCAAAGCCCCGTTTCGCTTCAGGTAGGTGAGAACACCATCAACCTCGAAGGCGCCCTGCCGGCAGGCATGTATTACTGCGTTTGGCAGAACAGCGCCGGAGCGGAAGTGCTGGATAAATTGGTGGTGGTGGAGTTTATTCACCGCTAAGGGCGCGAAGGGCGCGAAGTCTTTTTCACCACTAAGGCACTGAGGGCACTAAGGTTACGAGGGTAATCTTAGTGCCCTTAGTGTCTTAGTGGTGCCCCCCCCAAACACCCCTTAATTCCCCACTTCTGCCTAAAAGTCTTCTACTTCCTTTCCCAATCACCTATTTTGGCGGCACAAAACCTATGCTTATGCGTCGTATCTGCACATTCTGCCTTTTTTTGCTGCCATTTTGCTCCGTTTTTGCCCAAAAACCCATTACGCTGGAAGACATCTGGCAAAAGGGCACCTTCGCCTCAAAGGGTATCCCGGGCTTTAATTTCCAAAAAGACGGGGTACACTACACCCGCCTGGAAGGCAATACCATTGTGCAATACGACCTACGCAACGGCGAAAAATCTGGCGTTCTGGTAGACGCAGCCGCACTCAGTTCCGGCGATAACGGCTGGAAAAGCAGCTTCGACGGCTATTCCTTTAGTCCGGATGAATCCAAAATGCTGCTTACCACCAACACTACCCCGCTGTTCCGCTGGAGTACAGAAGCCGATTATTTTGTGCTGGACCTGCCCACCAAAAAGCTCATCAAGCTCTTTGACCAAAACGTGGTGTACATCAAAGACGGCGCCACCGCCGCCAAACAACGCTACGCCACCTTCTCGGCCGACGGCTCCATGGTGGCTTTTGTGGTGAAAAACGACCTCTACTTCAAAGAGCTGGCCAGCGGCAAAATAACCCGCGTAACCACCGACGGCAAACAAAACGAAATCATCAACGGCGCGTCCGACTGGGTGTATGAAGAGGAGTTCGAGCTGGTGCGCGCTTTCCAGTGGAGCCCCGATGGTCGCTACCTGGCTTTCCTGCGCTTCGATGAACGGGATGTGCCGGAAATGACCATGGAAATGTTCCGCGGACAGCCATACCCGGAAAACGTAACCTTTAAATACCCGAAAGTGGGCGAAAACAACTCCATCGTTACCGCCCATATATACGATCTCGCAGCAGCTAAAACCATAGACGTAAATATCCCCAACCGCGAATCCAAAGAGGGCAGACTCGATGATTACCTGCCGCGCCTGGAATGGACGCCCTCCGGCAAACTCTGCCTCACCTGGATGAACCGCCACCAAAGCAACCAACGCTTTTTCCTGGCCGATCCAAAATCCGGGCAATGCAACCTGCTGCACGAAGAAAACAGCAAGTATTACCTTGATTTACACGATGTTACATTCCTGAAAGACGGCTCAGGTTTTATCCTGCAAAGCGAAAAAAGTGGCTACAACCATATTTACCGCTACGATATGGCCGGCAGGGAAGTAGCAGCCCTCACCAAAGGTAAATGGGATGTAACGGCGTTTTACGGCATGGACGAACGCAACGGCAAGGTGTATTTCCAGGCGGCCAGCAAAACGCCTATGGCCCGCGAACTGTTCGAAACCACCCTGAAAGGCAAAAAACCGCGCAAAATCAACAAATCAGTGGGTACCAACAGCGCCCAGTGGAGCAGCACTTTCGATTACTTCGTGCACAGCTACTCCACAGCCAATACCCCGCCGCAATACAGTGTTTGCGACCGCAAGGGCAAGGTGATCCGCAGCCTGGAACAAAACACCGAGCTCCGCGCCAAGCAAACCGAATACGGTACCATCCCGGTGGAGTTTTTCGATTTTAAAACCTCCGATCAGGTGGAACTCAACGGCTGGATGATCAAACCCACCAACCCTGCCTATCAGAACCAAAAACTGCCGGTACTGATGTTCGTGTACGGCGGTCCGGGCAGTCAGCAGGTTACCGATGCCTGGAAGGGCGCCAATTACTGGTGGTTCCAGATGCTGGCCCAAGAGGGATATGTAGTGGCTTGTGTAGACAACCGCGGCACGGGCGCGCGTGGGGAGGAGTTCAAAAAAATGACCTACAAACAACTGGGGCATTACGAGGTGGCTGATCAGATTGAAGCGGCTAAATACCTGGGTACCTTGCCTTTCGTGGATGCCGGCCGAATCGGGATATTTGGATGGAGCTATGGCGGGTATATGAGTACCAATTGTATCCTCAAAGGTAGCGATGTGTTTGAAGCGGCCATCGCGGTGGCTCCGGTTACCAACTGGAAATGGTACGACTCTGTGTACACCGAGCGCTATATGCAAACCCATGAGGAAAACGAAGATGGCTACGAACTGAACTCACCCACCAACTACGCCGAGCAGCTCAAAGGATCTTACCTGCTGGTACACGGCCTGGCAGATGATAATGTGCATTTTCAGCACACGGCAGAAATGGCCAACGAACTGGTGGCCAAAAACAAACAGTTCGATACTATGATCTACCCCAACCGAAACCACGGTATCGGGGGCGGGAATGCCAAGATTCACCTGTATACCCTGATGACGAAGTTCCTAAATGAAAATCTGAAGAATAAGAAAGGACAGAAGGAGCCAAAGCCGTAGGACGATGGGATGATGGAACGATGGGGTACTCACAAACGATGCCTTGTCGCCCTGAGCGTAGCGAAGGGCCTGGTGATGGAATCCCGTAGAGTGGGTTTCCCGCAGATTTTCGCAGAGGTGTTGGGCTTGGGTTTAGGGTGGGGTCTGGCGGTGGATTCCCGTGGAGTGGGTTTCCCGCAGATTTTCACAGATGAACCCGCAGATTTTCGCAGAAGCGTTGGGCTTGGGTTTGGTGAATGACTGGTGGTGGATTCTCGTGGAGTGGGTTTTGCACAGATTTCACACAGATTTTTTGCACAGATTTCACACAGATTTTTTGCACAGATTTCACACAGATTTTAACTTTAACCACCATCGTTCATCGTTCATCGTTCATCGTTCATCACCCCTACCCCAATTTCTCCACCGCTGCTTCCCATTCAGTATAAACTTTGCTGAGCTCGGCTTTGAGGTCACTGTATTGCTTGAGTTCGGCATCGGCGGAAGGTTTGCTGTAGAAACCCGGATCAGCCATTTTATCTTCCCATTTTTTGAGTTCGGCTTCCAGCTCGGCAATGCGTTTTTCCTGTTTTTGTACAGCACGTTCCAGTTGTTTGCGCTCGTCTGCACTCACCGAAACAGCCGCTGAAGCCGCCGCCGCCTGCTGGTTCATGGTAGAACGTTTTTCAATCTCGCGCATATTGTCTACCTGGCGTTTTTCCAGGAAGTAGTTCACATCGCCCAGGTATTCTTTCAGGTGCCCGTCGCGGAATTCAATGGTGCGGGTAGTCATTTCGGAAAGGAATTCCCGGTCGTGACTCACGATGAGCAGGGTACCATTGTATTCCATCAAAGCCTGTTTCAGTACGTCTTTCGACAACATATCCAGGTGGTTGGTGGGCTCATCGAGCAGCAACAGGTTGAACGGACGCAGCAACATACAAGCCATCGCCAGTCGCGCGCGCTCGCCCCCGGAAAGTGCCGCTACTTTTTTATCCACATCCTTGCCGCTGAACAAAAAGGCGCCCAGAATGGCCCGGAGCTTGGTGCGCATTTCTTCCGGCGAGTTCTGCTCCATGGTTTCCAGGAGAGTAAGCTTCGGATTGAGCGTTTCTGCCTGATTCTGAGCATAATAACCCACACTTACATTGTGCCCAAGGGTAACATTGCCCGCCGAAGCAGGCTCCTGACCAATCAGGATTTTGGCCAGGGTGGTTTTACCTTGTCCGTTCTGACCCACAAATGCAACCCGGTCGCCGCGCAGCATCTGAAAATCTACTTTATCCAGTACCGTCAGGCTGCCGTATTGCTTGGTGAGTCCTTCCGCTTTAGCCACTACCTCGCCGCTGCGCGGGGCATCCGGAAAACGCAGGCGCATGGTAGCCGTATCAATCTCGTCGATTTCAATCCGCTCCATTTTGTCCAGCTGCTTTTGCATAGACTGCGCCATACTTGTTTTAGTGGCCTTGGCCATAAACCGGGCTATGGTGCGTTCCCGATCGGCAATTACGCGCTGCTGGTTTTCGTATGCATTCTGCATCTGCTCCCGCCGGTCGGCGCTAAGCTCCACATATTTGGAATACGCAGCCTTGTAATCCATGATTTTACCCAGCGTAATCTCGGCGGTACGGTTGGTTACGTTGTCCAGAAAACGACGGTCGTGACTAATCACAATCACCATGCCCTGATAATTGAACAGCCAGTTTTCCAACCACAAAATACTCTCGATATCCAGGTGGTTGGTCGGCTCGTCGAGCAGCAGCAAATCCGGGCGACGCAACAGCATTTTGGCCAATTCGATACGCATTTGCCAGCCTCCGGAAAACTCATCCGTCAAACGGTTCATATCCGAAGCGGCAAAACCCAAACCGCCAAGCACTTTTTCGGCATCGGCCTCGCTGGTAGCGCTGCCCATATGGTGCAGGTGTTCGGTGATATCGCTCATTTGCTCAATGAGCTTGTTGTAAGCGTCAGATTCGTAATCATCCCGCGTCGCCAGTTCTTCACTAACCCGGTGCAGTTCATTTTCCAGTTCCAGGATTTCAGAAAAAGCTGTCATCGTTTCTGCAATAACAGTTTTTCCTTTAGGCAAAAGCATATCCTGGTGCAGGTAGCCCAGGGTGAAGTGGCCGGGCACCACCACATCGCCTTCATGCGGCATCATTTCGCCGGCAATAATCTTGAGCATGGTAGATTTGCCGGCGCCATTCCGGCCCACCAAACCCACGCGTTCGCCGGGCTTGAGCACAAAATTGACGCGGTCGAGCAGGATGCGCTCGCCGTATTGGACGTAGATATTCGAGAGGGATAGCATAACGGGGCGCAAAGGTACGCCTTTTCGCCCGCTTTTGAAGGGTTAGCCTTGCGATTTACGGAATTAACCGAAAAGTGCGCCCTGGCCGGCCAGTTCTTCTTCCATTGCCGGCACTTCTGCCTCTGTTTCCTCCACCTGTGCCGCCACTGGCTCGTCGGGCAACAAGCGTTTAACAATGCGCAACTGGTGCGTATACCGGTTTTGTTCCTTGTTGAAAATACCGAAGTGGTCCAGTTTGTCTACACGCACCTCGCCGCTGGCGTGGATGATATGACATTCCGGCAAAATAATGCCCACATGGGTCACCAAGCCTTTGCCATTATCGAAAAAAGCCAGGTCGCCGGCCTGGCATTCTTCCATAAAATCGATGAGTCGGCCCTGACTAACCTGCTGACTGGCATCGCGCAGCAAACGAATGCCGGCAGTTTTGTACACCATCTGCGTAAACCCGGAACAATCAATCCCGAAAGGTGATCGTCCACCCCAAAGATAGGGCGCATGCAAGTAGCGGCGCGCCACTTTTACCACCCATTCGCTATTGGTTTTTTGTTGTCCGGGCGTTACTACCGGTCCGGAGAACTGGTAGGTCTGTTCGCCCAATTGGCAACGCAAACCATCGTATTGTGGCAAAACAGCGCCCAAGGTTACCGGGATAAA
This sequence comes from Chitinophagales bacterium, assembly GCA_017303475.1. Classification (GTDB taxonomy): domain Bacteria; phylum Bacteroidota; class Bacteroidia; order Chitinophagales; family Saprospiraceae; genus M3007. The sequence goes on from JAFLBO010000013.1 coordinate 116,610, forward strand.
ATGGTCGGCAGCCATCAAACCTTCCACCAGAGAAAGGTTCAGGGCCTGATGGTCGCGGTATTGGTTGAATTCTGTGGGTGTGAGACGCTTAAGCTGTTTGCCATCCACCCAGCCGGTGTAACCGTCCCAGGCACAAACCACGTATTTCCAGTTGTCTTTCGACTCCTGGATTTCAACTGTTTCACCAAAAAGCAGTTGAGAAACCATCTCGCTTTTATCGGATGGCTGGGCGCGCAACGGGGCAATGGAGACTTGGCAGGCGGCGTATTCCACGGCTTAATGAAGGATCAGAGTTTGGAGAAATATCTGAAATCCTGGCCGCCCTCAATTTTTTGCAAACTTTCAAAAATGAGTCGGATCAGGTTGTTTACATCGTCTTTATGTGCCATTTCCACTGTAGTATGCATGTAACGCAACGGCAGGGAAATAAGCGCTGAAGGTACGCCGCCATTGGAATAGGCAAACGCATCGGTATCAGTGCCGGTGGTGCGACTGGCTGCCTCACGCTGGAATGGAATATCGTTTTCTTCCGCAGCGGAGATAATCAGATCCAGCAGTTTCTGGTGAACGGCTGGCGCATAGGTAATAGACGGCCCCCTTCCACAGCGCACATCGCCGTGTTTTTTGGTGTTAATCATAGGGGTATGGGTATCGTGGGTCACATCGGTTACGATGGCCACATTGGGCTTGATGGTGTTGGCCACCATTTCTGCCCCGCGCAAACCCACTTCTTCCTGCACAGAGTTCACCACATAAAGGGTGTAAGGCAGTTTTACCTGGTGTTCTTTGAGCAGACGGGCCACTTCTGCCACACAGAAGCCGCCCACGCGGTTGTCGAGCGCCCGGCCGGTGTAAAAGCGGTCGTTCAGGATGGTAAATTCATCCTGGAACGTAACCACGCAGCCAACGTGAATACCCATCTGGAACACCTCATCGCGGTCGCGCGCGCCCACGTCGATGGTCAGGTTTTCAATACTCGGCGAGATATTGGAATCTTTATCCGTGCGGGTATGAATGGCAGGCCAGCCAAAAACGCCCTGAATTTTGCCGCCTTTGCGCAGGTGTATCCACACGCGCATGGAGGGGGCAATCTGATAATCAGAACCTCCATTGCGGATAATATGGATGAACCCGTCTTCAGTAATGTAGTTGACGAACCAGGAAATTTCGTCGGCATGGCCTTCAATCACTACTTTATAGGGTTGGCCGGGATTGATGATGCCATAAGCGGTACCGTAGTTATCCAGCTTCCAGTCATCGATATAAGGGCGCAGGTATTCCAGCCAAAGTTTTTGTCCGCCGGCTTCAAAACCGGTGGGGCTGGGATTATTCAAATATTCCCGAAGAAAAGCTTCTGAATTTGGCGTTATCATGTTCGATACAGGGACTAACTTCAACGATGTACTATACGTTCATCGTCTGGTATTCATAGTTTAAGCGTAAAGCGCGCCCCAGGATTCCGGGTTTTCGCGCCATTGTTTCAGCGTGTTCAGATCGGATTCAGACACATATCCGGTGCGGGCTGCTTCCTGCACCAGTGCATCATAATTGGATAATGTGGTGAAAGGCACATCTTTGTCTGCAAAGGCTTTATCGGCCTTAGCAAAACCGTATTGAAAAATAGCGAGCACGCCGGTTACTATAGCGCCTGCATCGCGCAGGGCATCTACAGCTACCAGGCAGCTGCCGCCGGTACTGATCAGGTCTTCAATCACCAGCACCCGTTGTCCGGTTTTAAGTTCGCCTTCAATCTGATTTCGGCGGCCGTGATCTTTGGCACTGCTGCGCACATAGATAAAAGGTTTTTCCAAAATATCTGCCAAAAGGGCGCCATGCGGAATTCCGGCGGTGGCTACACCAGCCACCACATCAAAATCTCCGAAACTGCGGGATTTTTCCGCCAGACAATTCTTCAGGAAACTGCGCACTGCCGGGTGCGAAAGTGCAACACGGTTATCACAATAAATAGGAGATAGTAACCCGGATGCCCAGGTGAACGGTTCGTTAGGACTAAGCTTTACTGCCTTGATTTCCAACAAATTGCGTGCGACTTCGGATTCCAAAATGCTGTTATGGTATGAACGGTGAAATGGGAATTGGAGCAAATAAGCTTCGGAACTTCTACCATGAAAAGCCCCATAAGGCACTACATTTGCCGCAAATTACAAAAAGATCGTGCCGCAAAACTATAAAATCTACCATAACGGAAGACCCGTTTTTATCACAAGTCCGGAAGGAGCGCAAGAATTGGGGTACGTAGCGGATAGATTCACCCATGTAATGCTCTACGTAGGCAAGCGCAAACTCATCAAAAATTACCTGGATTTGCTCGATAAAAACCGCCAAATGAAGGCTGTAGTGCTCTACCACCCCGATGTTGAGATGCTATGGCAGGAATTTCAGGCTTGCTTCAAAGTGCAGGAAGCGGCGGGTGGATACGTCCTGAACGAGCAAAAAAAATTACTCGTCTTTTACCGTCGTGGCTCCTGGGATCTCCCAAAAGGTAAAATTGACCCGGGCGAAACGCCCGAACAAGCCGCTGTTCGAGAAGTGCAGGAAGAAACCGGCATCCAAAATATTCAGCTCGGCAGCTTTCTTACCCACACTTACCACACCTTTGAACAAAAAGACAAACGAATCCTCAAAAAAACCTGGTGGTACCACATGGACACTACCGATACCCAGGTAGTACCCCAAACGGAGGAAGACATTGAAGAAATTATCTGGGTTGATCCTACCCATTGGCTCCAAACTGAACCTGAGGTGTACCCAAACATTCAGGAGGTGATCCGACTTGGTTCGCAGAAATGATCCAACATGCGCTAACTTTACCGTTTAAAACAATCACTACAACCATGCTGCTTCGCATCCACAAAGAAGGAACCACCATACTATTAGTTACAGCCCTCATTCTGATTGCCCTGAATGTGGCAGCTCAGCAATTTTTGCCCATCATTTTTTGGCCATTGCTGGTGCTTTCTGTTGCCTTTTATATCATTGTACTGCAATTCTTCAGGAATCCGGTACGGGAAGTGCTTACTACCGACAACCACCTGGTGTATGCTCCGGCAGATGGCCGGGTCTGCGTGATCGAAGAAGTGTTTGAACCGGAATATTTCAAGGAAAAGCGGCTTCAGGTATCCATTTTCATGTCGCCCTTTAATGTGCATGTAAACCGAAATCCGGTGAGTGGCGTGGTGAATTATTTCCGTTATCACCCGGGCAAATACCTGGTGGCCTGGCACCCTAAAAGCAGCACAGAAAACGAACGCACCACTGTAGTGTATGACTTTGGACAAGGCGAAATCCTGATGCGCCAGATTGCCGGCGCACTGGCTAAACGTATCAAATGGTACATCGGCGAAGGAGATAAGGTGCAACAGGGCGGCGACATGGGTTTTATCAAATTTGGCTCCCGGGTAGACCTCTACCTACCACTCGATGCCAAGGTAGAAGTGGTAATGGACCAACACGTTAAAGGTAACAAAACAATCATTGCTAAAATTTGAGTGTTTTCACCACTAAACCACTAAGAACACGAAGATTAAGTATCCTTAGTGCCTCAGTGGCTTAGTGGTGAAAAAACCAGGCGCCCAACCAAAACACTAAAACACTAAAACACCAAAACACTCAATCCCTCCAATAGTGAAAAATTCAATCCTGCTCATGCTCGCGCTGGCATTCATCTCTGCCTGCCAAAACGATCCCAAACCGGAAGCTGCTGCCGTTGTGGCCACCCCACAACCAGATACTACTGCCCAAACAACTGCTGCGCCAGACACCAGTATCAATGGTGTATTCACTATAACAGAAGGCGTAGTGAACTGGACCGGTGCACATACCCTGAATAAGGACGGCCACGAAGGCACCATTACGGTAGAAAGTGGAGAAATCCAGGTAAATCAGGGCCTGGTTAAAAGTGGCAAAGTATTACTGGACATGAACTCCATCGCAGTGACCGATATCAAAGATCCCGGCGAACGCAAAGACCTGGAATCTCACCTGAAGGACGCTGATTTTTTTGAGGTAAATAAATACCCCAAAGCCGAATTTGTATTCGAGGAAGCACTGTCAGCAAAAGGAGATAATTTCAATACCGTGCTTAACGGCCACCTGACCATGAAAGGCAAAAAGGTACCACTTACCATCCCGGTAAGTCTGACACTGAGCGCAAAATCGCTGCAGGCAGAGTCACCGGCCTTCCCTATTAACCGCACCCAATGGGGCGTTAATTTCCGTTCCGGCATACTCGGCACCACCCGCGATAAGATGATAGACGACACCGTGCCACTCATCCTGAAGGTGGCAGCTAAAAAGAAAGATTAGTACCCATTCAAGGTAATATCTACTTTTGAAAAGCCTCGTCAAATCACTGCTCCTGCGATTTTCTTCACCGTTTCAGTGTCGCCCATGGTGTAGTAGTGCAAACAAGGCACTCCGGCAGCTTTCAGCTCCCGGGATTGCGCTGTACACCACTCAATACCCACCTGCTTGACGGCATCGTCGTCTTTGGCTTTGAGTACCTCCTTAACAAAGTCTTCCGGCAGATTGATGAAAAACTTGCGGGGAATAGAGTTGAGCTGGTATTTTTTGGTGAGCGGCTTCAGGCCGGGAATAATCGGCACTTCAATACCGGCTGCTCTACAGGCATCCACGTATTCAAAATACTTGCTGTTGTCGAAAAACATCTGGGTAACGATGTACCCGCCTCCGGCGTCAATTTTTTCTTTGGTAAAGTGAAGATCCGTACCAAAGTTGGGTGATTCAAAGTGCTTTTCCGGATAACCTGCCACCCCGATACAGAAGTCGGTAGGTTCACCGTTTTGGATATTTAGGTCCAGGTATTTGCCCTGGTTCATGCCTACAATCTGGCGCACCAGATCCAAAGCATATTTATGCCCTTCCGGTTCCGGAATAAACTTGTCTTCAAACTGCCGGGCATCCCCGCGCAAAGCCAGCACATTATTGATGCCCAGGAAATTGAGGTCAATGAGCGCATTTTCCGTTTCTTCTACCGTAAAACCGCCACAAATCAGGTGCGGCACCGCATCAACACCGTACCGGTGCATAATAGCTGCGCAAATACCTACCGTACCCGGACGCTTTCGGATAGCCGTTTTTTCATAGTATCCTGAAGGGCGTTTTTTATAAATAAACTCCTCCCGGTGATAGGTGACATCAATAAACGGAGGCTTAAACTCCATCAACGCATCCAGCGTATTGAAAATAGCCTGCATACTCCCTCCCTTCAACGGAGGAAGCACCTCAAAGGAAACCAAGGTCTTGCCCTTCGCTTTTTGTATGTGTTCGGTGACTTTCAAAGTGAATGAGTGAGTGAGTGAATGAGTGAATGAGTGAGTGAGTGAGTGAGTGAGTGTGTGAGTGAGCTTGAGTTTTTTCACCACTAAGCCACTGAGGACACTAAGGGTACTTATTCTTAGTGCCCTCAGTGGCTTAGTGGTGAAAAAACTCAAGCTCTCTCACTCAACCACGCTCTACTATTTCTGTGCATTCGCCCGGTCGCGGAATTCCTTGGCCTGGGCTGCATTTCCGGTGGCTTCGCTGATTTCGGCGATGGACTCCAGGGTTCGGATGTCTTCATAACCGCGGTTGAGGGCAAATTCCAGGAAATACAGCGCGGCATTGGCGTCGTTCTTTTGTTTCCAGAAAAACTCATAACCCACCCGGTAACAGAAGGCCATGTATTTTTCAGCATTCGAGCCATCCAAATACTTCATGTACGCCGCCAGGTTGTTACGGAACGTATTGTTGTATGGAATCCGCTCAATCACATACTCGGCTTCATGGAAAAACTTGTCGAGCTGGTGATCTATCTGGAACCGGGCCGCAGCCACATTAAATTTCATAATTAGCGCCGCACCGTAGTTTGGATTGATTTCCAGCGAGCGCTTGATATGGTATTCCATTTCAGTAACCAGCGCTTTCTTCACTTCCTGATCCTTTTCCTTCACGTATTTTTCCTGATATAAACCAGTAACATAGAAACAATGCGAGCGGGCACTGCCTTCCGACACCTCTACAGCTGCCTTGTTCAGGGTAAATCCACTTTGCCAGTCGGGTATGCGCGTAATGGTTCTTGCAGCATATAAACCTCCAATGGCAGCTGCCAGAATTATCCCTATCGGATACACAGCACCGGGTTTTTCTTTGAACCAAACCGGAAGTTTTTCTGCAAAAAACCAACCCAGCACCAAACAGAACGCAATAGACGGCATGTACAGGAAGCGCTCATTCATGAAGGTGCCAATGGAAACAAACAGGTTGGAAACTATACTGAGGGTGGCCAGATAGAACAAAATGGCATAGGCCAGTACATTGCCTTTTTTCAATTTCCACAGGGCCCAAACGGCCATGGCAGCATAACCCACAACCCCAATCAGTGCACGCCAGTCAGACCAGCTCACCTTGGGAACATGGTACGGATAGTAATCAATAGTAAGCGGATGCGGCACAAACAGCAGCTTCACATACCAGGCCAGGGTGAGGAAAATGGTAGCCAAACGCTCGTCTTTACCCATGCCCAGGAACGGATTGTTCATGATATCCGTGCTGGCATCAATGCCTTTTTCCGACTCCAGCCAGTAGCCAAGCGCCTCATAACGTGCCCAAACAAACACCAGAGCCGCCACCAGCAAAGGCAGCAGGGAAATAAGGGACCGACGGAAGCTAACCGGGGTAAACATCCAAATGGTGAGCGGAATAACCGCCACAAACGTAAGGGCATTCTCCTTGGCAAACATACCCAACAACAACGAAACACCCGAAATGGCCAGGTACCACCAGGCTTTGGTATCGTAATATTTCAACGCAGCCCACAAAGCGCCCAGACTTCCCAAAACAGCTAAAATTTCGTCGCGACCTTTAATATTGGCCACACATTCCACATGCAAAGGATGCAACATGTAAAACGCTGATGCCAAAAAAGCCAGACTGAAATACCATTTGCCACCCTCGCGTACAGGGAACAGACCCAACAAAATGCGGTAAAGCAAAATGCCGGTCAAACCGTACAATAATACATTAAAAAAGTGCCCCGCCGCTGGCTTGTCCGGACCGAAAAACTGTACTTCCATGGCAAAAGTAGCCAGAGACAGCGGACGATATCGGCCACCTTCCAAAAGGAATTTTTGCTCCTTGAAATACCCCATGAAACTGTCGGTGCTGAAAATCTGACGAATACCGGCCAGTCCTTTCTGAACATATTCATTCTTCCAATACACCATTTCATCGTCCAGCACATAACCGTATTTTAAACCAATAAAATACAGTCCATAAGCTGAAACCAGCATCAGCAGCGCCGGCAGCCAGTGCTGACCCCAAAAATCCGGGCCAAAGGTGTGCGTAAGCGCAGCGCTATCAGCAGGCGCCTGGGAGGCAGTTGGTTTGGTAGAAGATGCGGGTTTGGATTTGCTTTTTGCAGCCATAAATTTGATGAGCTTGAATCGAGGGGCAAAAGTAGCAGTTATACCGGCATTTTTCCCTTTTTACCTCTGGTGGTATTTCTTTCTCAGGCAACTGACATCAGCCAGCCCTGAAGATTTTAACGATTTCAAAACAGCTTACTTCCCAACCCTTCTTTTTATCCCTTCCGTTTACGAATCAGACTGCTGGAATTTTAAACGCTGGACTTGGGCCCGAATGGTTTGATCCAACAGTCTAACGCCCAACAGTCCAACAACCTAATACACATGTTATGAACAAAAACAATTCTCTCATCGCTCTGTGGGCATTTTTGCTCTGCACAACCCAAATACAAGCCCAAACCGGCTGTATCGACACCGCCCTGATCAATCCCGACATAGGTTGTCCGGCCGTATACGACCCAGTATGCGGCTGCAACGGTGTTACCTATGGCAACTCCTGTGAAGCCCTCAATTTTTATGGCGTTGCCTCCTTCGTACCGGGCGAATGCCCCGTGCAATCCTGCAACTGTGAAGAAAAGTTTGATTACACCCTCGAAGGCAACCAATTGCATGCCTGGTTTGATTTCGGCGGCGAAGATCCCCCATTCTTTTTTTATGTAGAATGGTCGCTAGATGGTGATCAGATCATTGGAACAGGCCTGGAATTTGATACACTGATTGCACAACCTGGCGCCCATTACCTCTGCGCTACTTATCCAACAGGCGATTTCGTAAACATTACCTGCACCGTTTGCCAAACCATCCAGACAGAATCCGTGTGCCCGGATTCCAGTATAATTGATCCCAACGTACTGTGCCCGGAAGTGCTGCAACCCGTTTGTGGCTGCGATGGAAAAACCTACGACAATGTTTGTATTGCCCAAAACTACTATGGTATAACATCCTGGACCAAAGGCGTATGCTGTGACACACCAGAGTGCAAGGCCTATTTCGATATAAGCCTGTTACCCAACAATACCATTTCCATCAAAAACAAATCAATCAATGCAGAAGCTTCCCTGCTCAGTTTGGGTGACGGCGCCATCCACGGCGGGGTGTTTGAGGAGCTCACGCATACCTACAGCGCTCCCGGAATTTATCAAATTTGCCTGGAAATCAGCAACTTCGCAGGCAGCTGTTCAGACACCTACTGCCAGGAAATCAACTTCACCACCCCAACCGGCGAGCCGGTAAAACAGGAAACAAATCTGGTTATTGCACCCAATCCGTCCCACGATCAGGCGCAGGTACAGGTCGTGGGCGCCAATCCGCAACGGGCCTGGCTGTTCGACATGCAAGGAAAATTGGTTTGGCAGGAAAACATACCCACCAGCCATTTCCAGCTCAATGCCCGTCAGCTCCCGCCCGGACTATATCAATTACAGGTACAAACCGATCGCGGATTCATAGCTCAAAAATGGCTGGTGGAGTAACCTACTCCTTACCGCTCTCGCCGGTGAAATAATCTTCCCGGTTTTTGAACAAAACATTGAAGGTGGTCATACTGCCATAGCAACGGGTGATATACTGTTGCAGATTGACCTTATCCTCATCGTCAAGTTTTTTGTGCGCATTGATATTTTGCTCCAGCACGCGCAGGCGGTCGCGCATCATCACTATTTTATGGAAAAAAGTATCAATGGGCACTTCTTTGGGCTGTACACCATCGGCCTGAAGTATCATTTTGCCGTTTTTCCAACGATCGCCCAGCGGAACCATTTCCAGACTTACCCCCGACCAGGCCCTTAAAATGCGTACCAGAGATTGTTCTGCCTCGGTAAAAGACACTGTTTCATCCGGCACAATACGTTCCACCACCTGCCAGCCGGAATAATCCTTACCCACCATCTTCAATCCGAATTGCATAAAACATACTTCATACGCTGCCACATGCAGCCGCACCACTACCCCATCACCAAATGCCGGGTGTTTTACCCTGGAGCCAATACCAAGAAGTTCCATTTTGAATGTGTTTTAATATTAATAGCGTGTTTATTAAAAGTTGCCCGCAAAAATATACCTTTCTTCAAATGTTGCCCTAACTCAAACCCTTCAATCATCATCCTCAGTACGCCGGAATGGTATTCCGGCAAACCCATCCTTCAATCTTCCCGGAATACCATTCCGGGGTACTATCTTCGCCCTTGATATGCAACAAATCGTAGGGCAACAACGAACCAAAGATTTCCTGGCCAGCCTCGCAGCCGGCGGAAGGGTCCCTCATGCGCTGCTTTTCCTGTCTGGAACCGGCGGTGGCGGCTTGGCTATGGCTAACGCATTTGCCCAAACCCTTCAATGCGAAAAAAATAACGCCTCCGATGCTGCAGACGACGGCGGTTTGTTTGGTCCGGCAGAACCTGTGGAACGCCTGCAACCGGATCGAGTGGAAGCTTGCGGCGAATGTTCCGCCTGCCGAAAATCAGCCCAGTATATCCACCCGGATATCCACTTTTCCTTTCCAACCATCGGCTCAAACGCCGTTAGCACAGATTTTTTGAAGGAATGGCGCGCCTTTTTGGCAGAAACACCCTATGCCGACGCCAATTCATGGCTTCAACGACTGGGCGCTGAAAACAAACAGGGCAACATAAATAAGGAAGAATGTAATGCCATTCTCAAAAAACTCAGCCTAAAAGCCTTCGAAGGCCGGTATAAAATCCTGCTCATGTGGCTGCCCGAATACCTGGGCAAAGAAGGCAACCGACTCCTCAAACTCATTGAAGAACCGCCGGAACAAACCATATTTTTGCTCGTAGCCGAAAATCAGGACCTTATCCTGAACACCATCCTCTCTCGCTGCCAACTCGTAAAGCTGGATCCCTTAACCGACGAAGAAGTAGCTCAGGGCCTGGTAGCCCAACGCGGACTCAGCCTGGAAAGGGCCAGACAAATTGCCTTCCTGAGTGGCGGCGATTTCGGCACGGCACTCAGCGTTGCCGATACACCTGCCAACGACGATGCCCAGCTGCTCCTCGACTGGCTGCGCAAATGCTGGCGCGGACACGCGGTAGAGATGGTGCGCTGGACCGAAGACTTTGCCAAACTCGGACGCGAAAACCAAAAGCAATTCCTGCAATACGGATTGCACTTTTTGCGCGAAATGCTCTCACTCATCAGCACCGGAAGCCCAAACATGCGTCTGCGCCCGGAAGAAATGGCCACTGCGCAAAACATGGCCAAAGTGCTCAATTTTGATAAAATTGTACAAATCGTGGGCTTGCTCAACGATAATATCTATTACATCGAGCGCAATGCCAATCCAAAAATACTGTTCCTGGACACCTCCATCCGGGTTAACAGCATCATGAAATCCTGAACCATGAACGAAAACAGCTTTTCCTGGAAACGAATGGGTATGGTACTTCTCCTGACTATTGCCGTAGGCATAGGGCAATATTTTGTAGCGCACCAGTTCAATGATGGTAAAATGGGCCAGAAAGTTTACGGCGGCATCTTCATCGGCATGGCCATTCCCAGCCTGTTGCTGGGCGGTGTGATGCGCCTTTTCCGGCCTGCTTTGCAGCGATATTTTGCTATTACAGCCGGACTTTGTTTATTTACCGGTCTTTTATTGTTGCTATTGTAAGGCGCCAGGCGAGTAACTTTCAGAAAAAGGAAAGAATTATGCCCGAACCCTTGCTACTTTTGCTCTTCGATTTTCGTTGGAGAGTGTTTTGACTTTAATACGCTTAATTCCAAAAACAAAACATGGGATGTATAGGATGCTCCTGTTCAACAGGTAAAGATAGTGTAGGCGGCTGCAAATCAAATGGAGGATGCGCCTCCGGAGGCTGCAATCGCCACAATACATACGACTGGATCACGGCTCAGGGAATTTCAGATCCGCGCCCGTTTGATGTGGTTGAAGTGAGTTTTAAAAACGGTTCGCGAAAGGAATTCTTCAAAAACCCGCAACACACCCGCGCCACAACCGGCGACTGGGTGGTGGTGGAGTCTGCTTCCGGCGGCTTCGATGTAGGCAAGGTTTCCCTCACCGGCGAACTCGTGCGCCTGCAGATGAAACGTAAACGTGTACGCCAGGATGCTCGCCTCAGTCAGGTAGTGCGAAAAGCCCACGACCGCGACATAGAGCGCCTGGATGAAGTGCGCAAGGAAGAACGTGATATCCTCATTCATGCGCGCGCCATTGCCCGCTCGCTCGATCTCAACATGAAGATTGGCGATGTCGAATTTCAGGGCGATGGCCGGAAATGTACCTTTTACTACACCGCCGATGGTCGTGTGGACTTCCGCGAACTCATTCGGCATTACGCCCGGGATTTCAAAGTAAAGGTGGAAATGCGTCAGATCGGCGCGCGCCAGGAATCTGCCCGTATTGGCGGCCTGGGCAACTGTGGCCGGGAATTGTGCTGCTCCACCTGGCTCAGCGAGTTCAAAAGTGTAAACACCGCTGCCGCGCGCTACCAGAACCTGGCTATCAACCAAACCAAACTCAGCGGAATGTGCGGCCGCCTCAAATGTTGCCTCAACTACGAGCTGGATACGTATATTGATGCGCTGGAAGACTTCCCGGATCGCGCCGAAAGACTGAAAACACAAGCCGGCCTGGCCATCCTGATCAAAACGGACGTGTTCAAAAGGCTGATGTTCTACACCTACGCCGAAGACAGGGGTAAACTCTACCCTATTCACGTAGACCAGATCTGGGAAGCCATTGATTTGATCAAATCCGGCAAATTACCCGGCAGCTTGGAAGATATTCTGGCGATGGCCCCTGCTCCGGAAGTGGAAGAAGCAGATGAAGTTGAACCGGATTTCGAAAATGTGCACGACGTTATCCAGTTGCCCATCGAAAAACGGAATAAACGGAAGAAAAAACGCAATAAAAACCGCGACCGCTCTCAATCTGCTGCTGCCGCAGTGGAAAAAGCCGCCCAAAACGATGCTTTGCAGGGCAAAAGACAAGGCCCGCCTCCGCGCAGAAATGACAGACCTGGCGGCGGTGGCGCTCAGGGACAGGGCAACCGTCCACCACAAAACAGACCACCACAAAATCGCCCGGATCAGAAACCACAGGGCGATAGGCCCAAGCAGGACCAGCGTCCGCCTAACCCACCTAAAAATCAGGGGGGCGGCGGCCAAAATCCCAACAAAAACCAGGGCGGCGGTGGCCCAAACCGCAACCCAGGCGATGGCGGTCCAAATCCTAACCGTAACCAGGGCGGTGGCCCTAACAAACCTAAAGGCAAATCTTAAGTCATGATTCGCAACCTATTTTTTGCCCTGGCAGCAACGTTTGCTGTTTTTTCTTGTCAGAATAATTCGGAACCTAAGAAGATGTCCGGGCTGGCAACCGCTATCATGGATTCTACCCTGATTCGGGTGTGGCCTAAAGAGATCGACTCTCTGAAACGCCTGGATCCAAACATTCCAATAGTGGATGTTCGCACCGAACTGGAATACCGCACCAGCCACATTTTCCGGTCCATAAACTGTAGCGTCAAATCAGCAGATTTCGATCGCAAAATTGTCCAGCTGAACCGCCAGTCGCCCGTGATTGTATACGACGAATCCAGCACTGTAAGCCTTCAGGCGGCAGAAAGAATGAAAGCGCTTGGTTTTGTGCGGGTGTATGAACTGGCAGGCGGAATTTATAGCTGGGCCCGCGACGGCAAAGCACTGGTTTCTGGCGATTCCGGGATAGATTCTAATTTGATATTGAAATAATTGCCGGCGTTTGTCCAATCCATCCGGCACCGTGTATGGAAGAACTGATCAAAAAAGTCAGAAAGATTGAGATCAAGACCCGCCGGATTACACGCAACCTGTTCACCGGTGGCTACCACAGCGCTTTTAAGGGCCGGGGTATGTCGTTCAGCGAAGTGCGCCAATATCAGTTTGGCGACGATGTGCGCGATATAGACTGGAATGTAACCGCCCGCACCGGAGAACCACACATCAAAATTTTTGAAGAAGAACGCGAACTAACCGTCATGCTGATGGTAGACATCAGCGGCTCGGCTTTTTTTGGCACAACAGGCCAGTGGAAACAGGAATTGCTCACCGAAATATGCGCTCTGCTGGCTTTTAGTGCAGATTCCAACAATGACAAAGTCGGATTGCTGCTTTTTTCCGACCAACCGGAGCTCTTTATTGCCCCCAAAAAAGGTCGGCAACACACCCTGCGGATCATACGGGAATTGCTCAATGTACAACCCGCCGATCGCGGCACCGACCTGTCGGCCGCCATTCAGTTTGTGCGCAATGTGCTGAAAAAGAAAAGCGTATGCTTTGTTCTGTCTGATTTTCAGGGCAACGGCTATGAGGCCGCCTTGCGCATTTTAGCCCAAAAACACGACAGCGTGGGCATCCACTGCTGGGATCCGCGCGAACGCGAATTGCCCAACGTAGGATTGTTGCAGGTAAAAGACGCCGAAACAGGTCATACCACCTGGCTCGACACCTCCAATCCCTTAGTCAGAAACGATTATGCCAGGCGTTTCGACGATACCCGTGCCGCAGCACAATCGGCCTTTCGCAGCGCCGGCGCCGATTTTTTGAGTCTTCAAACCTCAGAATCGTACGCCTCTGTTTTGCTTCACTTTTTTGAAAACAGAGCCAAAAAATGAGCAAAACCAGTCTGTTATCCTGGATTTTCCTGCTATTTACCTGCCTCGCAGCCACCCAAGGCCTGGCTCAGGCAAGCCTTTCTGCCGACAGTAACCATGTAGAAACAGGCAATGCCCTGATACTGCACCTGCAATACCCTGCACATCTGGGCAAACCCACCGACACCCTAAAATTTAACGCCTGGGCCAACCAGCTTCCCGCAGAAAACATCGTGGAACAAAGCGATTGGGTTGCCCGCGAAAACGGCGTTTATGGCAAAGACCTGACGGTATTGTTTTTTGATGAAGACAGCCTGCAACTTCCGCCGCTTCCCATAGCTCTGCGAAATGGCGACACCCTCCTGACCAACACCCTGGATCTGGTTGTAAAAGCCACCCCTGCACCTGACGACCTCAACGATATGGCGCCCATCAAGGATATCCATCCGGAGCCATCAGACTGGACCGATTATTTGCCCTGGATTCTGGGAGTTGCGGCAGTTATGGCCGTTTTATACCTGTTTTATGTCTTGATCAATCGTCGCCGGGAGGCCCGGATGCGGAGTCGTACGCTGGCTCTGCCACCCCATGAACTGGCTTTGAAAAAGTTGGAGGTTTTGCAGCAAAAAAACCGGATATCCCGTGGGCAGGTCAAGGAACATTATGCCGAACTGACCGATATTATCCGGGAGTATCTGGAAAAACGATTTGCCGTGCCTGCGCTGGAGTCTACTACCTACGAAACTGTGCTGCGCCTGAAAAAAGCGGCATTCCCGCAGCAATGGCTTCAGCCGCTTCAGGAGCTGCTGGAACAAGCGGATCTGGCCAAGTTTGCCCGCGTGGTTCCGGATGACTCCTTCCGGGAATATTCCTTCCAGCTGGCGCGCAATCTGGTGTTGGAAACCAAGCCAACAAACACAGAAAACCCTGAAAACCAACAAGCATGACCCTCGCTGCTCCACTTTGGCTACTCTTGTTGCTGCCGCTGGTTTGGCTGATTCGCCGGAACCGGCAAGTCAATGCCTTGCGCCTCCCAAAAGCAGAAGCAGCCCTGGAGCACACGGGTTGGCGCACCCGAATCAGGAGCAGATTGCACTGGCTGCGTTGGGCGGCACTGGTATTACTGGTATTGGCCATGGCCCGGCCTCAACGCAAGTGGAACGAAGAAAAAATAAAGGCAGATGCCCTGGATATTGTTCTAAGTATGGACATATCTCCTTCCATGCTGAGTCGGGATTTTGAACCAGACCGGCTGACGGTATCCAAATTGATGGCGGCAGATTTTGTAGAAAACCGGCCGCACGACCGGGTTGGACTTGTAGCTTTTTCCGCAGAAGCATTTACACAATGTCCGCTTACCACCGATAAACGAGTGGTAAAATCATTCATCAACGAACTAACGGTGGGCAGGCTGGAAGATGGAACCGCCATTGGTATGGGATTGGCCACAGCGGTGAACCGCTTGAAAGATAGTCCTTCCAAAACCAAAATTGTGGTGCTGATAACTGATGGAGAAAACAACGCCGGTTATATAGCGCCATTGCAAGCGGCAGAAATAGCCAAAACCCTGGGTGTGCGCGTTTACACGGTAGGCATTGGTACGGAGGGCGTAGTGATGTCGCCCGCACAACGTAATCCGGATGGTTCCTACAGTTTTGCGCCCAGGTACATGCGTTTTGACACACAATTGCTGGAAGAAATGGCGGCTGTAACTGGGGGAAAGTTCTATCGGGCCCGTTCAGAACGGGATCTTCAACTCATTTACGGCGAAATTGACCGGCTGGAGAAGACCAAAATAGAGGTCAGTACCATCAAACGCACCACCGATTACTTTTATTGGTGCATTGGCGCGGCAGTTTGTCTGTTGTTGATAGAAATCCTCAGTGCCTGGGTGTTCCTGCGATCGGCGAGTTAGGAACGATGGACGATGAACGATGGACGATGGACGCCCAAATTCAACGCCTCTGCGAAAATCTGCGCTCTCATCTGTGAAAATCTGCGGGAAATCGCTCTCCGTGGCATTTCCCGCAGATTTTACACAGATTTATTGCACAGAAGGTGAGGTGCGGATATTTCGGAAACAGTAGATAGATCTCTTATTCAACTCGAGATCTATCCACCGTCCACCGTAAGCCGTCCACCGTAAGCCGTAAACCGTCTACCGTAAGCCGTTCACTTCAACTTCTCACATTCCGCCATGAGGAACTCTGCTTTGGAGCGGAGGCGGAAATTGGGATCATTTTCCGTAAAGGTGCGCTGAAGGAAGAATTTCAGATCCGGGATGGCTTCAGCGTAACGCTTGAGGTGATAAAAGGAATCAGCCCGGCGCAGGCGTGCCAGCCAGTAGATGGGTTGAACCGCTAAAGAGCGTTCAATGGTAGCCTGAAAATCGGAGATCGCATTTTCCCAATCATTTTTCATCATGAGAATTTTGCCCCGACCATAGAAAGGCTCCGGATTGTGGGCATAAATAGCTATGCTCTTGGAGAAATCGTACAACGCATCGTTGTAGTTTTTCAACTTGTAGTTTACATAGCCCCTGCGTTCATATGCGAGCGCATGACGAGAATATTTTTCAATAGCATTGGTGAGAGCCTCGGAAGCTTGTTCCATACCGCCCTGCTGCACCAGATCACGTCCGCGCAGAAACTCAGACACAGCCACTTTGTCTGATTTGGGTTCAATGGTGTGTTGGTCCAGTACTTTGCCGTTTTGTACCCACCAGGCGCCCACATTGCCGGCAAGGGCAAATTGAGCTATTTCGTACAACAAAGCAGTGGTACTGCGATAACGTTTTTGTGTGCTCATCAGCGTTTGCTGAGGAACATTCAACATATATCCCTCTTCATGGAATACCTGTTCGGCTGTGAAGAGCACATCCGTTTTGAAATAGCTCTCTACACGGGTATTCCAGTGTTTCAATACCATTTCATAGGTTCGCTGGGAACCAAACTCAAGCTGACCTCTGAAGATTACCTTGAGCGGAGCGGATTGTTGTTGTGGCGTCATCCTGCTTGCTGTTTTAAAAGTTCATGTACTACGTGTTTTCAGTTGGCAGGGTTTTGATCAGGGCCGTAACAGGCTTACTTCTGTACGTACCGTACAAAGTGAATAGGGCAGACACTGGTTAGCTTTTGCCGGCAACTCAATTATGTGCCGAAAAAGTAGGGACTGTGCTGTGTGCAGGCAACACCGACTACTAATGTGTTGCTGTTTGCTTAAACCACGAAATCTTAGAATAATACCCTTTAGATAAGATAGCCACAAAGACCCAAAACGACTTCCTGACTAAGACAAAGGGACGCTTTCCCAAAAGAGCTACAAAGGTGTCGATTTTCTTTTACCTGTGCAAGTCTGGAAAGTAAAATTTTAGAAAAAACTTTTTGTTTTACGAAAAATAAAACAATTTTATTCTAAAACGATTTCAAAAAACAGCCGCTTACCAAATAAAAAGTAAGTATGCATGGTTTTTGCCAAGTATCCTTGCCTGTGCTGTGCTGAACGCCATTACTGTTGCAAAGCCATGGCCAAACCGGCCAGATGACCGCCTGTCCAGGCTGCCTGAAAATTAAATCCGCCGGTAATGGCATCAATGTCTAACGCCTCTCCGGCAATAAAAAGATTGGGACAAACCTTGCTTTCAAAGGTCTTGAACTGTATTTCTTTGAGCGACACCCCGCCGGCCGTTACAAACTCTTCTTTAAAGGTGCTTTTATCGGATATCTGAAAAGTGGCTGCCGTGATTTGCTTCTGCAAACCGTGCATCTCCTGTTTGCTCAAGTCGGCCCAGCGTTTTCCGGCTGGTATACCGGAAGCTTCCACCAATCGTTCCCACAATCGGGCGGGCAGGGAGGCAGCTGCCTGGTTTATTACCTGTTTTTTACCATGTTCCAACCGCATCTGTTGCAGCGCTTCAGCAAGTTCATCAGGGTGCAAATGCCCGGCAAATTGCACTTCCAGGGTGAATTTATACTCCATCGCCGCCAATTCCCGGGCCCCCACTGCTGAAAGTCGCAACACCGCCGGACCACTCAAGCCCCAATGCGTAACCAGCAGAGGCCCCTGTGCCGAAAGCTTAGCGCCTGGAATACGCAATTGGGCCAACGGAACCGAGACCCCAGAGAGATCGCGCAGGCGCGTATCTTTTGTGTTAAAAGTGAACAAACTTGGCACCGGCGGTACAATTTGATGCCCCAATTGGCGTAATTTTTCCCAAATGGCCGGATTGCTTCCGCTGGCTACCATAACCTTGTCGAATGTTTCTGTGCCCACGCGCCAGCCACCGCCCGGTAAAGGCTCCAGGGTTTCCACCCGCGCGCCGGTGCGCACCTGCACGCCCGCCCGAAAAGCTGAACGCTCCAAACAATCCACAATGGTTTGAGATGAATCTGTGACTGGAAACATACGCCCGTCGGACTCGGTTTTGAGGGCTACACCCCGGCGGGCAAACCATTGCACGGTTTGTTCAGGCCCGAATTGCAGGAATGGTCCAAGGAGTTCCCGGTGGCCACGCGGGTAGTTTTTTACCAGTTCCCGGGCATCGAAACAAGCATGGGTTACATTGCAGCGGCCGCCGCCACTGATACGCACCTTTTCCAGCACGTTTTTGCCGCGCTCAAAAATGGTTACCCTGCAGGATGGATTGGATTCCGCTGCGGTGATGGCTCCGAAGAATCCTGCGGCGCCGCCACCGATAATGGCGATGTTCATGCGGACAAAGATACCCGGTTTTCTCACGTACGCCGGAATGGTATTCCGGCATCAGGATAATGGCGATGTTTATGCAGATAAAGATACCCGTTTAGCTTGATTTTTGCCGCGCAAAGCCACCTCTTTTGCCGCTTTAATCGGTATGGCTACGCATTTTTTTTCCATATACCCCAGCATACGCAATACCAGATCCTGTGCCTGCGGATCGAGTTGGGCAAATTCCTTTCCGTACACCTCGTGGATAGCGCGATCTTTTACCGCTTTCACCTCCTCTGGAATATGCGCCAGCGCACGTTCAATCTGGCGCTCATGCCAACGATCGCGGAAGGCATAAATGCGTTCCTGAATTAGCCCGGCAGCTTTTTCGCGTTCTTGCTCGCGATAGGCCAGATTCTGACTGGCAGTTTCTTTAAGGCCTTCTATTTCAATGTAATCCATCGGGAATACCTGTGTGGTTTCCCGGGCAACATTGTGTGGAATAGACAGATCTACCACCACTTTTTTGCCGGTTTCGCCAGCCAGCAGTTGTTGGTAAAGTTCGGGGGTAATGATGGCTGAGGTAGCTCCGGTACAAACAATCAGCGCATCAAAACCTTCGGAGTAAAAAGCCAGTTCGTCCAGCGACAAAGCCCGCCATTGATGGGCATTGGCCAGATTGAGGGCTTTTTCATAGGTGCGGTTGAAAACGGTAACGTTGCGATAGCCAGCTTTTTCCAGAAACTTGGCAAAGAGTGCATTGGTTTCGCCGGCGCCAACCAGCAGCAGACGAGCCTGGGGCTGCAACTGCTTTTTTTGCATTTCACCAAAAGCCAGGGCAACTACGCTAAGCGCCTTGCGACCAATTCCGGTATGGGTATAAATCTCTTTGGCTGTTTCGATGGTGAAGGCCATCAGCAGGCGCAGATGATCGCCGGTTAGTTGCCAATCCCGACTTTGATCGTAAGCCTGGCGCAATTGACGGATGATTTCCCGCTCGCCCACCACCAGGCTGTCCATGGAAGCAGCCACCTCCAACAGGTGTGTTACAGCATCGTTGCCATGCAGCAATCGCATTCGGGAAGCCGTTTCCTGCACTATTTCTTCTGAAAGTTCCGGACGAATCAACCGAAGGGTTTGCTCTGCCAGATCGGCTGCAGAAGGTTCCTGTGTATAAAAAACATAGGTAACGCGGTTGCAGGTAGCCAGGTAAAGCAATTCTTCCCAGCCCATGGAAGCTTTGAGATTTTCCAGCGTAGCGACAGTGTTTTCGCCGGGAACGATGGCGTGTGCGAGCGTTTCAAGCGCCGCATCGCGATGTGTCAGGGTTAGTATGTGAAAGCCGTCAAGCATGGTTGGAAAACACAGGGATTCAGTCGGGTTTTCAAAAAAGATGCACAAAAGTATCCGGATGTCCCCGCGTCAATGTCATATACGTGTAAAGCGGAGGAAACGGGGCTAATTTGGAAGAAATCTAAGAAGATTGAGGAATAATTTACCACTAAGCCACTAAGGGCACTAAGCTTCAGTGTCCTTAGTGGCTTAGTGGTGGATACTCGCTGCTCAATAGTGAATACTCATAACCTATAGATTTCTTTAAATTTGCCACCAACATTCCCTGCACATGCGCTATTTACTTCTCGTTATCCTGTTTTTCCTGATTTTTCCACTTGGAGCCCAAACTACTTACCTGCATTGCGGGCGCATACTGCCTATGAAAGGCGATGCCATGACCAATGCAACCATTGTGGTGGAAGGCAATAAAATTGCGAGATTAGAACCCGGTTTCATTCCGGCGCCCAAGGGTGCGGAGCTGGTTGACCTGAAAAACAAAACTGTGCTTCCGGGTTTGATTGACTGCCACGTGCACCTGGAATGGGAACAAAGCCGGCAATCATACACCGAAAAGTACGTCCTGAACCCGGCGGATATAGCCTTCCGGGCGGCGGTATATGCCCGGCGTACCCTGAACGCCGGATTTACGACCGTGCGGGATCTGGGCGGCACGGGTGTAAACATCGGATTGCGCAATGCCATCAACAATGGCTGGACCGTAGGTCCGAGGATCATTACTGCCGGGCGGTCCTTGAGCATTACGGGTGGACACAGCGACCATACCACCGGGGCACGTTGGGATTTGTTTGACCCACCCGGACCCGAAATGGGCATGGCTGATGGACCTGATGAATGTCGGGCTGCCGTGCGGGAGCAATTCAAAAAAGGATCGAATTGCATCAAGGTTTGCGCCACCGGTGGGGTGCTCTCGCTTGCGCGCGACGGCAGTTTACCTCATTATGCAGAGGATGAACTCGCAACCATCGTGCAAACAGCCCGCGACCTGGGCATGGATGTAGCTGCGCATGCGCACGGCGACGAAGGCATGCGCCGTGCCGTGGAAGCCGGTGTGGTGAGTATTGAGCACGGCACTTTTATGAGCGAAGCCACCATGGAAGCCATGATCAAGCACGGAACATGGCTGGTACCTACCCTTACTGCCGGACAAGCGGTGGCCGACAGCGCTATGTATGCCAAGGGGTTTTTCCCGGAACTGGTGCGCAAAAAAGGACTGGAAATTTGTCCGCAACTCAAAGCAACTGCCATGAAAGCCTATAAAAAAGGCGTAAAAATTGCGTTTGGCACGGATGCCGGCGTGTGCCCGCATGGTTCCAACAATCTTGAATTTGTACTCATGGCAGAGGCCGGCATGAAAAACGATGATATACTTCGTTCAGCCACCATTGATGCCGCCACCATGCTCAAAATGGCGGATAAAATCGGCAGCATCGAACCCGGCAAGTTGGCAGACATCGTAGCCGTTGAGGGCGATCCGCTCACCAATATCCGCAGCATGCTCAAAGTGGTATTTGTCATGAAAGATGGGAAAGTGAACGATGGACGATGAACGATGGACGATGGTGGTTACGATAAAAATCTGTGTGAAATCTGCGCAAAAAATCTGTGTAAAATCTGCGCGAAACCCACTCAACGGGAATCCACCACCAGGCTTTCACTAAACCCAAACCCAACGCCTCTGCGAAAATCTGCGGTTCAATCAGTGAAAATCTGCGGGAAACCCACCCTACGTGCGAAACCCACTCAACGAGAATCCACCACCAGGCATTCACTAAACCCAAACCCAACGCCTCTGCGAAAATCTGCGGTTCCATCTGCGAAAATCTGCGGGAAACCCACCCTACGTGCGAAACCCACGCTGTAGGAATCCACTACCAGACCCTTCGCTACGCTCAGGGTGACAAGGCATCGTTCGCAGGTATGCCAATCGTTCATCGTTCATCGTCCATCGTTCCTACAACCACCTAACCAACCCAAAATCCTGGCGGTGAGGCAGCAGCGGATGCTTAGGGAACACGCGGAAACCGAATTCAAACACACCGGCAGTTTGAGGTACAAACGAGCACTGATAAGTAGCTTCAGCACCTTTAGTTCCGGTTTGTTTCATTTCGTGAGCAAAAAGCAATTCCAGTTCTTTTTCTGAAATACGCTTATAAAACACCACTTCAATACCAACATCCTCCGGCTTAAGATCCTGAAGATGCAGGATAGCTTTAGCTTCAAACTTCTCGCCCAGCGGCAGGGAACGATTGAAGGTATCAGGCGCCTGAAGATCAACCAGTTCGATGGCATCCCAGCTTGCGCTTACACGGGATTTCCAGCGCGCCAGATCGCGGGCAGCACTGAAATCCTTTTGTTTGATTTGTTTGCTTCGCTGACCCAATTTGCTGTAAAAACGCTCCTGATAGTCGTCGAGCATACGACCCATGACAAATTCCGGAGCAATTTCAGCAATAGTCTTTTTGATATGACTCACCCAACGGGCTGAAATACCGTTTTTATCCTGATCATAATACGTAGGCACAATATCATTTTCCAGCGTATTATAAATCGTTTCAGCGTCGAGTTCGTTTTGCAGTGCGGGTTGATCCGGATAGGTATCTTTTTCCGGCAATGCCCAGCCGGCGCCAGGGCGGTAGCCCTCGCACCACCAGCCATCGAGCACCGAGAAATTCATGACCCCGTTCATCACAGCTTTCATACCGGAAGTACCGGAAGCTTCCTTCGGACGAGTAGGGTTATTGAGCCAAACATCCACGCCTTGTACCAGCAATTTAGCCATTTCCATGCTGTAGTTTTCCAGGAAAATGACCTTGCCTTTGAACTGCGGATTTTTAGTTACATTATACACCAAACGGATGAATTCCTGACCACCCTTATCGGCAGGGTGCGCCTTTCCGGCAAACAGGAAAATAACCGGCTTATCGGCGTTATTGACAATGTCGGCCAGGCGTTTTTCATTGGAAAACAACAAGGTAGCACGCTTATACGTAGCAAAACGGCGTGCAAAACCAAACACCAACGCATCGTCTTTGATGGCATTTACAATCTCAAAGATGTTGCGCGGATTGTCGCCCCGGCGCATCAAATCTTCAGATAAAGACTGCCGCACCCAGTCGAGCAGGCGTTTTTTCAACTGGCGACGAATGGCCATGATTTCGGCATCCGGAACAGCGTGAATTTTTTCCCAGTATTTTTTATCGATTTGGTGGTCCAGAATGTCTTTGCCGAGCTTTTTCTGGTAAAAATCCAGCCACTCGCGCGCCACCCAGGTTGGGAAGTGCACCGAGTTGGTTACGTAACCGATATTACTTTCTGCATAGTTGTAATCCGGATTCAGCTCCTCGAACATACGCTGACTCACCTCTCCGTGTAAGCGACTCACGCCGTTTACCTCCTGAGAGGTGCGGATGGCCAGGTGACTCACATTGAAAAGCTCTGTCGCATCCGTGGCGTCTACCCTGCCCAGTCCGATGAGTGATTCCCAGGGCAAATCCAGCGCATAGGTGTATTCGTAGAGGTAATCTCTCAGCAAGCCTTCGGAGAAGGTATCGTGGCCAGCCGGAACAGGCGTATGAGTAGTGAACAGCTGAGTGGATCGCACCACTTCCAGAGCTTCATCATAGTTCAGGCCCTGATCTTTCATGTAGTTGCGCAGACGTTCCAGGCCCAGGAAAGCGGCATGGCCTTCGTTCAGGTGGAAAAGATCTGGTTGAACACCCATGGCAGTCAGCGCGCGCAGACCGCCAATACCCAGCAACAGTTCCTGGCGGAGGCGATTTTCATTATCGCCGCCATAAAGCTGGTGTGTAATGCTGCGATCTTCCCAGGTATTATCGTCGATATCGGTATCCAGCAGGTAGAGCGACATACGGCCAACCGGCAATTGCCACACTTTGGCCCACACCGTGCGACCGCTGAGGTTTACATGAATTTTGATCCATTCACCGCGGGCATCACGCACCGGCTGGAGCGGCAATTGAGTAAATTTGGCGGCATCGGAATGGTGAAGTTGTTCGCCATTGATGCTGATACCCTGTTGGAAATAGCCATAGCGGTACAGCAGGCCCACGGCCACGAAATTGGCATTACGGTCGCTGATTTCCTTCAGGTAATCGCCGGCCAGTACGCCCAGGCCGCCGGAATAGAGTCGGAGGC
This sequence comes from Chitinophagales bacterium, assembly GCA_017303475.1. Classification (GTDB taxonomy): domain Bacteria; phylum Bacteroidota; class Bacteroidia; order Chitinophagales; family Saprospiraceae; genus M3007. Next base: position 140,800 of record JAFLBO010000013.1, read on the forward strand.
TTTGGTGCAGGCCGTATTCCATGCAGAAATAGGCAATCTGCGGACCCGTTTTAGCCGGAGCTTTGTCGAGATAATTCCGGAAATCCTGATACACCTTTTTAAGGTTGCTCATGAAGGATTTATCGGCCAAAAGTTCCTGTGCACGTTCGATGCTAAGCTCGTCGAGCAGCGCTACAGGATTGTATTGGAGAGCGATAAATTTTTGAGGGTCAATGCTTTGGAACAACTCGATGGCATCGTGGTTCCAGCACCACCAGAGGTTATGGGCTAATTCCGTGAGCGGCGCCAGGCCGTCGGGGAGTTTGGGTTCGATGAAGATGCGCTTCAGTTTAGCGCCGCCCTGGGTAAGGTTTCCAACCATAGATGTAGAAGCTTGAAAAACAGGCGATTCGGAGAAATGCTGCGTCATAAGACGGGCAAAGGTAGTGCATTTAGGTTAGTTGGTGTAAAAAATACACAAATGAGTGTTTGAGTGTTTGAGTGTGGGAGTATTTGAGTTTTCGAGTTGGCGTTCGGCTGGGGTTTACCACTAAGGACACTAAGAAGGATATACTTAGTACCCTCAGTGACTTAGTGGTAAAACCCAGCCGAACGCCAACTCGAAAACTCAAACACTCAAACACTCAAACACCCAGGCACTCATTTCAAGCCTATATCAATCATCAACGCCACCTTGACCGGGCGGCCGCGGTATGATCCGGGAGTCCAGGGGGGCATTTGCTCGATGGCACTCAGGCAACGCTGCGGGATATCAGGAGAAATCCAATCAGGTGCGGGGTTAGCAAAACTTACGCCTTGAATGGATCCATCCTTTTGCACTACAAATTTGACATAGATGGTATTTTCTACTCCTTCATTCGGACCAGCCATGAGATCGCCAAGATATTTTTGCAAATACTCCTGCAGACCGGCCTTACCACCTGAAAATTCAGGACTTACCTCCGGAACCAGAAACACCGCATCGCCCATGTCATCCACAAGCGGAGAAAGATCCACTGTCCGAATATGTTGTTTCTGATCCAGGTCAATTAAAGTATCTGAGTTTTTCCAGCCATCATATTCCAAATCGCGTATCCGATCGGATTTTTCCGACCCGTTTGGCATATCCAGGTAATATCGTGCAGAAAAAAATTGCCAAACCGTTTGTGCCGGAAGCGCTGTGGCGAAAAGCAGCATCCCCAGGGAAGAGAGAAATTTGAAGTACATGATTGAAAAGTACATGATTACATGATTGAAGAGGGCAGCGGGCGACCACTTTTATTGATTTTCTTGTCAAGGTATGAGGCAGATACAAGAGGTTGCCCAGGCCTGTGCATTATTAACAATGGTTTTTGAAATGTGCCCCGCTACAAATATTACCGCCCCGATGGGGCTTTTATCTTCTACAGTACATGCCGGCCCGCGCTACCATCATTTTCCCAAGGGCTTTCACACCCCGCCAGCTAAGGGCTTTACCGGATAGTTTGGCTTTGTGCCAATGCACTGCATTGACTGTCCAGCGAACAGCATAATCATAATATCGTCTTGAATACGTACGCTGAAAATCCAGGTCTCTATCACTGCTGCTTTCCCAGGGCAAACGTGCCGTAATGGTTTCTTTCACCGTTTCATACAACCCGGTTCCTTTAATCGGATAAGCTACCGTGATGGTGAATAAATCAGGATTGGCTTCTTTCAAATGTTGCACGGTTTCCCGGATATCAGCCTCGGTTTCGCCGGGGTAACCCAGCATGATGAAAGTACCTGTTTCTATGCTGGCTCTGCTTGCTGCGCGAATCATAGCCCGCACCTGCCCCACTTCCACCCTCCGATCCATGGCATCAATGATGCGTTGGGAGCCGCTTTCCGCCCCGATCCATACCCGAAAACAACCGGCATCTTTCAGCACCTGAATAACCTCTTCCGTTAGCCGGTCGGCGCGGGTAATGCACTCAAACTGAATGCGCACCTGTTTTTCCTGTAATTGATCCCGAAATTCACTGAGCCATTTATGACTCACCGTAAAAACATCATCTACAAACCAAATCAGGTCAAAATCATAGTGGGCCTGCAGCCAGATTATTTCTTCTACCACCTTGGCCGGACTCCGTCGCCGGTAGCTTTGGCCATATACTGCGGTGCTGCACCATTGGCAGGTGTACGGACAGCCGCGTTGGGTACTCAGACTGACGGCGCTTTGTCCGTGCGCCTTTTTCCAGGCTTCCAGATAAAGATAAAGGTTGATTTTCAACCGATTAGGCAGTGGAAGATGATCCAGATCCCGTATTTTTTCCCGGGTTTTGGTTTTAAAAACGCTGCCGTCGGGCAAACGAAAGGCTATTCCAGGAATCTGGGAAAAGTCGCCATCTGCCTGAACTATTTCCAGTAAGGTTTGCTCACCCTCACCAATAACAACCAGGTCTGCGCCGTGCTGTAGATATGATTCCAGATTGTACGAAACGTCTGGTCCACCCAGCACTATCAGGGCGTTCTTCAAACTTTCCTGCTGCCGCACCCATTGGATTAAGGCCAACACCCGCACCTTCGTCATTAAATTTACATATAGCGCCAACACTCGTGGCGGGTTCTCCAGCAACCGCGCCTGCAAGGCTTCCATGGTAGAAAAGGTGGTATCAAACACCTCATGCGTCACCCCATGCACCTCCAGCCAGCCCGACAAATACAACAATCCCAACGGCGGATACGGCCGCATGATAGACCGCTCTTTTGGGTCTTCAGTTAAAAAATAACCGTGGGTGAGAACAATCATTTATTGAAAGGCACTAAGGTAACACAAGGCGCGAAGACGCGAAGGCGCGAAGGGGTTATTTGGCTGACGCCAAATAGGCAAAATGTAATTACCTTTAATACGTAATAACTATGGCCTAAGGCCAATTCTTTGCGTCTTCGCGTTCCCCTTTGTGCCTTTCAACCGAAGGCTTTCGCGACTTCCAAAACCATTAATTCCGGTGCTTCTTCCTGAACAAAGTGTCCGGCTTCAGGGCATCGAACAACCCGGGCATCGGGGAAAGCCTGTATCCATTTTTCCAGTTCGTAAGGTGGAATAGCCTTATCCTTCATGCCCCAGAAAATGAGCTTCAGTTTGCCCTCCAGCAAATGCCGTTGCTGCCAAAGTTCCTCCCACCAATCGCCGGCTCGGAGCAGCTGACCGGCAAAAGCATGAGTAGCCACACGTGAGGCCGGATCAGGCCAAGCCATTTTGTAATGGCGGTGCACTTCGGGCGTGAGGTATTTTTTTCGGTTGCCAAAAACGGATGGCATGATCACATTCACCGGAAAATTAAATTGCCGGTATAACATCCGACCGAACCAGTTATCAAAAAGTTTGGCGGCCAATGCATAATGCGGATCCGTATCCAAACGCCACATCCAGCCATTAAAAATACAGATGTTTCGAACATTTTCAGGTTGCCGGATAGCCTGACTCAAGCCAATGGCCAGTCCAAAGTCGTTGCCAATCACCGAATAGTCCTTTAGACCAAGTTTTTCTATAAAAATGGCCATGCGATCCGCATGTGCCCGACACGTATAATCTGCATCGGCAGGCTTGTCAGACAAACCCATGCCCAATAGATCCGGCGCTACACAGCGGAATTGGCCGCGCAGACCGCGAATCAGATCCCGCCAGCCGAACGACCACTCCGGCGTGCCATGTGAAAACAAAATGACCGGCCCGGAACCTTCATCAATGTAATGCATCCGGTGACCGTCGATCTCCATGTATCGGGAGGTAAAGGGGAACAAATCCCGGTTTACCCAATCAGAAGTAGACATGATTGTATTGTTTAATGAGGAGTTGTTTCATCATATCGAGCGGGTAATGTTCCGTATCGCGCAGCCAGTGCAGACAAATACCGTCAATTTGGGCAAATAGTAACAGTGCATGCTGCTCAGGCGAATCATTGCTGATTTTCCTGAAATTTTCTGTTAAATGCTTGATAACAAACTGGTTAACCTCTTCAATCTCCTTCCCGGCAATGGCATTTATCCCCGCCTGAAACCGGATATTGGTTGCCAGTCGCCAAAACACCTCGTTTTCCCGAATGCTGGTCAGCGAGCGTTCAATGTGCTGAATCAATGCCCAGCGCGGACTTCCGCTTTGTTCAGCATAAGAAGCCATGGTTTCGGCTATCTGCGCCATGCCCTGTGCAATGATGGCTTTCAAAAGCCCTTCTTTATTGATGAAGTGTCTGAAAATCAAGCCTTCAGAAACACTTGCCTCCCGGGCTATCTGGCTCGTGGGAGTGCGGTCATAACCCTGTTCAGCGAATAACCGAAGCGCTGTTTGCAGGATAATATCTTTATTTGTCATAATATTAAGTGAGTAGTCACTCACAAAGGTAAAAGAGAACACGGATATGAACACAAATTTTTTTTGGGAACGCGGATGACGCAGGTGACGCGGATTTTTTGGGAACGCGGATGACGCAGATGACGCGGATTTTTAAAATTGCCTGCGGCAATTTTGTGATTAACAGCAGCTAAAATCTCAAATTCTCCAAAAAGAGCTGCCGAAGGCAGCAGAAAAATCCGCGTCATCCGCGTCATCCGCGTTCCTGTTCCATCCGCGTTCCCCTCCGCGTTCCCCAAAAAAAGCGCGTTCTAAACCGCGTTCCTTTCAAATCTTTTTCAGTCTTTTGTCCAACCATAAAAAAACCTCCATTCAATCCTGTTTAGCTCATGGCCAAACCCTCTTTCCTTTGTATTGCCAGCTATTTCAAAGGCAATGAATTCCTGCGCGGTATGAAATCTACCGGCGCAACGGTTTACCTCGTCACCTCTAAAAAACACGACGATAAACCATGGGCAAAAGATGCCCTCGACGATATCTTCTACGTGCAACAAGACGCTGAAAATGAATGGAATATGGAAGACACCGCCGATGGTCTGGCCTGGCTGATGCGCAGTAAAAAAATTGACCGGATTGTGGCGCTTGACGACTTCGACGTGGAAAAAGCAGCTTTTCTGAGGGAGCATTTCCGGATACCAGGTATGGGTCAAACTACCTCCCGGCATTTCCGCGATAAACTGGCCATGCGCATCGAAGCCCGTGATGCCGGCATTCCGGTTCCAGCCTTCACGGATTTATTTCACGATGCCGATATCACCCGTTTTACCCAAACAATAGCCGCACCCTGGATCGTTAAACCGCGTGGACAAGCATCTGCCACCGGCATGAAAAAACTGCACACTGCCGAGGAGCTCTGGGCTCACCTCGAAACCCTGGGCGCTAACCGCCACCAATACCTCGTGGAACAATTCAAGCCCGGTGATGTATACCACGTGGATGCGCTTTCTGAAGGCGGAAAGGTTATTTTCTCCCGGGTATCTAAATACCTGGCCACGCCCTTCGATGTAGCCCATGGCGGTGGCATTTTCCGCAGTGCCGTGGTGCCTTTTGGCTCTGACGATGATAAAAAACTGCAAAAACTGACTGCCGATGTGATGACCGCTTTCGGGATGCAATACAGCGCCAGTCATACAGAATTCATCAAAAACCGCGAAACCGGCGAGTTTTACTTCCTCGAAACCTCCTCCCGCGTAGGCGGCGCGCACCTGGCTGAAATGGTGGAAGTTTCTTCCGGCATCAACCTCTGGTATGAATGGGCCCGACTCGAATCGGCCGTAGCCGCAGGAGAAATATATAAGCTGCCCAAAGTGCGCAACGACTATGCCGGCATCCTGGTTTCCCTCGCTCGTCAGGAATGGCCGGATACCAGCCAGTTCAACGATCCGGAAATAGCCTGGCGCATGACCGATAAGGAACACCACGTTGGACTCATCGTCCAATCCAAAAAATACGAACGCGTTATCGAATTACTGGATGATTACGCTGTCCGGGTACAAAAAGACTATCACGCCAGCGCCCCGGCGCCGGATAAACCGAATGCTTAGAAGATGCTATCCATCGATCCTGCCCAAATAGCCACCAAAGATCTGCACCAATACATACTTGGAGCCGTGGCGCCGCGCCCTATCGCGTTTGCCAGTACCATGAGTACCGACGGGGTGCCAAACCTCGCGCCGTACAGTTTTTTCAATGCCTTCAGCAGCAATCCGCCGCTGCTTATTTTTTCTTCCAACCGCCGGGTGGCCAATAACACCACGAAAGACACCCTGAAAAACGTGGAAGACACCGGAGAGGTAGTCATCAATGTGGTTTCCTATAACATTTCCCGCCAAATGGCGCTCACCAGCATTGAATATGGGCCGGAAGTGGATGAATTCAAAAAAGCCGGTTTTACAGCCATTCCCAGCGAACGCATCAAACCGTTCCGCGTAGCGGAAAGTCCGGTGCAGATGGAATGTGTGGTGGAAAAAATCATGCCCCTCGGTGAAGACGGCGGCGCTGGAAACCTCATTTTCTGCCGTATCGTTTTGATGCACATTGCAGAGGAAATCCTCACGCCAACTGGACGGATAGACCCACATAAAATAGACCTGATGGGTCGTATGGGGCGTTTTTACTACGCACGCGCCAGTGGCGATGCCGTGGTGGAAATTGTGCAGGAAGTCACCAGCATAGGCATTGGGTTCGACGGGCTGCCCGATAGCATCCGACACAGTACGGTGCTTACCGGCAACGACCTCGGCCAGCTGGCATCCCTCACCGCCCTGCCCTCCCCCGCCGATGCCTTGGGTTTGCTGGGCGACGACCCGCAGCTGGTAAAAGCCCGCGATGAAGGACAAATGCACCAATATATTCAAACACTGCTCGACCAAAACGAGGTGGCCCGCGCCGCCGCCGTGGCCGTGCTGGCAGCCTCCTGAACATGCTCTTTAACCAGGAACTCATATATATAGCAGCTGAAAAAACGGCGCTATCCAACGCAGAAGGCAATTTTTCCCGAAAAGTAGCCGTGCTGGCACTTCAGGAACCAAACAGCGCCGCCAACCGGGAATTCCTCACCAAGGTATTGGCCGCGGCCAACCTCAATCTGGCTCAGGATACCCTTTTGGCGGAAATCCCTGCCCAGGAGCCCGTAAGTATTGCACCCGACCTCCAGCAGCGCAAACCCGGCCATATACTGGTGTTCGGGATCAGTCCGGCACAATTGGGCCTCTCTATCCAGATCAGCCTCTACCAACCCACTGCATTCTACGGCGCCACCTGGCTTTTCACCGACGCCCTTTCCACACTTGAGCCTGATAAAAACCGGAAGTCGCAGTTGTGGAACGGGATAAAAACGATGTTTTTGTAAATGTCCAATGTCCAAGTGGGACGCCTGCTTGGCATCAGGACAAAACTAGTTGATTTACAACGGGATATCTTAAATATTTACCTTCCTAATCAATAATTATCAGATGGCTGTACCCGATAGACTGGCGTATTGACGAAAAAAAATTTTTGACAATAAATTTGCAGTCAAATATTTTTAACTTCAAAGCCATTGCCAATGAAAAACACCTGGACCAATCCAAAAGTCACCATCGGAAACACCGCAGAAGGTACATTTTACTTTCCCCGCCCATTCATTGAAGAAAGCATTTGGGAAGAAATCGAAAAAGGCAATCACGTGCTTATTGCGGCCCCACGCAGGGTGGGAAAATCATCCGTAATGCTGGCTTTGGCTGAAAACTGCCCCGAAAACACACGATGCCTTTTTCAAAACATACAAGGAATCAAGTCAGAAGCAGAATATTACCGCCGTTTTTATGAACTACTGCTTCAATGCCTGAATCAATTTGATAGAGGTCTGAAATGGGTTGCTCAATTCGTTAAAGGCATAAAAATTGAAGAAATCACGCTGGATGGAGTCAAATTTGGCGACAAAAACGACATCAACTTTGAGCAGGAACTCAAAAGCCTGCTGACAAAAATTGCCGAAAGCGAGGTGCGGGTGGTGCTGCTCTTAGATGAATTACCCGAAGTGCTCAACAATCTTCGCAAACAAAATCGGGGCGAAGAAGCCGGAAATATCCTCAACCACCTCCGTGAATTGCGCCAAAATCCCAAATTGCGCAATCGTTTAAACCTTGTATTGGCCGGCTCAGTGGGCATTCAACACGTGGTTAAAGCCATTGAAGGCCGCATTGCCGATATCAACGATTTTAATCCGGTGGCTTTTGACCCCATGACGCGTACAGAAGCATTAAACTACATTCATTGGGCTACCAAAGACGCAACCGTGCAATACAAACCGGCTTTGGCAGAATACCTCTTAGATCAGGTACGGCACTATATCCCATATTTCCTCAATTTAATGCTTGATGAAATCAATAAGGCGGCACGCCGAGCTAATGACCCGGCAATTGATTCATCGCATGTTAACCTGGCTTTTCAGGCCATTGTTGTGAATAGCGACCACTTCAAAGAATGGAAAAACCGCCTGAACGATTATTTTGAACCCGCCGAAAAAGCCTTTTTGATGGAAGTGCTGGTACATATTGCCCATAAAGACAACATCAGTCCGCAAATTTTATACGACTTTGCCATAAAACACCAACTCCAGTATGCATACATGGAATTGGTGCACGGCCTCGAGCACGATGGTTACCTCACGGAACAGGCAGGCCAATACCGCTTCGTTTCGCCTTTCTTACAAGCGTTTTGGCGCCGCGACAACCCGATTTACAACGCATGAAAAACCAGCGCTATAAAGACAACCCCACCTGGTTTATTGACCGCCTGACGCTGTATCAAGCCGCTAACAACAGCCCGGAGGCCGTCAAACGTGGCTTTTTGATCCGCATTGCCGAATTCGAACTCATCATGGACGATATTCGGAGTCGAATGAAAGGCGGGCCTATGCAGCACGAACTCATCCTGGGACGGCGCGGCAGTGGAAAATCCACTTTGTTGCGGCGCATTCAGATCGAAATAGACGAGCAACCTGATCTGGCCCAATACCTGGTGGCCATCAACCTCGCGGAAGAACAAAATGCCATTTACCGCCTGTCGGACCTCTGGTTTGAGGTGCTGGAAGAATTAGCCATTCGCTTCAAGGCTAGTCTTCACCTGGCCGATTTCGATACCTTTGAAGACAACCACGCGTACACCCGCTACCTTTATGCTGAAATACACCGTTTGTTGCAAAGTCAACAAAAGCGTGTAGTGCTGCTTTTAGACAACCTTGACCGCATTCTAGAAAACTTTGGCGACGATGCGCACCTGCTGCGCGAAACCCTGCTTAACCATCAGGATATTCAAATCATAGGCGGGAGCACTCGAATGAGCGAGCATTATTGGCAGTATGACAAGCCTTTCTACGATTTTTTCCGCCGCCATCGCCTTCCCGGCCTGACCTTTGAGGAAATACACTGCCTGCTCAATGCATGGGCCGAAGAGATGGAACTCCCCGTACTCCATGACTATGCCCTGCGTTTCCGCGGACGCGTGGAGGCTATCCGGATACTGACCGATGGCTTGCCCCGTGCTTTGCAGTATTTTATACAGGTGTTGCTACACGACTCGGAACTTTACGGCTTCGATTACCTGCGTAAAGTGATGGACAAAGCCACGCCGCTCTATCAGGAACGCCTCAACAACCTGACCGCCCCGCAGCGTAAAATTGTGCAGGAAATGGCTTTTCACTGGGAAGCCGTTCCTACCAAAACCCTCGTGCAGCGTTGCCGAATGGAAAGCAAAACCATTTCTTCTTTCCTGAAACAACTGGATCATTTTGGCATCGTAGAAACCCTGAGCACAGGCAAAAAAAATCATTTTTACCGCCTTTCCGAGCGCTTTTTCAACATGTGGCTCATTGTCACACAAGGCAATCCCGACCAAAAACGTAGAGCCAAATACCTCACCCTTTTCCTGGAAGCCTGGTACGAAGCACATGAGTTAAAGGCATTAGCCACGAAACATTTAACGGCGTTGAAAGATAAAAATTTGTCGTTCGACAAAGCAATGGCGCTAAGCAAAGGACTTTCCCAATCCAGATACCTGACTGTGTCGGAGCGGGACGACATGATTAAGCACACCCTGGCACTGAAACCGGAAGGGATTTCGGATACAGAATTACCGAGAATGTTTAAAGAAATTGAACAGGAACTTATTGAGCTGCAATCAGCAGGGAATTACGAACAATTCTTGCTCAAGCTTGAGGAGATTGAAAACGAGGAAGACGGTTTGAAATTTTTTGGCATGGGCCTGTGTTTTGAAAAGTTGGAAAAACAAACCGATGCCGAAAAATACTACCTACTGGCCATTGAGAAAGGCCATGTGGGTGCGCTGAACAATTTAGCTAATTTGTATAATAAACAGGAAAAATACACCGATGCCGAAAAATACTACCTCTTGGCCATTGAGAAAGGACATGTGGGTGCGATGTACAATTTAGCTTTGTTGTATGATAATCAAGAAAAATACACCGATGCCGAAAAATACTACCTCTTGGCCATTGAGAAAGGACATGTGGATGCGCTGAACAATTTAGCGTTGTCGTATATTAATCAGGAAAAATACACCGATGCCGAAAAATACTTCCTCTTGGCCATTGAGAAAGGACATGTGGATGCACTGAACAATATAGCTGTGTTATACTTTGACCAAAACATACATCCCAAGCAGGCATTGGAGTATATTCATAGATACAACGGCACTGAAAAGGACAATGGTGGTCTAGCCAACCAACTCACCATCGAAATCTGGAACGGAATTTTTGAACAAATCCCGGAGCGTATAGAACAAATCATTGAAGATACTGAAAAAGGGGATATTGCATGGCTCTGGGAGCGCTTACTTTACCTTCACCAAACCCAACTGGTGTTATCCTTTTTTGAATCCGAAGAGCATGGCCTGGCCCTGCGCGAGCGCTACGTGCTGATCTACTATGCCGCGCTACTGCTTGCGGGCCGTACGGAAGATAATCTGCTGCTGCGTATTCCGCCGGAAGTATTACCCACGGTGGAAGAAATGGTGGAAAAAATCAAGGAAAAACAGGCTTTTTATGCCCACGGCCCTCGTGATAAGTTTTGACAACGCAGTATATAAAGCTGCTAAAACTGCCTGAACAGTCAGTTTGAACTTTTTACCATAATATTCGCCATTCAGGCGAAAAACCTTAATCAAATGTGCTGACGCCAAGCACCCGCCCCACTTGGACATTCGACATTGGACATTGGATATTGGACATTCTATGAACCTTCTTCAGCTCACCCACAAATTCCCCTACCCGCTCAAAGACGGTGGCGCCATTGCCGTTACCTATCTGGCAAAGGCCTATGCGGCGCTGGGACATGAGGTGACGCTGCTTTCCATGAATACCAGCAAACACTGGTTTGATGTGGATACCCTTCCGCCGGATGTCAATCATTACAAAGACATTCACACCGTTTATGTAGAAAACCATATCCGGCCTGTTCCGGCACTGCGCAATTTGTTGTTCAGCCGGAAATCCTATCATGTGGAACGGTTTGAAAACGAAGCGTTTGCCCAAAAACTGGCAGAACTGCTGCAAAACGAGTCGTACGACGTAGTGCAGCTGGAATCCATTTTTCTGGCCCCCTACCTGCCCGTAATCCGGCAATACGCTCCTCAGGCAAAGGCCGTGCTGCGGGCGCACAATGTGGAACACGAGATCTGGGAACGCGTGGCCGACAATGCCCAGCTGCTCAAAAAATGGTACCTCAACCAGATCACGCCGCGACTAAAAAAATACGAACTCGAGCAAATCAACCACTGCGATCTGGTGGTGGGCATCACCCGCCGGGATGTGGAGCGTTTTCAGCAAATGGGTCTGACGCGCCCCGCAACGGTGTGCCCCATCGGACTGGATTGCCGGGATTACCGGCCGGATCCATCGAGTTTTGAAAGGCCGCTCAGTTTGTCGTTTATTGGTTCGCTGGACTGGATGCCCAATCAGGAAGGACTGCGCTGGTTTCTGGATCAGGTGTGGCTGCCGCTGCTGGCTCCGCGTTTCCCCGAGCTTAGTTTCCATATAGCTGGCCGCACCGCACCGGCCTGGATCAGGGAGTTGCAGCTCGAGCGGGTGTTTTTTCACGGCGAAGTGCCCAGTGCGCCGAATTTCATCAACCAGCACTCCGTCATGGCCGTACCGTTGCTCTCCGGCGGCGGCATGCGCGCCAAAATCCTGGAAGGTATGGCCGTAGGCAAAGTGGTGCTCTCCACCTCCCTGGGCATGGAAGGCATTGACGCCAGCCACCAGCACGATTGCCTGCTGGCCGACACCCCCGAGGCCTGGCTGCAGGCCATTCAGTACTGCTACGATGCCGGCCCGGCGCTCGCGCAAATGGGCGCGCACGCGAGGGAATTTTGTGAACGGGAGTTTGATAATGAACGGTTGGCGAGGAGATTGGTGGAGAGGTTGGGGGAAAAGCTGTGATTATCAAGACTTTTTTACCGTTGGCGTACTCGCCAACAATCACGTCGGCATTTAATACAACGTGAGTTGTCAGATTTGAGCAGCCTGGAAATAAGATTATACCACTCATTCCACCGATTTTTGTTGGCGAGGATGCCAACATGGAAAAAAATGACCGGTTGGCGAATAGATCCACACTACTGGACATTTTGGTTTCAGACCTATAAGTTTTTGGAAACCTACGGTATGTACACAAGTTAAATAGAGAATCAATTTCTGAGATTATCCCCATTAATAACATCTAGCATCTTGTAACCCGCTGTTTTAACGGCGGGCAAAAGTCGCCCCCCCATTACATCTAGCATCTTTACAAAACATCACATCTTCAAGAGGTTATGGATGCTGATGCTCTGCAAAGATGCTAGATGTGAATAGTGGGGTATTCCTGGCCACTCGTTAAAACGAGTGGTTACAAGATGTTAGATGTGTTTCCAGATTGCCTTAACATCCATATATAACTTGTGTACATACCGTAGGTTTCCAAAAACCTTATAGGTCTGAAACCAAAATGTCCAGTAGTGTACAATAGATCACACTCCCTTCAACACCATGATTTATCAAGCTCCCATCAACTTGTCCATTCCGGGTAAAACAGTGCAAGCCATCATTGACCTGGATACCGGTCTAATCGGTTTTTCTGAATTGATCAACGGTGAAACCGTCGAATTCACCTATGCAGAAAGTCCGGTAGCCTACAGAGAAGCGTTCCTGAACCGGCTATCATCCTTGTTTGCTGAAAAAAGCCTGGGAAATTTTAAGATATCCCGAAAAAACCAGCGGGTCATGGATACTTAGAAAATCCTTTCCAACCCAACCCTTTAACCCCACGGTAACCTCTGCGAAAATCTGCGGGAAATCCATCAACGCGAAAAACCTAACCCGGACGGCGGCTGAACCCGGCGGCACTTGAGCCTTAAACAATACGGCGGCTAAACCCGCCGGTACAGGAGCCCTAACCAATACGGCGGCTGAACCCGCCGGTACGGGAAACGTGCTGACCCAAAACTCCCGCACCACTTGAACATTCGAAATTGGCCATTGGATATTGGATATTCCACTTTCCCTACCTTTGCCGAATGAAGAACTTTTTGCCGGTATTATTCCTGCTGCCTGCCTTGCTTGCCGCACAGGACCAATACATCAAAACCTACGATCATTACTTCACTGATCGGGCTAATGCCATTGAGGTGCTGCCAGGCGGTCGCATGGTGCTCGTGGGCGCTACGGCCCTGCAAAACAGCAGTCAGCAAGCCATGATGGTACTCATGGTGGAAGAAGACGGGCAGATTGCCTGGACCAGAACCTACACTGCCGAAGCGCCACGCGCTGAGGCGCTGGATGTATTCCGGGCCAACGACGGCAACCTGATCATCACCTACGATGCCTTCAACAGCGCCGGTGAAGCCAAAGCCAGCTGGATGAAAATCAAACCCTCCGATGGTTCGGTTGTCTGGAACAAACGCGCCCTGCCCTCCTGCCGACTGCTCCGTATTTCTCCCTTGCAGGACGGCTACCTGCTTACCGGCGATTATGTGATTTCACCTACCGACCGCGACGCGCTGGCCGTTAAAATCAACGAATCCGGCGACATGGTGTGGTTTAATATCTTCGGCGAACCAGGCTATGAACAACTGGGTGAAGGATGGCAGGATGCGCAAGGACTCATCCATTGTGCCGGTTATCATATTGAAACCAACGAATCGCAGGGCATTTACGCCAAATTCAATGCCGCCGGCGATCTGGTAGGCACGATTCAGCGTTATTCCATTGGCGACAATACTGATCTTCTGAGCCACATTGCACCACTTGCCAATGGCGGCTTTATGTTTGCCGGAAACTCCCAAGGTTTCACCGACGGAAATGCCCGCGCCTGGACCCTCACCACCGACGAAGCCGGCAATGTCAAAACCTCCTTCACTTACGGCATACCAGGAAAACACATCGGCGTAACCGACCTCATTGGGCTGCCTGGCGATCAATTTGTGCTGAGTCTGGGCCGCCCTGGCAACAGCGGCACGCCAGCCACGCTGATTAAGATCAATGCCAACAACGACATGCTCTGGCAAAACACCTACAAAGGCGATGGCGCCGCCAACATGCTTTGGCAGGTGGAAAGTTACGACGATGGCTTCGTGAGCGCGGGCGTGAGCGGCGCAGGTACCCAAACCAACATGCTGCTTGCGCGCACGGATCGCAATGGCAAATCCGGCGATTGCTGTCCGGCAGCCGCCGGGCTGAAACGGGAAAGCGTTTCTCCGGAGCAAAGCACCATGGTACCCAACGAAACCACCGTTTTCCTCACAGAAAATGTATTGTCAACCGTTTCAGAGGAGAGCAGTCTGGTGCAAACCATCTGCCAGCCCATTGAAGTAGATTTCCAGATTGCCGACAGTTCCCTGTGCCCGGGAGAGTGTACACAGATCATTTTCCTGAGCAATGCCGCCGGTGTGGAATACACCATGACCATTGTTGGCGCTGAACCGGATCCGGGCATTCCCGGTCGGATTTGCCACACAGAAGGCGGTCAGATTGTGGTAACCCGCACCGGCGCCTTCAATGGCTGCCAGAATGAGTTGTCGAAAACCGTAGAAATAGGCGCCAAAGACGATATGTTTCCCAACGCCTTTACGCCCAATGGCGACGGAGCCAACGATGTGTTCCGCCCAATTTACCCTTGCGAGGTAGTGGCATCCAAACTTCAGGTGTATTCCCGCTGGGGCGAAAAAGTGTTTGAAACCAACAACCCAAACCAAGGCTGGGACGGCAAATACAACAACCTCGATGCCCCATCCGATGTGTACATCTGGCGGGTGGAATACGAAGCCATCCGCGCCGGACAACAATCAACTTTCACCCAAAGCGGCGACGTAACGTTGTTACGGTAGACGGTAGACGGCCATCCACCGTAAGCCGTCCACCGTAAACCGTCCACCGTAAGCCGTCAACCGTCTACCGTCCACCGTCATGAACACCCACCAACAAAAAACAGAGGCCTTCGGCCGATTGCTCACCATCATGGACGAACTCCGGGAACAGTGTCCCTGGGATCGGAAACAAACACATGAAACCCTGCGCAACCTCACTATCGAGGAAACCTATGAGCTGGCCGATGCTATTCTCTCAAACGACCTGAACGGGATTAAGGAAGAGATTGGCGACATCATGCTGCACATGGTATTCTACGCCCGCATTGCCTCCGAACAAGGCGCCTGGGATGTAGCAGATGCCCTGCATGCTATTTGTGAGAAGCTCATTTCCCGCCACCCGCATATCTACGGCGATGTAAAAGTGGCCGATGAAGCCGAGGTAAAACGCAACTGGGAGCAACTCAAGCTCAAGGAAGGGAAAAAATCGCTGCTTGCCGGTGTGCCGTCCGGACTTCCGGCCATAGTGAAAGCCTACCGCATGCAGGAAAAAACCAAACAGGTGGGGTTTGAGTGGGAAAACACCGAACAGGTATGGGCCAAGGTGGAAGAAGAACTCGGCGAATTGCAGGAAAATGTGCGCAACAACGCCCCGATAGCAGACATCGAAGAAGAGTTTGGCGATGTGTTATTCTCCCTGGTCAATTACGCCCGCTTCATTGGTGTAGATCCGGAAACAGCCCTGGAACGCGTGAATCGCAAGTTCAAATCCCGTTTTGAATACATCGAACAGCAGGCCCCAAAACCACTCCAGGATATGACCCTCGCCGAAATGGATGCGCTGTGGAATGAGGCTAAGAAGCGGTGAAAGGGGTTGATGGGTTTGATGGGTTTGATGGGTTTGATGGGTTTGATGGGTTTGATGGGTTTGATGGGTTTGAGGTGCATGCGGGTTTAGCCGCTGCTGCTATGAGTAATCAATAGACTAAAAAAGTTTCATTAACGTCGCGTAGGCCTCAGCCCACGCGGAGTGCGAAGCACTCCAACATCAGTAACCCCGGAACGTGTTCCGGGAGCTACACCAGGTGATACCGAGTGCTACACCCCCCGGAACGTGTTCCGGGCGTTCCAGAACGACATCAGCACCGCCATGGCGAGCCAGATATACATCCATATCTGCGCCGGGAACAAGCCCACCACCTTCTCGTACATGGCCAGATCGCTGCTGGGTCCCACATTGAAATCCTGGATAATATACAACACTGCTGCCAGGCCCAGAAACATGAGTACATCCTGATCCCAGGTAGTTTTCAGGGCAAAAAACACCAGCGATGCCGCAAATGCCCACAAAATACCCGTACTGGTAAACGATTCAAACCAAATCAGTCCAACCAGCGCCATCAACACAGCCATGGTAATGAGGGTCCCTTGTGCCAGTCTGTGGTGTTTGGCGCCAATCCGAAACAGGATATTTCCCAAAATGGCGCTGCCGAGATAGCCGCCCACCAGCACCAGTCCGGCGCTTCCACCCCGGGTTTTGGTATACCCGCTGCCATCAGGATTAATCTGCAGGCCTTCCACCGAGCCGCCACTCAGCAAGGCCCCCAGGGCATGCCCGAATTCGTGCAGAATGGTTACCAGCAGGGTAACGGGATATAACACCAGTGCGCCAAAGGACCCACCCATGTATTTCAGGATGAGGTACACCATTAAAAACAGAAGCAGGCGGAAATGCAGTTGTTTAGGCATAGTTTACAAATCAAACCCGTTTTCGCGGGTTACGTTGGCATAAAAAGTGGCGGCCGGGGTTTGCTCCCGTTCCATGGTGTTAAAATCAACGCGCAACAACCCAAACCGGTAGCTGCGTCCGAGATGCCACTCAAAATTATCCCAGGTACTCCAGTGGATATAGCCCAGCAATGGCACACCATCTTTAATGGCATCTGCACAAACACTGAGGTAGTCTTTGATGGCCTTGATGCGTAGTTGCGGATCGTCGGTACAAATCCCGTTTTCGGTGATAAACAGCGGTTTTTGGTACTTTTTATGAAACCTGCGCAGCGCCTTGCCAAGTCCTTCCGGCCGGTAAGCCCACATATTGTCGTGAGGAACGTTCCACGCATCAAGCGTTCGGCTGCCGCTCATGGCATCCACCGGGAAAGGGTTAAAAATCATGTAAGCGTAATAACTCACCCCCCAGAAATCACAGCGTTCAAAAGGTTGGGCGGCACGACGCATAAACCACCAGTCTACAAAGGCAGCCACCAGCTTCCCCAAAATCCCCCGGCCTTCAAACAGCGCTGTGTTAAGCGAAATACCGATGGGGGCGTCGGATTTTTCGCTGATCATCCGGTACGCAATATCATGCGCTGTGCCCATATTATCCAGCACCCTGTTGGCCAGGAAATAGCGCGCTTTTTTACCTGGTGGAAAATTTCCCAGCATAAAGGCATTCATGGCGTACACATTAGGCTCGTTAAACGTATTCCAATAACTCACGTACTCGCCGAAGTGTTTCACGCAAAGGCGCACATATTCCAGGTAATAAGGAATGTTATCTTCGTTGGTCCAGGCGCCCATTTTTTCAAACCATTCCGGGTGGGCAAAATGGTGCAGCACCAGCATGATGCTAACGCCCCGGTTGCGCAGATCCTGGAAAAAGTGCTGGTATTCAGCTACCACTTCCGGCACGAATTTGCCTTGCGGCTCGGGTTGTATCCTGCTCCAATCCACACCGCAGCGGTAAACGGACCCAAACTGTGCAATCAGGGCCGCATCTGTTTCACGACGAAGTTCATGGTCAGTGGTCCGTTCAAAAACGGACCCGTCCATGGCTTTTCGGCCGCGCCAGTTGTGTGAACCTGCTGTTTCCACTTGTGCAGCAGCAGTAGAAGTCCCCCAAATAAATCCTTCCGGAAAATGGATGCGCATGATGGCAGAGTGAATGTGTTAGCCGGGCGAAATTTAGGAGGATTTTAGCAAGGGAGCATTATCCTGGAAACAAAAAGACCCACCTGAGTGGGCCTTCTTGCGGGGGGTAGGAAGAGGATCGAAAAACCCCGATTAAAACGGGAAAACCGAAAGGCCAAGGGCCATAAGTCTTATTCGATTTCTTATCGGTTGGGGTACTATTGAACAGCCGAAACGGCATTTTTGGCAAAAAAAAGCCCCTCACCGCGAGCCTAACCGGAAGGGGCAACCATGAGATTATAATTGAAACACAACGCAGTGCTTGACTCTTAAGCTGCAAAACAGCGAAAGATCACACCACGAAATGTAACCATACGGTCGATAGTGGTAGTGATTAAAAAGTAGATACTTTAAAATCGGAAAGAAAATCGGTTGGGAGAGCAAAGGCCGGCACGAATGCCCGCGGATTAAAAGAAAAAGGTTGGCACAAAGATAGGGTTGCTTCCCCCATGTGCCAACCTTTTTTTTCAGGTTTTTTGAATTACTGGTACAAAAATACCAGCCTT
Source organism: Chitinophagales bacterium (assembly GCA_017303475.1). Lineage (GTDB taxonomy): Bacteria > Bacteroidota > Bacteroidia > Chitinophagales > Saprospiraceae > M3007. Next base: position 159,469 of record JAFLBO010000013.1, read on the forward strand.
GTACTAGAATTTGAAGCCCAGAGTCAGCAAAAAGTCGTTGGTTACTACACTGGTAGACGCCTCCGGAGCGCCTTCATACGGGGTAATACTACCCTTTCCTTTGCCCCTGCGATAGCCAAAATCCAGGAAGAACGACTTACCGCGCACACCTGCGCCTGCAGTGAACGCCGTATTGAAATCGGTGGCGCCTTCTTCCGGTTTCCCCAGCAGGTTGAAGCCGCCACGCAAACGAAACTCATCCAGCACCAGCTCTGCACCCAAACGCGCATTCATGGCCTGACGGTAGCTGCGCGAAATATCGTTGTTCACCTGGCGCTCATATTCTTTGTTGCTGGAACTGGCTATATCTGACGTGAAATTGTAGCGGTTTGCAGAATAATCTACCCATTCTACATCAGCGCTCAGAAAACCAATTTTTTTCACCACCAACGCCGCGCTGGCACTCGCACGCCAGGGTGTGCGCAGTTTGTAATCAAAGGTGCCATCTGGCGACTCCAAAATTTCGCCAATATTAGAACCCGAGCCATCGGTGTAATCGTAGGAAAAAGTGTTACTGTACTGATCAGTGAGGCTGATAGCCGTTGGTGTGTGGAAGGCTGCGCCTACACGTAATGCCTGCGTTACCTTGTAAATAACGCCCAGTTTCAGGTTGATACCTACACCCGAAGAACGCAGGTATTCGGTGTAGGTGAGCCTGTCAAAATATTGCACCGCTTCAGCCGGATCGCTTTCAATATACTCACCTTCAATGCGGTAATTTACAAACGGAACGCCTACAGTGGCGCCCACCATGAGCTTTTCATCGTAATTGCCTGCAAATGCAATGGCCATTTCATTCATACGACCATACGTATTGATGATCTGGGAGCGACGAACCACGGCATTTTCGTTGCCGGCAAAATCGTACGTCAACGCACCCGTTCCATCGTCGTAAATCGCATTGGCATTATACGCCAGCTCCGAGCCAAAAGGGTCGCCGCTGTTGCCATTGCGGTAATCATTGAAAAAACCATTCATAATGGTTCCGGTGGCGTCTCCTTCGTAGTAGATGGAGCGACTATAATCGGCCTGGCGGTTGTAGCCGATGCCAAAATTGAAGGATTTCCAGCTACTGGATTCGCCAGGAGAGGTATTGAATACCAAACCAATGTTGTCAAACCCGAACTTGCTTTTATCGTCGTTGTAGGAAGGATTTCCGGCAATTCCCGCTTCTGTTTTGGAAAACAGCAAAGAGGGTGTCAGAGTAAGTTCATTGCTGCGGAACATAGCCAAGCCGGCGGGATTCTGACTGATGGAGCCAAATTCAGCGCCCAGTGCGCCAAAAGCGCCGCCAGCGCCTACATAACGCGCCGAACCGCTGGGAAGTAAATACGAATAACGCAGCGCATCGCTGGCATTTTGGGCATTCGCCTGGCCCAGGCAGAGAAGGGCAAAGGCAAGGATGGCAATCTTTTTCATGGTATAAGATAGGTTGGTTCAGGCAAAAAAGAAGGCGGAAAAGGGCGACATGCACCAATTTCCGCCTCCCCAAAAGTCTACATCTTGTTAGTTCCGACCGCGGCTACCGCCACCTCCACTGCTGCTGCGACCGCCACCGCCGCTACTGCTGCCAGAGCTGCGGCTGCTGCCAGAACTGCTGTTGCTGCTGCCACCGCTGGAGCGCATGTTACTGCCGCTGTTGTCTGAGCGACTAGGACGGCTGCTGCGTTCCATTGAGCTGCCATTATCGTTGCCGCCGGAGCGGGTTGGACGATCATAGCTGCGCTCTTCTGCGCGGCGGGTTGGGCGACTTTCCTCCTGGCGACGGCTGGGTTGTTCCTCCGTTCTGCGTGGGGTGTAACCACCGTTGTTTTCCTCCCGACGGGTTGGCGTTTCCGTGCGTTGCGGACGGGTAGCTGGTTCTTCACTGCGGCGTGGGGTGTAACCATCATCGCGGCGTGTAGGCGTTTCCGTGCGCTGAGGACGGGTAGCTGGTTCTTCGCTGCGGCGTGGGGTAGACACATCGGCTGGACGGCTGGTTGGGCTTTCTACACCGCGACCGGTTGGTGTGTCCGGGGTGCGGGTGCGACCACTGGTTGCATCCTGCGGACGGCGACCGGTGTTATCCGGAGTAGCGGTACGATCTGGAGAAGTTGGCTGTTTGGTACGGCCAACGGCTGTGCCTGGATCCATATCCGTTGCAGTGCGGCCCGGACGCGGAGCTGTTTTTTCAATGGTTGGCGCATTATTGTCGGCAGGAGCCAAACGACCCTTATTGTCGGCAATGCGGGCATAACCAGGATTACCCTGGGTTCCACCCCTGCGCGGGCCGGTGTAGGTACGAGGGGAGTAACCACCGCCGCCGCCATTGTTGTTGTTATAGTAATAGTGGTTGTGAACCCAGCCATTACCATTACCCCAGTTGCTGTAGTACGGGTTGTAACCGTTCCAGGTCCAGTATGGGTCGTAATAGTAGTTATTCACTACCCAAGGATTGTACCAGGGGCTATTGTAACGGTAGCAGCTGTTCCAGCCCCAGGCGTTCCAGCCGGCGTTGTAGCCCCAGCCGTAATCCCAACTGTTCCAGCTGTTCCAACGCTGCCAGCGGCGCCAGCGACGCCAGGTCCAGTAGTCATTGTAGTTGGAAACATAAATGGTCATACCCGGAGAGTAGAATGGGTCGTAGTTATACATGTCCACAAAGAATGGATCATAATAATCTACCACCACCGAGCGACGGTGGAAGCGACGGATGCGGGAGGAATACTCGTACGCATAATCGTCGTCCTCGTAGTATTCATCATCGTCGTCGTAACGACGCGTAACATTATTGTCGTTTTGGTACTCATCCGTATAGGTAGCCGGCGGGGTAGCCGGTCTGTCCGTAGCCGGATCATAGTACAAATCATCCTGAGCGTTTGCGGAGAACGCAGCGCCCAAAAAGAACAGGCCGATCAATGCCAAAAGCCGGGAACTATGTACGTTTTTCATGGCGTGAAAGTGAGAAATTGTTTGCGCAGTTTCCGGTGCGCCTCTTTTCTTGGGTCAAATTTAATAGTATGCGGTTGGTATTTTTGGTTAACACCACATTAAACTCAAAAATGTGGTAGGTTAAAGTTGGTTAAAAGGAATGTTCAAGGGTCAATATTTGTTAAAATTTTAATATAAAAAGGCAATTATTCTGAAAAACCCACGGCTGAAAGGCCTGAAAATCATAAGAGTATGTTGGGGATTTTCTGACGGAGTCAAAAACTTGAGCTTTTTTCGTCAGTTTTTGCGTTTTTGAAGAAGCATAGCCTGAGTTACGTGACTGAAAAAAGGTGAAAAATGGCGGAAAAAGGACAGTTTT
>JAFLBO010000014.1 GCA_017303475.1 Chitinophagales bacterium
GGGGTACACTCCCTTAACGGAACTGTACACCCATCGTCGTAGAACTTTAATGAACCGCCGTGATACGAGACCCGTACGTCCGGTGGTGTGAGAGGACGGAGGGCTAACGCTCTCCTCCTACTCGATTTCTCTTTGTGCCTTCCTCCGGAAGTAGTTTTTGAGGAGGATATTGCTTTTGAGGGCTTCCATATTTTCTGCGAAGGCTGCGGTGCCTTTTTCCGCGTTTTCAATGGTAGCGCGCAGGTTGGCAGCCATGAGGGAGTCTCTTAAAAGAGTGTTTACGGTACCGTCTCCCTGTTGTATGTCTTTTTCCAGCACGTTGGCCATTTGATTAACATCCGTAACGAGTCGCTGGGTGCTGTTTTCCAGTGCCTGAATTTGCAACACGGCTTGCTTGAGCTCTGAAGACAGGGTAGTATCTCTCAATAAAACGCCCAGCGTACCTTGACCTTCTGTGGCCAGTTGTAAGGTAGAAATGGCATCTTTCATAAATAAAGAAGCGTTCAAACTGGTTTCGTGCAGGTGATACAAAGAGCTCCGAAGATTGGAGGATAGGGATTTGTCGTTTAATAAGCTTGATAATTCGCTACTTGTATTGATGAGCTGTATGGTTTCGAGCAAGCCTTCAGCAATTTTGGACACCTTTTCGTTGGTTCCGTATAAGGTTTGGAGCATTTTTTCGGTATTCACCTCTTCTTTGGAGGGGAGGAGTTCGCCGCCTTGTACAAAAGGGGCATTGCCGGATGCGGTTGAGATGTTGATGACCCGGTTGCCAATCAATCCGTCAGTACCCAGGCTCACCAGTGAATTGGTTTTGATGTATTGGCGCATGTTTTTATCCAAGGTAAGGGTCACTTCCACCGTTGTGTCATTCAAAATCCTGATATCATGCACGCTGCCTACATCAATGCCGGAAAAACGCACATTATTGCCTAAAAGCAAGCCATTTACATCCCGAAATCTGGTTTTTAATTCCAGGCTTGAACCAAAAAGGGTCTTGTTTTTTCCAAGTGTATACAAGGTAAAAACCAGGATGAGTAATCCGACCAGTACGAAAATGCCCAATTTGACGGCATTGACTTTTTTCTTTTTCATAGTGGTTAATCAAAAAAAGGTTTGATTTTAGAGTCTGTCGAAGCGGCCAGTTCTTCATAGCTACCTACGGCATAACATTTCCCATCAATGAGCATGGCAATCCTGTGTGCAACGGTCTTAACACAACGCATATCGTGTGAAATAACCAGCGCAGAAGTCTGGTATTTATCGCGAATCTGGTTGATCAGGGCGCTTATTTCCTGGCTGGTGATGGGATCCAGTCCAGTGGTAGGCTCATCGTACAGAATAATCTCCGGTTTAAGGATCAGGGTTCTGGCCAGTGCTATGCGCTTGCGCATCCCTCCCGACAGATCAACCGGCATCATATCGATGGTATGTTCGAGTCCCACATTTTGCAAGGCTTCCCGCACCATTTGGTCTGCATCACCCGCTGATAATTGAATGGAATGTCTGCGCAGTGGAAACTCCAGGTTCTCACGCACCGTCATAGAGTCGTACAAGGCATTACTTTGAAACAAAAAGGCCACTTTTACACGCACCTGATCTAATTGAACATGGTTCAGGTTCAACACGTTTTTGCCCAGCACCTGGATTTTTCCATGGTCGGGTTCTATCAGGCCAATAATGCACTTGATAAGTACTGATTTGCCGGAACCAGATTTACCCAACACCACCAGATTTTCTCCCCGATGCAATTGCAAATCAAAATGATCCAGCACCTTGTTGGCGCCGAAGGATTTGCTCAAGCCTTCAATGTTGATAACCGTTTCCTGCATAACGTGTGTCAGGGTTGGAACAAATCTGAAATCTGGACCGCAATCAGGTCCAGGATGAATATTGCCACGGAAGATGCTACAACAGAGGAGTTGGCGGATAAACCTACACCTTCTGTGCCTTTTTCGCAATAATAGCCTTTATAACAGCCAATTATGCCTACTGCAAAGCCAAAGAAAAAGGTTTTGACGAATGCCGGAATGATGTCGATGTAGGTCAGGTTGTCGAATACTTTTTTGAAAAACAAGGGGTAGGTGAGGGTTTCATACATGTTAACTCCCAGGTAGGAGCCAGCCAGGGAAATGGCATCTGCCAAAAGCACCAAAATGGGCAACATGAGCATGGTAGCCAGGGTACGGGTTACCACCAGATATTTGAACGGATTGGTGCCGGAAACCTCCATGGCGTCTATCTGCTCTGTTACTTTCATGGAACCCAGCTCGGCTCCAATGCTGGACCCTATTTTGCCGGCAAAAATCAAAGCGGTTAGGATGGGGCCTATTTCCCGTACAATGGCAATACCCACCATGGCAGGGATTTGAACTTCCACGCCATAATACACCATAGTTGGCCGCAATTGCATGGTAAGCACCAATCCAATGATAAATGCAGTCAGCCCAACAAGCGGCAATGAGCGATATCCAACTAAAAAGCACTGACGCACAAACTCTTCCCATTCGAAACGGGGTTGAAACCCTTCACGGAAAAAACGCAGCGAAAACCTGGCAATTTCGCCGGTTTCGTGCAGGAAGGCTCTCAAACTTTCAGGCATGGAAAACATGGTCCAAAATACGCTAAAACCATGGATCGCATTGACAAATTTGTGCGGCCATGGAGGGATCTTGAATGGTAGTTGTGACAACTGTTTTTTGGGTTTTCCTTTTTTTTACAGGAGCGTAAATATCGGGATAGCGGAGGGTGTCGCCGGCAGGAGTAACAACTTGTACATCATAACGAATTTTCAGTCTGGTGCCTGCCGGCGCAAATTGGTAAATCCGCCAGGCATCAGCCTCTGAGGTGCCTATGCAACCATTGGAAGCAGCTTTTCCGAGTGTTCTGGGGTTGGTAGTTGGGTGTATGAGTTGCCCATACCTTTTTCCGTCAATCAAAGGTTCTATCCACGGAATTTGTGGCATCAGGGTGGTCCGCCGGTCGTCGCGTTTGGTGTATTTGAAACGTTCGCCGGTAACCGGGTCTATAAAAATGGGGTATCTGTTTACGCGCATGATGCTTCCTTCCCCCGTGCGTGTGCGCAGGTCTACCTCATGGCCAGCCAGTTCCAGTCGTTTGCTTTCGTTTTTGCCTACCCTGACGGGAATGTAGTACAAGACGGAATCTCCTTCCATGATGCGCAATTCAAAGGCGGGAATATTGAGGTCCAGCCAGGTTCGGGCCATTTTATCCAGCAGTTTGGCGGCAAGTATCGGTCCTGGAATCCGAATGGTGTCGCCGGGGTGTAGTATGCGCATACGGGGCTGATCGTACACGAAATTGCCTTTGGCCATTTGGAGGTAATAATCTGTTTGCACCAGGCTGTCCAAAATCCAGGGATTAGCGCGCAGGATCAGGTTTTCGGTTAATGGATAAGTGCTCAGGGAATCGTATTGAGCCACCAGTTTGTCCAGATAGGTGAAAAAATGGCGGATTTCTACTTCATGGTCAACCAATACCAGGGCAAGGGGCTGCTCTGGCGGGGTAGGTTGGGGGAGGGGGGCAACGACCGGTTCCGCTGGCAGTATGGCCCGGGAGTTTTCCTTGCAGGCAGACAGCCCGATGAGCAGGAAGAATCCGAGCCAAATGAAAGGTTCACCGCGAAGTACGCAAAGTGCGCTAATAGTTGATTTTAGCGTTCTTCGCGCACTTAGCGGTGAACCCTGCATCTCAGGAGGAAAGTCTTTTACTAAATTCGGTTTTGGGGAAATTACCAGCTTCATAAATTGTAAGTTCAGGAGGATATGCCCAAAGATACACAAATGAAGCCCGAATAAAGATAAAGGAATAACAATAAAAGAACTTATTTCACTTGTTTCATTGCTTAATTACCTTCCCAACATATACACCCCCATCACTAGTAGTAAGGGAGAGAAGGTAGAGTCCAATGGGCAGGTGTTCTAATGAAAGTTCGGCCTCTCCTCTGGCCATTTTTTGCACATACACTCGACGGCCCATGGCATCTCGTAGTTCCAATAAGCAACTTGTGCTGATGTTGACACTTTGTGGCAGGTAAAACTTTACCCAGTCTGAAGCCGGGTTTGGCCAAAATATCAGGGGCAGTGTCGCTTTTTCTGAAGTGCTCACCAAACCATACAAGTCATTCAGATCGTATTTGCAAAGTATTTGCCGACGAGGATCCGTAAATGTTGACTGATCTGAAATCCCGGCCACATACAGCGACTCATTTGCAATTACCATGTTTTTAGGGGCATTTCGCCTTCCCTCGAGATCAGAGAATCCGGCGCCTATAAAACCACTTCGATTATACAGTAAAAAAGCAAATTCGTAGAAATTGCTGTCTGCAACAGTACTAACGGTTGAGGCTACCAGCATAGTACTGTCGTTCAGCCAGGTCAGGTTACTCGGTAAAACACGATTGCCATTCAGCATGGTAGTGTGCTCCCATTCCAGAGACCCTTGCGGGTTTATTTTTGTGCTCAGCAATTGAAGGCCATCTGGTTGACGGAATGAGCCATAAACGAATACATTTCCGGTACTGTCTGTACCGATGACATTGACTCTGGCTTTCACGCCTTGCGGGAGCGGCTGATTGTTGGGTTTATCATATTCCCAAAGCTTTTGCCCATCAAGGCCGAATTTTAATAATTGATACTTAACCCAGGTGCTCACATAAAGGCTTCCGTCATTCCCAATGTGCACCGCCTCCGGGGAATGAGCCAGGTTAAGGCCCGTTTGGTCAGTTGTTATGGTTTGGCCCTCATCAGTCAATTGCCAGGCTAAGTACCGTGTACCGGTTGCGCCAGAGTTTCTGCCCCAAAATACCCAGCGTTCATTCTGCCATTTTGCGCCAACACCTACAAAACCGAAATCAGTATCAACATGGCTGGCCGACCACAAAACCTGCCCGTCAGGCGACAACTTAACGGCGAACAGTCCGGTTTTGATTAGCGCTGTATTGCTGTAGTTGCCGAACACCACTACATTTTGATCGGCATCAAACAATATCTTGGTTACATAATTCTGACCTATGGCAGGGCCTTCGTATCTGTACGACCATTCCAGATTGCCGTTGGCATCATACTTGAGCAACACCATACCTGGTATGGCGCCCATGATACTGTTCTGCCCGGTATTCCCGGCAACATACACTGCATTTTGCTGATCGCAAAGGGATGATATTGGATCATCCTGGCCCTCCAAGTCAAATTTTTGTTGCCAAAGCACCTGGCCATTAGCAGTATATTTGGTTGTGAGCATAGAAAGTAAAGGACCAGGATTGAAGTCATTGCTGCACACTACAATGTTGCCAGCAGCATCTGAATGCACGAAAGGTGCTCCATATAAACCATCTACATTCGTTGTATCAAAACGGGCCCAATTGGGCTCAATTTCTTGAGCTATCAAGTTAGCATAACTGTAAAAAACTTGTATTAATACCAGTAATAAAAGTGAAGAACTTTTCATGGGTAGTTAAAATTTGGGCATCCCGGATATCCTCCGGGATGCCCAATTAAAAGATTATCAATTTTTAATGACCCTTGTGGTAAGGAACTGATTGTTTGATTTGGCAGAAACTATGTATGTGCCATTTGGCAATGATTTGAAAGCACTGACCTCGTAAGTATTCTCGCCTTCAAATATCAGAATTGGTTGTTGCAGTACTAATGCTCCATTCAAGTCTGTAACACTTAAAACCGTCTCTTCACGTTCGCCAATATGATTTATGGTAACGCTACAGGCATCAGAGAAGGGATTGGGCGTACAACGAATGGCGTACTGGCCATTTACCTTTTCTGAATCCTTGACGGAACGGTTTTCTGTTACTGGTACTACTGTAATGTCCAAAGGCACTGGTTGTGTCGTTTTTGTGCCGGAGGATTGGTAGAAGCGGTGTGGTGTAATCTCAGGGTAAAGAGAAATTAACTCTTGAAGGTTAGAAATAGATGATTTTGCTTTTACAAAGATCGTAAAAAGAGGGCTATTGCCCGGTAACAAAATGGTACCAGAGGAGGTTTTAAACCAAACCGTGCTTAGCGCATTTGGGTCATCTAAGTTCAAGCCAAAATTGTCTTCTATGGAATAAGAAGGCAGGGTGTTTGTTTGTACTTCCAATACTTCCAAATGTTCGGCAGGTAGCTTGAGCGCAAACTGGAATGAGGATAACTCCTGAGGATTTGTTAGTTTAACGGTCAGGCCTACCACATCATTTTGAGACAAAGAAATGGAGGGGACCATCAAGGTGGCGGCTTCGCTACCAGGTTCTGAAAATCCTGGGTTGCAAATTGGGGTAAGGTCGTTCAGCCACGAAAAATTAACGTCGCCAATTTTGATTCCATCAAAGCCCCTCTGACCATCAACTGGAAGATTGTAGGTCCAACCTTGCTCTAAATACGCGCCTCCTAATAGCGCAAATGGGTTCAAATTGAAAGGTGCAGGAAAATTCTGAGGTACAAATTCAGGTATGAATCGCCAAGGTTGTTCATGATTGGCTGTTAAATCAGGGTCTAAGCCACCTATAAATCTAATCAGCTTTGTAAGGTCTTGTGTAGTGACCTTATTATCCTTGTTTGCATCAGCTGCAATGATTCTGTACCCATTAGGCAGTGGTGTTATGCCTAATATATGGTCGTGAATTGGGAGCAAATCGTCAGAGTCTACTCCACGCTTCCACTCGCAATGTGTATGGTCGTAGTGAACTTTCAAAGGGTTATTAGGGAACTTTAGTGTAACCCTTTCGCCATTGTGATAAGCATGTACATTAAGATTATCCTGATGGGCTAACCCACTGTAATGGCCAAAACGTCCGCTGGTAACATTACATTTCTCTGTAGTGTTGTGCCTTAACCGTATGCTGACATTATGCAGGCCTATGGCGGTACCTTCCAACTCTACTTTGTCGGTAAAAGTGTCACATCTGTCAAGCTTGTAACTTGGAGCGCGATGGTTTTGGTAATAGAATAGGGCCCTTGTTTTTTGTTCCTGGGTAAAGTGATTTAGGCATTGGGGCCGCCAATAGGACATAAAATTCCTTCCAAGTGAAAGCCCATTGGGAGCGGGGTTTATAGGATCTCCATTATAATCAAGGTATGTCAGAGCATTGTTGAAATCACAACCAGGGGCCGGGTTTTGCCCAATGATTGGGCATCCGGGAAAAAAAGACGGGGCTTGATTATTACAGTCGGCTGGGGTGTCTCTAATTAAATCGCCTGCACGATTAAAATTTATTTGGGGGAAATCTTTATTACCATCGACCTGCCTAATTACCAATTCCCGTCCCCACCAGGTTGGAACTATTTGTCCATTCCCGTCCAAAACCGGATAAGGGTAGTCATTGGCATCAACTGCAGGAGGAGTGCTATAATTAACGCTTGCCGTGAAGAAGGTATGCAATAAACCAAAATGGTGTCCCATCTCGTGCACAAGAGTTGGCCCAAGATCTCCTGTGCCTCGAAGTTTAATAAAATTGGTATGCAAGAATTGTCCTATGCCATTCCAATTGGGGTTGCCATCTAAATAAGCCTGATCAGGTAGTACGGCATATGGTAAAGGGCCATTTAATTCAACAGGTTTGATATACACTTCAACTGTTCCGGTTGCATATCCAAAACTTGTGATGAATTTATCAGCTTCTTCGCTGGCTTTGATTCGGTCGTCCCAAATTTCATTGACATCACAACAACGTGTAAACACAATCCCAGAATTGGCAAAAGCATTATTTAGCGTTAAAATTGCAAGATCTGCATCGCCATTGTTCATAACAGATCCTCCGCCAGGACCCGCGATATTTGTGAATCTAACAGGTACAGCGAGAAAATTTAAGCTTTGTAGACTTTCAGGATTCTCAAGATTTGTGGCAAAGGCTTCAATTAGGGCTTGTTTTTCAAGTATTTTCTCAAAAATCTGGTGAGGAATATCAACAGAACATTCAAGACCCTGGGCAGTTAATTTTACATTCGGCACTAAAGAAGCAGCAAGAGTAATGATTAAAAACAAGAATTTTCGAAATTTAATTCCGAAATTTTTTTGGGGGGGCGTTTAATGTTTGCCTGTTAAGAAAATTTGCATTTTGCATAAAATATGAATATTGGTTAATGAAAAATCGAATAATACTGGCAGAATAAATATAGAATCTGCCTTAGAAACAAATGTACGATATCTACCATTCATGTTACTGGACAAAATTGAAAAATGACGTGAACAGGCAATATCAACGGATGTAAATCCTTCTCTATGGCCGCCTGAAGGGTTTCCAAAACAGTTGTATTCGTCATATTGAATCAATGTATGCCGGGAAACAGCAGTTTGAGGGCTCCAAGGAGCAAAAGAATACCAGCTATGATAATGCCAGTGATGATCAATACTCCCCTGGCATACCTTCTGGATTTTTTATTGGGAATTCGGGCTAAAACAATGATAGCCAGGATATTGGCAGTCAGAATGCCCGCTAAACCAATGTAAGCCAATGGCATAAATATCCCACCTAAAACGGCCGTGCCAGCATAGGATGCCGCCAGGAGCACAACGGCTGTTCGGGCAAGTTTACTGGGCCTTTCCGAAATCAGAGAATCCCGGGTATGGCGAAATAGAGAGGCCGGAGCAAGTCGTTTGATCCAACCCGGTTTGTGCTGCAACACCATAACCTTTGAACTACTAATAGAAATCGTATCCGGCATGGTGGCTGAACCACGATTCAGACCCAATATAACAAACAGAAGCGAAAGTGCGATTGCTTTGACCATGGTAAAACCTGTTAAAAGAGGGCAGCAAAGAATGCTATTAAAAGTACATAAGCCAGCAAGGCCAAAAGCGCTGCAATTAGAACCAATGTCAGAGAAGCCCAGAGTATGGTTTTGGCAATTTTTCTGGGCTTGGGTTCTTCATCAGTAGCCAAAATCACGAAAGAAAGGATATCGCTGGCAATAAAGGCAACTAAACCGGCATACAGTAATGCACTGCTTATAAAAGCCCCGATGCCAATCAATATGATGGCGCCAATGAAAAGCCCCAGGGCTATTTTTCCCTTGTTAACCGACTGTTCCTGCACCCAGGATTTCGTCTGTTTCAGCGCTTTTTTCATGGCCTTAACCGCACGCAGTTGCTTGAAAAAGCCACCGCTTTTGTGCTGTTTGGCTTTGGTTTCGGAAGAATTGGTTTCCGAATAAGCATGTTGTTCGGTTACAACCTGCGCGGGCGCTTCCAGGGCGTACACTGGAATGGTGCAGAACAGGCTAATAGCCAGTCCAAGCACCAGGGTGAATTAATTTTTCATAGTATGTTAGGTTGGATGGTTATGGGCAGGTTATTTAAAAAGCTCTTCCCCACGCACATTTTCCTCCCAGTCGCGGTTGGTGGCGGGAGGCTCCGTATAAGTGTGATCGCGTTCGGGGTTAGTCCATGGTGGAATGGGCAATTCTTTTTCATGGGGTTCCATGGCTTCAGCTTCCAGCATGTTTTCTATACCTTTAATCAGGGCATCGGCATTAAAAGAAATGCTGTGTATGCCTTCATTCACTAAAAACTGGGCAAACTCGGGCATGTCGCTGGGCGCTTGGCCACACAATCCAATCTTGATTCCCTTTCTCCTTGCTGCATGAATGGCCGTGGCAATCAGACGCATTACCGCCGGATTTTTTTCATTAAACAAGCCACTCACCAGGGCGGAATCCCGATCCAGACCCAGGGTTAACTGGGTTAAATCGTTGGAGCCAATGGAGAAACCATCAAAAATGCCGGCAAACTCTTCCGCCATGAGCACGTTGCTGGGTATTTCTACCATAACATAAACCTCCAATCCGTTTTTGCCGCGCTCCAAACCAAACTCGCGCATGGTTTCCAACACCTGTTTGCCTTCTTCCACCGTTCTGCAAAAAGGAATCATGAGTTTGACATTGGTAAAGCCCATGTCATCGCGCACCCTTTGCATGGCCTTGCATTCCAGGGCAAAACCGTCTTTATACATCTGTGAGTAATACCGGGAAGCTCCCCTGAAACCAATCATGGGGTTTTCTTCATTGGGCTCAAACTGTTTGCCACCCACCAGGTTGGCGTATTCGTTACTTTTGAAATCGCTCATGCGCACAATCACATCATGCGGGTGGAAAGCGGCCGCAAGGGTGGCCACTCCCTGTGCCAGTTTGTCTACAAAAAACTCTTTTTTATCCCGATAATGCCGGGTGAGTTGCATGATCTGAGCCCGGGCTTTGTCATCGGTTAATTGTTCAAAGCGGGTGAGTGCCAGCGGATGCACCTGAATATGGTGGGTAATCATAAACTCCATGCGCAGCAAACCCACTCCGCGGTTGGGCAGAAACGACTGCTGAAAAGCGAGGGAAGGATCGCCCAGAATCAGCATAGGCGCCGTTTTAGGCATTTTCAGGTTGGAAATATCTTTTTCCTCCACGGTCCAGGTAGCCTTTCCGGCATACACATAGCCCGTTTTGCCTTCAGCACAGGATATGGTAATCTCTTCACCGTCGTGGATCTGATCAGTGGCATTTCCACTGCCCACAATGGCCACGGTACCCAGCTCGCGGGCTACAATGGCTGCATGACTGGTTCTGCCACCCTTGTTGGTAACAATGGCGGCGGCTCGTTTCATGATCGGATCCCAATCGGGGTTGGTGATGTCGGTTACCAGCACTTCACCCTCCTTCAGCAGGTGCGCTTCTTTGGGCGAGCGCAGCAGCCGGGCTTTGCCGGTGGCAATGCGTTCGCCCAGGGCAATACCTTCAGCGAGTTTTTTGCCTTTGGACTGTATTTTATATGTGTGAAGGGTTAAATTTTTGGTTTTGTCTTTGGCGTGCACGGTTTCAGGGCGAGCCTGCACGATGTACAGTTTGCCGGTTTTCCCGTCGCGCGCCCACTCAATATCCATGGGTTTCTGATAATGCTGCTCGATACGCACGCACCAGTCGCCCAGCACTAAAGCATCCTCTGTGCTCAGGGAATACGTGTCGCGTTTTTCGGGTGGCGTGAGTTGGTTTAACACAGTTTCTCCGGTTTTTTGGCCGTCAGCGTACACCATGGTCCATTCTTTATCGCCCATATTTTGCATAATGAGCGGATTGAACGCCGTACCGATATGCGGTTTGAACAGCACAAATTCATCTGGCGTGGAGCGACCCTGCACGATGTTTTCCCCCAGCCCATAAATGCTGTTAATCACCACTACCTTATCGAACCCGGTATCCGGGTCGAGGGTGAAGGCAACGCCTGAAGAAGACAAATCGGCGCGTACCATTACCTGAACACCCACTGATAGCGCCACATCGGTATTGCCAAAGCCCTGATCTTCCCGGTATTTGATAGCCCGGTTGGTGTACAGGGAGCAAAAGCAGCGGTGAACAGTTTTTACCAGCTCGTCTTCTCCGCTGATATTCAGGAAACTTTCCAACTGGCCTGCAAAACTGGCCGATGGCAGGTCTTCTGCCGTGGCGCTGCTTCTCACTGCAAGCGTAATTCCGGCGCCTTCCTGTTGTTGTAGATTGCGATATGCCTGGCGTATTTCAGCGGCAATGTTTTCAGGCATGGAGGCCTCACGAATCAGTTTGCGGGCTTTTTCACCAATTTCCGGCAGATTGGAAAACAGTTGTTTATCCAGCCTGCCCATCAGATTGTTTAGCGGATCTTCCAGCTTGTTTACGTGCAAAAAGTGCCGGTAGCCTTCTGCTGTTACCGCAAAACCGTTGGGTACAGAAATACCTTTGGTGTTCAATTGGGCATACATTTCACCCAGTGAAGCGTTCTTCCCACCTACAAGAGGCAGGTCGTTAATGGAGATTTCTGCGAATGGCTTAATGAATGCAGGCATGATATAATAATTTTGTACATACAAAATTGCCTGTTCTGAGGTGCGGAATGCCATGACCTAAGTTTTACCACCGAATGATAATTATCACGTTGAAAACTGACGAAGGCGGTTACATTTGTGTGGTGGTTGGAGCGATTCCGGCGCCTAAATACCACACTACCGGATATTTTGGTTTCAGACCTATAAGGTTTCCAAAAACTTATAGGTCTGAAACCAAAATATCCGGTAGTGTGCCAAATACATTTAAACCTTTATGGCTGAAGAAACTGATAGCGAACAATTGTTGCACAAACTGTACGAGCAGGTAAATGAGCATCTGGAAACCAGATGGGCTTATTTTACCCTCAATGCCACAGAAAAGGCCGCCAATGCCGCATCCGGATTAGCCGGAGCGCTTACGCTGGTTGTCTTTGGCTTACTGGTTCTGTTTTTTTTCAGCATGGGATTTGCTTGGTGGCTGGGCGATTTTATAGGTAACAGGGCTGGCGGATTTGCGTTGGCCGGACTGGTTTTTATACCCATTGCTTACCTTATATACCGCTGGATTGGCCCGTTTGTACAGGAAAAGGTGATTGAAGCTGCTTTACATGAACCCAAAAAGCCTGAAGAAACCCATGAGTAATCTAGCCAAACTGCAACAACGAAAAGCGGAACTGGCCGCTAAACTTGAGCTTCAACGCGCCGGAATCAAACAGACGCTGCTGGAGGTTAAGTCGGAAGTGGAGCCATCCAACCTGTTAAAAAAGGCTGTTAAAGGCGTTTTTTCCAAAGGTGGTGAAAAAACTGGTGGCGTGAACTCCGGAACCCTGGCACAGGGCGTTTCATTTCTGCTGGACCTGCTGGTCAGAGACCCACGGTTATCGGTAGTACTAAAACTGGTTACGCCCATGGTACTTAAGCTGCTACCCTTAGGCGCCAAACAGGAGGAAAATCCTGAAAAAGTGGAAAAAGACCTGGAAAAAGCCCTGAAACCCAATTTTTATGGAAAACTCCGGCAAGGCGTATCCAGCCTGCGGGGGAAACTGAAGAACAAGGAGGACGCTCCTGAACCACCACTCACCAACCCTGACCAATAACATACTATGGAAAAGAGAAACAGTGCTGAAATCTTGCTTGCGGCCTTACTACTCGGGGGCGCTATTTATTTCCTGTTTTATACAGAAAGCGGCCGCCAATGGCTGGATCGTTTGAAAAACCTGGCCACTGACCAGCTCGACAAATGGCTGGAAGATCTGGAAGCTCATTTGTTGAAACTGGAATTGGCCGATGAAATTAAAATACCGGTGTAACTCCAACGGTAAAATCACCAATCATGGTCAGTACATCCTTTCGATCTGCCTATCTGCAGATATTGTTCTGGAGTTTTATCCTGATTTGGGTTTTGCTGGGCATCAACCCGGTGTACAGGTCTGATTGGTTTTTGGAAAACATTCTGGTCTTATTGGGTGTGCCTTTTGTGTTGTACGTACACAGGAAGTGGCCGCTAAGTAACTTGTCGTACACCCTCATTTTCCTGTTTCTCACCTTGCACAGTATTGGCGCTCACTACACCTATTCAGAGGTGCCATTCGGGCGCTGGATTTCTGACCAAATGGGTTGGCAGCGCAATCATTTTGATCGGATGGTGCATTTTTTATGGGGATTTTTGATTGGTATACCCATTTTTGAGATCCTGAACCGCCGCGTGCGTGGACGCAGGCGCGCTATAGTATTTTTTACCTTGAGCGTTATTGTGCTGGTTGGTGTGTTGTACGAGTTTATGGAATGGGCAGCAGCCCTGGTGGTTGCGCCGGAAGCAGGAACGGCTTTTTTGGGTACCCAGGGAGATGAATGGGATGCTCAGAAAGATTTGCTGCTCAATTTGTTGGGGGGAGTGGCCTCACTGGTCTTTCTGCCGGAAGTATTGCGTGAGTCCAGGGAGTTACAAAGTCTCTGATTCTATCCGCCCATCCTGCATATGAATAATCCGATGGGTGTTCCGGGCAAATGCCTGATCGTGGGTAACAATAAGCAGGGTTTGTTTCAGTTCTTCGGATAATTGCCGGAAAATATCAAACACCACATCGCTGTTGCGTTTATCGAGGTTGCCCGTTGGCTCGTCGCCCATAATAATAAGCGGATCGTTGATGAGGGCACGGGCAATAGCCACACGCTGTTTTTCTCCGCCGGAGAGCTGATTGGCTGCTTTTAACGCCAATTGATCAATGCCCAACTGCTTCAATCGCTCCATAGCCCGGTGTTCCACTTCCTGAGCAGAAAAGCGCTGCAATTTCAACCCGGGCAGCATCACGTTTTTCAACACGGTAAACTCATTCAACAGATAGTGGAACTGGAAAACAAAGCCGATTTTTTCATTGCGCACCTGTGCTAACTCAGCCTCTGTTTTGCCACGCATCAGCTCGCCGTCTATATGGAGATCTCCTTCATAATCCGTGTCCATAGTTGACAAAATATACAACAAGGTGGACTTTCCACAGCCGGATTTTCCGGTTACAGACACAAATTCCCCACGATTCACCGTCAGGTTGACGTTGTCCAGAACCTTCACCAAAACGGGGTCCTTGAAGTATTTGTTGATATGACTTGTTTGAAGAACAGGCATTACTTCCCTCTGATAATCACCACCGGATCTATCCGACTTGCTTTCCTGGCCGGGAAAAAACCTGCGAAATAGGTGGTGATGAGTGAAAATGATATACCAATGAGGTAATACTTCAGGTCGTAGTTCACCGGATAAGTGGTTATGGTGGGCAACGCCGGGGTAACGAACGGGACATGATCAATGAGTACGGATAAGCCAAATCCGATGGTCAATCCGAGTAATCCACCTGCCAATCCGATGCTTAGCGCAATGCCCAGAAAGATCTTGCGCACATCGCTACCGGAAAACCCTGTAGCTTTAAGGATAGCAATGGTATCCATCTTTTCGTAGATCATCATATTCAGGATATTGTAAATCCCGAATCCGGCCACAATCAACAGCACAATACCTACTACATAAGAAATCAGGGAACGGATAAAACTCCCGGTTTCAAATTGTGCATTGGCCGTTTGAATATCCTCTGCATCCAGTTCAAAAATCCGGGCATATTCCCGGGCAACCGCCGGCGCAGAATCCAGTTCGTTCAACTTAATCTGAATATCGGTCAGGTAGGTATTGGGCTTTCCCAGCAGCTTCTGCACCGTATTCACAGACGCGTAACTCTGCACTTTGTCAAAATCTGCCAGGCCGGACTGAAAAATGCCCACTACTTTCAGGGGCAGTTGTTCGCCTTTTGAGGTGGTAACCTGAATAACATCGCCTATTTCAGCCAGTAGCTTATCTGCTACCCCTTTTCCCAAAATGATACTGTTGGATATGTTTTTGAGATCCAGTGGATTTCCGGCTCTGATATAATCCCGAAAAAAGAATAAATCGCTCTCCGCAACTACATCAATGCCTCCCACTGCTCCGGTAATATCAATAGTGCCGGAATTGTATAAAATCGGGGCATTAACCCTGGGGGCTATGCCTTTTACCCTGGAATCCTTGTGAAGGGCATCCAGAATGGCGCCACTGTTGGCAATATCCAACCGCAGTCCACTTGACTTGATTGAACGGATGAAGTGGTGTTGCCCTTCAAACTCAGGCACAAGCGTAATGGGTTGATCCGGATTGGGTTTTACCTCATTGAACAGTCGTACGTGCGCGGTCCTGTTCAGCACAAGTCCATCCAACAGGTCATTTAACCCATTCATGAAACCCAACAGGGCAATAAACATGGCTATGCTAAACGTCACACCAATGGCAGCCACAACGGTTTGTCGCAGCCGGGCCAACAGCAAAGATTTGGCAATATCCGTGATCAGGCCTAGGTTCATGATTTCAAACCCCCGGACGATTTTCGCCGTGGGTAATTTTGTAAAGGGCATAACCAAGTCCACCAAACAGGTGAAGCAAAACGACAATAAAAATGACGGTACTCATGTTGGAATGTAATTGATGGTTATTTACCGGGTTTGAGTATTTTTTCTCCAGCCGACAATCCGCTCAGGATTTCTGCCTGCTGATAATCTTTAAGGCCAATCTGCACCTTGCGGCGTTCTTTGTTTTCCAGTATGGCTATCGTGTCGCCAACCAGAAAATTCCTTGGCGCGAGCAGTACCTGATCGCGGGTGGCAATCAGGATATTGGCTTCGGCGCTTAAATTGGGGTAAAGCACCGCGGGTTGTTGCACAAAATCGGCAGTAACGGTAAACGTGCGTGTACGCTCATTCATTAGTGGCTCAATGCCTGAAACAAGGGCCTCGAACGATTGATTTTTATAACTGTCCAGCGAAAGAAACACGCGCAAGCCTGGCTTTACCCGGGCAATATCTTTTTCATCTACCTGTAGCTCTGCAACGAAAACTGCCGGATCGCCCATCACAGCCACCGGTGTTTGCGGACTCACTAATTCTCCCACTTCTTTGTTCAGGCTGTAAACCCGGCCGTCGTGTTGTGCCCGGATGACATAATCAGCTTCCAGGTTGCGACTGATTGACCATTGTTTTTCAGACTGCCTGGCCGAAAACTCGAGTTGCTTTTGAGCGTCCCGGAACCGGAGTAAAGCAGACTGGAAATTATTCTGGGAGCTGGAAAAAGCCAATTCACGTTGCTCAAGCTCTACTTTGGAACCAATTTGTTGTGCCCACAAACCTCGTTGCCGCAATAGTAGTAGCGAGTCGTTTTGCAAACGCGTGCGCGCGAGGTCAATGGCGCTTTTTAGTTCTGCCAGGCGCGCTCCCTGAGTGTTGCTGCGGGCAAACTCAGCCGCTAACTGTGCGTTTTCCGCATTTAGGCGGGATGTTTCACTCTGAATGATCAGGAGCGGAGCGCCTTTTTTAACCACATCGCCTTCTTTTACCAGAATCTGTTGTACAAGGCCATTGACGGTGGCAAACACCTGATACTGGTTTTTACTTTTAATAACACCGGAGGCGTAAACCGATTCAGTGATTTTACCCAAAACAGGCGTGGTGGACTCCGGCGCTTTGCCGCATCCGGCATGTATTGCCAGTACCAAAATGATCATTATAAAAGGCCTTATGCTTATCGACATGGCTTATAAATTGCTGCTTGGAAGCTTGGGCTCAGGATCAGGATGAGGGATGGGTTTTTCAGGGAATTTCTGAAAAATAGCCTCAACAGCCTGTTTAATGCGCAAATCTGCTTCTTCGGGAACCATGTCGTCTAGTACGCCAATTGCCGCGCCGCGCCAGACCTGATTTCCGGTTTTGGTATCAATAAAATCAATAATCAACGTACCTTCACGATAATGAACGGGTTGTACTCTGTGACAACGGTCATAATTGCCAGGTGTTTCAAATACGCCACCACAAGTCCAGTCCCGCACATACAACACCTCGTTTTTGATCACTATATGGTAGTGCAGCATCAGGTCGGGCTTGTCGTCGCAAGGCCTAAACCCAAAGCGGCTCATTTGCGATTCCACGCTGGTTCTGATTTTACCTTGTACACCATCACTGAGCCAGAGCGGGCCTGAATTGCCATTGTTTACCTCGGCGTTTCGCAACCAATCAAAAGTATGATATTTTGACAAATTGATGCCGGGTTCTTCCTCTGAATAAACCTTGGTGAACGGAGAGCAACCTCCTCCGGCGCTTGCCAATACAGTCAGGAACAACAGAGCCAGGAAAAAATTCGTTTTCATGTCCTAATAATTTGATACAAAAGTGGGTAGATCGGGGCCAAAGCGGGACTGACTAAAATCATGGCAGGGGTTTATTGATATCATGCTGAACAGTAAGCCACAAAATGAAATCTTGTATCAAAAACAGCGTATTACATGGAGCACCCCATTCGTTTCAGGGTAAAAAGCCGGGTTAAACCAACCAATAAATCATACATATCAGACCCACTGCCAGCACAGCGCTAAAACCAATGCCTACGGGTTTGCGGAGTTCTTTCGGGCCATTGATTACACTTACCAGCCATTTAAAAATAGAATTAGACATCACGGCAAGCAACACAATAATGGCAGCCTCGCGGGTATTGCCTTCCGGAGTGGCTGCCCATTTGGAAGTGGAAATAGTAATGGCGTCAATATCTGCAATGCCAGCTACTGCACCGGAAACATATATTAATGCCTGGCTGAGCCATTCACGGGAGGCTGCCATGGCCAGGGTAATACCAACATAAAGCAACACAAAAAATACCGCATTTTTGATGTCCAATGGGTTGCCGGGAGAAAGTGCAGGCGCCTCACCTGATTTTTGATGCAATTTAATGACCTGCCAGGTTGGAATCAAACTAACCAAAAGCATAACCAGTAAAGGCAGCAGCATGTATTTGGCAACATCGAAGGAAAAAATGGAAAGCCAAACAAACACCCGCACAAACATAATGCTGGACGCCAGCACAATCCCTGCGCCATACGCAGAAGCCAGGTCCTTGCGGTCTTTGCTTTTTGCAGAAAAGACCCATGCAATCATGGTGGAGGAAAATAAACCGCCAATGACAGCCGTCCATAAAATGCCTTTGTGCGGACTGCCAAATTTCAACAATAAATAACCGGCAAAACTCAAACTGAGCACCAGCACTGCAATATAGCCCAGATCACGTGCATTGAGCAAACCATGCGGCCCGAACGCCGTGGTGGGCAACATAGGTAAAATAAGCAGGGCCAGGATGATAAATTTCAGGAACGCAAATAATTCGTCTTCAGTGATCTGACGCACGAACTGGTGTAAACGGGCCTTTAACGACAAAATAGTGGTCATCAACACCACTACGGCAATGGATTCCTGCACCAGGCCCTTGGCATTGGCAATACCAAGCAGAAAAGTGAGCAAAAGTGCAGCTTCTGTGGTGAGGCCAATTTTACCATGTTGGGTTTGTACGTAATAAACCAGACCTACAAGCAGAGTAAAACAGGCTACCAAGGCCACCAACACCGAAAAATGAGTGTGTTCGGAAATCCAACCCGACACTGTACCCAATACGGCCACCAAAGTAAAGGTGCGGATGCCACCAATATGGGAAGGATCCTCATGGGTGTTGAACTCCCGTTCCAACCCAATAATCAGGCCTATACCTGCTGAAATGATCAACTGGAGGAAGAAAGGAGGGATGCCTGTAAAAATGCTCTGTAGCCAATCCATAGATTAATTACTGTTGCACAACGTTGCGGCCTCTGCCATGATTTTGTTCCTGCGTTCGTTAGACAGGTGTAGTAAGTCAGACCAGTTTCCCGGGCGGCTCAATGTAGAGCTAAGGACAATACCATGCTCCAGCAAAGTGTTTTTTTCCTGGCGGCTGAGCATGGTAAGGCAGGTGACAGGATGAAGATTGGCCCGGTCTATCAGTTCCCTCAAGCTGCCATTGGAAGGGTAATTCCAACCAATGAGTCGCATGCCTGCACAACGGCCGTAGGTCATGGCATCGTCTGAGAATCGGGTATTGGTTATGATCCAGCCTTCACCATTCGGGCCGCCATGACCATTATGCTGTTGTTCCAGGTCGCGGAAGCGGGAGTGCACATACAGAGGCACCTTAACATTGCTCACAGAGCCCGGAATAGGGTGGTATTTGCATTCAATCCAGATCAGTCGTTCATCGTTTTGGGCTACCACATCTACTTCGTGTTGCACGCAGGCGCCCTGAAGCCGACGCCGTGTTTCCACTTTATACCCCTGACTTTTCATCACTTCAGCCACAAAGTCTTCAAAAGGGAAACCAGAAGGCCCGAAATCGAACATAGCCTGTTTGAGTGTATAACGGGCGGCAAATGGTCGGTTCCGGCGCTTCAGCATTTTGAAGGCCTTCTTAAAAATAGATTTGGTGGTCATACCTTCCTGCCATTGTCCGGTCAGTTCCTGAAGAATCTGATTGATCAGGGCATCGTCAGCGCCTGAACGTCGCAGGGATTTACGCAGTTTTTCTTCATTAAAAGCTTCCAGCTCGCCGGAGGCTTTCTTTACCTGAAAGGGTTGATTCATGATACTAATTGGGTAACTCCCGAAGCTTCTCTACTTTGAGTACCGTTACAACACCATCTTTGATATCCACCATCCCCTCGTTTTTGAAGTCGGTAAGTGTCCTGATCAGGGTTTCTTTGGCCGTGCCTGCCAGAGCCGCCAGGTCTTCCCGCAGAAGCTGAATGATCGGGCCACTTTGATCACAGAGGTTGGTAAGGGAGGTAGCTACCCGTTTGCGTACTGAATTATACGCCAGTTCGATAAGTTGTTGCTCGCGTTCTGAGATATGGCTGGCCAGCATTTTGATAAAACGGGCGTTCACATCCCGGTTGCCAAAAACCAGTGCAGCAAAATCCTGCTTGGGCACCAATTTTATACTGCAATCTTCCAGTGCAGCTGCGCTTTCCGGATAAGCATCTTCCTTAAATAACGCTAGGAATCCAAGAAAATCGCCCTGTTGCGCCACTTTGACAATGAGCTCGCGGCCATCGTCGCTGGTTTTAAAAACCTTGACCTTGCCACTTTCTACAAAAAACAACCAGCGGGGGTGTTCACCTTCGCGAAAGATCAGGTCCTTCTTTTTATAATGGCGTACCTCCCGGTTGTCGGACAGGTGTTTGATGGCCTCCATGGCGCGGGCCTCGTCGATAAAACGTTCCAGAGAGCCGCCAGACTGAGCAGAGGCTGCGCGCAGGCGTTCGCTTTTTTTCAGGCGACTTTCTATGGTCTGCAACAGCACCACATCATCGAACGGTTTGGTAATGTAGTCGTCGGCGCCCAAAGCCATGCCTCTGCGGAAGTCTTCCTTTTCAGCTTTGGCCGTTAGGAAAATAAACGGAATATCGGCGGTACTGGCCTGTCGACTCAGAATATGCAACACGCCATAGCCGTCCAGTTCGGGCATCATGATGTCGCAAAGGATCAGATCCGGGTGGTCTGATTGTGCTTTTGCGGCGCCGATTTTGCCATTTTCTGCCGTGATGGCTTCGTAGCCGCTGAGGCTCAGGATTTCTGCCAGGTTCTCCCGAACATCCTGATTGTCTTCAATAATGAGAATTTTTTTCATTGCACAGCAAAGATAGAAAGATCCCTCATGTGACAAAGTGATTTCAATCAACTTGAGCACTAACCCACATCATTTTTGGCCGGCAGGCAAAGGGCCCACCTTTGTACCATCTCTCAACTAAGAATTAAACGCACTCAAATTATGAACATCTTCGCTCCAATTTCAAGCATCATGACTGATCACAAACACCTTGTGACAGTTGACCCTGAAGAGTCTCTCGCTAAAGTAAAAGAGATCTTTGATAACCACAAGTTTCACCATATTCCGGTTGTTCACTACCGCGAGATCGTTGGTATCATCAGCCGCACTGATTTCGAACATTTTATGGGTGGCGCTTCTCATTTCGAAGAAGACAAATATGTGAATCAATTGCGTCTGGAACGCGCACAAGCTCAAGACATTATGGTAAAGCGTTTGGGTAAAGTGGCGCCAGACGACCGGATTAACGTAGCACTGGAAGTATTCATGGTTAATCGTTTTCACGCCTTGCCTGTGGTAGAAGATGGCGAACTGGTAGGCATTATTACACCATTCGACATCATGCTTGCATTGTCTAAGCAAGTTCCTGCCGACTCCAGTCTGGTGTACGAACAAAAAGACTAAATTATGAAAGAAATAGCCACCATTCTTCCCAGTAATCCTGCCGAATGCACCGGGCATTGTCAGGGTTGTGGCAAGACGCATGTTAAAATATTCGGCGCATACGACACTACTTCGAGGCTACTCGGGGCACGTGTAAGGCTGGCATTGGAAGCTGCGGAAATGGATGGCAAGGTACTGGAAGTGGCTGATCCCATCGCCATCCAAAGTGAGGGGATCAGCGTACTTCCGGCACTTATGATAGAAGGAAATGTGGTGTTGCAAGGACTGGTACCGAGTGTCCATGAAATAGCCCGACTTATGAAAAACAAAGATTTGCTTACCAGTAAAATTTTCCATCTCCGGACCATTAGTGTAGCGGTTGACATGAGCGATGTGTCGGCTAATGCCTTGACATTCGCCTGGAAAATTGCCGAAAGAATGGAAGGAAAGTTGGAGATCGTGTATGCGATGGACAGTATTTTTGAAGGCTCGGTGCCTTCTGCTTCCGGTTTTTTGTCGGGTTATTCCAAAACCATGCAGGCGGAGCTGGACGGTTTTATCAGTGAGACGCTTCAGCCGTTAGGCGTGCATTATATGCCTCCGGGGAAATTTGCCGGAGAGCCGGGAGAAATGAACAAACAAGCAGGTAAACAGCCACAGATCAGTTCCAGGGTTGTTTATGGCGCCCCGGATGTGGCATTGACAGAATATTCCAAAAAAACAGATCTGCTCGTGATGGGCGCAACAGGACGTGGTGGATTAACCAAAAAGTTGTTTGGATCGGTGAGTGTGGAAGTGTCTAAATCTGCCCATTGTCCGGTGTTGTTTGTAGCCAAAGAGGCAGAGTTCAGAGGATTCGATAATATCCTGTACGCCAGTGATTTTGATTCACTTAATCCTTTATCCGTTAAGCAAACTGTCTCTTTCGCCCGTCGGTTCGATGCCCAAATACATTTTGTACACGTAGGTCCGGGCGGCGAAAAGGATCTGGACGCGCAGCGGGAGCGGTTTGAGGCCAGTTTTGGAGAATCAGGATACGATAAGCCATTTATTTTTAGTAAAATGGTGAGTGAGGATATCGTTGGGGCTTTGTACGAATACGCTTTTTACCACCGGATTGACTTGCTGGTGTTTGTTACCCACCACAGATCCTTCTGGGACAGTGTGTTGCATAAAAGCATCACCAATGAAGTGCTGGCAAGCAGCGATTTGCCCTTGCTGGTGATACATTCAGACGACGACCTGGTGTAGACCACCGGTTAAAGATAGAATAGTGGAGTTAGCATAATCAGTGATTGACGCATAGACAGAGGGTTTTTTCAGTCCCCGTTGAATTATTTCAACGGGGATTTTTGTTTGTCGGAACAGGTTCCGGTCAAAATGTCTTTTTATTGACTAAAACAGCTTGCCCGGAACTAGGGGAATCTCTACTATCTTTGGTCTTATTACCGGGGGTGTCTCACCGCCATCAGCCAACCCAAACCTTGCTATGCTCAAATGTACTTTGCCGGTTGCACTGGTATTTTGGATAAATTTACTGTGTGGACAGAGTTTTATGGCAACGCCAGAGCCTGTGTTAACCCAAACCCTGGAATTCAATTTGGCGAACGAATGTTACATCTATTTCACCAACCCTTCCGGCGACACCCTGCATTTGCGCTGGCGTTTAGTGGAATCTAATTTGCCCGATAATTGGGTGGCTGATTTGTGCGATTATGGCACCTGTTACAATGGTATTCCCAGCAACGGATTGATGAATCCTGTATACGATACCATACAACCGTATCTTAAGTTGATAGTGCAGCCCGGCGAAAATGCCGGCGCTTGCTGGATATGGTTCCGGGCATATGAAAATGGTAACCAGGCCAACTACGCAGATGTGTTTTTCAACCTGCATACCCCCGGTACCCTTGCCACACAGGAAACGGCAACCCCAACAGTGCATATTTACCCCAATCCCGTTTCCAACAACCTCAAACTGGAAAACCCGGGCGGCGCTATATCCGGCGCACAAATCATACACCTCTCAGGCACAATAAGCTGGACAGGCGATATTCCCGAAAAAACAACCCTGGACATCCCCGTAAACCATTGGCCCCCCGGCAGCTACCTGCTCAAAACCCCCAAACAAACCAAACAGATACTCATCCAACATTAGGCTACTATAATGTCGCCCAGATGAGGCTTGGCGGCCTTCGGCCTCACACACACACACACTCACTCACTCACTCACTCACTCATTCACTCACTTCCCTCCATGCAGCATCTCTTCACAAGCCTGCTGTGCCTACTCTCCTTCGGAACGGCACTCGCACAAGCACAGGTTCAAGTGCTTTCAAAATCAAGAAATGAAACCCTGCTCCAACTGCATTTGGGCGATATCCGGAAAGTCACAGTAAATACCCCACAGGGAGATGCGCTGGTGATAGGTATGGAAAACGGCACTCCATTGCTGGAAGCCGGAGCACCGGATCTGCCCAAATTTGCTACCTCGCTCCTGATTCCAAATGCCGGGAACATGGCGGTGGAAATTGTAGCGTCCAGCTATCAGGACTACCAAAATGTACCGGTTGCTCCCTCCAAAGGCAATCTGATGCGCAATGTAGACCCGGCAACAGTGGGCTATCACTACGGAACCAGCTATGAGCGTAATGCCTTTTATCCGGGCAAACTGGCCACCCTTAACCAGCCATTCCTCATGCGCGACGTGCGCGGGCAGGCGCTATGGGTTTATCCGGTTCAATACAACCCCGCAACCAAAACCCTGCGGGTGTACCAAAACATTACCCTGCGTGTATACCATACCGGCGGACAAGGAGAAAATGAAGCCAAAGAGGCGCGTGAACGAGTGATCAGTGCGCCATTCAAACAACTGTACAGCAAATTGTTCCTGAACTATGACGAACAATTCCTGGAAGAAACCAGAAGTGAAGAGGAACCCGTGAAAATGCTCGTAATTGCCCAGGATGACCTGATACCCGGGCTGGAAGAATACGTGGCCTGGAAACGTCAGATGGGTATTCACACTACAGTGGTACCTACCTCAGAAACCGGTACGACCCCAACCCAGGTGTACTCCTACGTGCAGAATTTCTACAACGAACACCAAATCTCTTACCTGCTTTTGGTAGGCGGCGAACAAGCCATTACCCCAATGGTGCGTCCCGGTAGCGATTACTCCTGCGATAACTGTTTGGGTTATATGGAAGGCAACGACCACTATCCGGAAATTTTTGTGGGACGTTTCCATGCCGCCGACCTCAAGGAGCTTGCTATTATGGTAAACCGTAACCTGGAGTATGAAAAAACGCCACTGGTAGATTCCCTCAATAACTGGTGCGCTATCGGAATGGCATCAGCGTCCAATGAAGGTCAAGGTATCGGCGATGACAACCAGGCTGATTTTGAGCAAGGTAACGAGTGGAAATCCAAACACCTGGCTGATGGATATGAGCGCTATTGGGAATTTTACGATGGCAACCACGCCAGTGCCTCTCCAACGCCTGGCGATGTAACGGCCGATAAAGCTGGCGATCCGCAGAATACAGCTTTGGTTGCTGTGATGAACAGCCCGGGCGTGAGCATTTACAACTACACGGGCCACGGCTGGGAACAAGGTCTGGTGAGCGGTAATTTCAATACTGATGCCGTGAAAAACCTTCGCAATCACCAGCGCTATCCAATTGTTATTGCAGTGGCATGTTGCGCTGGCAATTTCACCAACAATGGCGGCGGCGATTGCCTGGGTGAAGCCATGCAGCGCGCCGGCGACTTGAATACTGGTGAAGCCTGGGGTGGTATTGCCGGATTTTACTCCAGCGATTTCCAAAGCTGGGCCCCGCCCATGGAAGGTCAGGACGGCATGAACCAGTATCTGGTGGATGCCGACGGATTAACGCTTGATCCCAATCTGGGTGCTATGGCCACATATGGTAATGCCCTCATGATTGCCGCATACGGCCAGGGCGGTATTGATATGGCAGATGTATGGAACCCGTTCTGCGATCCCACTACAATGCCGCGTACGGCTATGCCCAAAGAACTGATTGCCACCCACACAGATCAGGTGGTAATTGGCGCCAACAGCCTGCAGGTAAGCTGCGATGTGGAAGGTGCACTCGTTAGTCTCTACTGGCAGGGCCAGGCCCTGGCTGTTGCCACAGTAAACGGAGGCATTGCACAATTGAATTTCCCTTCTCTAACGGATGTGGGCGATTTGATAGTGACTGCTACCCAGTTCAACTATCGTCCATATCAGGGCGCTGTAAATGTGGCTCCGGGTGCAGGCGCATACGTGATCAGCCAGGCTATTGTACTGGATGATGCAGCCGGTAATAACAACCAGAAAGCAGATTACGGTGAAGCCATTACCCTGAATCTCACACTCCAAAACCTCGGAGATCAGGTGGCTCAGGCTACCAGCGCAACCATTCAGACCGATGATCTGAACGTTAACATCACCGACAATGCTGAAGTGTTTGGCGATATGGCAGCAGGCACTTCACAGGAAAATACCGCAGCTTTTGCCTTTACGGTAAACAACGATGTGCCAAACGGCCAAATAGTGTCGTTCAAATTGCGCATTGAATTCAACAACGGCCAGGTGTATGAAACCACCTATCCGGTCAAACTTCAGGCGCCAGCACTGGAGCTGGATGGCCTGCAAATTTCCGATCTGGCTGGCGGCGATGGCGACACCCGACTGGAAAGCGGCGAACAGGCTGTAGTAACCATCAAAAACCTGAATGTGGGGCTCAGCCAAAGCCCGGATGCTTTGGGCACGCTCACAACCAACTCTCCCTGGCTCACCATCAGCGGTCCGGTAAATCTGGGGCCTATTGATGCTCAAACCGGCACTGCCGACGCTACATTCCAGGTAACCGTATCTGCTGGTGCACCACAGGTTACGCTGGCCAATTTTGAATACCTGGTAGAAGCAGGCAGCTATTCTGCCCAACAAAGCTTTGGCCCGTATACCATCAATCCGATCATTGAAACCTACGAAAGCCAGAATTTTAGCAGCTTCCCATGGGATATGGATGGCAATAAGCCCTGGTTTGTTACCCCGAGTGCAGCTTATACAGGCACTTATTCTTCTCGTTCAGGGATCATTACCCACAACCAGCAATCGGTAATGAACCTCACCCTGGATTTCACAGCAGCAGGTATGGTCACTTTTGCACGACGTGTAGGCAGCGAGCAGGATTACGATTTCCTGCGTTTCCTCGTGGATGATGTAGAAGTAGATGCCTGGAGTGGCCTGGTAGACTGGAGTGAGGTAAGCTATCCGCTCACGGCTGGCGTACACAAGCTTTCCTGGATTTACCAAAAAGATGATCTGGCCAGCGCCAATGGCGACCGCGCCTGGGTAGATGATGTATCACTTCCGCCACACCAGGTACTGGTGGGTACCAATACACCAACGCAAGCCGACTACCAAACCAGCCTTTCTCCAAATCCAACCACGGGTAAAACCTGGTTGCAATGGGAAGTTGGTCGGGCCCAGCAAATGGACATTGTGGTGCTGGACGCGCTCGGACACCAGGTACTTAACCTCACTTCTGAAGGTGTGCTCCAGCCCGGCCTCCATAACCGCACCCTCGATCTGCAAAACCTCAGCGCCGGACTCTACTTCGTGCAATTGCGCGGCGAAGATGGCGTTCAGGTGAAAAAAGTGGTTAAACGGTAGACGGCTTACGGTGGACGGTGGACGGCCTACGGTGGACGGGTAGCTAAACTAATGTGAGTTGTCATTCCGAGTACTCGGAACCTACACAAGCCCGGCTGCGAGATTATCCCCTGGCAAAGAGGATTGCCCGCAGCCAGGCTTGTGTAGGTCCCCTACCGGGGATGACAACTCACATTAGTTTAGCTACCCGTCAACTGGAACCGTCCACCGTCCACCGTCCACCGTCTACCGTCCACCGTCCACCGTCTACCGTCTACCGTAATCCGTCCAAAATCCGTATCTTGCCCCCCATGAGTACCACACAGGATTTTTTTGCAACTGTTCCGGCTGCCAGTGCACAACATCTGAAGATTACCAACGAGGCAGAAGCCTGCGCCGCCGTGTTATTTGCATGTCGCCGTGCAGATGAAATTGATGGCCCTGGCGGCACGGCTGCCTTTATGACAACGCTTAAAAGCCGGAACATCTTCATCGGTTCCGATCCGGAAGCACTGGTGGAGGCCGCTACCCGGTATTTTGAACAGGCCGGCAGCTCCGCTGCGCTCATTGATGCGGCCATAGGCGCTATACGGGAACAAACCCGCCTGCCGCTTTTTTACCATTGTCTGGACATGATGCTGGCCGATGGTGTGGTGACGCCTCAGGAGCATAAGATATTTCTGTATTTGAAAGGTAAATTTCGGGTAGACGACGATGCAGCCTTCAATGCACTGGATGTGTTAGTAGTTAAAAATCAATTGTAGTATACCTTGTCAAGAGGTGTTCATGCCCCCCATAAGTCTTCCCGGAATACCATTCCGGGGTACATAAAGCCTACATAAATGTGCGGCCGTTATTCCTTTGTCCCCAAAGCGAAACAGCAAAAAACGCTGGCAGAAGTGGTGCAACTCCCCGCTGAATTGCCCCTGAGCTACAATATTGCCCCCACCCACGAGGCCCTGGTAATTGCCGATGACCACCCGCAGCAACTGCAATGTATGGAATGGGGGCTGGTGCCGCACTGGAGCGCCGATGGCAAGAACAACGGCAAACTCATTAATGCCCGTGCAGAAGGTATTGAAGAAAAACCCTCTTTCCGGGAATCCATCCACCGCCGGCATTGCCTGGTTCCGGCCGACAGCTTCTATGAATGGCGCAAACAAGGCGCCCGAAAGATTCCGTATCGTATTTTTCGTAAAGACGAGCAACTGCTTTTCCTGGCCGGTATCTGGGATGAATGGCAACAAGGTGGACAAACCAAACGCACTTTTTCCATCATCACCACCACACCCAACCGAGAAATGGCCGATCTGCACGACCGTATGCCGGTTATTTTCTCCACTCCCGAAGAATGCCGCCGCTGGCTGACCCCCGGCCCCCTGGAAGAAAGTCTCCGGCTGCTCCACCCACCAGCAGACGACCTGCTCGCTATGTACCGCGTGTCCGAAAAACTCAATAAACCCGGCTACGACGCCCCGGACCTGCAGGATCCGCAACCGGAGGAATGGACGCTGTTTTGAAGTACATGATTGACGATTACATGATTACATGAGTGAAGAGGTGGGGCATTCAGCTTGATTATTCTCGTATGCCAAAGGCAGCGCCTCTCCCTCTTCACTCATGTAATCATGTACTCGTCAATTTTACCTCAAGTTCCTCCCCCCTTCCGTACCGCATACTTCCCAAAACGATTCCGGATTTTATCCATTGCCTCCAGCAGGCGGGCTTCTTTTTCCGTATTGTCGAATAGGTTGAGCTGACTGGAACCTTGTACCAGTTCGCTGAAGCGCACGCCCAGCAGTCGGATGGCCTGACGGCGTTCGTACAGTTGTTCAAACAGTTGCAGCACCTTGGATTCCAGCGGACCATCCTGAGCTGAATACGGGATTTTGGCCTGTTTGGTAAAGGTGTTGAAATCGGCATAGCGGAGCTTAACCGTTACGCAGGCCGTGAGTTTGCCCAGGGCGCGCAGTTGATAGGCCAGTTGGGCCGTTTGCCTGCGCAGTTCATCCTGCAGGAAACGCATGTCTATGGTGTCGGCATGAAAGGTGCGCTCGGAGGAAATGGAATCCTGCTCGCGGTAGGGCACTACCGGACTATCGTCCTCTCCGTTGGCTTTTTTCCACATAAGGAGCCCGTTTTTGCCAAATTCTCTTTGCAGCAAACGCGGCGGGATCTCGCTCAGTGTCCCGCAGGTGCGCACGCCCATGAGCGAGAGTCGCCGCTCCGTTTCCCGCCCGATGAACGGGATACGCCCTACCGGCAAAGGCGATAAAAAGGCTTTCTCCGTGCCGGCTTCCACCAGCTTAACTCCGTTGGGCTTCACCTCTCCCGTGCCTACCTTCGACACGGTTTTGTTCACGGATAGCCCAAGCGACAACGGCAATCCCGTTTCTCTGAGAATTTTATCCCGCAACTCCCCGCTCCATTTCCAACAACCGATGTAGCGATCCATGCCTGTTAAATCCAAATAAAACTCGTCAATAGAAGCCTGTTCGTACAATGGCGCCTGATCTTCAATCACAGCCCGCACCAATCCGGAATATTTGGAGTAGGTTTCCATATCGCCCCGAAGCACCAGCGCGTCCGGACACAACTGCAACGCCTGTCGCATCGGCATGGCCGAGCGCACCCCGAAAGCCCGGGCCTCGTAACTGCACGAAGCCACCACGCCCCGGTTGCTGCTGCCGCCAATGATCAGTGGCTTGCCCCGCAAGGCATCGT
Source organism: Chitinophagales bacterium (assembly GCA_017303475.1). Taxonomy (GTDB): domain Bacteria; phylum Bacteroidota; class Bacteroidia; order Chitinophagales; family Saprospiraceae; genus M3007. The sequence continues at coordinate 29,815 of JAFLBO010000014.1, forward strand.
TGCGCAACTGTTCTACCGCCACAAAAAAGGCGTCGAGATCAAGATGAAGAATAGAGCGAGGGGGCATGTTTTTGTTGTTGTACCGGCGGGTTTAGCCGCAGCTGTTTGAGGGGTTTGAAAGGGTTTGAAGGGTTTGAGGGGTTTTAAGGGGTTTGAGGGGTTTGATGGGTTTGATGGGTTTGATGGGGTACACATTTTTAATTTGGAAAGCCCCGCTAAAATTGCCCCGTCCTTCAGGGCGGGGAATAGAGTTAAATAAAAATTGAAGGGGCTTTAGCCCTCCCACTCATTGTGATCCCAAATCCCCAGCCTAAAGGGCGGGGCAATTTGGCTCCAGGCATTCCGGTATGCCCGGCTTGTGTAGATCCCGATTCCCGTCTAGCAACCCACGTTAAGCCAAACCCTACACGGCACTCCATCGTCCATCGTCCACCGTCCATCGTCCACCGTCAACCGTCCACCGTTACATAAGCCAGCCGTTCCAGGCTATGCACTTCCAGGCTCACAAAGCCAAATTCGCTGGTTAATCTTCCCCGGATGCGGTAAATGCCGCGTCCGCGGAACGGTGTTTTGCGCACCTGATCCGGGAAATGCACCGTGTCAAAAAATTGCCCTTCACAGTCGAGCCAGGTGCCGAACTGCATGAGTTCGCCCTTTACGGTTCGGGTATCCTTTCTGCACACATAATAGCCGGTCATGGTGACCAACTCGTGTATGTGCTTGCCCATATCGCGCGCCAAAAGCCCGGGATTTCCAGCCCTTGCACTTTCCTCCAGCAAATCAAACGGCGCACAAAGCGGAAATCCCAACAAGTCCATTTCCTCAAAGGCCTGGTCGTATGGTCCCTCTTCCAGTATGGGAAGCTGGTAGGAGTCAGCCTCATCGGCAAACAATAACTGGGCGCCCATGCCGCTTTCAGGCGTGAGTACCCGGCTTTTTTCCCAGAACAACGCGCTTTTTTTCATGCCCGTAAACCGGAATGCCCCGATACGGATCAGCAGATCCAGTTGCGAGGGCGCCACATGCACCCGGCGTACAAAGTTTTCCATGGATTTGAATGGACCCATGGTTTGTTGGTATTCAATGTTTTGTATTAACTCCGATTCCAGTCCGCGTACATGAGTAAGGCCCAGGTACACGTCCTGACCTTCGATGCGGGTGAGTCGTTTGCTCCGGTTCACGCAGGGCGCATGGATACGCGCGCCACACATCCGCGCCTCATGTACGTAGAATTCCGTGCTGTAAAATCCGCCGAAATTGTTGATCACAGCCACCATGAACTCCAGCGGGAAATAGGTTTTCAGGTACAGACTCTGGAACGATTCCACGGCAAAACTCGCCGAGTGCGCTTTGCAGAAGGAGTAACCGCCGAAACTCTCCAGTTGCCGCCACACTTCTTTGGTCAGGGCCTCCGGATAGCGCCGGGCAGCACACTGATCAAAGTATTTCTGTTTTAGGCGTTCAAAGGCCTCCGAAGAGCGCTTTTTGCCCGTCATCATGCGCCGCATTACATCCGCTTCGTCCAGGCCCAGGCCCGCAAAATGGTGCAGAATTTTCATCACATCCTCCTGGTACACCATGACCCCGAAGGTTTCCGATAAATGCTCCTTGAACACCGGATGCAGGTACTCAAAAGCATTGGGCTGGTGAAAACGCTGGATATAAGCGCGCATCATGCCGGAACTGGCCACTCCCGGCCGGATGATGCTGCTGGCCGCCACCAGGTGTACATAGTTGTCGCAGCGCAGCTTGCGCAACAAACCGCGCATGGCAGGACTCTCAATATAAAAGCAGCCCATACACCGACTGCTGCGCAACTGTTCCCGCACCCGTTCGTCGTTCTTGATACGTTCCACCTCGTGCACGTTCACCGCCTTGCCCTGGTTTTCCCGTACAATATCCACACAATCCTTAATATGACCCAGGCCGCGCTGACTCAGGATGTCGAACTTGTGATAGCCCCATTCCTCGGCGCCATACATGTCGAAATGCGTAATCGGGAAACCCTTGGGCATCATCTGAAGGGCCGTGGCTTCACTCAGGGGTTTTTCCGAAATGATGATGCCGCCGGCGTGTATGGACAGGTAGTTGGGGAAATCCACCAGCATATCCCCGTAGCGCAGGATGTGTTTGGCCCAGGGATGCAGGCCTTCCGGCAAGGCGGTGGCTGTTGCTGCCGGGGCGGTGGCTGTTGCTGCCGGGGCGGTGGCTACGGTGGTGCTTCCGGCGCTTTCCTCGCCTTTTCGCCCTGTCCATTCCCAGCTGCCCGGTGTGTTTTTATGCCAGTAATCCAGAATGGCCTCGATGTCGGCCGGTGTTAATCCGAACACTTTGCCGAGTTCCCGGATCACTGCCGCATGCTGGAAGGTGCTGTAGGTGGCCAGCAGGGCGGTATGCTCCCGTCCATAGCGCTTGAAAATATAATCGGTTACATCGTCGCGCTCGTCCCAGGAGAAGTCGATGTCAAAATCCGGCGGCGAACTCCGCTGTGGATTGATGAACCGCTCGAAATAGAGGTCCAGTTCCAGCGGCTCCACATCAGTGATGTACAGGCAGTAGGCTACTATGGAATTGGCGCCGCTTCCGCGTCCCACATGGTGGTAGCCGGCCGATTCGGCGTAGCGTATGATGTCCCAAGTGATGAGAAAATACGTGGCAAAATCCATTTCTGCGATCATTTTAAGTTCCTTGCGCACCCGCTCCTGTGCGCGCTTGTGCCCTGTACCATACCGGCGCACGCAGCCGTTTTCTGCCAGCTTGGTAAGCAGATTCAGGTCGCCCTCCTTGCTGCCCATAAACGTCCGGCGATTGCGATGCAGGCCGGTTTCGAAGGAAATGGAGCAGGCATCCAGTACACGGCGGGTATTTTGCATCACTTTAGGGTGGTTTTGAAAAGGCGCCAGTATGGAAGCTTCCGGCCGGAAAAACTCGTCGGGGCCGGCCACGGCCACGCCATCCAGTTTGGTTGCCAGGGTGTTGGCGTCCATAGCGCGCAACAGCTTATGCAGCCGATGGCCCTCGGCATCGGGGTAGGTGAGGGGTTGCCATACCACGAGTTGTTCCGGTCGATGCCGCCAGGAGGAGAACACCAGTTTTCCGGCATCGGCCGGCCGGATACCGAGTAGTTCATGTGGGCGAAACATGTCGAAAGGTTTGACTTCGCGTTCATAGATGATGAAGACATCGTCCATGGGCGGCGGCACTGCGGGCAGCGGTTTGCCATTCAGGGAATGTTCGGTCAGGAAGGCACACAGCGCAGCCCAGCCGGTATTGTTGCGGGCGATGCCGGTGTACAGAAAGCGGTGTTTCTCATCCCGAAACTCAATGCCCAGGATGGGTTTTATCCGGTGCTTTTGGCAGGCGCGTACGAATTCCAGTGCTGCAGACGTGTTGTTGATGTCTGTCAGTGCCAGGCTTTTAACCTGGTGCGCAGCAGCGACTTCTACCAGTTGACTGGGAGAAAAAACGCCATAGCGCAGACTGAAATAGGTGTGCGCGTTGAGGTACATCGGACCGGGCGCGGTATGGTTTGCTGTAAAAAAAGAATAAAGCCCGGCTGTATGATGCCGGATGAAGGCGGGTAAGCCTTGCAGGTTTTTAAAAACCTAGGGTATGTACACAAGTTATTATGTGGATGTTAAGGCAATCAGGAAACACATCTAACATCTTGTAACCACTCGTTTCAACGAGTGGCCAGGAATACCCCCCATCACATCTGGCATCTTTACAAAACATCAGCATCAGCCCAAAATTTGAACAAGGCCATACTAGAAATCATATCCTTCACCGGGGTATTTGATGTTGATGTTTTGTAAAGATGCCAGATGTGATGGGGGGGGGCGGCTTTTGCCCGCCGTTAAAACAGCGGGTTACAAGATGCTAGATGTGATGAGTGGGCATAACCTCAGAAATTGATTCTCCATTTAACTTGTGTACATACCGTAGGTTTGAAAACTTGTAAGGTGGGGCAAAAGTAAGGATGTAAAACTTTTTGTTTTTATATTGAAATAAATAATTTTAAAACGAATTTGTTTAATAATCCGGAAATGTTATACCTTTGGAACCAAATTGTTTTCGTTTTAATACAATAAATACCCGCCGGAAGCGTAATCCTTAAAAAATAGTCTTGATGTGACGCCGTAACGGATATTCACTAAAGTTGGCAAGACTATTGTATTAGGTTGGACATTTAAACCTTTGAACCTTTTTCTCACAAACACACGAACATTTTGTCTTATGCAAACTGCTCAGAAACTTCTCCTCGTCCTTTTAATCGGTGTTGTTTCCCACGCTTCCGCCCAGGTTACAGCCGTACGCCGGTATAATCCTTCCGGCAGCACTACCCCCCAAACTTACTCAACCGAAAGCTCTTCCGACGCTGCTACGCGTCGTGCCGCCGCCTTGTCTAAGGTACAGGGCACACCATCTACTGCTAAAACCATGACTGCCAAAGGCATGGCTCCCGCGCAGTACAGCACAGACGGTACCGCGCCGGCTACGTACGACATTGAGCCGCCAAATCCGGCTACTACCTTCACGGTGAACGGCGCCAACGTACACCGCAGTGTTCGTAAAGGTAAAGGTCAGGTAGGTGATTTGCTGTTCACACCAATCATCGAACTGCACTATGTGCAATTCGCGGTGTACTGCAAAAACACACCTGTCGACAAAGCGCCTTCCATCGAAGGTCTGATGCTGCTCTGGCACGAAGGCAGCCGCTGTCCGGGCGGTGCAGAAGGCGCCTGCTACATTGTAAAAGGATACAACACGGCTGAAGAAGCCAAGGCAGCCGTTGCACGTTTCAAATCCAGTGGTGTTGACTGCTGGTACAACCCTGCGCTTACTGGCGCGGCAGTAGAAGTAATTGGCGTACGCTCATAGGAGTAAAAAACTTGTTACTTTTTTGTAAAGCGATCGGTTCACAGCATGTGAATCGGTCGCTTTACATTTGCAGCCAAATAAAATCAAATTATTCATGTCAAAACAAGTGTACGAACGCAACCTCAAAACCTGGATTGAGGATGAAAAGGCGGCTCTTGAACTCATTGCCATCGTGGGAAAACTCTGGTTCGACAAGTCCATCGAACTCGTGATTTTCCGCAACCAAATGGTAGACAGAAGCGCCTCCGAATTGCTCCAGCTTCACCACTATGCCCGGGAGGTAGTGCAACACCCCCTGACCGTGCATGACACGCTGGCCCTGGCTAAAGCCATCGCCCGTACCCCCATGGCGCCTTCCCGCCTGGATATCGGTCGAATCGGAGTAGATTGGCTGGATGAAAAAGATGCCTATCCCAATGAATTGGCCTTTATCAAAAAGAAGCTGAGCGACTACATCGGTAAAGACAAAATCAACCTCAAACCAAAAGACGTTATCCTCTACGGCTTCGGCCGTATCGGCCGTATCGCTGCCCGCGAACTCATCACTCAGGCCGGTAAAGGACAACAACTGCGCCTGCGTGCCATCGTAACACGCGATAAAAGCCCGGAAGACGTGATCAAACGCGCCGACCTGCTGCGCTCCGACTCTGTACACGGCCACTTCCCCGGCACCGTAATTCCCGATGTGGCAGAACAATGCATCTGGGTAAACGGACACAAAATTCTGATGATCTCCGCGCCGAAGCCGGAAGATATCAATTACACCAAATACGGTATCAACAACGCACTGCTGATCGATAACACCGGTGTTTGGCGCGATCGCGCCGGCCTGAGCCGTCACCTGAAATCCAAAGGCGTATCCAAAGTACTGCTCACCGCCCCGGGTAAAGGCGATATCCCGAACATCGTGTACGGGGTGAACAACCAAAACTTCGATGTAAACAGCGAAACTATTTGGTCGGCAGCCAGCTGCACCACCAACGCCATCGTACCGGTGCTCGCTGTGATCAACCAAACCCTGGGCATTGAAAAAGGACACATTGAAACGGTACACTCCTATACCAACGACCAAAATTTGCTGGATAACTACCACAGCAAATACCGTCGTGGCCGTTCCGCGGCGCTCAACCTGGTGATCACCGAAACCGGCGCAGAAAGTGCCATTGCCAAGGTAATGCCCGAATTGTCCGGCAAATTCACCGGCAACGCCATCCGCGTTCCCACGCCCAACGTATCGCTGGCAGTACTGAACCTGCAACTCAACACGCCCACCACCAAGGAGGCGGTCAACGAGATCATGCGCCAGGCCGCCCTAAATGGTAATCTGGTAGAACAGATCCAGTATTCTTTCTCTAATGAACTGGTATCCAGCGACCTCGTAGGTAGCCCAACCCCGTCTATTTTCGACTCACCAGCCACCATCGTCTCCAAAGACGGCAAAAGTGTGGTGCTCTACGTGTGGTACGACAACGAATACGGCTACACCCGTCAGGTGATTCGTCTGGCTAAACAACTGGCCGGCGTGATACGATTGAGCTATTATTGAAGTACGTGAGTGAAGAGTACATGAATACATGAGTGACGAGGGATGGCACTGTGCCCAGACCTCGTTACTCATGTACTCGTAATATTTATTTCGGAGACTTTATGAATATGGTATCTGCGGCGGGAGATAATATTTTGTTATTTTTAGGTGACATGTAATTAGAGAAAATTGGCACACTACTGGATATTTTGGTTTCTGACCTGTAAGGTTTCCCAAAACCTGCAGAATGTACACAAGTCATATGCTGCTGTTAAGGTTACCCGGCAACACACCTAACATTTTGTAACCACTCGTTTCAACGCTAAGGATTACCTATAAAATGTGGGTATATGCTGTTATTCACTCCCAGGCGCAGCGCCCCGGGGCGTTAGCCCCTAAATGTTGGTAGCCCAGGAGACAGGGCGAGATCCCCCTGCCGCATCGCGGCAAAACATCTTTTGCCCGCCGTTGAAACAGCAGGCGCGGCGGGGAAAATCCTCAAAAAGTGTTATATTTTTTTTGAGGAGCGCTATCGCATATTTGTGCATTCGACCAAAAAATCGGACGTAGAAAGCAGTAGGGTTCCCAGTGTTTATTCTTACCTTGGAAGTGAGGTGCTTGAAATATTACCTACCGGGAGTTCTACAGTGATAGATATATCAAAACTTGCAAGCGGCAGCTATTTTATCACCATAAATCTTGGTAATGAAATCATTACTAAACGGTTTGCAAAAGCAAATTAACATGAAAAACCTCCTTTTATGCTTAGCATTCCTGACCACGGCATTTCTCTCCCAAGCTCAAAAGCCATTTAACAATGAATTGAGCCTGGGCTACTTTACCGGAGGAGAGTTTTTTGATACCAGTGCATTCAGTATCTCACCCTTTACTAAAGGGAAAAATATTTCGCTTAATTACACGCGACTTTTGGGTAAGAATCTAAGCGTTGGTTTGAATTATATCCAGTGTGGGTTTGACTATCTCCCAAGGCTTAAAAAGCTTGAAAATAATACCATCATGTGGCGGGTACAGAAAACATTCAGCGCCGACCTGGGCTATCGAATTTCCAAATGGTCTATTTCTGCTACGGCAAAAGCTGGTATCCGTTACAACATGATTGGTTACAAAGTGGAGCATTATGCTTCTGTACCTCACAGTAATGGATGGCGGGAGGGCATTGGCGGCAGCAAGGAGTACGGCAAAATAGGTGCAAAATTGGGAGCTGCTCTCCAGCACCCCATCATCTGGCGTTTCTTTGGAGAACTTGATTGCGAGTATGCCCGGATGTTTTCTGGTGGCGATCGCAATCAATTACTTTTATCCTACAGGATTGGTTTTAGATTTTAAGATATACCATGAAAAACATACTAACCATATCCTTATTACTCATCCACTTGGCTGCCCAGGCACAAAAACACGACAATGTTTGGCTCCCGGGTAAAGGGAAAATTGCAGAGTACCCTTTTGGTGGCGTTTACTATCCTTGGGGTGGCATTTTAATGGATTTTGAAACATATCCTCCGAAAGCACAACGACAAAATTTTGCTTTAAGGATGTATGCCCAAGCTATTATATCAGACAAAAATGGGAGTTTGGTAGCCTATACTAACGGTTGCCATATTGCCAATAGACTCCATGAAATTATGGATAATGGTGATACTATAAACCCGGGTCAGTATCAGGGAGCATCCTTTTGTGATAGTTACTACCCTACTTACCAGGGTACTATTTTCCTTCCTGACCCGGCCAATGAAAATCGTTATTACCTGTTCCATATGGCATTGGATTACAGCGATGCCAACCCTTATTTTGCAGGACAACGTTATTATTACAGCCTGATAGATGCCGCTGAAAACGGTGGGCTGGGCAAGGTGATGGATAAAAATCACCTCATATTAGAAGACAGCGCCGATGGGGTATATGTTACAGCAGTGAAACATGCCAACGGGCGGGATTGGTGGGTGGTGTCGCCCCATCTTGTTTCAAACAAATATTTCATTTTTTTAGTGACCCCGGAAGGGGTAATGCACCTAAGGAGCAGGTTGTCGGTGATTCGCTGCCCTGGCCTTGTTGCGGCATGACTTTGTTCTCGCCAAATGGTGAAAAGTATTTTCGCACTACCACACCCTCCGGACTTCAAATACTTGATTTTGATCGTTGTACCGGCATTTTTTCCAATCCGGTTTTTATACCCACAGACTCGATTGGTTATTCAGGACCGGCAGGATTGGCCGCTTCTCATGATAACCACTTTTTGTATGTCAGTACTAATAAATTTCTTTTTCAATATGATCTGTTAGCCACAGATATTCCATCCTCCAAAACATTTCTGGCTCAAATTGACTCTACCTATTATAACCCGCAAAAAGGGACCTTCCACCACGCGCGTCTTGCCCCTGACGGGAAAATTTACATGGTCAGCCTTAATTACGTGCCTGAAATGGCCGTTGTTAATTTTCCGGAACGGCCTGGCCTGGCCAGCAGGGTGGACCAGCACGGCTATCAACTTCCTGCGCTATACGGCAATGATTTTATCTTCAACTTCCCACATTACCGGCTCGGTCCGATAGACGGCTCGGAATGCGATACGCTGGGGCTGGATAATTATCCATTGGCCAACTTCAGGTGGGATTTTGAGGATACCCTTTCTCCGTTTCAGGTAACTTTTACTGAAGTGAGCAGTTATGAGCCAACTGCATGGCATTGGGATTTTGGAGATTTCCAGACAAGCAATGAACGTTATCCGGTGCATACATACAGCCAGCCAGGAGTGTACCAGGTATGTTTAAGGGTTAGTAATGCCTACGGCTCCGACACCCTTTGCCGAACCTTATACCTTGGCGTTTCATCCACGGAAAACCCACCGTTGCAGACGGCCATAGAGGTATTTCCCAATCCCATTCAGGATATTTTGTGGATTTCTATGGAAGTCAATTTGAATCATCCGAAATTCCGGCTTTATGATCAATATGGCCGTCTGTTGCGTGAAGAGACACTACGGCCGGGCATAAATGAACTCTCAACGGTTACGCTCCCAACAGGTATGTATTTTTGGGAGTTGCTATCAGGCGGGGTGCGTATTGAGGCAGGTAAGCTGGTAAAGGGTTGATATACTGCGGAGTGCGTGCATTGGTAAAACAACCTGATGGAATTGCATTTGGGTGAAAACAACAGGCGAGGCGACAACGAATACGCCTACACCCGGCAGGTAATCCGCCTGGCTAAACAATTGGCAGGGGTACTGCGTTTGAGCTACTATTGAAGTACATGAGTGACGAGTACATGAATACATGAGTGAAGAGGGAGGGCGCTGCGTCTGGCATGCGTACTGATCCCAGGCGCAGCGCCCTCCCTCTTCATTCATGTAATCATGTACTCGTCAATCGTCATTCCACTACGAGCTTACTGCTCTGCCTGAACTGCTCCCCTTCCAATACCACAATATACAAGCCCGGGTGTAAAGAACTGGTGGGTATTTGAAACTGCTCTGGTGTGAGCGCGCTGAGTTTGCGCTGTCCCAATTCCAGCACACACCGGCCGCTGAGGTCGGTTACATAGGCGCGCGCAAGGGCTTCCTTTTGCAGCGATACAGACAGAAATGCCACATCGCCAGCCGGATTTGGGTAAAGGCTCGTGGATTCCAGTATATTAAGCGCATCATTAACCGAAACCGTCGGATTGCCAAAGGTGTACTGAACCGGAATGAAATACTCCGCCAGAACTGTTGATTGATCGTCTGTGGTTATCTGGAAACGCAACTGGTCCACTACAACACCTCCGGAAGTAATGGTAAAATAGTCATCGGCAAGCCCGCTGCCCACCGCATAGGCTGGTGATGGGGAAGCTGCATAAGCTGGTGTTGGAGAGCCCTGCGTGAACGGGCGCACAAATATCCGAACAGGCTGCCCCTCATCATTGTATATCCCGTAGTTGATGTTCACCCGGTTGTCGTGCTCCAGCCTGGCCGGCGACGCCGGACAAAGCTGTACGTTTTCAATGAGCATATTTCCGAAGCAATACTCCACTGGCGACCAGATCTGGAGCAGGGTTTCACTTTGATCGGCATTGGTAACATTAAAGCGGATATGATCCACACGCTGGTTACCTGTGGTGATGGTGAATGTGCCGTTTCCACTGCCGGATCCGGTGTACAGACCCGAGCCGGATGCACCGTAGTTGGGTGTCAGTGACCCATTCGTCCACGGACGGGGGAAAATCCGCACCCCGCCGCTCTCGGTGGTGCTATATTGGAAAGATACGATTCGGTCTTCGTTGTTAAAAGGGAAATTGCCTGATTGAGGAGCGATATCCGTGATTTTTACTGTGCTGTAATACACATTCACCGGGATGAAAAACTCATCAATGTCTACCGTTTGGTCAGCGCTTACAATTTTTATCCGTACGGCATCTACATGTACGTTTTTACCGGTATTGATCCGGAAACTACCGCCGCCGTTGGTGCCGCTGCCGGTGTATATGCCCGAACCGCTGGCGCTGTAACCGGGCGTAATGTTTCCGTTGGTAAACGGGCGTACAAAAATGCGTACACCGCCGGGATAGTTTACGTTGTAATGGAAAGAACAAAAGTAATCTTCCCCCAAAAGCATGGACGATAGTTCGGGATTGTCGGAAAATTTTAAATTATTTACTCCAACACTGCCAAAACGGAAGTTAACCGGTATCCACATGCGGCGCAGCAGTTGAGACTGGTCGGCGTTATACACTTCAATGCGGATTTCATCCACCACTGCGGCGCCGGAGTTGATGGTAAAAGTGCCATTGGCAGTGCCAGAACCGGTATAAACGGGCGAGCCGCTGGCGCCGTAGCCGGGTGTTAGGCTGCCGTTGGTAAAGGGGCGGGCAAAAATGCGTATCCCGCCGGGCTCATCGGTAACATATCCCATAGATACACTTACCTGCTGCCCAAGGGCAAAAGCAGCAGCCTTGGCATCCGGGCCAACGCTGATATCGCAGATATCCGTGAGGGCAAAAGCAGGAGAGAAACAGGAAAACAGGGAAAGTGCGAAAAGGAGTACTCTTTTCATTGTGTAATCAGGTTTTGGTTAATAATGTTGCTGTTCAGTGCATTATGCGGCAAGGCAGCAGCATGGAGCGGGATTATTGCAGGTTAATGCTGCGAGCTGGATGGGCGTGAACACTTAGCCTCAAAAAAATCCCCAACATGCTCTAAATCCAAAAAGATGTTTTATCTCGTAAATAAAGCCAGTGACTCCCGGCAAGTACCCGGAAGTCATACATTTGGCGTTTCTCTTTCAAGCATTGGATATCATTCCATTTTTAACCAACCATTTTCATGAGTTACCTGGATACTACCGTCGATTTTTACCGCGATGCGGCCATTTCTCCCAATGTAGGCCTGTGCTGTACCACCTCACCCGTTTGGGCTTTGCCAGGGCTGGATATGCCCAAAAAAATGCTTGAAATGAATTACGGCTGCGGTACAACCATTAACCCACGCGATTTGTCCAACAGTCCTACCGTGCTTTATGTGGGCGTGGGCGGAGGAATGGAACTCTTGCAGTTTGCCTATTTCAGCCGACGAGCAGGCGCCATCATTGGTGTCGACCGGGTGCCGGAAATGCTGGCGGCCTGTCAGGAAAACCTTCATACTGCGGCAGAAAAAAACGACTGGTTTCGTCCCGAATTCATTTCGCTTCGCGCTGGAGATGCCCTTGAGTTGCCGGTGGAAGACAACTCTGTAGACGTGGCAGCGCAAAACTGCCTGTTCAATATATTTAAACAGGACGATCTTCGGAAGGCTCTGGCTGAAATGTACCGGGTGCTTAAACCCAATGGCCGCCTGGTGATGAGTGATCCAATCTGCGATGATCCAATTCCGGATCATCTCCGCAACGATGAAGTATTGCGTGCAGAATGCCTTAGCGGCTCTATTCCCTTAAAGGCTTACCTGAAATTGATCACAGAAGTAGGATTTGGCACCGTTGAGGTGCGTGCCAAACGCCCGTATCGTTTGCTTTCGCCCAATCATTACAACACCGATCAGCTTATTTTTATTGAAAGTGTGGAAGTGTGCGCCATCAAAGATCCTATGCCGGCAGACGGCCCATGTATTTTTACAGGTAAATCTGCCATCTATTACGGCAAAGAAGCCTATTTCGACGATCAGAAAGGGCACCTGCTGAATGCCAATATGCCCCTGGCTGTGTGCGATAAAACGGCAGCTGCTCTGGCTGCATTAGGGCGCGACGATATCTTTATTTCAGAATCCACCTATTTTTATGATGGTGGTGGGTGTTGTTAGCAACATTCCATTGAGTCACTCCGGTTTTTCTAGATTCCTTGTTTTCTTCAAAAATTGGGGTGACTCTTTTCAGCATTAAGAATGTTATCGGGATACCAGGATTCGAATCCCGATAGGAATTCGGGACAGGCACTGGGACCCTCCCGACTCAAAAGTCGGGATGCGTTACCGGACCGCGCTACATCCCGTCCTGAATAAGTTGGATAATTTTTCTTTTAGATTTCCAGGCCTTAACCTGGCGTTCCCTCCTGTATGCATCCTCTTTAGTAGGAAAAACTTCCGAATAGACAATGACCCAATCCTTGGATGTTGAAGTAAACCCTTTATGATTTGAAAGGTGTTTTTGTAGTCGCTCTTCGGGTAATTGCTCCGTATGCCCGACATAGTACTTGTCAAGTGAAATAGAATGCAGTATATAAAAATAGGCCATAAAATGAAAAAGGCCACCAAATGGTGACCTCTTTGTCGGGATACCAGGATTCGAACCTGGGACCCCCTGCTCCCAAAGCAGTGTGTCATATCATTTTAATGCTTGTTGATACTTTTTAAATCGTTGTAATTCAAGCAAATGTAAATAAATACTTCATCGTTGTTTGTATATATTCATGCTTTCTTCGTATCTTTGTGTAAACCATCATGTAAACCGGATGGAAAATGTAAAAGAAACAAAGCATGATACAAGGCGCAACAATTCGGGTCACACTTTACAAATCCAAAACCCTTGCCAATGGAGAACACCCTTTGATGTTGGTTGTCACCAAAGATAGCAAACGTAAATATGAAGCGCTCGGGTTGAGTTGTCACCCGGATCAATGGGATTTCAAAAAATGTACCCCAAAGCGCAACCACCCCGAAAAATTGAAAATCGAAGCGATTGTTCAAAAGCGGGTGAGTGAATTGCAGGCGCAAGTGTTGGACCTGAAAATGAACGAGAAGGAGTTCTCACCAGAAAGCCTCTTGACTGCTGTTCATAAGCCCAAAGGGAAGACGGATGTTTTCGCGTTTTTTACCGAATATATTCATCGCTTGGTGCTTCAGAAAAAAGTAGGAAACGCCAATGTTTACCGGGATACGCTTCGGGCATTGAAAAACTTCCAACCCAAAGTCAAAACTCTTTTGTTCTCAGATATTGACCTCAACTTCCTGAACCGGTTTGAGACACATTTACGCGGCCAGGGCCTCTTGGAAACCTCCATTTCTGTGTACTTCCGAACACTTCGATCCTTGTACAACAAAGCCGTTCAGGAAAAACTGGTATCGCTGAACCATTACCCCTTCCGGGACTTCAAGATTTCAAAGTTTGACACCGATACCCGAAAAAGAGCCATCAGCAAGACAGAAATTCAGAAGATTGCCGCCCTGGATTTATCAGCTGACTCAAAGGCACAATTGGCTCAGGATGTTTTCATGTTCAGCTATTTCGTGCAAGGTATCAACCTGACCGATATTGCCCTGCTTCGATGGGTCAATATTAAACAAGACCGACTTTTCTACATCCGGGCCAAAACTGGGAAAGGGTTCAATATTAAACTGATGGAGCCTGCGGTGAAAATCATCGAGCGATACCGTACCCAGACCGGCGGAAACCTGGAGAACTTCATTTTCCCAATCCTGGACCGAACCAAACACCTCACACCGGTACAGATAGATAATCGGATTCACAAAATGACGGGCTGCATCAACAAAAGCCTGAAACAGATCGCAACACTCTCTGGTCTGGACATTCCTTTGACCACCTATGTAGCCCGTCACACCTATGCTACTGTTTTGAAAAACAGTGGCGTTCCGGTCGCGATCATCAGCGAAGCTTTGGGGCATGAATCGGAATCAATCACTCAGACCTACTTGAAAAGTTTTGAAAATGAGGTGATTGAAGCAGCTAACCAGAACCTCATTTAATTGAAGGCTCTTTTTGCGCAGTTGTATAGTATTTCATTCCTCAAACCCGGTTGACAGGACCCTTCGAGGATTTGTAATTGACGCAAATTTGAAATTTGCGAACGGCCCATGGCAGAAAAAATGGTTCGCGAGATATGAACACGCTTAGGCATGTACTCAGAACACTGCCGCCTCCCCCCTCCGAGTTAATTCTACCCCCGCCTCCTGCCATTTCAGGTTGCCCACCCCCGTACCCGTTTAATACTGGGGAAATCTTCGATAGGTTTCATCTATCCTCTCCACTGTCGGCTGGCTCGAATGCAATAGGTTAAATTTTTTGCCACAGGTTGCCGCTAAATGTGGTGCGAGGTGTACCAATGCTTGTTGTGCTCCACAGCTTAATCAGCCATTGAAAACAAATCCATCTTTCGATTATCACGCACATTTTGGTCAAGGCTAAAAATTTTTTAAATATTGCTTGTTAAACTTAGCAATGATCCATATCTTTGCTCGACAAATTTAGCAATGCTTCAACAATCGTGATATGTCTAACTACGGCACTTATATCAAAGCCCTCCGAGAAGCCAAAAACCTAACGCTGCGCGAGGTGGAAAAGCAGACTGAGATTTCCAATGCCTATCTCAGCCAGTTGGAAACGGGAAAGGTGAAACAACCCTCTCCGCTTAACCTTTACAAACTCGCCCAGTTGTACGAGGTGTCATATGAAACGCTCATGGAAAAAGTAGGGTATCCCGTGCCGCAAAACAACGGAATGGTAGAAAGTAGAGAACCAATCGCTGCACACGGACGGTTGGGCGCTGTGACGGATGAAGAAGAATTGGAACTCTTGGATTACCTCAAATTTATCCGAAATCGAAGAAAATGAAAGCTTTCTCAATCAGCGGCTACCGCACTTTTCAAAAGTGTCAATGGCAATGGTACTTCATGGCCAAAGCAAAAAGTGGCAATGTGAAAAATGATCCATACCGTCGTGAAATCACGATGCTATCACATTTGCGAACATTGGCTTCGTGGCGTGGCCAACTGGTGGATGATGTGTTAAGCAACGAAATGGCAGTAGCCTTCAACCAAAAGCAGCGATTTACACTTGATGATGCCATAGAAGTTGCGCTTAGGCTTTTTGAAAAAAGATTGCACTTTTCTCAAAATCACGAATACCGAGATGTCGACAATAAAAAGAGCCATTTGCCGGAAGAATTTTCCCCACTGCTCGAACATGAATACGATTTACCACTTAGCGAAGAGCAACTGGATGGAGCTTGGTTAGATATCGAAATTGCCTTGACAAACTTTTTTCAGAATGAGCCTTTTGTAGAAATGCTCCGCAGTGCCGAACACCTCGATGCTCAAAGAACACTGAACTATAAACTCGAAGGCTTCTCCATAATTGGCACTCCCGACCTAATCGTGTATTCCAAGGGGCAAGCCCCATTAATTGTTGACTGGAAAGTACACGCTGAACCGGTCAAAAGATATAATCAGCAACTATTGGTATATGCATTGGGTCTACACCTAACGTTACCGCAAAACCGCCAACGAGCCAATTGGAAAAAATTTCTCCTAACAGATTACCGGCTCGTTGAATATCAATTACTAAAAAACGACTTGCGGTATTATCCTGTAACAGAAGACTATCTTAATCAGACGAGAGCATTCATCATCGAAGGCGCATACAAGCTCCAACTTGCGGGCGCTGAAGATACCTACAATTTTGACGACTTGCAAGACCTCGAACAAACCGATGACCCCGAAAATTGCTTAACCTGTTGTTTCAGAAAAATTTGTAATCATGAACAAAAACCGACTGAACGTCAGCCCAATCTTTTTGATTGGGAATACTCTTGAACTCAGTGCAGAATATCGCCTGTTCAAAATTGGTGGCCTACTGCCTGATTCGCCGTCCTTCCAACAGGACCGTCAGACACTGATAAAGCGATTGAGCCAAAAACTAAGGCATCCTGTGACAGTGATTGTCCGAGAGGATGCAGCATTACTTGTGACGCGTAACGAAGCCGACATCATCAGTAAAGTGCCGAATGAATACCCTCGTCGCGGAGGCAACCTTCTCTATTTTCATGATACCGGCCTGGTGGAGCAACTGGATTTTTCCAGCACCAATGAAAACACGCGGGTAATTTGTCAGCGCTTTCTCCAATTTAGTTTGCAGGGCCAATTGACGAAACATGCTCAGTTATGGCAACCTAAGGCTGGACATCCGTTTTTCTTGAAAAAATCTGAGAAGCAGAATGGTATAGCCACATTCACCGGCTTTATCGTACGCGTCATAGATTTGGGAAAAGATTGGGGAATCTGCGTGGATGTCACAAAAAAGTATGCTTCAGCCCAACCACTCCCGATTTATGTGACCAAGCCCGTCTTTGATCGGGATTACAAAGGCAAAATTGTTTTTTATCCGTTCGGCGATCACTGGTACGAATTGCGTCTCGATGAATGGAGTGATATGATAGCGTCAGAATATATTTATGATGACCCGGTATTAAATCGGCAAGTATCATTACACGAGGCCATTCGAGAAAGAACGCCTGGCAACCACCCGTCTATTTTGGCAAACTTACCAGAAGATGCCTCAGTCTTGATCTACCACACCTCCAGTAAAGACACTCGTGCAGTCCCAGCTGGCCTTTGTTTTGAAGTATTTAGCACCAGCGATCCGACTGTGGCTGCCAATCACCAGCAGTCTATTTTGCCACCAAGCGTCAGGCTTGAGAAATCCGGGTGGTTTGTAAACGAATTTCTTCAAAACATTCGCTTTGGATTGCAAAGTCTGAGCATTAGTAGAGCCCCATTGCGTCTCCAATTGCCCAGATTTGACTTTCCTGAATTTGTTTTGGGAGACTCGGTTGAGCTGCGTTTGCGTGATTTTAACTACAAACCAAACCTGTTTGCAAAGGCCCGAATGGACAAACTCACAGATGGGAAAACGGGGTTTTTAAAGCCTGAACAAACCGAGTTCGGACCGCAATATTTGTTTTTGCCCCGCTCTGTTTTTGATACGGTGGGAAGGAAATTCAAAAACGACCTTCAAGAGCAAGTAAAGAAAATGTACCCCTGGTGTACATTCGACCCGCAATTTGAGTGGTATGAGAATCATCCTTCACGTCACGCTACATATGTCGAAGTCGGCAATCGTATTGTGGAAGCCGTGAAAGCCAAAGTGCAGGAGAGGTTCAAGGCACATGCCGTGATAATGATCCCAAACGACGGGAAAACGCTGCGAAAGCATGATCGTTTGGCTGCTCTTATCACCCGTGAACTTTATAAATGTAACATCCACGTTTCTATCATCCACACCTCGACCATCACGTCCTGCTTCCGAGAAGAACGTACCCGCGAAGGAAAAACGGAATATCGCTTGAAAGATGGGACAGGCGGCAAATATCGTGGGTATGTTCAAAATGTGGCGTTGACCAAAGTTCTGCTCCTAAACAACAAATTTCCGTTCCGGCTTAATACTCCGCTAAATGCTGATTTGACCATCGGCATTGACGTGAAAAACCATCTTGCCGGATTTGTAATGGTAGACAAATATTGCCGCTTCCTTCGCACGGAAATGATCCAGTCCAAGCAACACGAAAAACTCACAAAAGACAACATTAAGCAGATCATCTATGAACAGGTCGTAGAAGAATGGAAATTTAATAAGAACCAGCCTTTGAAAACTGTGGTCATCCACCGTGATGGGCGTATTTTCGACACAGAAGAAGAAGGCATATCTACTGCTGAAAAACGCCTAAAGAAAGAAGGCTATCTGGCGAGTGATGCGACTGTCACCATTTTGGAAATCGCCAAAACATCCATGACCCCGGTACGGTTAATCCAGCCTTGGTTTGACCGGAACAGCAATCGAGAAACCTATAATAACCCAGCCATTGGAACTTGGTACTTACCGGAAACCCGATTGGCTTATCTCTGTACTACGGGCTCTGAGTTTCGTACGCCCGGCACATCAAGGCCATTGTGTGTCCGGTTCGTTTCGGGCAATTTGGCATTTGAAGAGGCTTTGCGAGACTTATTTTACCTCTCCACTCTTGCTTTTACCAAACCGGATTTTTGTTCTCGGTTACCTGTCACTACCAAACTGCTCGACAATCGATTACGCGATCATGCGAGCGAGTATGACGAGGATGAGTATCAAAATACCGGATGGGAAGATGAGGACAACGAACTGGAAGATTTCATTCAACAAGAACTTTCTCAAATCTGACAACCATGAGCGACGTAGGTCTAAATTCTAACATTTATGATGTTTCCAGCAAGTATCTGGGAATCCTCAATCGTTTTTTGGTGGAAGCGAACTACGATCCAACCGCTGTTTCGCCGAAATCGGCAGAAGAGGTGCAAACTTTTTTGCATCAATTGTCCGACCCATCAGGCATGAGTTTCCAAATTCAGATGGTGGCACAAATTATTCAGAGCTATCTTAAAAAGCAATTGCGGAATCAAACTTCGGAGGCATTTCTTCGCAATTTGACATCATACTTTGATCGTGAAATGGGAACAAACCCCGAGGTGCTCCAAAAACTCGCATTGATGGCAGAAGCCCTAAATGAAGAATGTAATAACGCTTATTCACGTATGCGATTAAATCGCTAATTATTGTAATTCCCAACCCAAGTTTGCGTATGCAACAGTATTTGGAGGCTATCATTGCAGAAACAATCGAACGAGCCAAACGCCTAAAAACCCGCTTTCCTACTCCACCACCCCTTCATTTTCAGGTGCTTGCTCAGGGATGCCTGAAATTGATCAACGAAAAAATCTCGCTATTGAATAACCTTTACGTTGCGCCAGTATATCAGGTTCCCCTCAACCAATCGGCCAGATTAAGAGACCTCAAAAATATTATTTGGGAAATTGATATAATCGAGAATGTAGCAGTATCAGCCATCAGCCGACATAATAAAGATGATATAAAAATTAACAAATTCGTCCAACAAATTTGCAAGGAAATTAATTACCCAATTCCTGTTCCGCCAACAGTCTCGGCTCTGTCTACTAACTATTATCAGATTTACCCTCAATTCAATCTTTTGTGCGTCCCATTACTGGAGTGTGATTTTCTCCTGCATCTTCCTGATCTGTACCATGAACTTGCACATCCACTGTTTTGGACTGAAAATGATGATCGGATAAATTTATTTCAAGAGCATGCCAAAGCATTCTACAATGTTGTCTCCGACCATTTTGACCGGGTAATTTTGGAAGACCAGCGTACAAATAACAGCGGCTCTGTACCCACTTATGAAGCGTGGAAGAAAAACTGGATCAATTGGCTGATTGAATTTTTCTGTGATGTTTTCGGAGTATGTACAGCAGGAGCCGCCTACGGCTGGGCGCATATTCACTTGGCCATGAAACGTGGCAGCAACCCATTTGAAGTGCCTTTACATTCAAAATCAACCCACCCAAATGACGAAGCAAGAATGCAAGTGATATTACATGTGCTCGAATACATGCAGCTACAACCCCAAAAAGATTCGATTGAAAAAAAATGGCAGGAGGTACAAGGGGCTCTGTCACGACAAAAAAATACATTGCATTCATTTGCTTATCCATCTGAACTTTTGCGAGAATGCGCATTGTTTGGTTTTAAGGCAGTTGTAAGTATTCAATGCAACATCGCTCCAAATCAAAACGGCTTTATCTTCAAAGCTCTAAATGAAGCTTGGATTCAGTATTGGAATGACTACAGTACATTTTTTAAATGGGAACAAAAGAAGGTTGAAGAGATGCATTTGATAAATCCAAATTGATTGGGTGATGCTAATTGCCAACAGTTATTCCTCTAAAAAAGGCAACACCTCCTGTTCTAAAAATCCCTTGGGGAACTGCTCTATATTTGGGAACCCCAACTCAATGCCGCGTCCATCCCGTGGTATCCATACCGTTCCCAAAAGGTAGTCCCAAAGGCTGAGTGTTATGCCATAGTTCACGCCACGACTTCCTTCCGGCAATTCCTTTGAGTGATGCCAGATATGCATTTTCGGGCTGTTGAGCAGGTAACGAAGTGGCCCCAGCGGCAGGTAAAAGTTGGCATGGTTAAGATGTCCAATGGTAATCGCAAACAGATGTACAAGAATAAAATCCTGGATACCAAACCCAATCATTGCAAGCGGCAAATACTCAATGGTTCGGCAAACTACTTTCTCCATGAAATG
The DNA here is from genome assembly GCA_017303475.1 of Chitinophagales bacterium. Classification (GTDB taxonomy): domain Bacteria; phylum Bacteroidota; class Bacteroidia; order Chitinophagales; family Saprospiraceae; genus M3007. Next base: position 50,582 of record JAFLBO010000014.1, read on the forward strand.
GTATCGCAAATGCGCGGCAAACCCCATTTGTGTTACCGAGTGGTGAACCTTTTTGTACGAGCAGTAGACCGCCCCGATGTCAGCAGATAGCTTAGGGGAAAAGCAAAAATCTGATTTGCAGACATTCTTACAAACACGGGTCATCCGGCAAACGCCGAATGACCCGCTGAATTTATGGTTGCTTACTAAATCGCATCTATTCGCAGGCAGTACTACTACCAGGCTCACAACAAGGAACCGGACAACCGCTTGCAGGGCATGGCACCCCGTTACAGGTGGATGCTTCCATGTTGCAGCATGAGTTAGTAATGCCAGATTTAGAATAGCCAAAGGCGATGCCTGACATAAGCAGAACAGCGGCGCTCAGCGCCAGCATTTTATTTTTCATGTTGTTGAAATTGAAAAGTTGAAAGAATATGGTTAGCCAAGGAAGTTCGCTAACCGACCTCCCGCGCTGGAGGGTGCCATATTGATTCGTAAAATGATTGTGTATACCTGCGCTACAAGCAAAGTTCTTATTTTTCGGACATTAAAAGCTGACTACTTTACAGTGGTCAGCCTTGTGTAGATAAATTCCTAAGCTTATCTACTAAATCTGTATCCAATTTTTATTTCGCAATTCTCAGTGCCTCTGCATAGGCATTCGGTAGCGGGCTTTCTTCTACGGCACGGGCGGCCCGCTCCACATCGTATTCAAACCGGATAAACTCTACCCTGACACTAACCTCCTCATGAACGCCGCTTGTTTCGTTGAAATGCAATAGGGCATAACCGCCGCGCGGATCGCCGTCTTTGGGCTTTCCTACCGAACCGATGTTAATGGCATGTCGAAAATAATTCTCCCCTTCACCCTCACTGTTTAAGGTTCGATGGTAGGGTTTATGGGTATGCCCAAAGCACAGCACATCGGCATTTGCGCCTTCCAAGATACGCAGCAGACTTTTTTCATCACGGTCTTCAAAAAGGTATTCGTTAATCTTTCGCGGGCTGCCGTGTACCAACAAGAGCGACAACGGTTCTCCCTCGTTCATTTCAATCTCTACCCGGATATGCTTAGGAAGTTCGCGCAGATACTTGCGCTCTTCAGCTTTTACAATTTGATTGGTAAAAGCAATGGACACGGAACCGTTGGTTTTTTCTTCATCGGTTTTGTAGGCGCAGCCGCAGTCGTCGCTACTTCGCCCGATGCCGAAATCGTAGTTTCCGGCAATGGTTGGAATGCCTCTACGACGGATTTCCTGCACGACCTCGTTCGGCCAAATGTTGTACCCTACCAGGTCGCCCAAGCAAAAAATCTGATCGGGGCGGCGTTTGTCCACGTCGGCAAAAAAGGCTTCGAGCGCAGGCAGATTGGCGTGTATATCGGAAAAAAGTGCAATGGTCATTTACAGAAAGGCTTTTTTGTTTTGAAAATCGAATAGTTGTATCAATTAGGTTTTTGCAGAATATGGCTACACGGTACCGCTAAAAATGCTCCAAGGATAGGCGCTAAAAGGTAGACCCAAAGACTTTCTAAATGCCCAGAAATTAGCGCCGGAGCCAGCGAACGAGCCGGATTCATGCTTGCACCGCAGATTGGCCCCGCAAACATCGCTTCCAGCAACACTACGCCGCCAATAGCCAAACCTGCAAACCAGCCCGTTTCTTTACTTCCCTGCGATACTTGTAGAATAACTAACATGAGCAAGAAAGTCAGCACGATTTCCAGCACAAAGGATTGGATCGCACTGCCCGTTGGCAGAGTTGCCCCCAAGGTTCCATGGGTAGGAAATAGAAAGTATAACAGCCCGCTTGCAGCAAATGCGCCAATGATTTGGCTACCCACAAAAGGTACAATGCTTCTCATCGGGAAACGTCCCGCTACCCAAAAGGCCAACGTAACTGCCGGATTTAAGTGTGCCCCCGATACCTCACCCATGGCATAAATCATTGACATTACCACAAGACCAAAAGTGATGGCCACCCCAACATGAGTTATCACGCCGTTACTTTCCTGATTGATAATGATAGCGCCCGTACCACAAAAAACCAAGGCGAATGTGCCGAGTGTTTCGGCGAAATATTTCTGCATTGTGAATTATGACGTTTTCTTTTCTAATTTGAAATTGCACCCAACATAAAATTCTCGCCCCCGTGTTGGCCCCCATGCAAACGAAGGATCAAACCCTCGTGCAAAAGGCTGTTCCCAACCTAAAATCGGGCGTAACTGCCGGAAGTCAAATACATTTTCACAGCCAGCAAATAACTCAATGCGCCGGAAAGTGTGCCGTACCTGCAAACCGGTTACGGAATAGGTTTTAGAATAATCCGGTCGGCGCAGGTTTACAGGATTGAGGCGGGTATCCGGTAGCCGCTGTTTCCCGTACCAATGCAGATTTGCATCAAATTGCCAGCGTTCGCCAGGTGTGCGGAAGGTTGCAACAGCTAATACTTTATGGCGTGAGTTGAAAGGCAACCGTATTTTTTCACTGTTTTGGTATCTGAATACATCAAGAAAATTATAGGCCGTACGTAGTTCAAGCCGACGGCTCCAGGCTGCCGATACTTCTACTTGTATCCCATTGCTCACTGATTTGCCGGTAAAGTTGGCAATGATGGCTTTAGATGGATTACTATCATAATCTGGGAAAAACTGGTTTTGGAAACGGGTATGGTAAAGGTCGGCGGTAGCAGTGAGGCGTATTTTATCTAATGTAAAACGGCGCGTGACATTTACCCCGGCATTCCAGGCGCGTTCAGGCTGCAAGGTTTCTGCAAATTCAATGTCGCGGCTGCCTACAAGCAAGGCGATGTTTTCAGGAAAAAGATTCACCGTGCGCCAACCTGTACCGAAGCTTGCCCGTAGATCGAGATTTGCGGAAGGATTAATGCGCAACATAGTGCGCGGCGTAATATGCCAGCCAAAAGCATTGTGTTTGTCGGCACGGATTCCGGCAACCCATATCCAGCGGTCATTTTGAAAATGAAAGGTGTTTTCGACAAATGCCCCCGGCGTATTTTCTTCACGGTAATAGTCTCCATCGAAACTACGCCGAAGCGTATCCGATGTAGCAAAACCGATATGTTCATTCAGTAAAAAATGGCGGAAGCTAAGCCCCGTTTTCAAGTCGTGCGCCTGCTTTTTGCCCCAAAACAGTTCATATTGCAGGTTTGCGTAGAAAGACCGCTGCCTGGCGTTGTACTGCGTAAGCCCAAACCAGGAGTTTTGATCTTGCGTTACCAACGATGCAAGCAGGGAAATTTTGCGGTTAGCATCGAAGCGGTACCCGGTTTTAGTGAATACTTCCGGCTGATAAAAATGCACTGTTTGACCGTAGGCATTTGTCGTACCTTTATGCGTTTTACTGCTAAATTCAACTTGCCCGCCAATGCGTTTTTCATCTACAAACCGCGCACCGATAAAAGCGCTCAATCCGTTTTCGTTTTCCTTGCGATATCGCCATTTATTATACACTGCGTAACGGGTGAGGCGTGGCAAATCCAAAAAAGTATCGTTGTCTTTGTCTCTCTTTAAGCCTGGCTGTGAAGTGTGTAAAGCCAGGTAATTGGTCCAATTTGTTTTTTTCTCCCCCAATCCGACGTTCAGGTGTTTTTCACCAAAACTGTTTACAAGTACATCAGCGGAAAGCGGTTCTGCTATGCCACCTTCACGGGGGAAAACGGTTATTTGTCCAACCATGCTTTCATAACCCTGCAATACACTATTTGCTCCCTTTACAACCCAGATATTTTCCAACATACTACCCGGAATAGTGCCGGTGCCGTACGTATAGGTTAATCCCTGAATGGTCGGAAGACCATCCACTAAGACTTGATTATAAACGCCACTAAGTCCAAGGATGCGCAATTCTTTGGCGTTTGTCAGGATATTGGTCGTTGTCGGTTGTACTGTGCTTTGTGTCTCGAAACAGCCAGCAAGGTCACAGCAGGCCGCTTTTCGTAATTCGGCACGATTGATTATTTCAGTTTTGATAGGCTGTAAAACCGAAACGTATGCACCGGTTACTTCATCGCGTACCGTCACTTCCTGCAATGTGACATTCGCAGACATCGCTAATACCCAATAGCTTGTCAAATCTTCTATCAAAAACGTATCGCGCGCTTCCCCAAAAATGCCCGCCAACTGCAAAGGCTTTTTGGTAGTATCTACTGGAAATGGTATGTTAAATTCTCCTTTTTCATCTGTGCGCGCACCGACACTTGTCCCCACCCATACTACGGTTGCGCCGGGTAATGGAACTTCTTTAACATCAGTTACCTGACCGAAAAATGTCTGCGCTGAGAGTTTTTGCCAGCAACAGAAAATAATAGGGAGTGCAAGGAAAAGTGGTTTCATCATATCAAGTATTTACGCCTACCGTTGAACTACGCCTTTCGAATAATACCGTATCACGCCAAACGCACTGCATTTGTCCAATTCGTTCGCGACGGCCAACCAAGTGAAACCCTGCTTTTTCATGTAGCCGAATGCTTGCGGTATTTTCCGGGAAGATGCCTGCCTGCAAAGTCCAAATACCTGCCGCTTCACTGCTTTCAACCAATTTTTGCAAGAGTTGCGTACCTACCCCTTTCCCCCTGCCTGCTTCCGATACATACACGCTCACTTCCGCGACACCTGCGTAAACGCATCGTCCGTACACCGGCGTAAGGGCTGCCCAACCGTAAATTTCTCCATCATTTTCGGCGATAAATCGGCAATCCGTACGGTGAGCGCCATCCCATTGCGACCATTCCGGAGGCTTTGTTTCAAAAGTGGCATTTCCGGTTGCGATACCTTCCGTGTAGATAGTTCGCACCGCTTCCCAATCGGCAGCTTTTAATTCTCGAATAAGCATGGCGAAAGCATTTGAATGTTAACAGCAGCCGCTACCAGGCGCACAGCAGGCTTTGCCAGCTTCTGAAGCCAATTTGCGCAGTTCAAGTTTTCGCTTTTCAGCATTTTGTTCTTTTTCCACCGGATCTCCAGGCGCTTCCGCGTAAACGGTAATGCTGAAAATACCCGTACCGGACGCAAGGAAGTTTTCCAGTTCCTTCGGGGTTAGATGCTCCAGCAAAATTTGGTCGGGAATGAGAATAGGCTTTTGCTTTTGCACCCCCATATTTTCAAAGCCTGCTTCCCGGATAAGATCGAGATAAGTATCCATTTGGACCGCCCCACTGACGCAGCCCGCATAGAGTTCGGCGCTTGCAATAATGGGTTCGGGAAGCTGTCCTACGAGCACCACATCGGAAATACTGAAATGGCCGCCAGGACGTAATACACGCAGGATTTCAGCAAACACACGGGCCTTATCCGGCACCAAGTTTAAGACACAATTGCTAACTACTACATCTACCGAAGCGGCATTTACGGGCAGGTCTTCTATGTCCCCCTGCCGAAATTCGACGTTGTGATAGCCGAGTTTTTCGGCATTCTGTCGGGCGCGTTCGATCATATTAGGGGTAAAGTCCACGCCTATCACTTTGCCGGTCGGACCTGTTTCGGCGCGGGCTACAAAACAATCATTTCCCGCACCCGAACCAAGATCGAGTACCACGTCGCCCGCTTCAATCCTGGCAAATTCAGTAGGGAGACCGCAACCAAGCCCTAAATCGGCATCCGGGTTGTAGCCGCTCAGGTGTGCGTAAGAATCGGCCATAATGTCGCAAGTGCCGGGCGCGCCTACTCCACAGCAGGAAGTTGAATTGGTGTCCTTGTCTTGCAAGGCGATTTTCGAGTATTGATCCCGTACGGAGGCTTTGATATTTTCAGCGTTCATTTCAATAAAGGTTAATGATTAACAGCAGGATTTGCAGGTTTCGCTGCTTTTTGCAAAGGCACCGATCAAATCTTGCAGGTGAAGAACATTTTCCCAATTGATGCAATAGCAGGATTTCGCACCTTCCACCGTGCCTCGAATCAGCCCGGCGTCTTTCAATTCTTTCAAATGTTGGGAAACAGTGCTTTGTGCCAAGGGCAGCACCTCGACAATTTCACCACAAACGCAGGAATTACGCCGGACAAGTTCTTTTAAGATAGCGATGCGGGCAGGATGCCCCAAAGCCTTTGCCATTTCAGCAAGTTTGTTTTCTTCGACGCTGAAGGAAGCGAGTTTAGGAGAAGCCATAGCAAGTAATTCAAAATTTCATCGCAAAAATACGATTGCATATTTGACACTTGCAAGGGCAGAGTAAAGTTTATCGTAAAAAAACGATAATAGATGTATTTGACTTCAAAAATCCTTTTCTCCGTATTCCGTTTTGATAGTCTTCAAGCTTTTCCCGCTCTCATTAAATCGGTAACCTAAAGTTAGTTGCAATAAGCGGTCGTACTTCGTATAATTTCTAAACTTAAATATTTTGGTAAAAACCATTTGAACAGTGCAAAGATCCATCCATGCTCTGGACATGTATATGGATGTCGGTAAGGACATCTACTTCCTTTCATTTGATTACTGCAATTAATCGCAGGTACCACAATCAAAAATACGAACTCATCCCAAACTGCCAACCCGCCGTCCTTGCTGGTGGATTACCCAAAATGTCACGTTGCCATTCATAAAGATAATTTAGCCGCAAGACAGTCTGAGCCGTGGGGCGGAAACTGATGCCCGGCACTAAGGCACGGAAGTCATCAGCAATATTGGTTCCGGTTTCCCGGAAGGTCCCTGCATTCCAGTCAACGTACTCAAAGCGGAAAACAGCACTGAACACTGCATTGTCCCAGCCTAATAATTTCCGGCGTAATATTGGCTGCACTACATCCACAAATCCTCCGTGTTGGCGATTACCAAACTGCTGACCATATGTATCCGGTACATCTACCGATACCCAGGCCCATTCACCAAGTAACTTCGTATTTGTGATCGGCAGAATAGTATTGAAATCTACCGCGAATGTATTTAGCCAACGTTTCCGGTCAAGCGTCAGGCCGTCGTCCTGGAATTTGTTGAATACTCCTCCCATATAAGAAAAGCCAATTTCTCCGACGTTGTGGCGGCGCAATGATAATTTGCCTGTATACAGCGGTTGCCCATTGAAACTCTCCTCGAAACGTTGGTGATTCTCTTTTGAGGCAGGCAATGAAGTACGGTTTTCCGTGTTACTGATGATATTGTCGTCAAAACCATTGGTCAGATAGATTTCATAGCCCAGAGTCCAGTTGTCCCTGTAAAACTTGCCATACATCCCAAAACCTACATTTGACCAGGTAGCTGGCAGCATTTGAGTTGCTGATACAGGGCGACTGATAAAATCCCATTTAGGTCCATCATGGTTTTGGTTGAACGCGCCGATAGGGTTCATAACCACACCGCCGCGCAATGTCAGTGCAGGATGAAATTGAATATCCACTGAGGCAAACTCAATGTTGATTTCCCGCCCACCTTCCTCAAATTCTATTTCAGTAAAAAATTTGATGCGTCTCGCTATGCTCGACGACATGAACATTGTCAATCGAGGCAATTGAAATGACAATCCGTCCGATACACCATCAGTTGAGAACCAAGCAGTATTAGCTTCTACATAACCGCCGAGCGCAACGGGAATTTTGCCCATTTGTAAAAAAGGGCGGTCGTACACCGCGTCCATATTCATTTTTACTGGTATGGAGTCTGACACGGGCTTTACGCGAACTAACCAAGTGCTGTCGGTCTGAGCCATCATAGTCCCCACCATTAGCATGCTCCCGAACAATAGAGTATGGCGACCTTGTTCAAGCCAGCCAGATAAAAATAAACGTTTCATCCTGTGTAGTTTTAAAAGTTCTAAGCGATTTGTCAGCTGGACCATTAAGCACATCACCTTTCGTATTAAATTCACTACCGTGACACGGACAAACATAACGATTGCCCTGTAATTCCACTTCGCAGCCTTGGTGAGTGCAGCGCATCAAACAAGCGGTATATAAATCTGCGGATTTGTAAAGGCATATCGGAAATTCGGCGCTCGCCGTTTTAATAAAAATGTGGGTACGCTCTCGCACCTCTTCTTTTTTCAGATACTGAAATTCCGATTTGCGAACACTGATTTTGTCCGTTTCCACCGTTGCTTGCGCAAAATAAATAGAACTGCTGCAACTTTCGCCCAGCAAGGTGGTGAGACAAAGCCCCAGCCCTGCCTGGCAGCAGGTTTTGATAAATTCTATTCTTTCCATGGATTCAAAGCGATTCTAAAAATGTGATTAACTGGGCTTTTTGTACCGTATTTAGTGACTGATACGCCGCGCGGCTCTGAGTCCCTTCACCGCCATGCAGCAGGATAGCAGCCTCAATGCTTTGCACCCGTCCGTCGTGTAAAAGGTAGTATTGCCCCCCTTGCGAATTTTTAGAAAGTCCAAGACCCCATAGCGGCGGGGTACGCCATTCGGCAGTCGTGGCCGAACCTTCCGTATATCCATCGTCAAGTTCAGGCCCCATGTCGTGCAACAACAAGTCTGTATAAGGTTGAAATACCCGATTGGCCAATGACCCAATAGTGGAGGGACCAGTAACAAGTGTAGAACGATGGCATTTGGCGCAACCGATTTCTTCAAACAGGGATTTACCTATTGCCACTGACGGTTCATCTGTGTCGCGGGGAATCGGCGCTTTTAGAGTGCGCAGGTAAAATACCACATTCTGCACCGTCTGATTATTCACTTCCATGTCAATTTCAAAGCCGGAATAAGTATCGAATGGCTCATACGTAGAGGTAATTCCCATATCTTGGTTGTAAGCACGGGCGGTTTGTTGCAGCAAATCGTACACAGCGGCTTTTTTACCAAAGCGACCAATGTAAAATCCATTTTGCGATACAGCGTCCGGACGGGGAATCGCATAGTCTGGCAATGAAATCCAGTTTGGCTTTCCGCTAACCCCGTCGCCGTCTGCATCATCCGGATCGGCCATCGCCAGAATGTCTGCATCGGACACAAGCTCTAAGAATCCCAAACCGGTATTGGCAGGCGGGACCAGTTTTGTAAAAGGAATACCTGGCGGTAATTGCTCAGGCGAATATCCTGGTAGTGCGCGGTGTTGGAGTTGCGGGCCTCCGAGGTGAAGAAATTGGTTGCCCGTCTCGTCCCATTGCCCAAATCGCGTAAGCGCATTACTTAGGTGGCCTTTCCCATCTCCCGCGTGACAACTGCCGCAGCTGGTGGACACGAACAGCGGGCCCAAGCCTGTGGACGCCATGAAAACATGGTCGTTAAAGGCTACATCGCCTGCCAAAAATTGCCGGGTTTCTGCTTCGCTTAGCCCTTCAACAGGACCGTCAAGTAGTTCCGAATCGTCTGGAAGTGAGGGCGAGGTTTTTTCGCAAGCAGCCAGTAACCATATTGAAAATAGGAAAATGAGGATAGGTCTTATCATTGCCAAGGTAGTTTATCGGCAAAGATAAGGTTAGTTATAAAATATATTTAGATTAGCCTAAAAATATTTCAAGTGAATGCAAAATTATTAATGCCTGCTCAAAATTTGCCTCAAATCTTCAGGGATTTCCATCTCACGCAACGGTGGCACATTCGCTCCCCCAGGATTTCCGATTGGGACATTACCGACGAAGGATTTTACCCCACCCAACAACAAACGGGGAATTTGCCCGAGAATTTCGCGCCCGCTTTTGATATGAATGCCAAATGATAACATCCGCCAGTGTACATAGGAGTGCTCGCGGGGCCATACTTGCGCCAGGATGTGGGCGCGTTCGAGATGGTGCCAAGCTTGTGCAAGGTTTCGCTGCATGAACTCCGTTTTGTACAAAGTCAATTCTTTCCGGTAGTGTTTTTTTATGACTGTTGGCATTGTCCAGTAGAGCTTCATAGCGCAGAATGTTAGAAGTTTAGTCAATTAAACCTTTTCGTGAAAGGCTATACATTCCCCACCAGGCGAGCGGCGCAAGAAAAAATACGCTGGCCATTCCCGGAAAATATCCATAAGGCTCTTGCGTAAAGAAAGGAAAAATAAAGTGAGCAAGTTCTGTAACACCCATTGAGGTAAAAAATGTCCAAGCCAGATAATAGCCAAATTGAAGTCTGCGTCCGACCAGACTTGGGATCAGAAGCCAGGCTCCAGCAAAAGCATATAAGAGATAGACTGGCAATGAGTTGGTTTCAGGAACCGGCACTCCGGTAATTTTTGAAAGTGCAGGGAAAAATTCAAAATAGCGTTCCTCAATTTTATGCAAGATGAAAAATAAAAGGGTCACGAAATACGGAACCTTAACTGTTTCAAACAAAGTAGTGGACGGAATGGCGAGCCAAATTATAAATCCGCCCAGAAACCCAAATGCGAAAAGGAACATTGGCAAGAGACCTAACAAGATATAGCCCAGGATCAGGACTGAAATAGTGAAAAGCGCTGCAAAGATTATGGCAGGAAGGTTTTTTTTCATGACGATGTCTAATTTAACGGTAATGTTTAATCTTAAAACTTCATTCGTTGTATCCGTACCGCATTCAAAATCGCCAGTAATGCCACACCTACATCTGCGAACACCGCTTCCCACATTGTAGCCAGACCGCCAGCGCCAAGCGTCAGCACAATGGCCTTTACAGCGAATGCAAGACCAATATTTTGCCACACCACCCGTCGGGTAGCCCGACCGATGGAAATGGCAGTTGCCACTTTGGAGGGTTCATCGTTCTGGATCACCACATCTGCTGTTTCGATGGCAGCGTCGGAGCCGAGACCGCCCATCGCGATTCCAACATCGGAAACAGCCAACACTGGTGCATCGTTGATGCCATCACCCATGAAAGCAATGACTCGGGCAGGGTTGTCGCGTTTCAAAGCCTCCACTTTCTCTACTTTCCCTTCGGGCAGCAAATCGCCATAACCTTGTTCGATGCCGAGTGCTGTAATGACTTTCTGCACGACTGAATCTTTATCGCCTGACAGCATTACCAGTTCGCGCACTCCAGCGGAATGAAGGCGTTTGATGGTATCGGTTGCGTCGGGTTTGATCTCATCGGCAATGGTTACAAAACCAACGTATTTACCGTCAACAGCTACCACCGCAATCGTGTCTACTTCAGTATCCAAAGCAGCCGGGTAATCAATTTTGAATTTCTCAAACAACTTGATATTGCCGACCCATACAGGCTTCCCATTCACTTGCCCAGTGAGGCCATGTCCGGCAATTTCTTTTACTGCGGTGATTGGTGCTTTTTTCCAATCCAACTTTTGTTCGTCCGCATATTGCATCAATGCCTTGGCAACCGGATGGGTAGAATGCTGTTCGAGCGCGGCGGCCAGTATCAGTAGTTCGTTTTTTTCAACTCCCTCGCTTTCAATTTTTTGCACTTTGAAAACACCCCGAGTCAAAGTCCCGGTTTTGTCCATCACAACGGTGCTTACCTTAGTCATCAAGTCCAGGAAATTAGAACCTTTGAACAAAATGCCCTGCCGGGATGCTGCACCAATGCCACCAAAATAGCCTAAGGGAATCGAAATCACCAGTGCACAAGGACAGGAAATAACGAGGAAAATCAAGGCTCGATATAGCCAGTCCCGGAATACATATTCTGCAACTGTAAAGTACGGAATCAGGATTAGCAAAACTGCCAAAAACACCACAATTGGTGTATAAATCTTGGCGAATTTGCGTATGAACAACTCAGTCGGTGCTTTGCGAGCCGTTGCATTCTGTACCAATTCAAGGATACGTGCAATGCTGCTTTCCCCGAAAGGTTTGGAGACTTTTATTTCTACCAGACTTTCCGAACTTACCATACCGGCCAGCACAATTTTACCAACAGCAATGGAGCGCGGCTTACTTTCTCCAGTGAGTGCGGCTGCATCAAAGGCGGCATCGGATTTTCCCAACAGGATGCCATCCAACGGAACGCGCTCGCCTGGCTTTACCCGGATAGTGTCGCCAACCTGTACAGTGTCCGGAAACGCCTCTACAAATTTGCCCTCACGCAGCACGGTCGCACGATCAGGCCGCACGTCGAGCAAGGCTTTTATATTGCCTTTGGCGCGTCGCACGGCTGCGGTTTGGAACAGTTCCCCTACTGCGTAAAACAGCATTACCGCTACTCCTTCTGGGTGTTCGCCGATGGCGAATGCGCCGATAGTTGCGATGCTCATCAGGAGAAATTCAGTGAAAAACTCGAGCTTGCCGATAGCCAGTACCGCCTCTTTCAGCACGGGCAAACCAACAGGAAGGTAGGCTGCCAGATACCAAACCAGGCGTACCCAACCGGTGAAATACTCCGGCTGAATGTACTCGTCCAGAGCAATGCCACCGAGTAGCAGTACAAAACTGATGATAGAGGGCAGGTATTCACGCCAAGGGCTGCGCATTGCTTCGGCTTGATGGTCACGATCATGGCCATCGTCATCGGAGTGTGGCGGCAAAGGAGAAGGCCCCGATTTTACCTGTATCTTTTCTTCAAGGGTGCAACATATCTGACGGCCTTGTGCGTCATAGGTGTGGACATGGGAAGTTTTACTTTTTCGCATAACAAAGATTGAAAAACAGCCACCCAAATAACATTTCTGCCTTTAGGCGGGCTGTCAGGAGTTTAAAAAACTGTGTAGTTACTCTGGGAAACCTGCCTGCTTCCTGCACTCAAAAGCATCGATTTCTTCTTCAGTAAGTTGTGGTGATCCTGCCTGCGGCATTTCTTTTTCTATAACTACAGCCTCATACATGTGCTCGAAATGCGGAGTTAGGCTGTCGTACTCCGTGTAATATGCCCAGTGTTGGGCGCCATCGTTGCCGACATTATGGCAATTGCCGTTCGTACATTTACTGGCAAGAATGGCTTGCATTTTGCCGCTGTTGGAACTGAAAGTTGCTCCGGTGATTTTGCTGCAATCCACTTTTTCGTCTTTTTTGCAAGCATTAGTCGCCAGTATGAACATGGCAGTGATAAAAAGGGTAGTTACCCAAATGGCAGATATTTTTAATTGCATGAGTGAAAATCGGAGCAGCATAAAAAAAATATGGCGATGGCATAGCGCAAGGATCATCCTTGCAGCTTCTATTTGTGAGCAGTTGAGTCTATTAAACGGTTTAAATCTTCCACCTTCACCTCTTTCTGTTTCAACTCCACGTGACAAACCGGACATTTGCCTGCCTTTTCATACATCTTGCTTTTTTCACAGTCCATCTGGCAGAAATAGGCATGGGTGTAGCGGGGGTCATGCTTCAATTGATTGGGCCCATTGTTAGGACAAGCATGAAACAACAACCCACACAATAAGAGAGCGAAGAGATATTTCATGCAATTTTAATTTTTGAAAAGCGATAAAAACAAGTCAGCACAACAACTCGGGCTTTGTCAGCACAATCCGATTTCGGGCATATCGAATAATTCCCGCTTCAGCCCATTCTCCTAAAACAGTTGTCACACGTTGCCTTGACACAGACACCATCTCGCCGAGAAGTTCGTGGGTCATGGGCAGTTCCAGCTCGATTTCTCCGTTGACAATTGAACGGGCATGATGTCGAGCCACCTCTTTTAGGAAAAGGCCAATGCGTTGCCGTGTCAGGTTGAAACGGTGACGCAGCAAGCGCTCTTCCGATTCGCGTAAACGTTCGAGCAAGAAACGACACCACGACCAACCAAAGGCAGGGTACTGTTGTGCTGCCTGTACGACCCACTCAGCATTTATCTCGACCAATGTACTATCTACGAGTGCCTGAGCTCGACAGGCATAGCAAGTGCCTACGCCCAGCAATTGTTCGCCTATTGTATCTCCCGGCTGAGCCAAAAAAATCGAAGTGTCCTTCCCTTGCGGGATAGCTTTGGACAATTTCATCAAGCCTCTTGTCACTATAAATACGCCTTGACCATGTTCTGATTGATAGAACAAAACCTGGTGTTTTGAAACCGAAATCAATCGAGCGGATTTCCGCAATTTGCTCCAGGCCGCTTCGGGTAGTGCATTCCATGGTTCGGCATTCCGGATTTGTGCGATTCCATTGTCTAAGTCCATATACTGCCGTTTTTGGTTTGCTGGCACATTCGTGTTATTCTGGATGCGATCAATGGTGTATCACTATTTTTTGAAGTTCCTGCGCGTTGCGGGTTTGAAGGAACATGAAATATACCCCATCAGGCAACCCTTCTGCATTAAAAAAGTGTTTTGACTCCCCAGTGGCAAGTGTGCCGGAAAAAACGGTTTGAATCTTGCGGCCCAAACAATCAGACAGAAAAATATTGGCCTCTGTATTTACCTGCGAATACACGGGTACACAGGTTAGGGCACTTGCCGGGTTCGGAAACATCTCGCCAAACTTAACTGCTGAAGCCGACAGATCCACAGTGCTGCTGAATCCATTGATCCGGAACCGGAAATAACCCTCTGGCGCGGGCATCGGTCGGGCAATTTGTTTGCCAGAGTTTGCGGTTGCGTGGATGTAATAATAGATCATCGTGCCTGTCGGCTGTTGAGGAATGGCTGTCTTCCAAATGTTTTCACCGGGATCAGAAAGCGTCAAAGCAAGTTCCTGATATGGTGCACTCAAATCGGTTTTGTAGAATAAGCTGGCTTCTGCGATACCGCTTTTGTGCCTGATACTGGCTTGCACTTCGTAAGCAGTTGGATTGGCATCGGAGATATCGTCAAGTCGGCGGTGGTTAATCACAAGAGGATCGCCTACGCCTACCTCTTTGGTGATGCAGTGTACTGCGCCGCCGAGGTAAATCATCGCATCGCAATTCACACCCACAATCTTGTAACCTGGCATGGCTTCCCGCCAGATGCGCAGCCCTGTTGTGTCATAGTGCTCTTCGTAGGTCGGCACGATGATGGTCTTGTTGACAAAAACCGCGTTGGCATAGGTACGATAACTTCCACCCTGGTCAGGGTAAGTATTCGTGTCGTCAGGCGGCATCGGCACTCGAATCACCTTGAACGGTGTACCGTAGGAGGTAGTGAAATTGTTCAGCACATACTGTAAGTTCGCCTCGATTTGAGGTCCGTCGGCGACTCCTGGCGGGTACTGACCCACGAGTAGCGTTACCTCGTCCAACAGTTTTATGTGCATATCAATGTGGTGGATGCCGTCGTAGGGTAGAATGGTCATTTTGGCATAGGGGCTAACATTCATGTAAGCGTCCATGATTTCTTCCACCTCGGCCACTGAGTGATTACTGATGCCCCAATTATTGGTTGAATCATTTTCTTCGAGTACCAGATTGGACGAGAAGCCCAGACCAAGGCCGTCGGTCATAAAGTTGCCACCAGTATGCACAAGATCGTTTGGCGCTGTTGTGGTGGTATAAACCGGCATATCGAAATACTGACCGAATAATTCCGGCATCACGTCGTCGAGCGGGCGCGGGCGGTTGTAAATCCAGTCCACCCATACAAGTGAATCTACATCATTCAGATAACAGGGTGAACCGCCGTAGTCGCGCACCCAGATACTGTTGCTTGGGGCTTGCAGGAAATCCACGTTTTGCGACCAATCCACGCCGTAGTTGCTCAGTTCATTCTGGCAAGTCGGGATGTCCGTGCAAGCCACTACGACCTTGCATTCCTGTTTTGCCGCGTTGATGATTTGCGCTAAAATGGCCTTTTGCGAACGCCAGGTGACCACCAGCGCTTGCAATTCCTCCCATTCGGCCATGGCTCTGATGGGCGAAGAAGGCGGGTCAACAATCCCGAATCCGGGTGGAGGAGCAGCTGGTTTCCTCTGCGACAGTAGCAGTTGTTCGACAACAGAGAGACCGCGCGGAAGCGGATCGTCCTGTGAATGAGCTCTGGGGCTGAATGCCAACAAGCAAAAGAGTATGTAATAAATCTTTTTCATGTCATTGAATTTTACTGATGAAAAAGGAAGTGAGTTCAAAAAGGCAGCCTTCCCGAGAGGAATATGACGAAGAAGAATGAACTCCCCTCGACCAAGGCTGCCGACCTTGGCCTGCTTATTTTCCAAGGTCTTTATTGTGTGCTTTGCAAGCCAGTATTGTCTTCAAATAGAGGGGGCGGCTGCAAATGAAAACCGCCACCCTCTGTCCTTACGAATCAGAAACTGTTAACCTTATCGTTGCACTACAAATCGCTTGACCGTTGCATGGCGTTGATCAGGGGTCAACACATGCAAAAAATACAAGCCAACAGGCAGCTCTGTTATTAAAATTTGCCCAGCGATAGGGGTAGTGCCGATTTTAGAATGGCACCACACTTTAGCCGCAGCATCCGTAATGCGCCATTGCCCTTGCAGGTCTGCATCAGCCGTCACGACGTTCAGCACGTCGCTGGTCGGGCTTGGGAATATTGCTACATCACGCACCAGTTCGGCTTCTACCGATCCCACTAACTCGGTTGCTACGGCGACATACACCGCAGTATCTGCCCACATAATTCCTGGAGTTTCAGATATGAGATATACACGCATCACACCAGTCCCAGCTATTCCATTAGGGTAAAAAATCGGTTTTAACAACCCTTCTTCTCCATCAATCAGTTCAAATGTTTTGCTACTAACTGTGCCGAAATAACAAAGATTCTTGTCGCAAAAAGCATGATCCCAGCCTTGTGGCTCTTGTTCTACAACGCGCGTCCAACGTATCGTTACGGTGCTGCCGGAGTTATTGGTGATGTGGGAAGGCAGCGAGATTTCTGGCTCTGTGGCGTAATCTTCTTTATACACACTGTCCGGTGACACAACGATGTTTACTTGCGCGGTAAGCATCTGGATGCTTGTGGCCGCCAATGCAAAGAGTAAGTAAAAACTTTTTTTCATGATGAAATAGCATTTAAAAGTGAAGTGAATGATTGTAGCATTTTATTGATTTGAAAAAAGGCAGCCCTCAGCGGAAAATTACCCCACAAGGGCTGCCCGATTCTGATTTTATCAATGCTCATGCCCGCCGCCGCCTTCCGATTTCGTCAGGTGCGATTGCAGGTAATAAGCCCCTTTGACCACGATGTTTTGTCCAGCTTCGAGCGGTTGCAATGGGGTGACCTGTACATAGCCCAATTGCGAAGTCCCGGTTTTTACCTCAATTCGCTGAAAGTGAAATTCTTTTCCCCCGGCTTCCTCGTGCTTGTCACCGTCTTCATGAGCATGTCCTTCTTTCTCGTCGTGAGGTGTCTCTTTTTTTTCCCCTTCCTCTTCGCCTAAAACAAAGATAAATTCTCTACCCTCGGCTTTGATAATGGCATCAATCGGCAATGCATCCACCGAATTGCTCCCTACATCCACCAGCGCATTGACGTACATCCCAGGGATGAGCATCTGTTTTTCGTTCAAAATATCGGCGTGGACGGCGACCGATTTCGTCTCGTTCTCGAACGATTTGCCGACGCTGAAAATCTTACCCCGGATTTCCGAGCCATCCTGATTGGTCAAAATGAAGCGGACGTTTTGACCAGGCTTCACCTTGAACAAGTCTTTTTCATAAACCAGCAAATCAACGTGCATTTTCGAGTTGTCCACGATGCTGAAAAGCGGTTTGCCGACCTCTGCCGCTGCCCCGATGGTCACGTTGATGTCGGTGATATTGCCCGAAATTGGGGCTACAATATTGATGATCGGTGACGAAGAATTGCCGCCAACTTTAATGTTTTGTCCTAAAATAGCGATTTGGCTCTGCAGCGTTTTGATTTTCGCCTCCTCCGCTTGCAGGTCGGAACTGACTTTTTGGAAGACCTTTTTGGCGTTCACGTTCTCGTCCGACAGTTCTTTTTGACGAGCAAATTCGAGTTTCAAAAACTCCAAACTTGATTGCGAAGCGGTCAGTTCCTGATTGAGTTTTTCCCGTTCGAGGCGCAGATTGTTGTACGCCATGCTTTGCATCGTCGCCAAGATTTGCCCCGCTTTCACGGCTTGCCCTTGCATGATTTTAATGCTTTGGACGGTCCCGGGAAGTTGCACGCTGACCTGCGCCTGGTTTTGTGGCGGTAATTTGGTGTAGCCGTTGGCGTTGATGACCTCGCTCAAATTCTTTTTTTCAAAACCGCCCAAAACCAGCCCCGTCGCTTTGTACTGCGCCTCGTTCAGGTGGACTTCTTTGAGCATCGGGTTTTCTTCGTGACCGCCTTCTTCGTGGGCGGCTTCGGCTTTTTCGCCGGCGTGGTCGTGGTCGTGACCGTCGCCTTCGACGTGTTCATGCTTGAAAAACAAGGCCCAGATGATGACTCCGAGGAGGGCGGCGAGGGCGATGCCGCCGTATATTTTTACGTTCTTGTTCATTTTATTGAAAGTTGAAATGCCGATTTGAGGTTTGACAATCCCGACAAGTTTGTCTGGATTGTCAAATCTGTCGTCAACCATTATTGATTGATAAGAAATTGAATGGAAACCACTGTCTGGTTGAGGCTGTTGACCGCCTCCAAATAAGAGCGTTGGGTTTCCAGATTGGTTTGCAAAGCCTGCGCATATTCCACATAGCCAATGTCGCCGCCGAAATAGGCTTTCGAGGCGTTTTCGACAATGGATTTTGCGTTCGGCAAAGCCGTATTTTGATAGTACGCCACGTTGTTTTTCCAAAAAACAAACTGCCCGGCTTGCTGCCGCAACTGGTTTTGCAACTGCGTCTGCAGGTACTCGCCGTGCTTTTGCTGCGCCATGAGTTGCAGGTCGGCGGCTTGGATTTTTGCCCAGTAGCCTTTTGCTCCAAAAATCGGGACGCTGATACCCAATTGAACGCCCTGAAATCGGGGCGTGACGTTGTAATTCACCACCTGCCCGTCCACTTCCTGCGGCCCGGTGAGGGATTGGATAAAATACCCAGCTCTGAAATCGGGGAGCCGTTCGGCCTTTGCCAGTCGCTTTTCGGCTTCGGCGAGGGCGATTTGGTTTTGGACAAAAAGCATCTGTGGGTTGTTCCGCACAAGATTCGAGTCCATAATTTCGAAAAAACTGCTTGCTGACAACGCCGAATCTGCGAGGGCAAAATCCCCAGAAAGGTTGAGCCATTGCCGTAGGCTGGATTTTTCCGTTTCAATCAAAACCTTGACCTGGGCGATGTTTTGCAGTAAATTTTGCTGGCGGGTCTCGGCGCTCGTCTTTTCCAAAAGGGTGCTTTCGCCCGTTTTCAGTTTCAAAGAAGCCGCCCGTACGAATTGCTGTAAAAGGCTGTCTTCCCGCATCAAAACCTTTTCCAACGCCATTAAATATTGGATTTGAAACCAAGATTGGCGAACCTCGAAGGTCAGTTCGCTTTTGGAAATGGCAAGTTGTGATTGAACTGCGCCCGTTTGTTGGACAGCCAGATTGCGCCGTGCCTTGATTGTAGCGAGGTTCGGGATCTCCTGCGAAACAGAGAAGTTTTGGTCAAAACGACGGGTGTTGTACTGCCCCAATTGCGCCCCAAAATCGGTCTTTGGAAAAATGCCCGCCGCTCGCTGCATGGCTTCGCGCGACTGGATTTCAAAAGCGTTTGCCTGCAACCACTGATTGTTTTTGTACGCTAATTCCAATGCTTCGGGCAGCGTGAGGCTCGGCGTTTGGGCGTTTGTTTTTATTGAAAAACAAAAACAAAGTGCCAGCATGACCGCAACCGCCGGGGCTTTTTTGCGCCCGCCTTTCAATTTTTCCTCAAAAAAATAGTACAAAATCGGCAGCACGATGAGCGTCAAAAGGGTCGCCGTAATCAAGCCGCCGATGACGACGGTTGCCAACGGTTTTTGCACCTCCGCGCCCGCTCCGGTACTCAACGCCATGGGCAAAAAACCGAGCGAAGCCACCGAAGCCGTCATGATGACGGGTCGCAACCGGACTTTTGTGCCTTCACGGATGCGCTCCCAAACGTCGGTCATGCCCTCGCTTTTGAGTTGGTTGAAATAGCCGATCAGCACAATGCCGTTCAAAACCGCCACGCCAAAAAGGGCGATAAAACCCACGCCCGCCGAAATCGAAAACGGCATCCCCCGCATCCAGAGCGCAAACACGCCGCCGATGGCAGAAAGCGGGATAGCGGTGAAAATCAGGAGCGACTGTTTGATGCTGCCGAAGGTGAAAAACAGGAGGACAAAAATCAGTGCAAGTGCAACGGGGACGGCAATGGAAAGCCGCTTGTTCGCCTCGACGAGGTTCTGGAACTGCCCGCCGTAGGTGGTGTAGTAGCCGGGTGGCATTTTCAGTTTTGCGTCCAATTTGCTTTGAATTTCCTCAACGACGCTTTTCACGTCCCTTCCCCGGACGTTGAAACCGATGACGATGCGCCGCTTGCCGTCCTCCCGGCTGATTTGCGAAAAACCGGGTTCAAGGGCGATGTCTGCCACCTGTTCGAGCGGGATTTGGCTGCCCGAGGGGAGGGAAACGAAGAGGTTTTTGAGGTTGGAAATGTCCTGTCGGCTGTCATTTTGGAGGCGCACGACGAGGTCGAAACGCTTTTCGCCCTCGTAAACAACACCCGCTTTTTCGCCCGCAAAACCTGTGCGGACGATTTGGTTTAAGTCGCCGACGTTCAAACCGTACAAAGCCAATTTGTCCTTATTGTACTTGACCGTGATTTGCGGCAAGCCGCTGACTGCTTCGGGGCGGGCATCTTCCACGCCATTTACGCTTTGGATGAGGGGCATGGCTTGCTCCGCCAGTCCCGCCAAAAGGTCAATGTCCTCACCAAAAATCTTCACCGCCACGTCGCTGCGCACGCCCGTCATCAGTTCGTTGAAACGCATCTGGATGGGCTGCGTGAATTCGGTGGTCACGCCGGGGATGTCGTCGAGGGCGTGTTCCATTTTTGACATCAGTTCTTCTTTCGTGTGGGCTGAAGTCCACTCCGATTTGTCCTTCAAAATGACCATGGCGTCAGCGACTTCCATGGGCATCGGGTCGGTGGGCACTTCTGCGCTGCCGATTTTGGAGACCACTTGCTTGACCTCCGGGAAGTTTTTCATCAAAATCGCCTCGGCTTTGGTCGTCGTCTCGATTTCTTGTCCCAACGAACTGCCCGGCGGAATGATGATGTGCGTGGCAATGTCGCCCTCCTCCAAAGTGGGGATGAACTCGCCGCCCAGCCGTCCGAAAATTACCAGCGAAAGCGCAAAAAATACGACCGCCAAGCCTACCACGAGCGCCTTTGCTTTCATGGCGCCTTCCAAAATCGGCGCATAAAAACGGTAGCAAAAGTCAATGATGCGGTCGGAGATGTTCTTCGTGTGCCCCGTTTTTTTGCTCAAAAAGAGGGCGGACATCATCGGGATGTAGGTCAGCGAAAGGATGAACGCCCCCAAAATGGCGAACGAAACGGTCTGCGCCATGGGCTTGAACATCTTGCCCTCGATGCCGACCAATGCCAAAATGGGCAGGTAAACGATGAGGATGATGATTTCGCCAAAGGCTGCGCTGCCCCTGATTTTGGAGGATGCCTGATAAACGGATTCGTCCATTTGGGCGGTCGTGAGTTTGCCCTTGTCCGTGATTTGCAGTCGGTGGACGATGGCTTCGACGATGATGACCGCCCCGTCCACAATCAGTCCGAAGTCAATCGCCCCAAGGCTCATCAGGTTGCCCGAAACGCCGAAAAACTGCATCAAACTGACGGCAAAAAGCAAGGACAAGGGAATGACCGAAGCCACGACCAAGCCCGCCCGCAGGTTGCCGAGCAACAAAATGAGGATGAACACTACTATTAGCGCACCTTCGAGGAGGTTGGTCTGGACGGTGCCGATGGCGTTGTTGACCAATTTCGTACGGTCGAGGAACGGCTCCACGTCCACGCCTTCGGGCAGGGATTTGCGGATTTGCTCCATTTTTTCCTTGACCAGCGTGACGACCTCTGCGCTGTTCGAGCCTTTGAGCATCATCACCATGCCGCTGACGGCTTCGCCCTTGCCGTCCTTGGTCGTTGCACCGTATCGGATGGAACTGCCGAACTGCACCGTCGCCACGTCCCGCACCAAAATGGGGATGCCGTTCTGATTTTTGACAACGATTTTTTGGATGTCGTCCAACGAATTGACCATGCCGATGCCCCGGATGAAATAGGCGTTCGGTTTTTTGTCAATGTATGCGCCGCCCGTGTTCTCGTTGTTGTGTTCGAGTGCTTCAAGGATTTCGGGCATGGTGGTATTCATGCTCCGCAACTTGTCGGGCTGCACGGCAATTTCGTACTGTTTGAGCATCCCGCCGAGAGTGTTGACCTCCGCCACGCCTTTCGTGCCGATGAGTTGTGGTTTGATAATCCAATCCTGCACGGTGCGCAAGTCCATGGCGTTGTACTTGTCCTCAAAACCGGGTTTCGGGAACACGACGTATTGGTAAATCTCGCCCAAACCCGTACTGATGGGGGCCATTTCGGGCGTTCCCATACCTGTGGGGATGTTGTTTTCGGCTTCTTTGATGCGTTCGGAAATTTGGGCCCTCGCCCAAAAAATGTCCACCTCTTCCTCAAAAACGACGGTCACAACGCTCAACCCGAAGCGGCTGATAGAGCGCAGTTCCACGATTTTGGGGATGGGCTTTACGGCCTGTTCGATGGGGTAAGTGATGAATTTTTCCACTTCCTGAGCCGCCAATGTAGGCGAGGAAGTGATGATTTGCACCTGATTGTTGGTGATGTCAGGCAGTGCGTCAATGGGCAGTCGGGACAACGAGTAGATGCCCCAAAGCACCAAAGCAAGCGTGAACAAGCCGATGACGAACTTATTCTTTATGCTGAAAAGAATGATTTTATCAAGCATTGAAAGTTAGTTTAGAATGAACAAAACGCCGAAAAGCGATGGCTCCACCACCACCGTTTGGCGAGGTGCGGTTTCATCGCACCAGATTTTTTTTGTTGCAATCTAAACTTGGGGAGGGCGGAAGAGGGCACTCAGGTGTGCCGAGGTGCTGGGCGCATTATAACAGAAATTAGCAGCCCGGCGTTCATAGAACCAATCGGGCGCTGGCAGTTCAGTAAAAGTATGTTTGAAAAAACCTGCATAGGTCATACTACCACTTGTGCCGCAGCCTGGGCAATGACAATGACCGCAACCGTCGGTATCGGGAGGACAATCCTGACCGGGGTGGGTATCTACGCAATCGTCATCAATAGTTACACAATGTGCATCATTGGTGTTGGTAACATTGTTTTTTTGTCCTTTGGTAGCCCCTGCATCGCTACATGCTTGCACATTGCTCGTTGGCGATGCAACGAAACAAGCAGTGAGCAGAAACAATATTCCAAAGTAGAATTTCATAATTCGTGGGCAAAGGTAGATGAAATTGAATAAAACGGGATTTAAAAATTTGTTATTAATCAGTCACGGTTTCCAGAATCAGTTTTTTTACCCGTTTGCACAATTGCTGAAGTTGGTAGTACTGACTCCAAAATTAGCATCAAGAAAGAAACACAGACTCAACCAGTACAATCGAAGCAGGCTGAGCCTGTGGTGCTTTCTTAACAATTTTACAATTTATATTTCGTCAACTCTACTAATGCCACTGCCACTTCCCGCTCCAATTCCAGCAACCGGTCCCAGCTTTCGTACAACAGAGACTGCTCCACGAAATATTCCAGTGTGGTGATCTGCCCGGCTTGCAGTGCCTTGTCGAGAAGATCCATGTTGTTGAGTGACAACAGGTTCTGGCGATACTCGTCCAGTCCTACTTGCAGGTTTTGGTATTTTTCGTAAAGCCGTTTCACATCGTAGAAGCGTTCGCTGCTGCGCGATTCGAGTTGCCCGGCGTAATAAGCCGATTGCAACTGCTGCTGCGCCAGCCGGTTTTTGTTCTCCCAAAGCGGTACGCTAAGTCCGAGGTGAAGTCCGTGAAAATTTTGCCCCAAAATGCCCTGATAACGATACCCCACCTCCATTTTTGGCAGGTTGAGCGCCCTGGTTAGCGATACCTGTGCAGCGCCTACTTGTTGTTGCGCCTGCAAAAACTGCAAGCCTGGATCGCTCATAGCGATGACTTGCGCCAGCGAATCAAAAACGGGCAATGCATCTAATACCGGGTAAAGCGTATCGGTGACTGCGATTGCCGCCCCACCATTCAGTGCCGCTATGCTGGTCAGGCGCTCGGAGGCTTCCGCTTCCAGCAGTTTCAGTTCGGCTTTCAGGTTAACGACCTGATGCCGGGCCTTATTGAGGTCCAGCGCAGTTGCATCGCGAGCCTCGTACTTTTTTTGGTAGTTGGCTAAAAACTCCTCCGCATCTCGTAGACGCCTGGAGAGTTCTGCTCGTCGTTTGTTCAGATAAATTAGTTGGATACTGGTGCGTTTTGCTTCTAGCAGCACGCTTTGGCGGAGACTTTGGCTTTCAAATGTCAGTTGACCTGTTTTTAAACCTGCCAGTTTGCTCCGCCGGGCGTATGCCGTTGGGTAGTCGAAAGGTTGCATCACCGTCAGATCGTTTTGGTTGCCTGCCGAATTTGGAAAGCCTTTCAACCAATCATAACTAATCTGAGGATCGTACAGCCAGATGCCGGTTTGGTATTCTTTGGCTACCGCTTCCACCCGCTGCCGTTCTGTGCGAATAGCCGGGTTATTGATCTCAATTTGCCTGAGCGCTGCGTCGAGAGTGTTTTGGGCGGACAGGCCACCGATGGAAAGTAGCAGCAGCGCGGCGACGTTTACGAACCTTTTAAAGTTTTGTAAACGTGAACTATATGATTTGTGCATCTTTTTTCCTTTTTGATTGAACGATGAAGTACACCGCCGGGATGATAAAAATATTGAGCAGCGTCGAACTCAGCAATCCGAATAAAATCACTTTAGCCATTGGACTTTGTATTTCATTGCCCGGTTCATCACCCGCCAATGCCAGCGGAATGAGCGCAAGGGCTGCCGTCAGTGCGGTCATTAAAATCGGAGTGAGACGGTCAATCGAGCCATGAATGACGGCCTCGAAAAGTGACCTTCCTTCGCGCTGCATGGTTTCGTAATGCGATACCAGCAAAATGCCATTTCGTGTGGCCACACCGAACAAGGTGATAAAACCTATAATCGCCGGAATGCTCAACACGCCCGACGTGAGCCAAATACCGACCACACCGCCAATCAACGCAAGGGGCAGATTTAACAAAATAATACCTGCCATACCCAAATCTTTGAACTCCTGAAAAAGCAACAGGAAAATTACCAGCAAGGCAAACAATGAGGCGATCATCAGTGTGCGTGAGGCGGCGGCTTCGCTCTCAAATTGCCCGCCGTACTCAATATGATACCCTTCTGGCAATTGCACATTAGCAGTCACTTTTTGCTGAATATCGTTCACCACGCTGCGCAGGTCGCGTCCGGCGACGTTGGCCGAAACCACAATTTTACGTTGTACATTTTCACGATTCACCGTGTTTGGTCCGGTGGTTGATTGTACCTCAGCAACATAGGAAAGTGGTATTTTTTGCCCGTTTCCTGCATCAATCAACGTGTTGCGGATATTGTCAATCGTTGTACGATTGTCGCTATTGTATTTCAATATCAAATCGAAACGCTTTTCATTCTCGAATACCTCTCCCGTTTTTTCACCAGCCAAAGCCACGTCCACGAATTCCGTAAAGTCAGATGTGCGGATGCCGTACCGGGCAAGCATTTCTCGGTTTCCCTTGATTTGCACTTGTGGGATTTCGATTTGCGGTTCTACGCTTAAATCCACCAAACCATTTATACCTTCTATGTTTGCCTTTATTTCGTTGGCAAGAGCATACATCCTTTGCAAATCACTGCCGAAAAGTTTAATGGCAATGTTTGCGCGCGTGCCGGAAAGCATGTGGTCGAGGCGGTGGCCGATAGGCTGTCCGATAGTGATGTTAGCTCCGGTAACACCTTTAAGTTTTTCGCGCACTTCGACCATGAATGCCTCTCTGTCTCTGTCTTTTAGCACAAAAGGCGCATCAATCTCGGCAGCATTTACACCCTGTGCGTGTTCATCTCTTTCGGCACGACCCGTGCGGCGCGTAGTGATGCCAATTTCAGGCACAGACAGCAAAGTGCGTTCTACTTGGGAGCCGATTTTATTGCTTTCTTCCAATGAAATGCCCGGCAAGCTCACTGCACTGACAACCAGCGAACCTTCATTGAATTCGGGCAAAAAACTCCGCCCCAAGCGAGACATCAAGAACATCGAGCCCAAAAACAGGACAATGGCAATAACGAAAAGCGGGGTTTTTACCCGCATCGCTCCCCGTAGCGCCGATTCGTACCAACGATTAAGCCGTTGCACAAGCCAACTTCCTTTAGCTTGACGGATGAGCATTTTTTCATCTGTCAGCAGATAGCTGCAAAGTACAGGTGTCAACGTGACGGCTACCACCAACGATGCGAACAACGCAACGATAAATGAAATCCCTAACGGTGCCAGCATCCGACCTTCCATGCCCGACAGGAAAAACAACGGAATGAATGCAGCGATAATAATAAGCGTCGCATTCAGGATAGAGGCACGAATTTCTTTGGAGGCTTCGTACACCACCACGAGTGAAGACCGCTTTTCGGCAGCAGGACGTAAGGCGTTCTCTTTCAGGCGTTTCAGTACGTTGTCTACATCAATGATAGCATCGTCTACAAGTGCGCCGATGGCGATGGCCATACCGCCGAGGCTCATGGTATTGATGGTTAGACCGAGCCATTTTAGTGCCAAAATTGCTACTAAAAGCGACAGTGGTATTGCCAGCAACGAAATGATTGTAGTACGATAGTTCATCAAAAACAGGAACAGTACCGCCACTACGAAAAACGAACCTTCGAGCAGCGAGCGATTTACATTGTTGACAGATGCCTGTATAAAATCGCTTTGCCTGAAAATGTCGGAGCGAACATGAATGTGTGCAGGTAGATTTTTCTGGATGTCAGTCAGCGCAGCATCCAAACGTTTTGTCAATTCGAGTGTGTTGGTGTTGGGTTGTTTCGACACCGTAAGAATGACTGCCGGGTTGCCACTTAACGCCCCGTCACCGATTTTGGGCGAGGCAGCAATTTTCAGTTCAGCAACGTCGCTGATTTTAACAGGAAATCCGCCGAGGGTTTTGACCACTACATTGCCCAATTCCTCTAAATTACCGGTGCGTACCATGCCACGCACAATGTATTCGTTGCCATGGTCATTGATAAAACCGCCCGACGCATTTTGATTGGACGATTCACAGGCATGAAGCAATTCATTGAGCGTCACGCCAAAATATTTCATCTTGATCGGATCGGCAAGTGCCTGATACTGTTTGTATTCACCACCTATGACCACTACGTTTGCTACACCAGCCGTAGAAAGCAGGCGAGGACGGATATTCCAATCGGCCACAGTGCGCATTTCCATGAAATCGTTGCTATCTGAAGTGACTGCGATGAGCATGATTTCACCCATAATAGATGCTTGCGGGGCGAGCGTTGGGTTACCGACCCCTGCTGGCAGACCTGCCGAGATCGCAGATAGTTTTTCTGTCACGATTTGACGGGCCTGAAAAATATCCGTACCCCACTCGAATTCGATCCAGACGATGCTGATGCCTGCCGACGAGGAAGAGCGTACACGGCGCACGTTTGTTGCACCGTTGAGTGCCGATTCAATCGGGAATGAGACGAGTTTTTCCACTTCTTCCGGGGCCATGCCGTGCGATTCGGTCAACACTACCACGGTCGGAGCGGTGAGGTCGGGGAATACATCCACATCCATGCGGGAAGCGGTATAGCTTCCCCAAAAGAGAAGCAATATGGCCGCTGCTACAATCATCAACCGATTGTGCAGGGCGTATTGAATTATGTTGTTCAACATTTTTCTGCTATTTAGTTGATGATTTAGTGTTCGTGACCATGCGCTGGAAGTGTACCTGCGGCTGTACTTAGTTTGATGTTGTAAGCACCTTTAGTCACTACACGCTCACCCTCAACTACACCGGAAAACACCTGCACGTTTTGACCGTCACTACCACCAATTTTCAGTTCGCGCTTTTGGAAAGATTCACCTTCTGTCTGGACATAACAGAAGTAACTGCCCTGCTCTTCCAGCACCGCTGAAGCCGGAATCACCAATGCCGCTGATTGTGCATTCGTTTTCAAAAACACTTCGATAAATGCCCCTGGAATAATGCCCTCCTTGTTGTCAACCTCGAAAAAAACAGGGATGAAAAGCGTGTTTTCCGCCGATTTTCCAATGGAAACCAAGCGGCCATTCAGTTGGGAGAGTGAATACACTTTGCCATTGCCCGTCCTAAAATTCGCTGATGTGATGCCGTTGATTTTAGTAAAAGCCGTTTGAGATACTTCGGCTTTTACTACTAATTTTTTGCTTTTGGAAATTACTGCTAATGGTGCGCCCGTCTCAACAAACTGTCCGTCAGTAACTAACAGCGACTTGACAAAACCGGCCCGATTGGTGCGGATACTTTGGCCATCCTGTCCATAGTTGGTCGACAGGGAAGCGACCAGCGTTTGGGCATTTTCGTAGATATTTTTTGCTTGCAGAAAATCCTTTTCCACCAGAAGCCGGTCGTTGTAAAGTTTTTGACTGCGCTCGAAATCAGCTTTGGCTTTGGCCAGGTTGTTACGCGCTTCCTGGATTTGGAGGGGCGCGTTGCGGTCGGTCAATCCCTGGCTCGATACGGTGAACAGCACTGCGCCAGCCCCAACGGATGAACCCTCAAACAATCCTTGTTTGTTGATGCGAACAATACCTGCCGTTTTGGCCGAAACCGTTTCCTCATCGCCGGGTGCGGTAATAACCACGCCCGAAGTTTTCACCACATTGGCGAATGCAGCTCGTTGGACTGGTTGATTGGCAAAGTCAATTTTCCAGGCTTGCTCTTTCAGATAAGTTATATTGTTGCCGCTGCCGGATTCGGGTTCCTGTTGGGCGATAGCAGTTTTTTCATCCGGGAAAACCGTCACACTGTCCAGTACCACCTGGTCTGTATAAGCAGGTGTTTTGATGTCGAATGTGAGTTTGTAAAGCCCTGGCTTTTCAGGGGTCATACGCAGACGGAAAATGCCCGGTACCTGGGGTTCGTTCGCGGTGATGCTTTGAGTGCCTGCCGCGCTACTCATAGTCAGCGAGACACTGCCCTCGCCAACGGCTTTGAACGACTCGTCGAGCATGGTAAAGTGCGCCGCAAAGCGGCTTTCCTGACCCACCACGAGCGGTTTGAATTCAACAAAAAGTTCGCTCTTGTCGGTATAAAGGGTGAAAGCGAGCGCTTCGAGCGCGGATTCAGATGAATGGCTCCCGTTTGCGTTGTGAGCGTGCCCAGACTCGGAATCGTGGCTATGCGAATGGCAGGCGGCGACTAACAGCGTCGCCAACAAGCCAATGAATATAATTTTCATTGCTGATGCGTTGATAATGAAATGTATAGGAGAGAAACAAGGCATTGGAATAGGAGTTATACAATGGCACCGTCAAGGTCCATAATATAGAAATCCAACTCCAAAAAGCTAAAACGGCTCAACCAAGCGGAGGCCGGAAGATGTCCTGTACAAACAGACGTGAACAGTAATCAATGCTTCCGAAAGCATCCTTTGACAGGAATTCCTGAGCATTATTCAGGTTAACTATCGGAACATCAGAAGGTGGCAATATGATTAGTGCAACAGATGAAGCATCGGCACATCGGAAAGGTAAATCTGAATGATCCTGACTTGCATCATCGTGATGCACGCGTCCGCCATAGTGCTGAGCAAGAAAATTGAAAAAAGTCAGATGTTCACCATGTTCGTTGTGCGCATGATCATGGTGAGCATAAAAATGAGAAAGCAGTGCTGGTAGCTTCGTCAATTGTTCCAACAAAGGTGACATCCCCTGGGCAAGCAGAACAAATGCAAAGAATATAGCAATATAGTTTCTCATACGGGCGTAAAAATAGTAAAAAACCTCAATAAATTAAGGTAATGCCCGCTCCCAGCCCCATATCACTGTCGTAATGTGTGGACAAAGCAAAGTATCTGGTGAGGATGTATCGAAACCCGGCCATATACTCCTTGTCCGTATTTACCATAAAATTGAATCTGAGCCGCTTTCCAACAGGAACATCCTCTCTTCCCAGCTGAAAACGGAACTTGCCCTCACTATCAACTCGCGCATCGGCGACCAGCAACATCGGCAATGTGTACGCGATGCCCACAACGGCGGCACGGCGGTGATTCTTATTGCTTGTTTGCCCGAACATGGTCTTTGCTTCGTTGCCGAAAATGTTGCGCGGGCTGCCTTCCAAATCAAAAAATCCGTCCTGCGATTTGCCTTCCTTTTTATAGTGGTAGTCAAAACCGGCATATGGATAAAGCCATTGCATTTTGCCCAAATACCGCCCGAACATCGTCTCGCTTTCGTAGCCATGGTAGCTGTGGTAGCCGAGATGCCATAACGTCCCCAATTTCCAGCGCGTGTTCATCAACCCAGCCTCGCCGTCCGAGCCGTTGCTTTCAAGACCGACCCGCGCCATCGAGTGAAACCGTCGGTCGTCGGCAAACAACTTGCGCTGAGCCAGTTTTGGGTTCGGGATTAAGGGGTTGGCCTCCTGGTTTTCGTAAGAGAAAACCCGCCCCATGCCGCTCATCATGTGATATAAAATATGGCAATGGAAAAACCAATCGCCCTCGACGTTGGCGTTGAATTCGAGCGTGTCAGTTTCCATCGGCATAATGTCCACGATATTTTTGAGCGGCGCGTAGTCGCCCTGCCCATTTAGCAAGCGGAAATCGTGGCCGTGCAGGTGCATCGGGTGGCGCATCATTGAACCATTATGTAGGACGATACGGACGTTCTGCCCCTTTTTTATCAAAATCTTGTCCGTCTCCGAAACCACACGGTTGTCCAAACTCCAAACGTAGCGGTTCATGTTGCCGGTCAGTTCAAAGTGCAGCTCTTTAACGGGAGCTTTTTTGGGCAGCGTGGTCGGGGTCGTCGATTTGAGCATCGCGTAGTTTAGCGTCACGATGTCCGAAAGGGCGTTTGCGTCGTACTGTTCCGCGCCCATGTTCATGTTATCCATGTTGTGTTGTCCGCCGTCGGCTGCACCCGTGATTTCGGGGTACATCACCACGTTCATGTCCATTTGGTTGAGGCTCATGTTCATACCCATGTCGTCGAGGTCGCCGTTCATTTTCGTCATGCCGTTCATCATCTTCATGCCCTCGAAATATTTCAATTTGGGCATCGGTATCGAGACCTGCTTCACACCCGCACCCAAAAACAATGAAGCCGACTTAGTGCGGTCTTCCGGTGTTGCCAAAAATTCGGCAGCCGTTCCGTCGGCGGGAATCGTCACGACGACATCGTAAGTTTCCGAAACGGCGATAATCAATCTGTCTACTTCAACCGGTTCGATATCATTGCCATCGTTCGCCACAACGGTCATTTTGCCGCCGCCATATTTCAGCCAAAAATAGGACGACGCGCCGCCATTCGACACCCGGAGCCGCACCCTTTCTCCCGCGCGGAACTGAGGAAGTTGGCTTTCGTTCTTTCCATTAATTAAAAACTTATTGTAGTACACATCGCTCACATCCATCGCATTCATACGTTTCCATTCGTTGGAAACCTTTGTTTTGAAATAACCCTGCCGAATGGCCTCAGCGTAACTCTGAGTTGTACCTTTCTTGATGGCAAACCAATCGGTCGCGTTATGCAGCATACGGTGGACTTGCTTGGGGTTCATATCCGTCCATTCGCTCAAAACGAGTGGGATTTCGGGTAAATCATCAATGCCCGGCCTGAAACCCTCCCTTTTCTTCATAATAAACGAGCCGTACATCCCGATTTGCTCTTGTAAACCGGAATGGCTGTGATACCAATGTGTACCGTGCTGGATGATTGGAAATTTGTACAGATGGACCATGTGCGGCGGGATTGGCATTTGGGTCAAATTGGGCACACCATCCTCTTTGTTGGGCAAAAACAGACCGTGCCAGTGCAGCGATGTTCCTTCGTCTAATTCATTGTGTACGTAAATTTCGGCAGTGTCTCCTTCTGTAAAACTGAGCGTAGGCATTGGTATTTGCCCGTTCACGGCAATGGCGCGTCTGGCTTTGCCGGTAAAATTGACTGTTGTATCCCGGACATATAGGTCATATCGGACCGTTCGGGGCGGTGCTGCAACAATGGCTGGCGTTTTTTTTTCCTCGGTTGCCTTGGGCGTTTTGCCCATTTTCAAAGGGTCTTTGCCGCCGTCCAATTCAATAGGTTTTGTCGTGGAGGTATCCGTTTTCGGCGCAGGTTTGATCAGGTTTCCCATGTCCATGCCCGGCATTTTTGCCGTGTCCTTTTGTACCGGTATGTTTTCGTGGGCTTCATGTTCGGGCTTGGGTTTTGGTTTTACTTTTTTGCCCTTCACTTTGACCAAAGTCATGCCGCAGACTGGGCAGGTGCCGGGCTTATCGTTGTGGATCTTCGGGTCCATCGTGCAAGTGTAATACGAGCCGTCAGCTTGTGATTTGCCATTGTTTTGGGCAAAAACTGTGGAAGTAGCGAAGAAGGACAACACAAAAGCCAGTAAGATCAATTTCGCTTTTTTTAGTTGTAGGAAAGCACAAAACCCACCAAGATGCGACATCAATGGCAGCACTTTTTGATAAATATTTTTTTGAAAAGCCATTTTAGGAATTTCATTTTTTTAGTGATTAGTGGCGAGACTGTCCCTCGAATCGGTTGCCCAATTGATGAGCAACTCCTTTTCCGAAGGCGACAGCACCGCATTTCCGTGAAGCAAAAGATAGGACGGCAGAGGCATTGCACCGGTTTCAATCTGTTTGCCAATTGATTCCAGTTTGCTCCCTTGCCGCCGTTTAGAGTATGCGCCGAACTCGCTGAAATTCAATTTATCCTTTCCATTACGGACGTGGTAGGCCATGAACCAACCACTTGGCTGAATATAGGTGTACCATGGATAATGCGTGTTGTTGCTGTGGCAGTCGAAGCATGACCTTGCCAAAATACCCTGCACCCGCTCCGGCACATCTAATGCCTTGGAAATATCCGAGTCCAAAACCTGCCCGCTTTCGTTGCGGGCAGGCTGTATAAACTGGATAAGCACGAAAACCGTGGCTGCGGCCAAAACAGTTTCTTTCATTCGTGCTTTCATCTTTTATTTGATTTCCTCTTTTGCCTGGCCACAGGTAAGCATTTTTTTGCCGTAATAAGGGTTAGCAATTTCTTTGGTTTCGCTCAACCAAATAGCTCCCTTCCCTTTGTCGTACATGGGGCAGAAATCCTGATACAAGGTTTGACCACCGCCAAAGTCCTTTACCAAATCGTATACGTCCTTACTAAGCATGGCAAAGTGCTCCCGCTGATGCTCGATTTTTCCAGCATTTGCTCCAATGTGTTCGGCATGCTCAATAGCTGCATCCACTATTTCATCAAACGACTTTTTTTGTTCACCTGTCAAAGTGCCCTTGTCAAAGTCCTGAAAAGTCTTTTCCAGCGCTTTTCCTGCCGCTGCCGCATCCTGGCTTTTGTCGGCAGTTAACGCATTTTTCAAGACCAGGTAGCTATCTACGATTGCTTTGATAGAAGTACTACCTGCTGCTTGATTGTTAGTCGTTGTGCTGCTTGTAGTGGACGAATGATTCATGGATTTAACTTCGGTCAATTCCATCCCACATTTTGAGCACTTGTCACCTTGCTTACCGGTTATCTCCGGGTGCATCGGGCAAGCGTACACAGTTTCCATTCCGGAAACAGGTTGCCCGGAATCTTGATCCTTATTCTCCTTTTGCGACGGATTGTTTTTACAAGCTGCAAGCCCCAGAAACAATGCGCAAAGAATTATTATTGAATTTTTCATTGTTTGAAATTTGTAAGTGAAATAATAAAAGCAATATTCAATTCAATGTCTCCGTCACGCTTCCACAGGTGAGCATTTGGTTTCCGTAATATGGGTTTTTGATCGCCTTTTCCGTGCTTAGCCAATTGCCACCTTTCCCATCATTATACATGGGACAATGGTCGTAATAGACAGGCGTTTCGGGCTTGACGACCTTCATTACCTCGTACATATTTTTGGAAAGCGAAGCAAAATACTCGCGTTGCTGCTTGATCTTCTGCGTGTTTTTGATCTTCTCCGCGTCCGCGCTCAGTTTTTGCTCATACTTCATCCAAGCAGTATGCTGGGTGGCATTCATCACTTCCATTTTTACGTTTGCAACCGCGTCGAATAAGATTTTAGCTTGCATTGCAGCAGTGGATACATCAGAAGCCACCAATGCATTTTTTAAAGCAAAATAGACTGAGTAAACTTCTGACAATGGGTTTCCATTAGATTGAGTAGAAGCATGTTTTTTGACCATCCCTTCATTCGACGAAATCGCTACGGCCGTAGCAGGGCCTGGTTTTTCAATTACTCCTGATTCAATTGTTCCAGCAGGCACCTCTATTTTTTTCGGGCGCTCATATTGGCAGCATCCATGAAGGTTCGCATAGACATCATCAGGAGCTGTGAATTTTTCACTGTCGTAGCCAGCAGCGGCAATGCGTTGTAGCACTGCGTCAGCGTTGGTTTTGCTGGCATCAAAAGTGATTTGTGCCATCTTGGTGTCCTGGTCCCAGTCGACTTTGGCCTCACCTTTTTTGAAGGCAGCCTTTTCGATGGTCTTTTCGCACATGCCGCAATTCCCATAGACCATAACAACCTCAGTCTTTGCGTTCGGAATTTGAGCAGTACAACTGGAAAAAATGAACAATGCCGTCAGGGACATTGTGATATTTTTGAGCAATTTCATTTTTTAAAATTTAAAGCAATTAATCATTGAAAACAATGCCAGGCATTGCGTTCTGCAATACCTGATTGGAACTTTCTCAAGTTTATTACTTGGGAAAGTTCGTTCTATTAGCCTTGAAATTAAGAGGAAAATAGGCACACGTCGGGCTGACGTGGCATTATGCGCCAATCTTTGGAGGCTGCCAAATGGAGAGATAAACGCTTTCTGGCAGGTGTCCGGCAAAGTAGAAAGCCAGTTTTTGCGCAGAAGAGCTAAAGGAGGATATGATAAAGAACATCGGAGGCGTTTCCTCCGCAAATGAGCCAGAGCAACTTATCATGCCGCAACCGGAACAGTGACAACCATCATTTTTATGGTCGCAAGGACAGTCGTGGCCGGAATGTCGGTGTTCGGAATTGCTATTTTGGTGCGTTTGCACCACACCTTTAGAACAACATGCGTTCGAAGATTTTTGATCACATTTTTCCATGTGAACGGCATCACCATTCCCACATGCCGATAGTGCGCCTATGGGCAACACAAGGAGGCAAAAAAGCGGGAATAATATACCTGAGTAAAATCTCATAGTTCGCTGGCAAAAAGATAATTAAAACACTGATCAGAGATAAAAGTTGTTTTTCAAGATTGCATTGAGTGGATTAATTTAGCAGTCAAATCTTTTCTCAACAATTGCGCATTTAGCGCTACCACGATGGTACTTAAACTCATCAATACTGCCCCCATAGCCGGGCTGAGTACAAATTGCGGATATAATACGCCTGCGGCCAGTGGAATAGCCACCACATTATATCCCGTTGCCCACCAAAGGTTTTGAAGCATTTTGCGATAGGTCGCTTTGCCGAAATTGACCAACCCAAGCACATCTGAAGGCTTGCTGTCTGTCAAAATAATATCTGCTGTTTCGGCAGCCACATCGGTGCCAGAGCCAACGGCAATGCCTACATCTGCTTGTGCAAGTGCTGGAGCGTCATTCACGCCATCACCAGTCATGGCTACATACTCCCCTTTGGCTTGCAGGTCTTTCACGATTTCAACTTTTTGGTGGGGCAACACCTCAGCAAAATAGCCATCGAGTCCCAACTGTTCAGCGACGGCTTTCCCGACAGTGGCATTGTCGCCTGTAGCCATAAAAACTTTGATCCCTTGACTTTTCAACTGCCGTACCGCTTCAGTGGCATCGGGTCGGATTTGGTCAGATAGCGCAAGGAATCCCACCAATTTATCATCCTCCAATACAAAAACCACTGTCTCGGCAGCTGAACCAGCATCATCGACGGGCAGTTCGATGTTCTTTTCCTTCAAATATCCAGGACTGACAACGCTGATTTTTTTGCCTTTTACTTGACCAGTGACGCCTTTGCCAGTGATGGAAGTAAAATTGGATACCGCTGGCAGTGACAGCCCAGCGGTTTTGGCTGCTGCAACTATGCCCTGAGCAATCGGATGCTGGCTCTCCTGTTCGAGCGCGGCAATGGTAGCGAGCAGGGTGTTTTTATCAAAATCTTGGGAAAGCGTTTG
This sequence comes from Chitinophagales bacterium, assembly GCA_017303475.1. GTDB lineage: Bacteria > Bacteroidota > Bacteroidia > Chitinophagales > Saprospiraceae > M3007. The sequence continues at coordinate 86,595 of JAFLBO010000014.1, forward strand.
AATACGCGATACACCAAACTTCCCTTCAGTGAGCGTTCCCGTTTTGTCAAATACCATCGCCGTGATGCGTCGTGCATTTTCAAAAGCAGTCCTATTTCGAATAAGCAACCCACGCCGAGCGGTTATAGCCGTAGAAATAGCGACCACAAGTGGTATTGCTACACCGAGCGCATGTGGACAAGAAGTAACCATGACCGTAACCATACGTTCAAGCGCAAAGGCCAGCGTCTGCCCTTTGGCGAGCCAGATGGCCAGCGTCCCGAATCCTACACTCAACGCAATAAAAGTCAGCCATTTAGCAGCGCGATCTGCCAAGTGTTGAGTCTGCGATTTGGCAGCTTGGGCTTCTTGCACCAGGGTAATAACCTTGTTGAGGTAACTGTCCTTGCCCGATTTGTCCACCCGAATTTTCAGACTACCTTCGCCGTTGATGGCCCCGGCGATAACTTTTGCGCCTTCTGTTTTTTGAACCGGAACGCTTTCACCTGTTAGCATACTCTCGTTCACGGTACTGCTGCCCTCAGTTACAGTGCCATCCACCGGAATTTTTTCGCCAGGCTTCACCAGGACGAGGTCTCCTATTTTCAATTCATCCACGCGCATATCGTGCAACATTTCGCCACCGTGATACATATGCGCCTCGGCGGGCATCATTTTGACAATCAATTCCAAGGCTTTCGAGGCACCGGCAACGGATTTCATTTCGAGCCAATGCCCCAATAGCATAATAACGATCAGCGTGGCGAGTTCCCAATAGAAATCCATGCCCTCTACCAACCTGAAAACCACAGCCGTGCTGTACAAGAATGCTACTGTTACGGCTATCCCGATGAGGGTCATCATGCCGGGCTGACGACGTTTTAGTTCGTCCCAAAGCCCGGTCAAAAATGGCCAACCCCCATAAAAATAAATGATGCTGCCAAGCACAACCGATACCCAATCACGACCAGTAAAGTCGAAATGGTATCCGACTGCCATTTGAAACATAGGGGAAATAGCCACTACAGGTACAGTAAGCACCAGGCATATCCAGAACCGCCGCAGGAAATCTGCAATCATCGCTGAATGGTCATGACCGCCACCATGTCCCGAATGACCTTCATTGTGCATCTCGCCTTGCATAACCATTCCATTGGGCATAACGTGTGAACTATGCCCGGAGTGATCATTCTGTGCTGGTTTTGGGTGTTCAGAGTGATGATGTTTCATAGTGTTTTTATCTTAAAATCACTTTTTCAGTCCCCAAAATCACATCCTCCAAACGGGCCGTTAGTATGTAAACCCCTGCCTGAATCCCCGTTGTTTTGAGTGTAAAAATTTGCTTTTCATTCGTTTTATCAAATAAGGAATAGTTCCGAACTTGTTTGCCAGCCGCATCCGTCAATTCAAAACTCAGCTTACCTGTCTTTTTTAAACCTATCTCAACCGATAAGAAGCCACCCGAAGCCATTGGGTTTGGAAAGACCCGAAATGACTCTACCCGGCCTGGTTCAAAAATGTTAACCGTAATAATAGTAACCGCCTGGGTGAGGGATTCCGTGCCGCATGGTCCCGTGGATATGAGAGTAACAGTGTAAGTTCCGTCATTGGCGTATGTGTGTGATGGATCGGTTTGCGTGCTTGTGTTACCATCGCCAAAATCCCAGAGATAGCTGTTGGCATCGGTTGAAGTATTGGTAAAAGTAGCTGTTGCACCGATTATGGAACTGGTGAAACCTGGAATTGGCGAAGGGTTTGCATTAATATAATTCAGCTGTGTTGCCGTACTGATGCCCGCACTGTTACTCGCAGTTAGGATCACGGTATAAGTGCCAGGGCTCGGATACAATACAGCCGGGTTCTCATCTGAAGAGGAACTGGGCACACCCCCAGGGAATTGCCAGTCAAAATTCGTTGCATTGGTCGAAGACGTGCTGCTGAACTGCACTGCCAGTGGCGCACAACCATTGCTCAGATTGGATGAGAATCCTGCGGTGGGGGGAGTCGTAACTGTCACGGTTTGGGTAGTCGTGTCCGCGTTGCAAAGTCCATTTGCGATGAGCGTCACGGTATAAGTCCCATCATTGGAAAAATCGTGTGAAGGATCAGTCTGTGTACTCATGCTGCCATCTCCAAAATCCCAGACATAGCTGGCGGCATTACTGGAAGTGTTTAAAAACGAAGCTGTGGTACCATTCAGCAAGCTACTGAAACTGGCAGTAGTCAAGGGACTCACCGTAATATAGTTCGTCTGCGTTGCGGAATTGCTACCAGCACTGTTACTCACCGTAAGTGTGACAGAGTAGCTGCCAGAGTTCGAATACACCACAGTTGGATTTTGTGTAGTGGACGAATTGGGTGTTGCGCCAGAGAATTGCCAGTTGAAGCTTGTTGTATTAGAAGAAGATGTGCTTGTAAATTGGATTGTCAGCGGAGCACAACCATTCGTCTGATTGACCGTAAAACCTGCCGTCGGCGGCGCAACAACCACCGGAGGTGGGCCTGGCAAAATTCGTATCATACGGGCAACCGAAGGAATATCGTCCACCATTGCCCATAGCATATACCAGCCCGGCATCGAGCGCAGCGAATCGTTTGGCACAATAGCTTCTATGGCCTGTCCCTGCTGCGAGAAGTTAAGATCGAGGAAGCGGTTTTCCCCACAGTTCATCATGTGTGTAATAGCAGTAATGCTTTGCAGCACCACAGCGGTGGGCTCATTGGTTCTCCCGACCTCAAAACGGATCGTATCACCACGGTGGTAGTCCGTTTTTTGAAGATTTAATATTTGTGGGCGCACTCCCCGGAACAAGTAGGGTGGCTTATAAGCATCGATAATACTTTGTGGAGGTTCATTACCCGGAGCACCTTCGCCGCCCACCACGATTATACGACCGTCTGGAACGAGTGTTGCAAGCGCATGGTATTCTCTTTTACGGGGCATAGGCATGAGTCGCCTCCAGGTATCTGCGTAGGGGTCATAAAGGTCTGTCAAAGCCATGTGTCCCCATTGGTTAACAGGAGTCGGATCGGAAGGCTCTTCTTTGAAGCCTGCAAGGGTCAGTATATGGCGGTCAGGCAGCAACACAGTTTCCGGACGTGAGCGCAAGGGTGCAAAATTGGATCGCAGCGTCCAGGTATTGGTGATGGGATCGTAGCGTTCGACCAGGTTGCCACCGCTGCCAGCCGGAAAAGGTTTGAAACCGATAGCAATAACGTCGCCTTCGGGTAAGTGTACGAGTTCATGGTCAACGTGATCTCCATTAGGCATCCGGTTGCCTTGGACAAAATCGGAGGCCAAACTCCACTGTTTCGTTGTAGGATCAAAGAGTTGAGGTGGCCGAAAAGTCATCAATACTTTGCCACTGTAAAGCGTCAGGATGGGCGATTGTTCCATACGGATGGCAACGGTATCAGCCCATTCGGTAATACCGGTGATCGGATTGTACAATTCGCTTGTATTCACACGAACCGGGTTGTTCAGTCCACCGCCGCCAACGATGAGCAGCCTTCCATCGGCCAGTTGCGTCATGGCAGGGTACCAGCGATAGTCTAACATGGAGGGCAGAGGCTCCCATGTTTTAGTGGAAGTATTGTACTGTTTAACTTTATTGGAACCAGGGCCATATATTTCCTGGTCAGTGCCACCAGCCATGATGACCTTGCCATTCCAAAGCAGTTTCGGGGCAACGCAACCCTGTACTTTAGTATCTCCTGGGACAGTAACCGTATCATTGGCCGCCGGATCGAATGCAAAGGGGTCTTTAGTACTGTGGCAGTAATAAATAGTACCATTGGGCAACAGCACTCCCAAGTCTGTGCCCCCGAGCGGTTCAGGAGAAACCATGATTATGTTCCATTGGCCTTGCTCTGTCTCAAGAGCGAGTTGCGCATTCTGAGTGATTGTGCCGATAATATTGGGAATTGCGTTTTGAAAATAAGCAAAACCAGGTTTGGCAGCACCAAATGACAAGGGTATACCGCTGGGGAGATTTGCAATCAAATATTGTCCTGAAGCATTGGTTCGGGTTTCCCAAAATTGAGAAGTATCAGCGTTGAACAATGTGATTCGAACATTTCCGACAGGTGCCCCGAGTGGATCAGTGACAGTCCCAATCAGTGTTTGAGCCGACAAGGCGAGGGGCAGAAAGCAAAAAGCAAGCACTATTAACCGCATCATTTGTTCTTGTCGTGTAAGCATAAGATATCTCTTGGAAATAAAAATTACTCAGCAGCAGTTCGTTTTACCTGCCTGCATCGGTGGGCAAACTACTGTCCCGTAACTACAAAAGACGCAACAATCGCCCTTCTTCGGTTTCAACAACGCGTGGCAGTTTTCGCATTCATAAAAAAACTGGCAGGCATCGGTCGGCATGGTTTCCTCTTTGGAAAAACCACATGCAGGACAGGTGATAAGGGATTGCAAAACAACTGCCTCAGCTTTTTCTTTTCGTTTTCCTTTTTTCCAGGAAGAATACCCTGCATAGCCAACCAACCCCACGCTTAGGACCATAAGTGGCCCGCTGAAGGCCTCCAGTTTTCCAGACACAGCCGAAGCGCTGAAGATGGAGCCACCGACCGCGACGGCCAGCCAGGGGAGCCAGCAGCAAGCGGTGGCGAGCAGAAATGCGAAGAGGCTGCCGAGCAGCGCAGTGATGGTTTTCATGTATTATTAAACAAGGCCTTTTTTTAAAAGTTGAGCATTCAACGCCACTTCACAATCCTGCCCGTTTTCCAAATCCCTCCCACATTTATCTGAATAAAATAAACCCCGGCGGGGTAAAGCGACAAGTCTAAAACTATGTTGCCAGCAAACAGGCCGTTGTTGGTATGCCACAGTGTATTGCCATGAACATCCGTGAGACGTGCTGTTGTGACCTCGCCCTGGAGTATTTCGAGGATAACTTCTCCTTTGGTCGGGTTTGGGAATAGCAAAATGTCTGCTGTTTTATTGCTTTCAGGCGCATTTGTGGAGCTGTTTTTGCTGAGTATGCCACGTCTGTACAAGACATGGCCAGCCGTAGCATCTACGTAAACCAAATGGAAAATCCCGTCTCGGAATGCAATTGAAGGCAATTGTAATGTATGGTCCGGCACGGCAAAACGTTCGCTCTGGTTGTTTAAGCCCGACGCACCTTTCGTAGAAAAATCGAACAAAATTTCATTTCCATTTTCCACAAAAACTACCCCAATTGTGTCGCCTAATGATGTCACGTCTGCTTGGCTCTGACTGATTTGATCGCCTGAAGCTGTGGGAAAATCCAACTGTTGACCTTTTTTCATTGTGCCTGCGTGAAGCGTACTAAGATAAACGCGCGGCGTACCACTCGCTCCGCTCATCCAGACTGTAATTAGGCTATCTCCTGAACGCGCCATGCGTGGTCCCGCGACCGGGCAAAAATTTAGTTGCCAATCTGTTGCGTCTACGTCCGTTGCGGCATCAAAGGTAGCGGCTAAATCGGTTGACCGACTTACCCAGATGTCGCGCAGGTCTTGGTTGTTGTTGCGGAAAAGTAGCCAAACAGAATCGCCCGAAGCCAGCAAGTCAGACGTGCAACATTCGCAGACGGCACCACCAGGTGCGGGTGCATTTGCTATAACCGGATCGTCGTTAAAGGAAAAACCGCCATCTGTTGATCGCCGAACCAAGTAATCGGTATCATTGTTTTTATGCAAAATATAGCTTACTACCGGATTGCCTGTTCCATCTACTGTAACCGCTGCTAAAATAGCGTAGCCACCAGCAACACTTCCTTGTACCGATGTGGGCGATCCAAAAGTGAGGCCACCATCTTTAGAACCTGCCAAGAAGATGCCCTGTTGTTCAAACACGATGAAAACCTGGCTGTCCGACAACGCAACATCATATCCCCCAAAACCATACAAAAGCGGCTCATCAGGCTCCTGTACCACGCCGATTGGAGTTGTGAATGCCCCATTCTCGAATCGGGAACACCAGATTTGAGAAGTGAAGTTGACAAAGTCGCCGTTAATGCCCCAGGTTACCAAAGGAGTGCCATCGGGAAGCAGCGCGATGCGTGGTGATGTGATTGGCCTCGTAGTAGAGTCCACTACGATTGAATCCGACCATTGAACGGTGGTCTGTGCTGCTACAGTGAAACCTAAGAAGAGGAGTACGAAATAAACCAGCGTAATTTTCATAGTGCTTTAATTGAAAAACATTGATGGAGTTGCACATTCTGATCCCGGCCTTGCCTGTTTAGGCAAAGCCGGGATCATCAATAAATTTTTAGCCTTTTATCGTTGGACCACGATTTGTTTGATGTACGGCGCACCATCCACCGTCATTTTCAGGATATAAACTCCTGACATAAGATTAGCTACTGAAAAGACTTGAGTGTAATCTCCTTCTGCCTGAACACTTTCTGGCAACGCTGCCACCTTAGCACCAGTCAGACTATAAATCTCAAACTTAACTTTTGCAGAACCCCGAATTTGATAAACAATTTTGACAAAGTCCACCGCCGGATTGGGATGAATGGTCATTAATTCAGTTGTGGAAATGGTGTGTACTGTCGCCGATTCATCATTTAAAGCAGATACTGCTTTAACCTCTTGATGGTGTGGGTTATGGAAATGCTGATGACCATTATGGTGGACATTGATGGCATGACAGATATGCGAAGCACATCCTATTGTCAAGTCCTCAATAAAAAGACAAACGGTATAATGGCCTGCATGCGCATAGGCATGATGGGGGTCTTCCTCCGTGGAAGTAGTTCCATCACCAAAATCCCAGAAGTAGGTGGTGTGGGCAGTCGTCCCAGTAGAAGTGTTGGTAAATTGAACTCCAAAGCCGCTGGCATCAAGATTGAAAATGAAAGCAGCATGGCAATCACCCGCAGGTGGATGATTCACCTGAATATGGTGGCACACATGACTGGTGCAGCCTCCATCATCATCATAGATCGTCAGACAAACCAGGTACGTGCCCGGAGCTGCATAAGTATGCGTTGGGTTTTGCTCTGTTGAGGTGCTGCCATCGCCAAAATCCCATTCCCAAGACACAATAACCCCGTCAGCAGTGGATTGGTCGGTGAAATCAATAGCCGGTTGGTTCAGGTCAGGCTGGTTTGCAATAAAAGAGGCATGACACTCATGTGGAGGGTGTGTTACCACCACATGATGACAAAAAGTAGCTGAACAATTTGGATTGTGCGCAGTAATGGTCAGACAGACATTGTAAGTACCAGGAGATGCGTAAGTATGGGTGGGATTTTGTTCTGTGCTTGTATTACCATCTCCAAAATCCCAATGATAGGAAGTGATATTTCCATCAGCCGTAGATACATCTTCAAAGACTACCGTGCTTCCATTCACGGTAAAATGAAAACCCGGATGGCAGTGTTGCGCATTTCCCTGTTGGAAAGAAAACAATATACCGAGCAAGAGAATCAAAAAACGAGGAATTTGGGAAGTGGCAAAACTTGTTAAGGTCTGATTCATGCGAAAAAGTGGTGATTATGACGAAGTGAAAGTGGTGAAATATTTTTGTGCCTCGAAGAAGTTTTTCGGACATGTACATAATGCCACGCACTTAGTGGTTATGATTGCCGTGGTTATCACTGCCCTGCGGGCTTTCAATATAGTGCATTCGCTCATACTGGCAGCAGCCGGGAAGATTGTTGTATGGTTTAGCCTTTGCCTCTACGAAAGTAGTATCATGACCTGCTTTGGCAATACGTTTTTGTACCGCAAGCGCTGAAGTTTTAGCAGCGTCGTATTCCAGAGTCATTTTTTTGGTCGTCACATCCCAGTCAGCTTTGATAACCCCTTTGCCCAGAGCGGCTGTTTCGATGCGTTTTTCGCACATTCCGCAGTTGCCACCTACCTCGAAAATAGTGGTTAAGAGGGTAGGGGTATTTTGAGAAAAAGCACTTAGCATTAGGGAAAAATAAAAGCCAAGGGTTAAGAAAAAATGTTTGAACGGCATGGTTTAGTTATTTTGAATATTAAAGGGATGATTTTGATGGGTTAGACTCTTATCCCCATAAACAGAGTAAATACGCATCGTCCCGAAAACCGTGTCCACTTTGGCTGATTCCTTGACACTTAGGAATCCTGCTTCCTGAAAAATCTGTGGCAGCTGCCCCTGCACGTTTTCGGTGGTCGTTTTGAAGCCATCAAGCAGTTGCACCACATAGAAAGCTAAACGCATCCGCCAGTTGGAGGGTTTGCCCCAGTCGGCTACATGTAGGCTTCCATCAAGTTTCAATACCCTACGAATCTCGCGCAGACTTTGCCGTTTCTGTTCAGGGTCGAGATGATGAAGCACAAGGCAGGTGACTACTCGGTCGAAGCTGTGGTCAGAAAAAGGCAGGACACTCCCATCGTATTGCTCGACCTCCATTAACACACCAGATTTCTCAATTTTCTGCCGCGCTATACGCAACACTTCCGGGTCTACATCCACTCCGATGACTTCCGGTAAACGGTGGATTTGTTTTAATAAAATGGAAAGCGAGGCAGTGCCAACTCCAAATTCGAGGACACGATGGCCTTTTTGGATATTGGCACTATCTATGAGTGCACGACGCACCCTGACTTCCGGGAATACTTTTGCCATGACTAAGTCATACCAACGGGTCAACCATCGGTAACGCAGAGCCGGTATGTAATTTTGAGTTGCACTCATTTTTTAATAAAAAACATTAATTGAATTAACCTCTATCAGCAGGCAATTCAGGCTTTATTTAGCAAAATCAATTTGGAAGTAGTCGTTCCCTAAATTGTTGTCCAACCGCATCGTACCGGTTGCTATATGGTGAATACACCACTTTTTCTCTCCTAAATTTAGTTTTAATTTGGCTTCATCCACCGTCCATACCCCAACCAGAGGTTGGTTAAAGGGTATAATATTCGTAGTGATTTTGAAAGTCATATCACTTTTCAAAATCAGATTCATCGTTGCATTGGAAGGCGTTGCCCCATCAATTCTTACTTCAGTTGACTTCCATTCACCAATAAAGTTTTCTTCATATGGCATCTTTTCGCGAGTGCATGCATGGAGTCCGATTATGCCAGCCAATAGTATTAAGCAAAGTAATTTCATGGCATTTTTTTTGCAAATGAAAGGGTTGTTACACCAGATTTCAGGTTCTACTCATTGGCAGCATTTTTTGACAAAAAGGGGTTTGAATAGCCATTGAAATAAACGGAATGCCCTTTTTGGAATCGTGTCAATCGTCATTTTAAGCCCATTTTTTTCTATTTATTCAAGTCAATTTCCATCTCTTTGCCATCCACCGTATTGGCTATACGCAAAGTATTGCCTTCGAGGTGGTGTATCGTCCAGACATTGCCGGACAAAGTGAGTTTGGAGTTGGCCTCATCAGCACTCCATTTCCCAGAAGTAGGATGGGTAAAGGGCGTGATATTGGTGGCGATTTCAAAGTTGTCGCCAGTTTGCAGGTGTAGGAACATGGTTGTGGTAGAAGGTGCTGCTACACCGTCGATTTTCACAGCAGTGGAGTTCCACTCGGCGGTGAGTTGCTCGGTATAAGTTGCTTTGTCTTTTTTACAGGCAATGAATGCCACGGCGACGAAAGAAAGGGAGAATAGAATGCTATTGAAACGGTTCATTTTTGTAAGAAATTTAAGTTTGAGTGTTAAATTTTAGATTCATTTGAAAAAACAGCCTCGACCAGGCAAATGGCTGGTTACTGGATTTCGCAATTGAGTTTTTGTTGGTGGGAATGAGTATTGTGCTCAAATAGGGTGTTGTTAGTCTATTCAAGAAAAACAGACTGACGGTTGCTAACCCGGAGATATTTTTCACAAATACATCAACTGCATTGGCCCAGACATCGCTACCATCAACACATCTTCAAACAATGTCATTTTGCTCATAGGCAATTTGAATACTGCGCCGAGACAGGCGCATTGAAGCTTACGTTTTGTGAGCAGGCTTTGCACCACACCTATTTTACTCATACCCATAACGGCAAATGTCAAACAGTTCGTGACCGATGGGTTGTAATCCAGCAGGCACAAAACACCCAGAGCAAGCTCTACGAAAGGATAAGTATATCCCAGCCCAACCAACACCGTGCTACGACATCGAAACTTCTGTATGAAACAGTAAAAGCCGGAACATCAGGCATTTTGAAAGAGAGAACCCGAGAAAAAATCCAACCATAAAATGGCGCATCCTTCGCATCCAATCAAAGGCTCCGGCTGCTGCTTCAACCAACAGCGTAGCTCCGAGGATGTAGCTGAACACCAACAGAATGGGCTTGTACGTCTCCAAAAATGTGCGCGAGGCCTCTACATCCGCCAAGTTCGCGGTGGGTGCTACCTGGGCGTCCAGCGTCTTCCTTCCATACCACCGATGTTCAGCTTTGAACTGTGTTAGGGTAATTCCAGTGACTTGCCGAAACTGTTTGCTCAAATGTTGTGTGCTGGTGTATACAGTCTAAATCACATTTTGTGCCCAGCCATTGGGTCTGACCCTTTTTTAAACACCAATTCGCTGTTCAGCAGGTAAGCTCCTGATACGACCACGATTTCCCCGGATTGCAACCCCTCAACGATTTCAGTATAATCTTCATTGGCAATGCCGATGCGCACCATACGGCCTTCGAAGCCTCCATTGGCATTTTTTATCCAAACAGTAGTGCCACGACTTTCCTGGATCAGTGCGTTGGTCGGCACTGCAAGCGTCCGACGGGTTTTGCCTTTCAAGGTAATCCAGGCCTGCATACCCGGCTGATATTCACCGCTTGGGTTGGGTATTTCCACGCGGGTCAGAATGATTTTGGAAGCGGCTTCGAGGTTGGGGTTGACAAAACTGACCTTGCCGCTGAGAATGCGCCCTGGGTAATACGGCAAAGTAACCGAGGCTTCGCGGGTTTGGGCAAGAAAGGGCAAATCGCTGACGTAAAGTTGCGCTTCTGCCCAGAGGGTGCGCAAGTCGGCAAGTTTCAGCACGGTCGAGCCTTCTGTCACATAGCTGCCTTCGGCGGGCGGGGATTCCATGACATAACCAGAGTATCTGCTATAAAACGTGACCGTGTTTTTGGGTGCGCCGGACTGTTCGATTTCCTGCAACTGCGCTTCGGTCATACCCCAGAGTAGCAGTTTGTTACGGGCTGCATCCGCAATGCGGGAAAAATCGAGATCGGTGCTGCCATAGCGATTTTTGCTTTTCAACGCCAGCAAATAATCCTGCTGTGCAGAGGCGAGTTCTTCGCTGTACAATTCAAAAACGGCTTGGCCTGCCCGCACGTATTCGCCTACATTGCGCACGAAAAGTCGGTCAATCCTACCGGTAAGCCTAGCGGTCACAGAGTTAATGCGATTTTGATTTTCGCGCAGCGTTGCAGCAAGGGAGATTTCTTCGCCCAACGCTTGCTGCCACACCGTGTCGGTCTGGATGTTGGCGAGCCGGATTTGTTCGGCACTGAGTTTTATCTCGTTCTCTTTTTTATCGGCGGCAATTTCTACCCGAACCAAAGGCATTTTGCAGATCGGGCAAGGTCCGGGCTTTTGTTCAACTACCTGCGGATCCATGGAGCAGGTGTAGTAAACGTTTTCCTCCACCGGGACGGGGGTGGGCTTGTTGCAGGCGACCAGTAAAAGTGTCACGACGAACAGGCTACGTTTACGAAACTTAAAAAGTTTCGTAAACGTCACTTCTCCTTTTATTCTCAAAGTATTCATTGTCAGTTAGTTTGCTTTGACAAAACTCTCGCTGTCCATGAGCAGTTGCGCGTTTTGAGCGATTTCATTGTCAGTTGAAAGCCCTGTTGTCACTTCAAGCATTTGGCCGGAGCGGCGACCTGTACCGATTTTCCGCGACCGGAAGCCTTCCGATGTTTTTATAAAGACGATCTTGTTCCTACCCAAATCAATAGCCGCTGTTGCCGGAATCCAGAGAGCAGATCGGCTTTCCACATATACATTAGCGGTGAGTAAAGTACCGGGTTTGAACCTTTCGCCGGGATTTGACAAATATACCCGAACCCGAAGGTTTTTGCTCCCTGATCCATACCACGGTTCGATGTAGTTGATTTTCCCCTGGAACGGTTCTATAAATGTTTCTATGTGCAATTCTACTTTTTGGCCGACTTTCAACGACTGCACTGCGGAGGGGTAAAATTCGAGTATGGCCCACACAGTCGTCAGGTCTTGCAAACCGAACAGCCGCTGGCCAGGTTGGACGTACATGCCCTCTTTTAGTGAAAGTTCGGAGGAAGCAGCGGCTGAAGGCAAGGAAGGAGAGGGATTTTGCAGAGTTTTATCATCATTCATGTCACCGCCGGGCATAGTTCCAGGTAAGCCTGAACCTGAGTTTTCAATAAGTAATCCGCTGAAGGGGCTAAATACCGGCAATGAAAGGAACGGTTTGCGACTGCCTTCCATGTCGCTGATTTGCCCGGAGGTCATGCCAAGCAGGGAAAGGCGGCGACGGGCATTTTCGAGGAGTGTCGCATTGTCCGGGTCCTTTTCTTTCAAAAAAATCAGGTCCTGCTGCGCGGTGGCGAGGTCGGGGCTGTAAATATCGAGCAGACGTTGCCCTTTTTGCACGGGCTGAAAGGGGTAACGGACGTAGAGTCGCTCAATGCGTCCGCCGTAACGAGCCGATACCGCTTTGATCTTTCGGGCATCGTAGCTCAGGTAGCCGGGTACTTTTAGCGTGTCAGAAATGGATTTGCGCTCCGGTCGGATCGTCGCCGTGGCGCTCAGCACATACTCATATGTTGGCTTTAATAGAATGCCGCTGCTGTCCGGTCCCGCAATGTGGTCGGCGTGGTCGCTTTCTTTTTTGACTAAGTCCATGCCGCAAATCGGGCAGCTTCCAGGTGCATCGCGTAGGATTTCCGGATGCATCGGACAGATGTAAACGGATTTTTCTTCAACATTGTGGCTTTCGTGCCCGGTTTTTTCTTCCAGGGTGTGGCCTTCATGTCCGGCGTTTTTTTGCCGACAAGCCACAACCGTCAACGCAAGCACGAGCAGTCCAAGGGTTATCTGTTTAACGTTGTTCCAATTCTTTTTCATATTCGGTACGGGCTTGCAAGAGTTGTTGCAGGAGGTCGAGTTGGCTAAGGCGGCTCATTTTGAGTTCTAACCAGGCATCGATAGTCATAAAAAGTTCGTCGGTGTTTTGTTCCCAAGCCAGCAGGGTACTTTGAAAGCGTTTACGCTGGTTGGGGATGATGTCGCGCTCGTAGCGGTCTATTTGTTCCTGTAGCGTCTGCATCATCACAAGTCGGTCAGCGAGGTTGCCCCGGATTTGGTTGATGAAGTCGGCTTTTTGGTACTCGAAAGCGGTAAGTCGGTGGTCAATTCCCTCAATGCGGGCTTTGATATCTTTGTTTGCCCAAGGGGCTAACGGCACTGTCACCATACCCATAAGCGAAAACTGCCATGGTGTACCGCCAAAAGCAAACATATGATCGAAGCGCAACCCGTATTCAGGTTTCAATTTCGAGCGTTGCCATTCCTGTTCAAGGCGGGCGATTTGGAGATTGGTCTCGATTGCGCGAAAATCACTGCGGGCAGCAATCCGTGCAGAATCAGCTTGCACGGGAATTGGCGACAATCGCCATCGGGCGCTGTCAATCTCGAAAGCGGTTGCGGGATCGCGTTGCATCAGAGCGTTGAGCATAATGCGTTGCTGGCGAATTTCGCCTGCGTACATGGCCTGCATCCGTTCGAGGTTGGCCAATTCGGTTTGGGCTTTATAGACGCTGCCGAGTTTCTCACGGTTATACTGGAACCGCTGTTCGGCACTTTCGATGAGCAGGCGTAGGGCATTTTTACTCTCTTCAAGCACGGCAATTTTTTTTCCCAGAACCAGCCAACTATAATATGCGGTTTTTGCTTCGGCAAACAACATATTTTGCATCACCCCTCGTTCGGCGACTTCCATGCCAGACATAGCACCCATATATCGTTGCTCAGCTCGTTGCATGTTGCGATTGGGGAACATCTGCTCTCCCGTTATCATGAATGCGCCCATACCTTCGCTCCACCGGGCAGGGTTGTATGGGGTCATCCAAAAACCACCGCCGATCTGGGGTGAGGGCATGGTAATAGCGCCTTTAGCGTAAGTGTCAAGCTCGCGAATGCGCGCGTCGGTGGCTTGTAGACGCGGGTGCACGGTCTCGATGCGGGTCAGGATGCTGTCGAGGGAGAGCGTAGTTTGACCGCCTAAATCGAAGGCTGCAAGCAGCAGCAAGATGATAAATTTTAATCTGTTCTTCATCTCAATCGTTGAATTGAACGAGTTTCAGTGTTCCGGTTTCCCTCAATTCGTATTCCCTTACGATGGCAAACAGCACCGGCAGCACAATCAGCACAAAAAGCGTAGAGGTAATCAGACCGAACACAAAGGGTATAACAATGGGTTTCATCACATCGCTGCCCGTCCCGGTAGCCAGCAGCACGGGCAAGAGGCCAATAATATCTACCATGACTGTCATCAGTTTGGGGCGCAAACGAAGAACAGCGCCGTCGTAAATAGCGTCTTCGACATCCTGATTGGTGAAAGATCTGCTTTCTGCTTTCAGTTTGGATGATTTATCGTACAGCGAATTGTTCATATAAACAAGCATCAGGATACCCGTTTCCACGGCCACACCAAACAGTGCAATGAACCCGACAGCCACAGCGACCGAAAAATTGACATCAAAAAAATGAAGGGAATACGCGCCGCCAACGAGCGCGACGGGTATGCCAGTGAGGACAATCAGTGTTTCGCGAAAAGATTTAAAAGTGAAATACAGGATCATCATAATGATGACAAGCACAATCGGCATGATAATCGTCAGACGCTCGTTCGCACGCACCTGGTTTTCGTATTGGCCGCTCCATTCTAAGAAATACCCCTTCGGTAGTTTCTGTACGGCGGTTTCCAACTTCTTTTTTGCATCAGCCACGGTGCTTCCCAAATCGCGGTCGCGTACATTGAACAAAAGCGTTCCGCGCAGCAATGCATTTTCGGAATTGATCATTGGGGGGCCGTCTGAAACACTTACATCGGCTACTGCTGAAAGCGGAATAGGCCCATATTCCATCGTTTGCATTTGCAACCGTTTCAATTTTTCAATTTTATCCCTGAAATCCTGCGCGAAGCGGACGTTCACTGAAAAACGTTGCCGCCCTTCAATCGTTGTAGTGACGTTCATGCCACCCAACGCCGTCTCGATAAACATATTCACATCGTCTATAGTCAGCCCGTAGCGCCCAATTTCATCTTTTCGAATTTTTATGTCAACATACATTCCTCCGGTAATCGGCTCGGCATACAAA
Source organism: Chitinophagales bacterium (assembly GCA_017303475.1). GTDB lineage: Bacteria > Bacteroidota > Bacteroidia > Chitinophagales > Saprospiraceae > M3007. Next base: position 101,853 of record JAFLBO010000014.1, read on the forward strand.
TCCTTCACACCATCAACGCCCTGCAACTCTAGCCTGAACTGTTGCGCCAATTTGTTGATGGTATCAAGGTTCTGACCATATATTTTTACCCCTACATCCGTCCGGATCCCGGTGGAAAGCATATTGATCCGGTTGATGATGGGCTGCGTCCAGCCATTCACTACGCCGGGAATTTGAAGTTTGGCGTTGAGTTGGTCAATGATGTCGTTTTTTGTCATCCCGTCTCGCCACTGCGATTGTGGTTTGAGCAGAATGATCGTTTCAATCATGCTCACGGGTGCGTTGTCGGTGGCGGAGTTCGCTCTGCCCGCTTTACCCAGCACATTTTCCACTTCGGGAAAATCTTTGATGATTTTGTCCTGCACCTGCATGATGCGTTTGATTTCGGAGTTGGAAACGCTGGGCAAGGTGACCGGCATAAACAAAAGCGAACCTTCGTCCAACGGGGGCATAAACTCCGTACCGAGATTCAGTACCAGGGGAATACTGCCCAGCACAAGTGCAACGCTCAACACAACGGTTGTTTTTTTCCACCGCATACACAAAAGGATGATGGGCGAATAAATCCACTTGAAAAAACGAGAAACGGGGTGCTTGCTTTCCGGGCGAATTTTTCCTTTCAAAAGCATGACCATCAAAACCGGGACGAGGAACACTACGACAAAGGCAGAGCCTATCATGGCAAAAGTCTTTGTCCATACGAGCGGAGAAAACAGTTTGTGCTCCTGCCCGGTGAGGAACAAAATCGGACTGAATGACACCAACGTGATGAGGATGGAGCTCACGATGGCACCTCCAATCAGTTTGGATGATTTTTCAATCCGGGATTCTCTTTCTTCGTTGCTGAGCATATTATTCTGTTTCATTTACAAGAGATTTCATTGCGTTTTCAACCATAACAATACCGGCATCTACCAAATCGCCCACGGCCAGGGCGATGCCTGCCAGCGACATGATGTTGGAGGTAATCCCAAACCAACTCATCAGGATGAATGAAATAAGCACCGAAATCGGGATAGTAATGACCACAATCAGGGTGCTCCTAACGTGTAGCAGGAAAATAAAAAGCACGATGCACACCACGATGATTTCTTCGATGACAGCTTCTTTCAACGTGGCGATGGTGGCTTCTATCAGATCGGAGCGGTCGTAAGCCATTTTGAATTTAACGCCAGGCGGCAGGCCTTTTTCTACGTCTTTTAGTTTTTCTTTCAAGCGGTCAATCACATCCTTTGCGTTTTCTCCGTACCGCATCACGACGATGCCGCCTACTTTTTCGCCTTCGCCGTTTTCTTCGACAATGCCTAAACGGAGTTCGCCGCCCATTTGCACTGCTGCCACATCGCGTACTTTTATCGGGATGCTATTCAGGGTTTTGAGTGTGATGTTTTCAATTTCACGCATGTCTTTGATATAGCCCAATCCCCGGATGATGTAGCCAATGTCAGATTGCTCGAACTTCCTGCCGCCCACGTCGTTGTTGTTCGCCTTTATTTTTTCGGCGACCTCCATAATGCTGATGCCGTAATAATTGAGTTTCAAGGGATCCACCACCACCTGGTATTGTTTCTGGAAACCGCCATACGAGGCAACCTCGCTCACCCCTTTCACGGTTTGCAGCGCGAATCGGATGTACCAATCCTGCAATGCCCGCAACTCCCCCAGATCATAGCCGGGCGCATCAAGCGTGTACCAATAAATATGTCCCAACCCTGTTCCGTCTGGTCCGAGTGTCGGGACAACCCCTTCAGGAAGAAGGCGTTGCGCATAATTCAAACGTTCCAGTACACGGGTGCGAGCCCAATAAATATCCACGTCGTCTTCAAAAACCACGAATACAAAACTCATCCCGAACATACTGTTCGCGCGGATATTTTTCACCTTTGGGATACCCTGCAAATTACTTACAAGTGGATACGTGACCTGGTCTTCCATGATTTGGGGGCTTCGCCCCATCCACTCGGTGAAAATGATGACCTGATTTTCCGACAAATCGGGAATGGCATCAACAGGCGTATTCTTCACTGCGAAAATCCCATACGCGGCAACAGCCGCAGACATCAACAAAACGACGATGCGGTTTTTAAGCGACCAAGTGATTAGAGCATCAATCATAGTTTTCCATTTTGAAAAAATGCTAAATGTTTGCCCAGCCGGATGATAATCATCGTCAGCAGACCTGCTCCTATGCACACTACCCAATCGGCTGGCGACATAGGCGCGACGGAAAGCGCCGTCCGTACTGGTCCAATTTGATACAACCCTATGATAATGCATATACAAGCAGCAATGGCATACCAAACGTATTGATTGCGGACAACCTCGGTGCGCCAAAACGGAACGGCAATCGAACCCATATTGAAAACATGGAACAACTGACTGAAAATCAGTGTAAAAAACAGAATGTTGTTACAGCGTTGCACCAACCAATCATCACTATTATGGATAAAAAAGTGACTGAAATATACGGCTCCGATAGTGCCTGCTGACAAAACAATCGAATAAAAAACAATCCTTCGCCAACGCGCCCGATCTATGATCGGCTCGTCCGGGTTTCGGGGCCGATGTGCCATAACACCTGGACTGCCAGCAGTAACACCCAATGCCAGCGCGGGCAGTACGTCCGTGATAAGATTAATGAATAGAATTTGAAGAGGTTTCAATTGGAAATGCAAAAAGAGCAGCGAAACGGAAGATATTACAAGCAATTCGCTCAAATTACAGGACAACAGAAAGACCACAAATTTTCGTATATTGTCGAAAATGACCCGTCCCTGCCGAATGGCAGTAATGATGCTGGCAAAGCTATCGTCACGCAGTACCATGTCGGCAACTTCTTGCGCCACCTGGGTACCACGTTGCCCCATGGCAATACCAATATCTGCTTTTTTGAGTGCGGGCGCATCGTTTACACCATCACCAGTCATACCTACTATGGCTTTTCGTTCCTGGAAAACGCGTACCAAATCGAGTTTTTGTTTAGGACTGACACGTGCGAAGATTTTGGTTGTCGCCCAACGCGATTTATCCTCGGCGCTGAGGTTTTCAAAGTCTGGCATCTCTTTTCCCAACACCACCTCGGTGTTATCGGAGTCAATGATGCCCAACTGCCTGCCGATGGCTTTTGCGGTGGCTGGATGGTCTCCAGTAACCATCACCACTTCAATGCCTGCTTTTCGGCATTCGCTTATGGCGGCTGGAATTTCCTTTCTCGGCGGATCAATCAATCCGAAAAGCCCGGCAAAAACTAATTTTTCAGTCAAGTTCTCCGAATCGTAAGTATCGAGTTTAAATGCGCCCGCAATTACTTTTAACCCCGAAGAAGCCATTTTTTCCGCTTCGACGAGCCATGCTTTGTGGTGCAATGGAGACATCGGGATGTATTTACCGGCATCGATTAGAAAGGAGCAACATTCCAATAAATCTTCGGCAGCACCTTTAGCAAAAACCATATTGCCTTCCGGTGTCTGATGCTGAGTCGCCATGATTTTAGTTTCGGAAGAAAAGGGTATTTCCGACAGCTTTGGGCATTGAAGGCGAATGCGATTAATATCCTCACCCTGACGAAGTGCAAATTTGAGGAGTCCGGTTTCGAGTGGGTCGCCGATTTCGAGAAAATCTCCTTTTTGGGCAGAAATGTCAGCGTTGTTGCACAAGATGCCGATTTGCAGGAGGCGGCCATACTCCGCTTTTGGCAAGCTGTCTGCTGGAAGAGATTTTTCATCATCACGCTTTTTCCATGCGCCACCAGGGGAAACCAGCGCTTCGACCTCCATTTTGTTTTGCGTGAGCGTTCCGGTTTTGTCTGTACAAATAACCGTGGTTCCTCCCAGGGTCTCCACCGCCGAAAGTTTGCGCACAATCACATTGTGGTGAGCCAGTCTGAGCATCCCTTGGGCCAGGGCAAGAGTAGCGACAATTGGCAATCCTTCAGGGACTGCGGCTACGCCAAGCGCAATCGCGGTTTCGAGCATTTCTACAATGGGTTTTCCGCCAATGACTCCTATACCGAAAATAACGACCACTAAGCCTACCGTAATTTTAATAAGCCGACCACTGAATGCTTCCAATTTACGCTCTAAAGGCGTGACGGCTTGATCAGATGTGCCCACAAGATGTGCGATTTTTCCTAATTCGGTATTCATGCCAGTCCCTGTGACCACGGCCCATCCGTTTCCTTTGGTGATGAAAGTCCCTTTGAAAAGCAGGTTCGACTGTTCTGCCAATGGCGTGTCGGTAGGTAATATGGCTGGCGCTTTTTCGACCGGTACACTCTCACCCGTAAGAGAGGCTTCGTCTACCTGCATTTGGGCACTGTTGAAGAGTCGGGCATCGGCAGGTGTCATATCTCCCGCTTCGAGGTAAATCACATCGCCAGGTACGAGTATTTCGCTGTTGATTTCCGACAGACTTCCATCGCGTAGCACTTTGACAGAGATGGAAACCATTTTTTTTAAAGCCTCCATGCTGCGCCCGGCCTGAAATTCCATGTAGAATCCTATAATGGCGTTGATGAAAATCACTACCAATATGGCTATCCCGTCCAGCCATTCCTGGAAAGCGAAGGACAATCCCGCTGCAACGAACAACAGCAATACGATTGGGCTTTTAAATTGCCTTAAAAAAATGACCCAGGCAGGTGTTTGCTCCCCTTGGGAAATGGCGTTGGGACCAACCAATTCCAAACGTGCAGCTGCTTCTGTTGCTGTAAGGCCATGCACAGTATCTGTGCTTATGCGGGAAATCAACTCATCCTCCCCTAAAGACCAGATAGGGATGTCTGATTTGCTCAGTATGTTGTTTTTATTACTTTTTACCATTGTAAATTATGGTTGGGCACTATTCTGATATGGCCGTCGCCAGCAGACCCGCGACGTCAATGCGATTAGATGGGTGTTGAATTGTATTGCAACTAATAACCTGGGCAGCCCCCGCGACAACTAAGTCGTCGTAAGCATTGCCTGCGAAAACCGGGTGTACACCGATACAGACCGGCGCAACCATACCCGATACATGGAGATGCCCTACCGTTTCTATCATGGTATGGGCGGTCGAAATGATGTCGTCCACCAAAACCGGGGTGCGTCCATGGTATGCCGCCACAGCAGGTTTTGAGACTTCCACCTCGTGGTCGCTATGACGAACTTTTTCAAGTACAAGAAAAGGCGATTCCGCTGCTGCTGCTACTTTCGATACCCATTGCTCACTTTCACTATCAGGCCCTATGATAATGGGGTTGACCACATTTTGCCGAATCCAGTCAGACACTAACGGCGCGGCGTGGATGGCTTTGCAAGGGATGGCATAGAGTTCCGACATAGAACCATGCCGGTGTAAGTGGGGGTCAATGGTGATAAGCCGGTCCACAAAAGAGGAAAGCAGTGCGGCAAAATAATTGCTTGTAACCGCTTCGCCCGGATTGAACACCTTGTCCTGTCGCATATAAGCTAAGTAAGGTGCTATTAGTGTGACAGATTTTGCACCACTGTCTTTGAGTAATTTCGTTAAGTAATATAGGGGTAAAATCTTATCGTCAGGTTGAAACAAGGTGCAGACGATGACCGTTTGCTGCTCCTTAACTTCGCAAAGCAGCCTGACATAGCTTTCCCCGTCCGGGAAACGGTGAACCGTAAAAATGCCCAATTCGGCATCCAAATGGCGCGATATGCCGCGTGCCAGAACCGTATTTCCGGGCAATGCAAATATCTTCATGATGAAAGTATTAAAAGTTCAGGTGCAATCGAGCGGAGGAATTCTTTGGCGTAGTCCAGCTCACCGGCGGATTCAGCAAAAACTGAAAGTAACAGATCGCGTCGGGCAATGGACGTGCCTAATGGTGCATAAAATCGCAAACCTGCTCCCGGCGACTTGGGAGCACCAGCAAGTTTGGCAAGACGAGCCAGTTGACGATTGTCAATTTTCTCGACCCGACCAGCTCTATCACTAAACCAATCGTAACGAAATTGGGCGCGCATTGGCTCTTTTATTGAACCCTGTGCGTGGCAAATCGCCACGAACTTTTCAAATGCTTTCCCACTTTCCAGCAGCTTCGTGGCTTGCTTTAATGATTCATTTTCTGTGAAATGCCCGGATATTTCCAACAGATTTGCAGCCAGGCTCATTGCACGTTGTTTTAGATCCTCAGGAGCATATTGGTCATTTCGTAACACCGCCAGTACGTCCAAGGCTTCCAGTGCCGGGCCAATGCCCACCCCAACTGGCTGTGTACCATCGGTAATGACCGTTTTCACCTGCAAACCAATGGCCTGACCAACGGTATTAAAGCGAATCGCAAGGTTTTTAGCCTCTTCTGCTGTGCGAACCTTGGCCGTTTCACCAACCGGAATGTCAATGATCACATGAGTGGAACCAGCGGCGGCTTTTTTGGAAAGCACTGAAGCAATCATTTGACCTTCGCTGTCGATATCGAGTGCTTTTTCCACTGAAATGATGACATCGTCCGCCGGGCTTAACTGCATGGCACCGCCCCAGGCGAAGCACCCGCCTTCTTTTTCCACTACTTTGCGCATTTCACTTAGTGTCAAATCTACCCGTGTAAGTGTTTCCATCGTGTCTGCGGTGCCTGCGGGGGAGGTGATGGCACGGGAAGAAGTCTTGGGGATGGTCAGCCCGGCGGCAGCTACGATGCTGACCACAATGGGCGTGGTGCGGTTGCCTGGCAAACCACCGATACAGTGTTTGTCCAGAATGATGGCTTTATTCCAATACAGTTTTTCGCCTTTTTTAATCATCGCTCGGGTGAGGCTGATAATTTCCGGATCGGACAGGTTTTTACCGGAACAAGCTGTGATAAAGGCGGCGAGTTCGACGTTGGAATAGCGTCCATCTGCTATGTCGTTTATGATGGCCTCAAATGCCGCACTTTCAAGTACATGACCATACATTTTTGAGCGAACCAACTTGAATGATTCCATGGGTTTCAAATGCCCGACTTGAATCAGGTAGCCTTCCTGCACCTGCAAACGCTTCAGTGCCTCGTTGGAAAGCCCTGCTTCACCGTGGCCGACCAAATCGGACACCACATTCAGGGTTGCGATGATGCTTCGCTCGCCATAATACACCACAATTCTGGTAAGCGCAGAAAAACCCTCTGACTTACAGATAGGACAGTCCCCTCGCATATAAATGATGTTCTCGCGGTAAGTGTCAATGTTTACAGACCGTACTTTAAGCGAATTGGAGGGTACATGCTCTCTGTCCATCTTAGCATTGTCAGTGTCATGGTCAGCTGACTCATGTTTAAATGTAGTGGTTAACGCGTCTTCCATATGGATACAATTTTTACGACATCTTTATTTTACAAATTGAACAGCGTAATTTCTTCATCCTCTTTTGCTATTTGAGCAGGGATATGTAAGTCCTGTTCGATTTTGGCGCGGAAAATTTCTTGAGCAGGACTTTCCCCGTGTACGAGTATCACTTTCTGAACGGACTGACCCATCTGGCCGAGCCATTGCAGAAGTTCGGACTGGTCAGCATGACCCGACAAACCGGAAATTTCTTCAACACTGGCTTTCACCGGCACGAATTGACCATGGATTTTTAATTCTGGTTCGCCGTTTTTCAAGCGTCGGCCACGTGTGCCCTCAGCTTGATACCCGATAAGCAGGATAGCATTTTTCGGGTCGGGGGCTAGGTATTTGAGATATTCGAGAACACGCCCCCCAGTGAGCATCCCGCTGGCAGAAATGACAATTTTTGACCCTGGCGTGGCGATGATTTTTTTGGTCTCGCGAAATTCGCGATTGATGACCACATCGTTACATACACTCATGCATTCATCATGTTTGAGTTTGTGCCACTGAGTGTGTCGGCACAAAATCTGGGTTGCATTGGCAGCCATAGGACTGTCGAGAAAAACGGGGAGACTGGCAGGAATACGCTCTTCGTGCTTGAGGGTATTCACGAGGTGCATGATTTCCTGGGCGCGCCCCACAGCGAAACTTGGAATGACAAGGCTTCCATGCCGCTTTATCACCCGATTGATGACCTCGGCCAATTCGTCCAAGGGATCATTGTCACCATGCAGTCGGTCGCCGTATGTGGACTCCATTACAACCAAATCGGCTTCGGGGATGGAGGAGGGTGGGAGCAGAAAACGCGATTCATAACGTCCGATATCGCCGGAGAAAACAATTTTCTTGCCATAGCAACTTATCACAGCGGAGGCCGCGCCGAGTATATGTCCGTTTTTTCGGAAATGAAAACTGAGATTGGGCGAAAGATGATACTCGATGCTGTGTTCGACAGTTTGAAACAGTGGAATTGCTTCGTCCACGTCCTTCTCATCGTACAGCGGTAGAGCGGGATGGTGTTTGGAAAAGCCCATTCGGTTGGCTCTTTCGGCATCTTCTACCTGTATTTTGGCGCTGTCGTAAAGGATAAGTTCGGCCAGATCTGACGTCGGCGGGGTCATATAAATTTTTCCTCGGAACCCCCTTTTTACAAACAAAGGAATGTAGCCGCAGTGGTCGAGGTGGGCGTGGGTCAGTATCAGAGCATCCACCTCGGCTGGGTTGACGGGAATATCTTCCCAGTTCTTTTCGCGCAGGGTTTTTATGCCTTGGAACAGTCCGCAGTCCACTAGCAGAGTTAGTTCCGGGGTGCGGAGCAGGTGCTTGGAGCCGGTTACGGTTTGTGCCGCGCCCAATGATTGCATTGTGATTTTATGTGCGTCGTTCATGTCATTTTACAAATAAATTGGCATAATGCAGTAGTTGTAGCAAGCTTGCATTCAACTTTTGTTTGCCGAGTGGTGATCAATGTTGTTTTTCTACTGTGGCAGTGTGATTTCTGCGCCTTTCTCTTAACTGCGTCTTAATTGGAAATTTTTTCAAAATACGATACACTGCCGGGTGCAAATTATCGGCCATAAAGGCAGGGTCGTACAGGTCGCCCTTGGCAGTTCCTGTCCACACAAGCCGTTTTAGGTGGCAATCATAAACATTCAGAGTGATCGTACTTTCGGCATAATCGTATCGCTCCGTGACATGGGTAGTGCGACCGTTTAGAAAGGGTGAGGGATAAAAATAATTATTCGGGTTTGGGTAGTAGTACGGATTACCCCTGACGCCAGAAACCGAGCCCTGATGTACAGTAGAGGTAATGGTCATTTGTTTAGGCATACTGCGGACTACTAATTGGAGTAGTATGTCCGGGGAATCTGGCTCTGCCTGTAACCCACGCTCGCCCATGCAGTGGGTGAAATAATTGAGCGTGTTATTGCGGATGATTTGATTGTTGAATGTTGTGTTGGCGGTGTCGCGGTCGGGCAGCCAGGCAAATGTTTTGTATCGGGTGAAATTGGCCGTACGGTCGTAGTCGCTGTACACCTTGTTATAGGCAGTACAGTTGCTTAAAATTATCATCAGCGGGATGCACCAAAAAATGGTCCGATTCATGATTTTTTAATTTTTAGTGAATTGTCAAATTGATTTACACCAATTCAAAAAGGGCAGCCCCCCATTGGGAGAATGACGAAGAAGAATTATAACCTTTGGGAAGGCTGCCCAACCCCGAATCCTGCTTAAAATCCAGGGTGTTTTTTGATTGTTTTTTTGTATTTTGAACATCACTGAATTTCAAAGTTGAGCATCATCCCACCGTCCTCGTGTTCGAGGTTATGACAGTGGAACACGAACTTGCCTTTGTTGCCGGGGAATCGAATAATGATGCTGACCTTTTCGCCTGGGAAAGCAAGCACAGTGTCTTTCCAACCTTTTTCCCAGACTTGCACAGCACTGCGTCCGCCGCTCCGATTGAGAACTTGAAATTGTACTCCGTGGATGTGCATCGGGTGCGTTTCTGTGCCTGTGGTATTATCGAACTCCCATATTTCGGTTGTACCGGCGTTCACCACCTCGTCGCGGCGATTCGCATCAAATAATTTTCCGTCGAGCGGATGCATAACCATGGCGCTCATGCCGCCATGACTCATCATGTGCCCAATGTTAAAGGAGCGCGTTGCTACTGCCACTGAGGCAGAGATGACTTCGACCGGCATGAGTGCATTGGGCAAGATGGAATTGTCCGTTTCCTGTCTGGCGACTTTGAATTTAAGAATTTTAAAAGTTTGTTTCCCTTGTGATTCCGTTCCGCTGAATGTGTTGCTCTGTAAATACAGCTCCGAGCCGACGGCTTGGCCACCAAAATTGACCAGTACATCGGCACGTTCACCGGGGGAAAGAAGGATATTCGAAACTTCCACCGGCGCATCAAGCAACCCCCCGTCCGTGCCGATGAGATGGAATTTAGCTCCAGATGACAAAGCAAAATTGTAAATCCGGGCATTTGAGCCGTTGAGCAGTCTAAAACGGTATGTCCTGGTAGCTACTTCTAGCATGGCTCCCTGTGTACCATTGACCAGCACTGACTCGCCAAACATTCCAATAGTACGGTCATCAGTATTGGGGTTGTAGATCAACCCGGCATCGAGTCGCTTGTCCTGGACCACAAGGGGAACATCATAATCACCACCCGGTAAGCCCAGGGCTTCTTCATCAGGTGAAGAAATGATGAAAAAGCCAGCCAGTCCGCGATATGCCTGACTAGCCGTTGCAAGGTCGGGGTGTGGGTGATACCAATAAGTGCCAGGCCGGTTATTAACCGGAAAATTGTACTGAAAAGAACCGCCAGGCATTGTCACATCCGTTGGGTAACCATCTTGCGCAGCGGGCACCTCTAACCCATGCCAGTGAATATTGGTTGCTTCACTTAGGTTATTGCTGAATGCAAGATTCAAGGTCGAACCTTGCTGAATACGAAGCGTTGGCCCCAGAATTGCTGCCCCTCCATAGCCAAGGGTATTTACCGTGGTTCCGCTACCGAGAGATGCAGTGTTTGACTTAGCATCAAGTGTAGCGTTCGCGGCATCCAGAATGGAAGGTATTGGAATCGGGTTGACAAAAGGGTTTTCCACGACATCGCGGGCGATGGCGTTTGTGCCCATGTCCATTTTGTGGCACATTGTACCGACAAGAGCAGCAAGCGTGCAAAAACTTATAATCTTTAGTGCGTTCATGATTTTAATTTTTTTCGTTAACTCGTTTCATCAATGTTTCATAAAGCTTCACTTCGACGCGGTCGTCGAATCCTTGTTGGAGCAGGGCAGGGTTGAAATCACTGAGCAAAAAGGAAAGGTTAGCCGACAACCTGCAAGCAACGGTGCTGGAAAAAAGATGCCGGATCGTAGCGGTGAGTGCGACGGGGCGTTCCTTGCCGTTCAGGTTGAGCATCCCTTCGATCTTGAAGTTTTGCACCGGATGGTCTTGGGTACTCACAAACGGTACATCCATTTTTCCTTTGAATACAAGTTCCAGTTCCGGGTGGGCGCGGGCTAACAAGTTGAACGAGTCGCAGTTGCTTGTGAAGGTTTTCAATGGGGCCCGGAACTCGACTTCCGCAGTCTCGTAATTGAGTTTCATTTTTAACTCGTGGCTTTCAGCAACCAGCGCACTGTCCATGTGTTTGCCCCAGACTTGGATGTGTCCATCGCGAGCGCTCAAAAATTGTTGGGACAAAGCTGCATGGCTCGCGAAAAGTAGGCTCATTATTATCCAGAAATTTTTCATGATGCGGTTTTTAAAATGACGAATTGCATAGGGTTCAGCGTCAGTTTCACATACCGGATATTACGTTCCGGTTCATCGTGACCTAGAATCGGCACGGTTTCCAACCCGCCGCCGTACAGGCATTCCATAGCCGTTTTCTTTTCATTCAATTCGAAGTCAATCAGGACGCATTCTTCTTTCGTCCTGGTCATGGACGAATTGAAAACCACCAAAATCTCATCCTTGAAAAGTATCCGGGAAAAAGCCAGGGTACATTCGTTGCATTCCGGCAGGTGGAAATGCTGCCCGCCGCCCGAGATCTCGCGGATGAACATCCGTCCGAATTTCAGCACCGGGTTTGATTTCCTGATTTGGGCGATAGCGGCGATGGATTGATAAATCTGGGAGTTCGGATTAAGCAGGTTGGTCTTTTTGTCTCGCGGGTCGAACAGACATTCCCGTACCGCCCAGTCGCCGTTCCCGCTGCCGTTCAATCCTTGCTCGGTGCCGTAGTATATGCACGGTGTGCCGATGGCACAAAGCAGGAAGCCCATGGCGGCCACGATTTGCTCCGGTGCCGCATCGCTGCCAAAACGGTGCTTGGGATCTTGGCCAACCTGGTCGTGGTTGTCCACAAAAGTTACGAGAAACTCGCCGTATTCACCCCTATCCAAGGCATTGCGTTGCAGGGCGGTATAGCGCTCGATGAGCCTTTCCGGCGAAGCCGTGCCTTTTATCACGTCAGGGAGCGCACCGTGTAGCGGGAAATCCAGCACGGAGTTCAGCCCATAATACACGTTCTTGTCATTGACCGATATCGAAGTTTTCGGGCCGATGTAGTTGGTGCTGACTTCATCCGGGCCAATCAATTCACCGAACAGGAAGAAGTTTCTCTTACCCAATGTATAAGCGTATTCCCGCACGGCAGAACAAAAACGACTTATGTCAATTTCGCTCATGTGCTTCGCGGCGTCCAAACGAAACCCGTCCACATCCGCTTCCCGAATCCAGTAGCAATGCAAATCAACCAGCAATTTGTGTACATATTCCGCTTCCGGCGAACCGTCGCTTCGATATGCTTTCAGGTTATTGAAATCGCCGTCCCGCGTTTCAGGGTAGGCGTCGTAATCGCGGATTTGCCCCTGACGATTGTATAGTTCCGGATCGCGCAACTCGACCGGTAAGGGACGGTTTTTGGACCTCCAACCGCCAAATGGGAACCGCTCGCCCTGAAAGTAAAAATAGTCGTGCCCATCAGCATAAAACCAGTTGTCGCCCGAATGATCCAGTACAATGTCGAGGAAAACCCGCATATCGCGTTCATGCGCTGCTTCCACCAAGGTCTCAAGATCTTTTTTTGTACCCCAACGTTTGTCCACTTCTAAATAATTCTGGATAGCGTAGCCATGGTAAGCATCAGGGTTATTCTCAAAAACCGGGCTTAACCAAAGCGCCGTACAACCCAGGTTTTGGATGTAATCAAGGTGCTGCGTAATGCCTCTCAGCGTACCGCCGCAACTTTTGACCAATTGTTCCTTGGTCCCGAACCCCGAATGTCGGTCGGTATATGCCGAAGGGTTTCGTTGGGCGTTGTCGTGAAACCGGTCCACCAGTAGGAAATAGATAAACTCCTCGCGCCATTCGCGATGGCAGTTTTTCCAATATTGTTTGCCAGGTTTGGGCGACAGGTTGATGTCTTGTATGGATTTCATAGCTCCATTACATTTTAGTGTTCAAGTATAACCTGTTGATGCGCATCATTTTATGCACCATATCATATTTATTCAATTCGCTGTCGGCTTTGAATTCAGCTATGATGGCATCATGAAAGGCGTGATTGTCCGGAAAAGCGCCTGTCAAATTTGAAATGGTAAGGGACTGGATTGGGCTATTCGCATCTCTACTGAAATACCATCTTGTTTGAGCAGGCTGGTTTTTACCCATTGAAGGGATATAGACTTTGTAAATCAATATGGATTCTTCCGGATTAACCATCAGGTACACCTTTCGCTGATAAAGCCGTTCAACGACCCCAGAGCAATATCGAACGGCGTACACGCTGTCTTTGTCAAGTTTATAAGTTTTTCCTTCGTGTTTGACCATCACCAGTTTTCGCTTGAATAGAGGGTCCGTGTTGATTTTTTGCGATTGGGAGTCGCACTGGATGCCATATTCCAATTTGTTGTTTAAGAAATCTTTTGCGGTCCGAAAAATGCCACTGCTATTGGTTTGGGCGCAGACGGTTGCTGTAAAAAAAACAGCAGTGAACGATACCAGAATTATATGTTTCATAACATGCCAGTTTTGAAGATGGATTTAATACCAGAATTTACTGGATCATTGGAGGCTTAACCTGACTGCTCATTTTGCGGTTCCATGGCTTTTTTTGTGTCATTCAACATATTATTCAGACACCAATTACAGTACAACGGTCCAAAAAGGAAGGAAAGCAATCTAAAAAACCAAGCCTTCGGTGGTTCATAGGTGATAGACATCGAAACTATGGTTCCGTTTTCAGCAGGAGTAATTTTAAACCCCATACGGTACCAGCGCATGATGATGATTTGAGCCTCTCCAATTGTCACCCATTCTTTCAGTTTGGGGGGCTCCCACTTGGTCACCTTCTCCTCAAAATCAATGGTCATGCCCATCATCTTTCCATACCACCGATACTTTGCACCAAGGCCGGATGAATTGGGGGATAGTTGTTCCAGCTTCAATTTGCTTCCCATCATCATCATGGAACTTTCACTCATGTGCATTCCCGTTTTTGAAAAGTCGTCCATCTGGGCAAAGACTATTTCAGGCGCGGCCTGAATAATTGCGGTTTTATGCCTGGATTTCATAAAAAAAATATTTCAGTTGAAAATATGTAACCTCCAATATCGGCAGATACCCGTCCGATAGTTGCGATTAGACCCATAGCACATTTTAGGCTAGGAGCATGGCTACACGAGTATCCCTATGACTGTACTACCAGGTCATAAATGCATCTCAGCAAGGTTGGAAACAATACCAACTGTTACCAAAAGCAGATGTATTGACTTAACCTGATTCAAAAAAGGGAAATTGCCGAGGCCAGTTCGCTCATGGCAATAGGAGAGAAATTATCTAATTCCGTAGAACGAGATAGAGGAGAAAAAGGGGCACTTTTGTGCAACTTCGCCAATAAGGAAGGTATGGTTTGGGCGAAGATTCAGCATTTAAAGGAGTAAATATGTAAAAGCCAGTTGGTGGCAAAACTGCTGCCACAAACTGCGAAAAAATGGGTTGTGCCAGTGTAGCAAGTGACGGCTTGTAGCCATCATCCGTTTTTGAGACAAGCACCTTATGCGTACAGCACCCGGATTTTTCCGACTTTTCTCCACATGGACAAGGGTTTTTTCGGGGACTATACAAATCCACCGAAGTCAGTTTTCCGCAACAGTAATGGTAGTGAACAGTCACTCCCGACACTGCTAACAAATAATAAGCAGAAAACAATATGATGGATATGCGTTTCATTATTAGTACAAAAGTAATCCGGCTCTTTTAACCGAAGATTGATTGAAGTCAGCTTATGAGATGAGATTTGTCAACCTTTGAGCTTAAGTTGGAGCCAGTCTTTAACTGCTTTTACCTTCAATACATTTTACAGGAAATGAAGGCTGCAAATAGGTCAAGTCAATTGATTTACTGGCAAATTTCTCAAACTCACTTCTGCAAATAGTCGGCTCACAATTAAGGTAAATTGTGAGCCGGTCTTAATTTTGGAATAAGGATCAGTTTTTTACAAAAATACCGCTGTAGGTTTTACTCCTTGACAAAACTCGAACAGCGTATGATCCAATAGACATAAATCCCGTTTCTATACTGCCCTTCCCATTTAAAACTTCTATTGATTGCTCCAAAACTACCTGCCCCAACGCGTCTATAACTTGGCAAATAACACCTTCAGAGGTGGAATTGTCCATCTCAAAAAATAATGTTTTACTCGAAGGGTTCGGATAAAACACCAACTTGTTGTTGACCAAATCTTCAGTATTACTCGAAGGTGCTGTAACGAGAAATTGCCCCATCATTCCGTTGTCTTCATGGCTTAATATGTGACAGTGATACATGTATGGCATATCTGGATCACTGAAATCATCGTACTGTACCACAATTTTGATGTTGCCATTCATGGGCGGCACCGTTATCACATCTTTTCGCCCCTTCATATTGGCTGAGGGGGCGCTCCCATTGACAGAAACTACCCAAAATGAATTGCCATGCAGGTGAAACGGGTGCGCCATCATGGTCTGGTTGGTTAAAGTCCAGACTTCTGTTTTTCCTTGTTCGACCGTGAAATTGATGTTTCCCATGTCGAATTTCAAGCCGTTTAGGAAAAAATTGGTCATGCTCATCATCGGCTGGGCAGTCATCGTGAGGCTCCGGGGTGTTGCTCCGGTTTGTGAAAGCGGAGCGTTTGAAACAAGGGTTGCCGGAATGTTTGTCACAGGATTGGAAGTTGGGGCCGTCACCGAAATGGTCATCAGATCAAAATCGGTATCGTCCAACGGACCCATCATATTGTTCCCACCACCCATATTCATCATCATGCCGCCAGGGTAACCTTGTGGCAGTAGGCTTCCAAATTGCCGAAGGGTGAGTGTTTGTCCTTCTTTTCCAGTCAAATCCACCAAAATTTCAGCGCGTTCACCGGGAGAGAGGATAAGTTTCGACATGGAGACAGGTACATCCAGAAGCCCCCCGTCACCGCCAATTTGGTTGAATATCAGGTTGTTGGCAAACCCAAAGTCAAAATACCGGTGGCTCGAACCATTCAACAACCGCAATCGCACCACTTGGGCGGGCAAGTTTAGCGTTGCTCCCCTAAGCACGCCATTTACTAACACCTCGTTGTCTAATTCATCCATTTCCACGATTTGCTTATCTGTGCCAAAGGTTTTCCATTGAAAAACGAGCGGCACATCATCTACTCCATACGTTCGGGGCAAGTTGATGGCTGCTTCCTCCTCATCGCGGACGATGATAAAACCGGCTGCGCCTTTTACGACTTGGTTTAGTGTTTTGCCATGAGGGTGCGGGTGATACCAGTATGTGGAGGCATGGTCAAGCACTTTAAAGGAAGGAGACCAATTTTCACCCGCCAAAATGGGATTGTGGGGGCTGCCATCATTTGATGGAGCGATATGAAGTCCATGCCAATGTACAGTGGTGGTATCGCCCAATTGGTTGTGTACATTAAGCGTTACGGTTTCCCCTTTTTTCAAAATCAGCGTCGGGCCCAACTGTGTGCCATTATAGCCAATGGTGTTGGTTTGGATGCCGGGGAAAATCTCGCTCGTACCGTGTTGCACCATCAAATCAAAAGTGGTTCCTTCGAGTGAGAGCGGAATTGGAACGGTAGTTTGGCTCTGGGTGTTTCCCGCTGCTAAGAGTATGACAACGAGGGCTATGTTGAATTTCATGGTGTTGAAAATTGAATTGGGAGCCTTGCGACTATGGATTCAATGCTTCGAATCGTCTTAAATCAGCAAGAGCACTATTTGTATATTCAGGAAAAACGCGCTGAAGGTTGCCTGTACAGGTTTATAGTTTCACAAAAGAGGCTTGGCCAAGCACCATACCCTCCTCGTCGGTTATGTTCAATCGATAAATACCTGCTTTCAAATCTGCTACCGGAACCTGATTTTGAGTCAATGCAGTACAGGACAGTAAGCGACCATCCGCTGCCCAGATTACCGCCTGACTAGCTAAACCAATGCCATCCACCGCATCAACTGAAATGTGTAGTAGATCGGAAACGGGATTCGGCCACACCCGCAGCCGATTCGCCGAAGCAGGGTCTTCTACGCCCAAGCCGATGGAGTCCGGCAAAAGATGCACCATCAAAGTGTATGTATCGTCGCCGCTCAGCGCATGGTTATGGTTGGAGGCAAGTCCAGCGAGGTACAGTGTGATGTTGCCCACATTGGTCGCTGGTGCTTTCCAATGGAAGGTCCAGGAAAGGCTGTCCGGCGGTGTAGCGTCTGCACCGCAAGGCGTGTGCGACACATATTTGCGCGGACCGTCATTGTACGTGCGGGTGCGAACCGCGTCGTCAATCGTAAAGGTGCCGATGGTCGTATTGCCCGCGTCTTTCAATGCCAGCCCCACGAATCCGAATTTGTCAAGGCCCAGTTGTTTCATCGTAACTGTGGCATCGAACACTTCGCCAGGTGAATATAGCAACGTGGTGTCGCTGAGCGTCAGCACTAAGCTGCCAGGTCCGGTGTTAGCTGTGCCACCGTGACAGCCGGTGCAACTGGATTCGCCCGGCGCTCCGGTGTGCCCACCCACTACGGGCGAGTCGCAAGGACCATTCGGTGGGGGGGAGAAGTTCGCCAGCGCGAGCAGGGCGGCGGCGAGGATTGGAATGAGTAATAGTTTGATTGTCATGGCTTTTTTGCTATTTTATGCATGATATGGTGGCTGTCGCCGAACTTGCACAGCGCATCACAATGGGTGCGCAGGTCGGAGAACAGGATGTAGCGGATTTCCACGTTGTTGTTTTTGACTGCTGGCCGCAACAGTTGCAGCATCACGTCCTTTTCCCGTTTGTCGGGTATGACGATATAAAACACCTCGTCGCCATCGGCGATAGAGTAGGAGAGGTCGGTCAGCCGTAGGATACCGGAGTAAATGGAAGTGCTTTTTTCCACTTCAAAGGCCGCCACGACATTATTAGTGTTCTTCTGAAACCACAGTAAATCAATCAATTTTACCGTGTTCAGCGTGTCACGCTCAATAGGCACCGCCGGAAAGGGTTTGGGACAAAGAAAAGAAAAACTTTGCCCCGCGAAAGTGCGCGAACGGTCGTTGCTGGCTGGGAACACATCGTAGCCAAGGGCGGTGCCAATCTTGATGAGGTGGTACTGCATTTCGGTGTGCAGGTTGTCCTCCACATGATCGGTGAGCACTTCGCGGCGGCGTTTTTCGATGGCTTTGGCAAATTTTTCCCGGTCCACATCGCTCAGGTATTCATCCGCGCCGGTCACCATTTTTTGTGCGCCGATCTCGAACAACAACCCAGCCAGGCAGCCGAGGTCGTTGGAGAGTTCGGCGCAGTGCTTCCGGTTGGTTTCTAACATTACCTCCCGCATGCTCAGGTACTCCGACCACGAGCCGAGTTTGCGTTTTTCGTGAAAAAGTGTGTTGAACCCATTTAGGATGGCCGTGTTGAAGGGCGGTATTAAGGTGGGATGCAGGAAGTATAAAATAGAGGCAACCGACGGCCCCAGCCCTTTGATTTTTCGGGCATCGAGCCGGATAATTTCGTCGAGAAGCGCCTTCTCCGACTTGGCGTGGAGGCAATTTTCCAAAAATTGACCGAACGCCCGCTTGTTCTCTGCATTTTCATAAATGTCCGGAATGCGCAATTTGGGTTTCCAGTAAAATGGATGCGATGCGCCCTCGAAGACCTGCTTTTGCTCAGTAATGCAGGTCAATACAAACTCCAGTGAAGAGCCTTTGAAGTCGTTGGGAAACCGGCCTTCCCGAATATCAGCCACCACCTGCAATACGCCCCGACGGATGCTGCGAAAGGCTTTCAGCCGCTCGTCGTTGTTAACGAACCAGGTGTTAAATACCGATACCGGGTCGGCCTTGTATTGCTGGATGAGGGTTTGGAGATGGTGCATGATTCAAAAATTTAAACTAAGTACGCCGACCATCGGGCATACCACTGGTGCTCGTCATAAATCAATTGGGCCGCCGCGCTCACCATTTCCCTTTCGATTTGCGGATGTCGCCAAGCCGCAGCGAAATAAGCAGACGCATAGCCCAATACTGCAAAAATCAATATCGTATAGTGAAACCCTTTGTTTTTTACCCCAAACCCGATCAATTGCTGCACGGCGGCAAGCACCAACAGCACAATCGGAAAGTGAACAATCATGGGGTGATAGTTTGGAAAATCTTCCATATCCGTTATTTTTCTTTCATCAACCGAAAGGACGCTATGCGACCTGCGGATTCTATTTTTACGAAAAGCAAGCCATTGGGCAGCCCTGCCAAGTCGAGCGTACTAGCAGCGTCAGCGCCGTAGTCGCGCAACAGTCGGCCCAAGTTGTCAAAAACGCGAATGTGCATCGGCACGTCCCAGACTCCGTCTGCCAGCACCAGTACGCGGTCAAAGGCCGGATTCGGAAACAACCGCAGCGGCAATCTGTATTGACCCGGTTCATCGGTAGCCGTCACCAAGCCGCCGTTGATTTGAATATCGTCGAGATACAGCCGGTTGCCGCCGTCCGTCACGTTCACGAAACGGATTTTTACATACTGCTCGGTTTTGTACTGGAAAAGGTTGACCGTCGCTTTTTTCCATTGCGCGGCGGTAGGTATAAACGGTGTGGTCTGGGTTGGGCCGGTCACGAGCGAGGAACCCGATCTGGTCATGATATTGGTGTAGTTTACCCCGCAGTCTTTGGATATCTGCACAATAAGTTCGTCCGAATAATTCGGGTCGGAGCGCGCGTAAGCCCACCAAAAAGTCAGCAACAGCGAAGAATCTGGGTTGGATGTGCTCAGATCGAGAAAAGGCAGCACGATTTCGTCGCGGGTGCCGTAGTTGATGTTCACTAAATTGTCAATGCGGGCAGAGTAGGGAGCCGAATGGGCTGCCGCAGAGTCCAACTCCCAGGTGATGCCGAGGTCTGGGTTGTGTATTTCTACACCGGTCGGCGGGAAAATCCCATCGTCAAAGTTGGCTGAAAAAGGCAACGACTGGCCGATTCCAGGCTCTGTGACGCTGATGTAATTTTCTAAAAACAGTGTATCGCTGCCGTTGGCATTGGCGGCAACGAGCGTGACTGAAAATGTGCCCAGGCTGTCGTAAGTCACGGTCGGGTTTTGCAAAACGGAGGTTGCGGGCGTACCGCCGGGGAAAAACCACTGCCATGAAGTCGCCGAGTTCAGCGAGCGGTCAATAAAATAAACCTTTCCACCGAGGCAAACCTGTGGCGTGAGTGTGACAAATTCTGCCGCAATCGGGCATACCGACGGCGTCACGTAGGCACTGTCGCAGCCGGTAGCTACCAGATTGCCGGGCGACCAAATGAGCGTCCGAACCGTGTCGAGCGTGGCCGTGATGCGGTCTTTTTGCCCTTGGGTGAATATGTTTTTGCATCCGTCGGGCGTGTAGTCCATGTAGTTGCGCACCTGGTCGGGCAGGTTTGGACTGTCGTTGCCGCAGGAATTGGCGTTCAGGCTACAGGAGTAGTTGGGGTTGGATACCGGAGGCGTATCGCACACATAGTCGCCGTCAGCGCAGGTATCCTGACCGCAGCCGCCGTTGAACGTGTGGTATAACCCGAACCAGTGCCCTACCTCGTGCGTCGTCGTCCGTCCGCCGGATGCCGCAGCCGTTCCGTTATCTCCAAACAGGTCGTGCCGCACCACAAGGCCATCTTCATCAGGTGGGGAATACGGAAAAGAAGAATAACCGCCCACGTTGCCGCTGATGCTTTTTACCACGTACATATTCAGGTAGCGGGTGTTGTCCCAAAACGACAGATTCTTCAGCGTCGCCCTGTCCACCGGCTGGTGCATCGTCAACGTCGTTTGAAGCCGCACGATGCCGTCCGTACAGCGCCCTTGCGGGTCGGTTTTCGCTAAGCAAAACCGCACCTGCGTGTCCACGCCCGCGCCGTCGCCTGGGGAGCCGGGCAGTTTACCGTAGTCCTCATTGAGAATTTCGATTTGTCGCTCGATCTGCGCCTTGCTGATGTTTTCGGAGCCGCTGTTGTGGATGACGTGTACCACCACAGGGATAATCCTGATGTCGTTGCTGTTTTCGGGCGCCTCGGCAACCTTCATTTGGCTGAGTGCCGCGCCGATCCGCGCCTCGGCTGCCTGCAATCTGCCCGGCGGATACAAGGCATCGAAAAGGCAAGGCAGCTCGTCGGTCGGTGTTTGAGCTGGCAAACCGCCTCGCACGAACACCAAGATTGCCAACAAGCAGTATTTCTTGAAAAAAGAGGTATGTAACATGGATTGTTCAGTATCGAATTTTAAAGAATATCTGGTGGCTGTCAAAGCAAATCCACTCGATAAATCACCAACCTCCGCCGCTGGTACCGGAGCAATCCTCGTTTTTCCAATTTTTGCAGCAGAATGGTAACCTGTTGCCTTGAAGTAGCGGTCATATCGCCGATTAAAGCCTGCGACAATGGAATTTTTATCTCAATATCACCTGTGGCAAGCTTCCGCGAATCGTACTGTGCCATTTCTTTCAAAAAAGTCCGAAGCCGTTGCTCAGTCCGATTGAATCGGTAATTGAGCATCCTTTCCTCTGCTCTTCGCAATCGGGCCAGCACCAATCGACTGAACTCCCAACAAAATGCTGCATTCTCGCAGACAATCGAACGGATCACATATAGCCGTAGCGAAAGCACGAGGCTGTCATCAATAGTTGTAGCACAGTATCCATAGCGACCTGGGTTATCCAATAAGTGTTCGCCTATGATTTCCCCATCGCGCATTAGGCACACGGCTACTTGCTTGTCATCATCTTCCGTTTTGGTTATTTTTAACCTGCCCGAAATTAGAATATGAAGAAAAACGCTTTCCTCGTGTTCGTCAAATAAAACGTGAAACTTGGGCAATGACTGCACCTTCGCAGATTGGAGAAGGGTGCTTTGCTCCAGTGGAGTAAGGTAATGCCACAAGCCCCACAATTGGGCAATTTCAGACGATGAGCGCTCTATCATATACTCCAAAACTTACAACAGCGATGGCCCCCTCCTTTTCCATTAGGGAACAGCCGTTTTAGACCATGTAAAACCTGTTTTTGGAATTCAGTCTGTACTATTCAGGTTTAGTATAAGCCTGATTCGTCAAAAAATCGGTGTCCGTCAATGTTTTCAAAAACGCAATCAAATCTGCTTTGTCTTGTGCGGTTTTTTGAAGCCCTCCTGGCTGTAGATTGTATTGAAGGATAAACTCAACAGTTGCGGAGTTCTTTACACCATGATCGTAATGGTCAATCACTTCCTCCAAGGTGGCAAAACGCCCGTCGTGCATATAGGGTGGGGTCAGGGCGATGTTGCGCAGGCTCGGGACTTTGAACCTGCCCCGGTCAGCCGGGTCATTGGTCACTTTTTTGCGGCCTTCATCGGTCATGCTCGCGTCTGTATCAAGGCCATTGTTCATAAATTCGTCATTCGTAAAGTTGTGCCCAGCATGGCAGTGGAAGCATTCTGCACCTTTTGTACTGCCAAATGGATCATATTCAGTGAAAAACAACACTCGACCACGTTCCTCTTCTGCTGTCAGTGTTGCTGTACCTCTCAAATACTGGTCATACTTCGAATTATAGGAAACCACGGAGAACATGAACTGCTCCAAGGCCAGGCTCACCCGTTCTGATGTTACGTTTATATCGCCAAAAGCACGGATGAACTGGTCCGTATATTTTTTATCTGCTGATAGTTTCGCCACCACATTCGGCAGCGTCTCATTCATTTCGAGCGGATTCTGAATAGGCCCAAGCGCTTGATCTCGCACATGAGGGGCTCGGCCATCCCAGAACAAGCCATTTTGGTGCCAGGCCAAATTCATAACTGCCATTGCCTGGCGGTCGCCGGGCAGTTTTTCCACCCCAATGCTGAATTGCCTGATATCGGAAAAAGCGTCCGCTTGTTTGTGGCAATCAGCACAGGCTTGGGAACCGTCTTTCGAGAGCCTTTTTTCATAAAAAAGCATACGGCCTAATTGCACACCTGCTATCGTGAGTTTGTTGTCAGCTGGCAGGTCTGGCGTAGGGAAGTCGCCAATTTTTAGGTCGTATGGCGTGGGATCATAAGTAGCGGGTGGTTCGATAGGCTCTTTCGGGTCGCAAGCGGCAAAGAGGCAGGAAATTGCAAAAAAGACGAATAATATTTTTTTCATAATCGAGTGATTATCATGTCAAAAATTGAAAAAAGGTAGGACAGTTCAGTTTCTGAATTCAGGGTTGGTAATAAATTTTTGGTCGGTCAGGCTATGCAAAAAGGCAAGCAAATCTGCCCGTTCCTGCGCAGTCAAACTGAACGGTTTGAGCAAGGGGCTTTTGTTCGGGTGCGACTTTCCCCCCGTTTGGTAATGTTCAATCACCGTCTCCAAAGTCGGCAAACTGCCATCGTGCATATAGGGTGCGGTTATAGCAACGTTGCGCAGGCTTGGCACTTTGAATACACCACGATCACTTTCCAATCCAGTCAACCGGATACGACCTGAATCGGGATAAACCTCATAAAGGCCGTTGTTTGTAAAGTCTTGATTGGTAAAAAGGAAACCGCCGTGACATTTCGAGCAGTTCAATCTTTCGCTTTGGAACAATTCAAGGCCGCGTTTTTCTGCGGCTGACAAAGCACTGTTTTTTGCTTGAAATGCGTATTGGTCATATGGAGAATCTCCGC
This sequence comes from Chitinophagales bacterium, assembly GCA_017303475.1. Classification (GTDB taxonomy): domain Bacteria; phylum Bacteroidota; class Bacteroidia; order Chitinophagales; family Saprospiraceae; genus M3007. The sequence continues at coordinate 125,845 of JAFLBO010000014.1, forward strand.
TCAACAACGTCCGTTCAAAAGCTGCAATGGAACGCGTGATGACAAAGGCATCCAGCTCTCGTTCGTAGGCTTTTTTTGCCATTAGGACATATTCCGGCATTTTTTGTAAACGTTCGGCTACAAGCAAAATGTTGAAATCAAATTCATTATGCTCTTGAATGGGCACAAGGATTTGCATTTCTAAAGTAGGTACGCCGCCCTCGCGCAGGAGTTTCTTTTGATAAGCTACATTGGCTAAGGTCGGTGCATTACGTGTGCCTGCCCGGTTATCAATCCCCAAACTCACTGCCGTACTGTCTGAAAAAGCAAGGTGTGGAGCATGACAAGAACCGCAGGAACGGGTACTATCTGCCGAGAGCGCCGGATCGTAAAACAGCCGTTTTCCTAAGGCTATCCGGCTCTTGGTCAAAACGTTGTCTGCGGGAATATCCGGCGAATAAAAACCCGCCGGAACGTGCAACACATACTCATCTGTCTCCAGCGGTATGACGGCTGGTTGATCTTCCTTTTGGCAGCGAGCCAAGAATAAGATCAGTAACGAGCAAAAGGAGATAAAACGGCGCATTGCTGGTAGTGCAAGTGGTGCCACAACGTTAATTCGTGGCACCACTATGAGAGCATATTAATGTTTGACTACCAACTGTTTACGCGCCAACAAATTACCATTTTCATAAAAAGCGTACTGATAGATGCCTTCTGGAAGTGTGGCGGTTTCTAAGCGTACTGAACCGTTAGCCGTCAGCCCAGTCAGGCTACGAACTGTTTGACCAAGTGTGTTAGTTAGTATCAGTGCGAGTCCGCTTGAAGCCGGAAGGGTGTATTCAATCATTGTCTCTACATTGGCAGGGTTAGGGGATGCCTTAATATTGAGAGAGTTGGCTTCAACCTCATGCGTGGCAGATACCATAGGCAATACGACAAAATTCTGCGTGGCGGCATTGTTCATCATATTGACGTTAGGTGCTGCGCTTCCGTGTTGGATAAGGTTGCCGGTCATTGCCATATTTTTGAACAGTTGAGCATAGTCTAATACAAAATGAAGGTGTAACACCCCATTGGAGGCCTCTTCCATACCTGTCAGGTCTAAAGTCTTATAGAGTGCATCGCCGAGATTGTGAAACTCGAACGAGGTTTCAGGTATTCCGTCGCCGTTGTTGTCTACCTTACCCTCAATCGCCATGAATCGATAGCCTGCCGTCCAACCCCATTGCATTGAAGGGTTTTGCGGAGCAAGCGGATGGTTGGCTGGATAGGAGGCTGGGTCGAGGTGGTTGACAGCCTGCGGAACACCAAGGTGCAGGGTCACGCCATGTGCTGCTTCGACTGGCCAGGCACCGAGATCAAATTCTGCCGTTGGATTTTTCGCATTCACCAACAGATACTGGTCAGTGAGTGGCATGACCATGCTATCTGGGTGGTGGATTTCCACTTCTGAGATATAAAATTCAGCACGGGTTAGTTTTATTTTTTTGTTGTTCCAAATGCTGAAAACAGTCTCGTTAAGCACCAGAGGGTCGGACCCGACTTTGTGGTCAAAGGAGAACACGACTTGGTTGTTTTGTGAGAAGGCCGTCGCAGCAAAGGCGACAAAAAGCAGGAGTAGTGCGGATAAACGCTTCATGATGAAAAAATTAATTGATGAAAATTGTGTATTTTAACGGCTAAATGAATTTTGGCATATTATTTTTCCAAAACAATCTTGCGGGTAGTCGAGAATGCTTTGCTGGAAATAGACAGCAGGTAAATACCATTGGGCAAGTCTCTCAGACTGAGTGATTGTGAATTGGAATTACCTTGGAAGTTGGCTAACTTTTCACCCAAAAGGTTTGTTAATTCAAGCGAAACTTCAGTGGAGGATTCAGGCAGTCGAACGAGCAAATTGCCTGAAGTTGGATTGGGCGATACTTGTACCTGAGCAGCCCAAGCCAATTCTTCCGTGTTAGACACTTCTCCAGGAACGATTTTTTTTAGCGTGTTTTGAGTACGGTTGGTGTACCAGATTTCTCCTTCAGGGCCTATTTTTATTCCAGTGATGCCTGCTTGACCGGTTGCAATGCGTCCCAATTCTGCAAAGCCATTTTCGATATCATAAACAATAATATCGCCATTAGCAAAGTCGCTCACCAATAGGCGGTTTCCGATGATTTCAATACCTGAAGGGCGACTGAGTCCTTGATTGATGATGACCTCCCAGGTGACATTGCCCATTTCTGAGTGCTCGGCAAGCGGCTCATTGATCAGTGGCAAGGCATTCGCAACTGAGCCAGAATTGATGTTAAGGCGTAGTACACGGTCATTTCCATTGTCTACTACATAAAGCCAGCCACTGGTTTTATCCAATACCAAGTGGCTAGGCACAAATCCGTCTTTTTTCACAGGTATTTCCAAATAACGGCGCACAATGCCGTCAGCATGGTCATCATTTCCTGGGCCATGATCCTTCCCGAAGTCATAGCGTACGATGGTTTCATTCCAGCCGTCGAATACCCAGAAAATATTGTCCGCCTCATGTGCAATACCCATGCTATATGGACTGCCGTGCAGCATATCAAGGTGGCTACCGTTGCCACCGGAGGGTTGGGCATATATGTTAGGGTCGCTTGACCATAACGCTGGACCTGTGAATGAGCCACCATTATGATTGGCATCTTTGACACCTGGAGAGGTGGAAAAATTAAAATTGTCTTCGCTAAATGCAATCCCGGTAGGAAGCGACATGAAGTGCCAGGCATTTCCGTCCACCCGGTTCAGGAAAGTTTGACTGGGCTTACCAGCATCATAAATAGTGAGTGTACTGCCTCCCAAAGCTTCCGTGCGCTCATTGACGACCCAGAGTTCGTTCTTTGCCAGAATCGGGAAAAAATCCACATCGTTTGGCTTGCTAAGTTGATTGGCCGCAGTAGCTACCGTTGTGTAAATCGGAGCAGCTTGCAGAAACTGGTCCACGATATTTGGCGGCACGATATCTGGGAAGATTTCAGTCTCGAACGATAGCACGTTGTTGCCAACATTTTCGTCGGCGATACCGTTAACTGACACAATGGAGACTTGAATATTGTGAATGCCTGCATCGATGGATGTCCAAGGAGTTGGGTGGTGGAACTCGTAATACGCGAAAGGTGCAATGCTCAAGCTGCTGACCACAGTGGCAACAGGAATGCCGCCGTCAACCATATAGGCAATCTCCAAGGATGTAATGGGAGTCACGCCATTGTTGAAAACCACACCGCTGACATGATTTTCTACAATTTCTAATCCGTAAGGTTTAGCATGAAGATCTGTGAGTGCGGCATCAAGCGTAAAAGGAACTTCTATACTCACATTGTCAATGGCCATGCCGTATAGAAACCCTCCGTTATCATCATAATGGAATGCAACATAAACACTGTCTTTTCCGGCATAAGCGCTTAGGTCAACGAGATGTTGGTCCCAACCGCCGTGTCCGTGAAGCGTTGCCAATTCGGTCCAGTTCACTTTGTCGAGCGACACCTCAATAGTGCCACGCTCGGTGATGCCCTGATAATTACCCGCTCCAAAAAAGATATCTGCTTTCAGCACAGTCGATGTTACAGACGAAAGGTTGAGAGGAGGAGTGATGAGATAGTCCTTGCTCTTGTCGCAATTACATGCATCGTCATTAGTGGCCACAGCACGCAGCGAACCATTGCTTGAAATGGTGAAATATTGACTGGAAAGGCCAGCAGGGGTGCCGATTTTCCAACCCCCATCGGTAGCCAAAGTACTGACCGACCAACCAGCCGGAAGACCGTTGGCTTCAAAATTCTCCTGATAAAGAACTTGCGCTGTCAACATACAGGCCCCACTAATTGTACAGAAAAAAGAAAGTAGAAAATACCTCATTGTAATATTGTTAAGTGACGAAAATTGATTTCAAAAAGGGGACGGCCCGCGTGCGGTGAGCCGCCCCCAGCCTATGAAAAAACTACCTTTGGGTAGTGAATTCCGTTAAAAAAGCAAGTTCATACCTGCCTGGATTCCTAAAAGGTCAGGTGTGATGCCACTCGGTTTTTTCCACGACCGCTGATAAAAACCTTCCAAAGACAAGTCGAAGCGTGGGGAAAGCGGTATTACGACCCCTGCACTCAGGCCAAGGATATTCTTCATCCGCGTCCGGGTTGTGACCTCAAGAGTTTCTTTCTGAACGGTTCCGGTCGGTTCGTGCTGGATTTCGTATTCGATGGTGAATGGCAGAAGCGTTTGACCACCCCAGCCTAAACCAAGGAAAGGGCGGGGCTTGCCTGGCTGAGCAAAAGTGTAGCGTAAACCGAGACTGAATTCATGGATTTTTTGCCCAGTCACGTCCATTTCCGTGAGGTGATGCTCCATGGATGGGAGCATGGGAAAATCCGGCGATCCCAAAATAGCTTCGGGCGTGTGAGCTTTGTAGTGCAACTGCCCCTTTCCAACGTTCGCCATCACGCTCCAATGCCGCGAGAGCCCTATTTCGCCGTGTAAGTTGTACAAAAAACCACCTTCATGCATCAATCCCGTACTGTTGGCATACAACCAGCCGAGGTTCAATCCGACTTTGAAAAACTTAGGGCGAAGTGCATCCGTAAGCTTTTTGGAAAATGGTTTAGTTGGTATCTTTTCTTTTATGGGGAGTGCAAGGCTTTCTGGAGAGTGAAGTGCCGATTTTGAAGTATCTGGCAAGGTTAAGGCAGAGTGCTCCGCCAGAGCCAAATCAGCACCCTCCAAGATTGAATCTGACTCCGCCTGGGATTGCTTATCCAAGGAAATTATGTTGGAAGTCTTTTCTGAATATGAATGGGTTTTATCAGCAGATTCGTTGTCTAGCATGGGGAGGAAAGTCGTTATGTACGATACTTGAAAGCTATCTTCTTGACTTGTCTTTGATACGGCTAACCTACTTTTTTCATTGCGAGCAGATTGCGCATACCCTACTTCATTTGGACGAACGTAAACTGTCTGCCAAAGTGTATCATGTACCACTTTATATTGTAGCGCACCCGATCCCCCTCCTAACGCCGTAATGGATGCTTTCAAATCTAACATCTGTACCTCCAGCCGAGTTAACGAAGCCTGATCGGTGCGGCTTGACTGCCACCACATTGCATTGCTTGATAGCAAAGCCGTTATAAGCAGCAGGGGTATTACAATTGACCGCCTTTTTCCTTGCGGCTGTTGTGGCAGCGCAGCATTCAGACGCTCACCGAGAGAAGCCCAGTCGTCATCACGATGTTTTTCGGAAGGCCGCAATGCGGCCATTTTGTCCTTTAATAGGTCAAAAAAATTCTTGTCTGCCATCTTTTTCAGTTGCCGTGTATTAATTCTATGGTCATCATTTGTTTAAGCTTAGCACGTGCTTTCGAGAGGTTCGACTTGGATGCACCGACCGAAATGCGGAGCATTTCTGCAATTTCGGAGTGTGTATGGCCTTCAAGTGCAAAAAGACTTAGAGTCATTCTATAGGCTGGAGGAAGCTTTTGGATCAGGATTATCATATCTTCCGCAGCCATTTTGGACAGATAGTCATCTTCCACACTTAGATTCAACTCTTCGGTCATGTCATGTATCACTATGTCCTTCAGGTGCTTATGATAATGGTTGATGGCTGTTCGAACTACGATAATGCGCAACCATGTCGTGAATGAGAGGTTCTCATTGTAGTTACCGATGCTGGTAAAAACTTTGAGGAAAGCATCATTCAAGACTTCGCGGGCTTCCGTTTCGAGGCTACAATAAGTTAACGCCACGGACAGGGCATAACCGTAATAGCGGTCATACAGTGCTTTTTGACTTAGCCGGTCATTGTTCCGGCAGCCAGCCACGATATGCTTTAACCCTTCGTCTTTCACCTTTGATTATCAATTCAGGAAAATTGACTTAGAGGTTGCCTGGCAGGGTGATTTTTTTTGAGGCTTCATATTTTCTTTTTGACCCATTGGGCTTCTATGCTTGAGGCAGACAGGTGAAGCGTCTTTTGAAATTTTTTGAGTATAATGCAGAATGCAAAACCGCCACCTGGGTAGCAGAGGAACTCAGAGCAAGCTGTCAGGTTAGAGTTCGTGTACAGTTTTAAACTGGCACGGGATCGAATCGAGGTTGACCAGTTCGGCTCGTACAATGATTACTTCTGAGTAGTAAGCCATACTGTTCAAACTTGGCTTTTCAAAAATTCTTTAGCGCTTCAAGTAGATTTGGAGTTATTAACAGACTTCTTTGGATGAAAAAAAGTGTTCGCGAGTTGTGAACAGGCTAAGGCATGATCTCATAATGCCGCCGCCTCCCCCTCCGAGTTATTTCTCCCCCTTCTTCTGTCATTTTGAATGCATTCCCCCTACAGGCTTAATATGCATGGTATAGGAGCTAACTGTTCATGTTTTTAAGTGGGACCGATATGCATTAGCAATAAGGTATGCCACTCTTATAGCAATGATATCTCATTAAGTATGCGCTCTTCACTTCATTTCGTGCCGGATAACAAATGCTTCCAGGAATCATGGACGCAGGTCTGAAAGTAATGTGCGGAGCCTTCAGCACAGATGCTATGTTGTTAAATCCGTATGACCTGCGAAATTTTGCGGTGAAAGTTGGTAAGCAATAATGAACCTTGGATTCCCACAAATCAAGGCTGTATGAATTGAAAACCACCCAGTTGTACTTGAGACATAAACAACTGGATGGTTTTTGTATTGTAATTATTTTGATGTGTATAAGTGATCAAACAAAGGTTCGAGACGAAACGCGATTGCCTTCGGATTCTTCCAACATACCTATAGTGGATAAGTCTGTCAGTACGATGTGTACGCTTAACATATGGTCTGTTATGACCAATTGGAACACCCAGACATTGGTAACCTCATCTATACCAACTGGCGGCAACTCATTGATGTCAGCGTCAAACGCTTCGGCAAATTGATGCACATCCAAGTCTTGAATGTAACGACCTGACACGATGTGATCTCTCCAATGGTGGCAAGCATCAAGTAGGCTATTTGCGGTTTGCTGGCTGATATAAGTGCCACCTTGATAGTCTGTGATAAAAGTGAAGGTTTTCATATCAATTCCCTTTGTGTTTTTGAGAGTGATTCTCGCCGGTAAAATCTTTCTTCTTTCGTAAACGCTCCAGTTGCTTCCGGAGTTTCTCGATGAATTTCTTGTCGTCTGGTGTTTTGTTCGGTTTCCGGTTCCAGTTTTGAAATTCTTCACGGATCTTTTCGTACTCCTGATTGGCTTTATCTCTGGCCTTCTGGTTTACATGCGGTTCATTGCGACCGCTACTCTTATCCATTCTTATGCGACCGGTCTCGGCATCGTTTGGTCGAGTTGTGTAATAATAGGAAGCCGTGAATGTCGATCCAATGACTAAGGAAAACAGTAGGAGCAACCGACCGATAGGGAACTGTTTTGCAGAAGCGTTCGGATGTGGTGTCGTGAAGGTACTCATAAGTAAAGGTATTTTCAAGTAGCAAATATAGGGTCTCATACCGAAAAATGAGAAGCTTACGGGATACCGTTAAATCTTCCGCCTTGAAGCCCTTCTACCCAAAGGTTCAATTGTTGATAGAACAACTGACAGCTATCATTGGGAGGCATGCTGATATAAAAGGTAGCCTCTTTCCCGACCGGTAGGATCTCCGGTACGATTTCATCCGTTCGCATTACAGCTTCACCACTTGCATCTGTGATTTTCAGCCGGTAGTTGCCAAGTTCTTCGGTGAGTATTGACCTCACTTCCATCACTACATCCTCCAATTCAGACGCGATGCAAAGAATACTGTCATGCTTTGAAAATACCTTGTACCCTTTGTTCACAAGGCGGAGCAAAATCCGATCTATAAATATATGGCTCTCGCGTTGCTGAAGCAAAATGGCGAATTGCTCGTTTCCGTTGTTCTTTTTGTAAGCGTCGATGAGTCTTATCAAAGTAGGGAAAATTTTCTTCAATTGCCTTTTCCCTTCCCCTTGAGATTTATACTTGGCGAAGAAGATCTCAAATGCAAATAGCTTTGCATCTCTGACGTTTTGCAGGTTTAGTTTGTCCTTTATATATTCATAGATTTTTCCGCTTTTTGCAAGTTGTATAAAGTGAAGTAAATCGCTGGGCAAACTATGCAAACTTCCAGAGAAAACGCCATAGTCACTTCTTTTTCGATTAATATCCACATCAGAATTGGCGGACATAAGTGCGGCGACTGGATGATGTTGGGTGGAGCCGTTTATGTATTGGATGACATACCTGGTAAATGTATAGGATGAGTCTGAATTGGTTGAGAACATTAACTTTTGAGTTGTAGGTGTTTCCAATTTGAGAATTTGGTTTAGCTCATTTCGAAAGTGATCTTTTTCTATAAGGTCAGCCAATATCGTAAACTGTGAATTGGCTAAGTCAATCGAATATAACGATTCATCATTAAGCCTTAGGTGTGGTAAGAGAAGTGAAGGAAATGAAGTAAGATTTGAATCCAGCCGATTATTAGTCTTATTCCTCTTAGCGTAAAATGACCTGTACTGAAACTGGGCTATACTATAACCGTAGCTTTGTCTTAGGTGGTATTTCTTCAGATCGTAATAAAGTTCTGGCTTTTCAATAACAAATTTGTTTTTGTCCTTGATCAGTGAATAACCTCTTTCGTTTGCTATTTGTCTTACAAGCCAAGCCACGTGTTCAATCTTATCATCAAGAAAGTATGGCAACTCAGTGGAATCTGCTTTTACAAACCGGTCGTCCTGGATTTCGTAATCAATCTGAATCTTCTCTTTGAACCCGCCTTCCTGGATATACGTATTCAGCTCAGTCTTTGCAGCCCGGACATTCAGTTTTAGTAATCTCATCATGCGCCTGGTATGCTTGGCAACTATGGAATTGTCCTTCCGTTTGTAGTTGACCTCGCTTATAATAGTCTCGTATTCTACGGTAGTTACATCTTCGCTCAAATGTTTTGGATTAATACGATAGGACTTACAAAACTTGTTGCCTTCAAAATTTGAGTAGCTTCTTGTGGATTGTATGATGCCGTGTTTTTTCATCAGGTTCAACGTGCGCTCGTAGTGCTCATCTATGGCTTTCTGCCAGTAAGTTGAAGGAATTTCGACATATTTTCCAGCAACCTGAGATGCCTTGTAGAGGATGTGAAGTGCATGGAGCATTTTGTCTCTTTGAACTTCTGATTTTACCGGAATTGTGTTGACAGCTTCGAGTACGCGTGTGTGTATCACGGTCAGTCTTTTTTTCTTCTTACTTTTCATGTTTGTTTTCTTAATAATCGTAGTGCCATCGAACCTTCCGGCCACGGCAATTACAATTGTTGAATGTGATAGAAATTATGGCAAAGCATGTCTGAACTCTTGTGAAGGGCACACTTATTTGCCCTTACAAAAGCCTACGCTTATTAAAGTTATGGGGAGTGAATTTACCGAGGCGTATCTCCATTGGTTATTCCGGAATGCTTACCTGTTAGAGATTTTCCAGTGCCGCAAAACCTTCGACACTTTTGAATCGCATTCGTCGGGTGCGGGAGCCTTAGACTTTTATCTCGCCTTCACGGTACATTCTCCTTAATGGCGACTCCGACACCTGGAGTACTTTAGCAGCCTCGGTGCAAGTAAGGATTTTATCAGGTAATGGCTTTGAGGTAAGTGTACTATTCTGCGATAGTAACGGCTTGATCTTATCAACAACGTGTTCGGCAATTTTTCCTGCGCCACGTTCAATAACTTTGTCTCCAACCTTGTTGGTAAACTCCTCGATGCCCATCTTGGTGAAATAATCTGTCATGCGTCTGCGACCGTGAAAGAATGGTATGTTTAGATTGTTCCAGCATTGAACACACTAAGGGCGTTTGAACCTGTACACCGCGTCCAGCCGGATATTGCAGCAAAGTTATTGGTGACAACTTCGAAAAACCAAAAGGATTTTAAAGAAAATTCCGCAAAGGTGGATTTTTGTGTAAAAAAAATTTTAATAGAGCAAGATAATCAAAATATAATATCAAACAATCTTAGTTTTGACGTCAATCAGTCCTGGATGATTAACCTGGGATCGACTATTCTGCGACCGAATTAATTGTGCATTTTCCTCTCCTTCAACACACACATACTTTAGGAATTCTTTATGTGTGCGGTGTCCTGCGTCGCTTCAAATACCAACGTTTGATAAGCTACCTCGATGACCGTTTTGGTTTGAAGGTACTCCATATAGATGTCAAGATCGTTGAGCATATCGCAGAATTGGTTAAATCAAACACGCCCGTTCAGGTGTCATTTTTATAACAGGGTAGGTATAATTTCATTGGTGAGACTATCAGGGTAAGGGTTTCAAGGCAAAATTACTATGCATCAAGAATTAAACCGGTTATGCAAAGACAGGAAGATGTTTGCCCAATTGTGCGGCTTATCATTTTGTTGTTATTGTTGATGTTTTGCTATGATTTTATGCTACCTTTGTTTTATAAATAAAAGGGAGTAGAGAGAGATGATGAATACCACAGAAGGTTTTGTTAGGAACCTTTTTCGCAGTGAAAAGCCTTCGGTCAGCACGGTAAACTTTGATGATCCTGATGTTTGGGTATGTGACTTGCTCAACGAAAGTGCTGAACTCGCGAATGAATATATCAGATACCGGTTGGACAACGCTCATTCCAATGATAACAGGCTTTCCTTCCTCTATGATTGTCGGCATTGTTTTAAATGCGCCTTGGATGAACTGAGGTTTTATAAAGAAAACCCGGATTTTGTGATTGCCCCAACTTGCTGCGGTAACCCATACTATCATTCACCTGATGAGGGGATTTTGATTTATGAGCATGCTCTGAATAAAGTTGAACATGCCATTTGCCATTATCAGGACTGCGAAAAATTGGCATGTAGTGAAAGCCCCTCTGATGAGAAGCCGGTGAAGAATCCTGGGAATACAACAACCCGGCAGGTTTTGGCTATGTACTATCTTGCTGAACATCTTGGAATCTGGGGTAGGATTGACAAATCAGGATTGGAATCCTTTACCGAATTTTTCACCGGAAAAAGCTCGTCTGAAATCCATAAGAAGTTCATAAGACCTTTGGACAATAAACAAGACGTTAAAGAAAGGAAGAAGGATTTCATGTTTGTCAAGGGGCATTTCGAAAGGTTGGGGCTCCGTGATGTAGTCGAACAAATAAAAAGGGATATGGGGTGATATTTGGGTGCACTCAAGGGTGCACCCATGCCTCTTTTTCATTAAAACCTTTGTGCCAACGATTATAAAAAAGAGTTGGCGTATGCAAAACCCATTTTCAGAGCTTGACCAAAGGCTCACTTCGATAGAAAGCATTTTGCTTCAACTCCAAGCCAGTCTTTCCCAGCCCAAAGTCGACGCCAGTCGGCTTCCGATAAATATTGACCGCGTGAGCGAGATGTCCAACCTTGCCAAACCCACCATCTACAGTCTGGTTGGAGCCAAAAAAATCCCGCATGCCAAGCAGGGCAAAAAACTGTATTTTTTCGAGGATGAAATCATAGATTGGATTCGTCAAGGGAAGCGAAAGACACTGAGTGAAATCGAAGCGGAAGCGGCTACGCACCTCGAAAACCGCCGCCAAAAGAAAACCTGATTCTTTCATATATCCTGGAGCATTGGAATCATGATTGACGGAATCACAGGCAAAATCACAGGTATATCAAATGAAGCATTCAGTCGGCGCTTGGATATCAATACAGCTGTCAATGACAACGCGTTGCCTGTCGTCATCGCTGAATGCCTGAAAGTATGCGGCCTGGCATTCAGAACCAACTCAGGGAATTGTTTGAAGGGCCCGCCAGTCCTTAAGCATTTCGGTTATTGTCAGGGAAAAACGACAGCAATGTAAACCATGCTGTAAACCAAAAAAATAAGGGGTCACGTTTCTCAACGTAACCCCTTGATAATGAATGTCGGGATACCAGGATTCGAACCTGGGACCCCCTGCTCCCAAAGCAGGTGCGCTACCGGACTGCGCTACATCCCGAAATATTTCTTTCAATCCAGCGGATAGGCCGGGATTCGAACCCGGGGTACGGGGTTACCCGTACGTCGGTTTAGCAAACCGGTGGTTTCAGCCACTCACCCACCTATCCAAATCGGGCCGCAAATATATGATGGGCCTTTTTAAATCTCAAAATCATTTTGAAACATTTTTTTAATTTCTTTAAAAAGAACCCAAAACAGGTGTTTTTGCCGCTTCTTTGAACCGTTTTCAACTTTTTGTCGGGGCAACACTACCTGTGTCACCCCGACAAAAAGCTGCACTATCTCTCTACAACAAACCTGCTCGTATATCGCTCGCCAGCTTCCGTACGCATCTCCAGGATGTACAAGCCGCTCACCATGCGTTCCGGCAAGTCAAACAACTGAATCTCCTCCGTTGCTGGTATCCCACGTTGCAATATTTGCCGGCCCTGGGCATCCAATACCCGTACCTGCAATACCTGCCCCGCCCAGGCAGAAAAATCAACGTACAACTCCCCGCCGGTCGGATTGGGGAACAACATCAATTCCGGTGTCTCCCGCACGATATCCCCCAATACCTGATCCCGCTCCTCGCCCGGCTGCTGACTGTTACCCGTAGGCGTTACACCAATCGGACAATAGAATGTGTTGAGGTGCGCCGCCAGGAAAATGTTGGGCGACAACTTGGAAATCACATGAATGTAGGTCACATTCGCTTGCGCCGGCAAGGTGTATTTGAATATGTCCGACTCCCCGTTGTGGATACCATCTGATACCGAAGAATACCGGATGGAGTACTGTGGTGAGAAGTTCGGGCTGCGCACCTTATACGCATTGCCCGAGGGTGCTGTGTAAATGGCGTCGTTGGCTGGTTCCATGGCCACAAGGCCGCTCGGAATTTGTATGGCTGTGTAAATGAGCCTGTTGTCGCAATTGTTTGTTACCCGTATCCGGTACGTGCGGTTTTTGCCGGCATCTTCCGTAATGGTCAGCAGCTCATACTTAACGCATCCCGCCACCTTGGTGTCGCATGGTTCATCCTCACCCACCGTTATGGTGAAACAACAGGACGCAGATTGGCCGCAGGCATCCTTAGCCTCAAAACAAACGCTGGTGGCTCCTTCCGGGAACAAAGCGCCTGAAACCGGGCCACTGGTGCGCACCACATCAAGCCCCGGACAAACACAGTTTGTGCCCGCCACCGGATCCTGATAGTTGACAACCACGCCGTTGACGCCGTTGGGCAATGCCACTACCTGCGGACTCGGACACAAAATGGTCACCTGAGATGGCGCCGGTGTGCTGAATACCAGCGTAAAAGTTGCCATGGTGTCGCATCCGCCGTTGGCTGCCGGAAATACAAGCTGTACAACCCCTGGCTGGGTGTACACATTTCCGCCCAATACAATGCTCTCGCCCGGACAAAACTCAATGGTTTCATTGCGCACCGGCTGAGGCAGCTGAGTCAGTGTATAGGTTACAATTGTATCGCAGGCCGTTGCAGAGCTCAGGGTGTCTATCACCACCGCCGACTGCGTATATACCTGTCCGCCAATGGTCACGGAACTTCCCGCGCAGAAGCTAATGGATTCTGTGCGTATCTGAAATGGCTGTTTAACCAGGGTAAAAGTGGCAATCGTATCGCAGCCAATGCTGGCCGGCAAGGTGTCAACCACTACGCCGGGCTGCGTATACACTTGTCCGTTTATGGTTACAGATCCACCTTCACAAAATACGATGGTCGCATTTTTGGTAGGGTAGGGATGCGCTGCAATGGTATAACTGCGCAGGGTATCGCAACCGCCAATCCCTTCAATAAACACAGTAAAGGTGGTGTCCTGCGTGTATTCCACGCCTTCAATGGTTAGGCTTTCTCCTGGACAAAGCTCCACGGCCAATTGTTCCTCCACCAATACCTCGCATTGGTTCTCCAGCGCCAAAGGCGCGGTCGGATGAAAGTCCTCAATTTTCAAGCTGAATTCTTCTGTGAATGCCAACTGCTGCATGGCTACCAGCAGGTTCACCGGATTTGAAATAATACTGGTTCCGGAAACAGCCGGTTGAATCAGGTCGCAATTGCCATCTACAGTGGCAAACAGGGAGGTTTTGGCAATCAGCATCTGGCTGGGGCCGGTTTGCTGGCGGGTGGAAGCCACCAAAAACAGGTGATTGCCCTGTACAAGGATTTGCGACTGCACATTGGACAGGTTCGCCAAAAAGTCGTCAAAACCTAAATCTACTTTACGGGTCCAGGCCAGAGAACCGTTTTTATCGGTTTTGATCAGGTATATATTGCCTGGTCCCACCAAATCGTGCGCTAAAATCAAAAAGCCGTCTGGCAAACTGATTAATTCGTCTGCTGCGATGCTGAGGGCTTCCGGAAAGTTGAAACGTTTGGCCCATTGCAGGTTGCCGCCCAGCCCGTGTTTGTACAGGAAAATAAGGCTGTTGGACAGGTTGTCGTCTTGTTCGCTGCCGTAACCTACCGAGTAAATGCTGTTGTCTTCAATCAGCAGGTCCATGCCATACAGTCGGGCTGGTTCGCCGGGCGCCACATGCCCCAGCCTTGCCCAGTCTACGTTTCCGGTTGCCAGGTCTATGCGCGACAGGGCGTGTCGCATGTCGGTAAAATCAACGCCGTTGGTATACCGGCCCACGCCAAACAGTTTGCCGTTATGGATCACTGCTGCGTTGAAATTATCTGCGCTGCCCAGATGAAGTTTCTGGTTCATTGCGCCAGCTACATCCACAGTGCCGTCAGAACGGGTAATCTCCATCAGCCGGTTGTCGTTGGTAGGACTGTGTGGATTGTCGTACACCAAATAGTTGCCATTGGGTAGTTCCAGCAATCCCATCGTATAGGCCGATTCGAAGCCGTACTCGCTCAGCCACAGGATATTGCCTGTATTGGGGTTGTACCGCAGGATGAAGCCTTTGGCGCCGGGCTGGAAGGGACCGCTTTGGCCAAGGCCGGCAATCATACCCTCAGAATCCACGATCAGATCTGAAAGGTAATCTTCCACACCATTGTTCACATCAAAGGTCCGCGACCAGATCAGGGTGCCTGCCGGACTCATTTTCAGGAGCAGCACACTGTCTTGTTTGGATCCGGTAATGTACAGGTTGCCGTCTTTACTGTCATACACCCCGTAACCGCGCACATCGCCATCCGGGGAGCCAAGTGTTTTAATGTACGTTTCGGCATTGCAGGCGCAGTTGTTAAATACTACCTCGGCGCTGGCGCTGATGGCAATGCCGCAGCCATCGGTTACTTCCACTGTGTATACACCGGTATTTTGTGTTTGTATGGCCGCAGTGGTTTCGCCGGTACTCCACAGGTAGCTTAGGCCTGGCAATCCTCCTGAAACAGCCGGTGTTAGGGTGGCAGTTTCGCCTACACAAAGGGATTGGGCATTCATGCTGGCTGTTAACACTGGATTGTCGTTGATCACAAATTCTACCACACCCTGACTGCAGGAGCAGGAGTTCGGTACCACCAGCTGGATGTTTTCCGGGCCTTCCGGTAATCCATCTGCAAGTACCTGGATGGGTATGATTATCTCTGTCTGACCAGCCGGAATAACTGCCGGATTGGTCAACGGAACATAATCTACACCGGGAACAGCCGTTCCACCAACAATAAAGTTTACCGGAAGCGGCAGGTTCAGGTTGCCATTTCCTCTGGAAAAACGAATGCTTCCGGCATCACAACTTTCATAAGCGGTATTGCCACCGCCCGGATAGGCTGGTGTAGCCAGCGCCTCGCCGCCGGCATCGAATGAATTGGCTTTGAGGAAAACCGCAGAATCCCATACTCCGTCGGCGGCATCGGCAATTTTTAGTTTGATATGGTAGGTCTGGCAGGGCGTTACATTGGCAATAGCTACCAGTTTTTTGGTAAAACCATCGTACTGTATTTCCTGTGGAATAATGCCGATGTTGGGGGGTACACTCGGACAATCCTGGTGTACTATCGGTGTACTGTGTACATAAAGTCCGCTATTGACAATATGGTTTATGGTATTAATTGTTACCGGGGTGTTGGTATTAGGCACCAGGGCAATGTTCTGGGTGCCGTTGATACCAGGGCCGGAAATAAAAAAGCCGAATACGTCATTGAACGCTGTGTTCACGTATTCGCAATATTCTTCTGATGCAAAAACAAACTCAAAGCTGACGGTATTTTGCGTTGGGATAAAGTCAAATTCAATGTTGGCGCGATCGTAAATATTGGCACTTGCCAGTGTGCCAAGTTCAGCATCCGGTGTGAGAATGCCAAAGCCAAAGCTGGAGCCATTCGCGTCGTTGGGACCCGGCGCCAGTTCAATATTGCCGGTTGCCAAAATAATGCCCGAGTCAAAGCCAATATTGGTAGAACCATTGGTAAATGTACCAATCTGGGTAGGCATACCCTGATAGGTTACATTGCTGATTTGGAAACATCCTCCTCCTACCAGCACATTCTCAATGAGTTGTTGGGCGCTTTGTCCACTCTGCACTTCCAATAACGATAAATCTGCCATGCCGGAGAGTTTATCAACCCACGCCCGACTCGTCGAACAACTTTCGCAAACAATAGAAAGGAAGGCAGGCACCTCGTTGCTTAGTTCAGGGCTGCTTGCCTTGATTTGAATATCCAGGCATGCTTGCGGAGCAGAAAAAGTGATGCTTTGGTTGCCTTCGCGCAGGAAAGCTACCTTGCATGCACCAGCCGACAAGCCCGGCGCCGGCGCCAGCTCGAAGGAGGCTTGCTGCCCGGAGGCCATAGGGACTGCAATCAGTTTATAGGTGTTGCCCGGTGTTAACCCGCATAAACTCAGGGTACTCGTGCCCTGTTCTAGTGCTAACGGTGCGCGCATTTTGTCGCCACTGAACTGAATTTCCGGAAATTGCTGCGCTGTGCAAATACCGGTGAAGAGGAAAAGAAGGAGCAGAGTAGGAAAAATCCTGATTCCCATAAGATTTATAGTATTGGTGAAATGGATGTCATAAAAAAAGGGAGTTTCCAGCTTGCAAGTCGGTTTCCCCTTCTAAAAAACCGCACTACAGAGCATGGAAATCCCCGCCTCGAAAGTAGTGCGTTCTTTGGTTCAATGACCAGGAACAGGCCTGTTTTTCGCATTTTTGTCGTAAACAAGGCACAGACTTGTCAGAGGCATTCCTCACGGTTATGTTTCTGATACAAAAGTGCAGGCAGGCTGGCGCCCGGGCCAAACACAAAAAAACGGATCGCTTCCGGCAGGGACAAAAAAAAGAGTCATCCCGACAAATGCCGGGATGACTCAGGTCTGTTACTATTTCGAGAGCCGGTTGGCTATTACATCATGCCGTCCATGCCGCCCATGCCCGGGTGGCTGTGACCATGCGCTTCAGCTTTCTTAGGTTTTTCGCTGATCACACATTCGGTGGTGAGTACCAAACCGGAAATAGAAGCCGCATTCTCCAGTGCCACGCGGGTCACTTTGGTTGGGTCAATGATACCGGCTTTTTTCATGTCTTCGTACTCATCTGTGCGGGCGTTGTAGCCGAAAGCTGCTTTGCCGTCCAGTACTTTGTGGAATACCAGTGAGCCGTCTACACCTGCATTTTCAGCGATGGTGCGGATAGGCGCCTCCAGGGATTTGCGTACGATGGCGATACCAGTGGTTTCGTCTTCGTTTTCGCCTTTCATGCCGTCGAGGCTCTTGATGGCGCGCACCAGAGCAACACCGCCGCCTGGTACGATACCTTCTTCAATGGCCGCGCGGGTGGCATGCAGAGCATCGTCTACGCGGTCTTTCTTTTCTTTCATTTCAACCTCAGTGGCTGCGCCTACGTAAAGCACTGCTACACCGCCTGCCAGTTTAGCCAGGCGCTCCTGAAGTTTTTCACGATCGTAATCGCTGGTGGTAGCGTCAATTTGCTGCTTAATTTGGCTGGTGCGCGCTTTGATGTCGGCAGCTTTGCCTTTACCGTCAACAATAGTGGTGTTGTCTTTGTCCACCGTGATGCGGCCGCACTGACCCAGGTGTTCCAGACCGGCGTTTTCCAGTTTGTAACCTTGCTCTTCGCTGATCACGGTACCACCGGTCAGGATGGCGATGTCTTCCAGCATTGCTTTGCGGCGGTCGCCGAAGCCTGGAGCTTTAACGGCAACTACTTTCAGACCAGCGCGGAGGCGGTTTACTACTAATACGCCGAGTGCCTGAGAATCAACATCTTCAGCAATGATGAGGAGTGGACGACCGGTTTGCAGGGATTTTTCGAGTACCGGCACCAGATCCTGCATGTTGCTGATCTTTTTGTCGGTAATGAGGATGAACGGATTTTCGTAATCCGCTACCATTTTCTCTGCATCGGTGATGAAGTATGGGCTGAGGTATCCGCGGTCGAATTGCATACCGATTACTTCCTCTACATAAGTATCGGTACCTTTTGCTTCTTCAACAGTGATGACACCGTCTTTGGAAACACGTTTCATTGCATCAGCCAGCAGGGTGCCGATGGTTTCATCGTTATTGGCTGAGATTGCGGCCACTTGTTGGATTTTTTTGAAGTCATCGCCAATTTGCTCACTTTGTTCTTTGAGGTTGGCAACGATGGTTTTAACGGCTTTGTCGATACCGCGTTTCAGGTCCATTGGATTGGAGCCGGCAGCTACGTTTTTCAGACCGGCAGTTACCATGGCTTGTGCCAGTACTGTTGCGGTAGTGGTACCGTCGCCGGCAGCATCAGCTGTTTTGCTGGCTACTTCACGCACCATTTGCGCGCCCATGTTGGCTACTGCATCTTCCAGTTCAACTTCCTTGGCCACAGTTACACCGTCTTTGGTGATGGCTGGAGCGCCGAAGGATTTTTGAATAACCACGTTGCGACCTTTTGGGCCGAGGGTTACTTTAACCGCATTTGCGAGAGCGTCTACACCCTCTTTCAGTTTTTCACGGGCTTCTGTATTGAAGTTAATTTGTTTGGCAGACATATTACTGTGTGATAAGAGTTATTGGAATGTGGTTAATGAGGGATTGGGGGATGGTTAGAGAATAACCAGGATTTCGTCTTCACGCATGATGATGAAGTCCTGACCTTCGTGGTTGATTTCCTGTCCGGAATATTTTCCATACAGCACGATATCTCCTACCTGAACAGTCATGCTGTGCGCGTCTTTGCCGGATTTGCCCGGACCAACGGCAACAACTTCACCACGTTGAGGTTTTTCTTTAGCAGTATCAGGAATGATGATACCACCTTTGGTTTTTTCTTCAGCGGGCGCCGGCTTAATGATCACGCGGTCAGCGATTGGCTTCATAACGTTTTAACTATTTTAATTTTGGTGAGTGTTGAAGATTCTGCCACAAACGGAATTATGTGCGGCATTCTGCCCTTGATCAAACTTCGTGCTACGCCGTAAGAACTGCCATTTTTTCAGATGAACGACAAGTTGTGTCAGGTCTGGGCAGTATTGACTTGTCATATTGACGATAAAGCATGGCACTGAAAAAAGATTGACTCAGTGAATTATGTATTTTACCCCGCAGAATCATCCATTCAGAAACAAACTGAAATTCAATGCAGGTAATGCGCTACTTTTGGCCGTATTTTTTTGAGACCAGTCCAATATGTTGCGCTTTCTCCGCCAAAATATATCCCAGCACTCAAGCGACGAGCAGTTGCTGGCCGAATATATGGCAGGAAATACACGGGCATTGGGTATCTTGTACGAGCGCTATATGCCGATGGTTTATGGCGTTTGTTTGAAAATTTTGAAAGACTCCGGAAAGGCGGAAGACGCCGTGATGAGTATTTATGAGTCTTTGGTCAAAAAAGTGAAAGAACACGAAATAGGCGCTTTCAGGGGCTGGTTATATGTGTTGGCAAGGAACCATTGTTTGATGGAATGGCGCAAAAATCAACGCCGGCCAACAGATCACATCGCCCCCGAGGATATGGTCAGGTACGATGCTGTAGAGCCGGTTTTTGAATACGAACTTCCACAGGAAACCGCTTCACTCGAACGTTGCCTGGCAGAACTGTCTGAACAACAACGTAACTGTGTGCAGTGGTTTTATTACGAAGACAAATCCTACAAGGAAATCGCAGATATGATGTCGGAAGAACTGGGTAAAGTTCGATCCTTCATTCAAAACGGTAAACGAAACCTGAAAAACTGTTTGGAACGATCCACTCCAGCCACCACCCCCTAGCCCCTCAAACCACATCAAACCACGGCGGCTAAACCCGCCGGTATATTAAACATGGCCAACCCTTACGACAACGATAAAAGGCTGCTTGAACTGCTTGAGCGCTGGCAATCGGGTGATTTTACCCGGGCCGATGAGCAGGAGTTGCAGGCTTTGACCGATTCCGATGCGTTCCGTCGGGAAACGGCGGAAGGGTATATGTCTGTGCCTGAGGCGGATCATGCTCAACACCTGGCATCATTGCGCCAACGTTTGCAAGCGCGTTCCGGAACCGCTCGCAAGCTGTATTTCCCGCAAATGCTTGCCGCCGCCGCAGCTGTAGGCATTATTATATTGGGTGTTGTTTGGCTTATGCCTTCCACTGAAAAGGCGGCTGTTTCAGGAGAAATCTCGCAGTCGGCTGAGATGACTGATACCACAATGGTAGGTTCTGATTCGCCGGACCTGGCGGCAGCGCCTTCCAGAAGCGCTGCCGCTGAGCACTCCCGCGATATGGCCGGCGCCTTCCCTGGCCAAACCGCCGATTCCCCTGATCTGGTTGCAGCGCCTTCCGGAAGTGTTCCCGCTGAGCGTTCCCGCGATATGTCCGGCGTCAACATGAGCCAAACCGCCTTACCCGGCAGTAGTTATCCCACCATGGCCAGAGAAGATTCCAGCAATAAGCCGTCATCCTACGGAGCATCAGCGCCATCTCTGCCAAACGCAGGCGATGTGGCCGCATCCGAGAAGGTTTCCGCTGTACAAACAGATGATGAGGCTAAAGCCGAGGAAGTGCTGGATGAGGTGGATATGAAATATGGCAACGCATTGCCCAAAAAAGCTCCGGCCAAAGCCAAAGAACAGCCGGAGTCAAAAAAGAAAGTCTCCAAACCCTCACAGGCACAGCCATCCGGTGGCTGGGATGCTTTCAATGATTACTTGCGCCGCAATGCCAGATTGCCTGAACAAGCCCGGCAAAATAATGTTTCCGGTATAGTCAGGGTCAAATTTACCCTGGACCAAAACAACAAACCAGGCGCCTTCATCGTGCTCAAATCTCTCGGATTTGGCTGTGATGAGGCTGCACGGCAACTGATTGAAGCATACACCTGGCAATCCGGTTCCAATAATGAAGTAACCGTAGACGTGCCCTTTGTCCGATAGCAGTCCTTATGCATGCATCGCTCAGCTGGCTTTATCAACCCTATCCGTTCGAGCTCCGATGGGCAAACGGCTTAAAAAATGGTGTCTGGGCCGGACTTTTCGTCACCTTTTTCCTGTTTTTCTTCAAACCTTTCGGCACGGTGGTGAATCCCGGCGAAGAATGGATTTACCTGAAACATTGCGCAGCCTTTGGCCTGGTTACCCTCGGCGTTACTGTTTTTATGCAAGTGATTTGCCGACTCTTCCCGCAGGTTTTCAGGGAGGAAAAATGGAAAACATGGAAGGAAATCCTGTTGAATATTGCCTTTATCGCTCTGATTGGAACGGCCAATATGGTTTTGGCGCATTTCCTTTATGGCGCTCCCATTACAGTACGCTCCTTTTTTCAATGGCAATTGCTTACCCTCGCCATCGGGATTTTTCCCACTGTTTTTGGGGCGTTTCTTACTCTGGCTAAACTACAGCGCAAGTTTGCCGGCGAGGCAGCCGGTATACATCCGCACCCGGGTACGCATACCCAGCACCGGCAGGTGGTGCTATTGGGCGAAAATCAGCAGGAGCGACTGGCTGTAGATGCAGCAGACATTGCATTTATGGAGGCTCAGGACAACTATGTGCAAGTGCATTACCTGGAAAATGGCGCCCATAAAAGCAAATTACTTCGGGCCACCCTTCGGAAAATGGAAGAAAACCTGACAGATTTTCCTGCTTTTTTCCGGTGTCACAGAACCTATCTGGTCAACTTTGACCGGGTGGAAAAAGTGAGTGGGAATGCGCAGGGATATCGTCTCCATCTGACTGGTTTTACAGAAACTGTTCCGGTTTCCAGAAGCCTGAATGAGGAAGTTAAAAAGCGATTGGAGTAGCTCCAGTCATCTGGTTATGTGCAAATCTCGCTACCTTGCGGCCTTCAATCATAATAAGCTACCGAATTTGATATGAGAAAATCCCTGGCATTTTTGCTTTTTCTGGCCTTTTTTACGGCCGTTTCAGCTCAAAATACTCCTTACGAGTTCAAAGAACATCGTCGCCTGAATGCCACAACGGTGAAGAATCAGGCACAAACCGGCACCTGCTGGGCCTTCAGCGCCCTTTCCTTTCTGGAAAGCGAGGCATTGCGTATGGGTAAAAAAGATGTTGATTTGTCGGAAATGTTCGTTGTGCGGAATATCTACCGCCAGAAGTGCGAAAACTACGTTCGCAGGCAGGGCAATGCCCAGTTCAGTGAGGGCGGCCTGGCGCATGATGCATTGAATGCCATTGCGCAATACGGCATTGTACCGGAAAGCATCTATCCGGGCCGGAAAGATCCTTCAGCGCCGTTTAACCACGGTAAAATTGAAAGAACACTCCGTAATCTCTGCCAGGACTTTGTAAAACAAGGCAAAGAGGGCAAACTGGATGCGGATTGGATCAATAAAATTGAACAGGCGCTGGATGATGAGTTTGGCAAAGTGCCCACCAAGTTTGACTATGCGAACGTGGTTTTCACCCCAACCTCTTACCGCGATTACCTGGGTATAAAATCAGAAGATTACGTTACCGTTACGTCCTTCTCTCATCACCCGTTTTGGAGCAAATTTATCCTCGAAGTGCCCGATAACTGGTCGAATGGAGCTATGTACAACGTTCCGCTGAGCGATATGATGCGTTGTGCCAAAAACTCCATCGAATTGGGCTACACCGTGGAATGGGATGCCGATGTGAGCAACGAAGGTTTTTCTGCCCAAAATGGTCTGGCCATTGCCCCTGCCGCCCAGATGAAAGACAAAGACGCTGTGGCTGTGAGCAATACCTTTAAATTTTGGGAGCCTGAAACCAAAATCACTCAGGAACTGCGGCAACAATTATTTGACCGCCAGGTAACCACAGACGATCACCTGATGCACATTGTGGGGCTGCTGGATGAAACCCATTCCGGGCTGTATTATGTGGTGAAAAACTCCTGGGGTGAAGTGTCCGACAAAAAAGGATACGTGTATTGCTCCGAGGCATACATGCGCCAGAACACTATTTCATTTACGGTGCATAAGGATGCCATTCCGGACGATATAGCCAAACGACTTGGCCTGAAAGAAGGTGATGTAACGATTGAGAAAAACGACGCCCGGGCGCGTCCGGGTCGCTCTCCGGAAATGGATTTAAAAGCTTCTCCAACCTTGAAAACTGCTCCTGCGCAGAAATCTCTGACACCTGCCTCCAAAGCGCCTGCAAAAAAATCTTCAGACAATTAACAGGTTGAGCCCAACCATTTAAAGCATACGCATCAACATGAAATCCACACCTCTAACGGAAAAACACATTGCCCTGGGGGCAAAAATGGCAGAATTCGCCGGCTACAATATGCCTATTTCGTATTCTACCATTACAGACGAACACCATGCCGTTCGCAAAGCGCTTGGCGCTTTCGACGTAAGCCACATGGGCGAGTTTATGGTGCGTGGTAAAGACGCTACCGCTTTTCTGCAAAGTGCTACCAGCAACGATGTGTCTAAACTGAAACCAGGCCAGATTCAATATTCCTGCATGCCCAATAAAAAAGGCGGCATTGTTGATGACCTTCTGGTGTACCGCTTGGATGATGCTCCGGAAATGACCGTTGAAGGCGAGCAATCCTATATGCTGGTGGTAAATGCCAGCAATGAAATCAAGGATTGGCGCTGGCTCAAGCGCCTTTCGCGCGGATTTCAGGTAAAAATGCAGAATATTTCTTCCAAAACCGGCTTAATTGCGGTTCAGGGCCCTAAAGTGGTAGACGCACTGAAAAAGCTTACAGACGTTGACCTGGGAAGCATTGAGTACTATTCTTTCCGCAGGGGTAAGTTTGCCGGATGTAAAAACGTGATCATTTCTGCCACGGGTTATACCGGTTCAGGCGGTTTTGAGATTTATGCCCGCAACAAGGACATTGCCAAAATCTGGGATAAAATTTTCAAGGCCGGAGAAAAACACGGCATCAAGCCTTGTGGACTCGGCGCCCGCGATACCCTGCGTTTGGAAATGGGATACTGCCTGTACGGCAACGATATTGACGATAAAACAAGCCCAATTGAAGCTGGTTTGGGTTGGATTACCAAATTGAATAAAGCTGCGGATTTCCCATCCAAAGCTAAATTCCAGAAACAAAAAGCGGACGGCGTAAAACGTCGCCTGGTAGGTTTTGTACTGGATGGCGAGCGCCGTGTACCACGCCATGGTTACGAAATTGAAACCCGCCGTGGTTCGAAAATCGGGGTGGTAACTTCAGGAACACATTCTCCAAGCCTGGACAAACCAATCGGTACCGGGTATGTAAAAACTAAGTATGCAGAACCGGGATCTAAAATTTCCATTGTTGCAGGTGGAAAGAAGCTGGATGCGATAGTAACCAAGCTTCCGTTTGTGGAACCGGGCGTGTAGTGCGTCTGAAAGTCAACCCATCGGGGCGAGGTTCTATTGGCTAAGGAAAGATATTTTAGATTGTTAAAATCTTCGTTCCTTTACGCCCCGAAATAACTGAAAATTGCATATTCTCAACCTGCCAGTCATATGGATTTTAACCAGATTCAAGAACTCATCCGCATGGTGAGTAAGCACAAGATCTCTGAATTCAGCCTCAAAGAGGGTGATTTCAAGCTTGTTATTCGCAATCAGGGCACCTCTGCAGAAGGTGTAGCGCCTGTGGTTGTAGCGGCTCCGCAGCCGGTTATGACCATGCCGGTGGCTGCTCCTGCACCAGCCGCCGCTCCTGCTCCTGCAGCAGCAACGCCAAAAGCAGAAGCTCCCGCAGCCCCAGCCTCTGACGATTCCAAACTCATTGCCATCAAATCTCCCATGGTTGGCACGTTTTACCGGAGCTCAGGCCCGGATAAACCACCTTTCGTCAAAATCGGAGACACGGTAGATGCAGGCACCAAAGTTTGCATCATCGAAGCCATGAAACTCTTCAACGAAATTGAATCGGAAGTAAAAGGTAAAGTGGTGAAAATACTGGTAGAGGACGCCTCTCCGGTTGAATACGAACAGCCACTTTTCCTGGTTGAACCAGCCTGATAAATACAATGTTTAAAAAAATACTTATTGCCAACCGGGGGGAAATAGCCCTGCGCGTGATCCGGACCTGTAAAGAGATGGGCATCAAAACGGTGGCGATCTATTCAACTGCCGACCGCGACAGCCTGCACGTGCGTTTTGCCGATGAAGCAGTTTGTATCGGTCCGCCGTCTTCCGCTGAAAGTTACCTCAACGTTCCGCGTATCATGGCAGCTGTTGAGATCACCAATGCCGATGCTATTCACCCGGGTTATGGCTTTTTGTCGGAAAACGCTGCTTTTGCAGAAGTTTGCAAACAATACGGCGTAAAATTTATCGGCCCTACACCGGATCAGATTCGGGCCATGGGCGATAAAATTACCGCTAAAGATACCATGTTGAAGGCGGGCGTTCCATGTGTGCCTGGCACCGAGGGTCTGCTCACCGATGTAAAAGCCGGTTTGAAACTGGCTGCTGAAATCGGTTATCCTGTTATCCTCAAAGCCACAGCAGGCGGCGGCGGTAAAGGGATGCGTATCGTTTGGAAACCGGAAGAGTTTGAAAATCAATGGGATACCGCCCGCAGGGAAGCCAAAGCGTCTTTCTCCAACGACGGTATTTACATGGAGAAATACATTGAGGAACCACGCCACATTGAAATTCAGGTGGCCGGCGACCAGTTTGGCAAAGCTTGTCACCTCTCCGAGCGCGATTGCTCCATTCAGCGTCGTCACCAAAAACTGGTTGAGGAAAGTCCGTCGCCCTTCATGACGCCCGAACTTCGGGAGAAGATGGGTGAAGCGGCCATTAAGGCCTGCAACGCCATCAACTATGAAGGGGTGGGCACCATAGAATTCCTGGTAGATAAGTACCGGAATTTCTACTTCATGGAAATGAATACCCGTATTCAGGTGGAGCACACGGTAACCGAGGAAGTGATTGATTTTGACCTGATTAAGGAGCAAATCAAGATTGCTGCAGGATTGCCTATTTCCGGTAAAAACTACTTCCCGGAAATGCACGCCATCGAATGCCGTATCAATGCGGAAGATCCGTTTAATGATTTCCGCCCGAGCCCGGGTAAAATCACTTCCTTCCACTCGCCTAAAGGTCATGGCGTACGGGTAGATACCCATGTATATGCCGGATACACCATTCCGCCATACTACGATTCCATGATTGCCAAGCTCATCTGTCGCGCGCGCACCCGCGACGAGGCCATCAAAAAGATGGAACGCGCCCTAGATGAATTTGTGGTAGAAGGCGTAAAAACAACCGTTCCGTTCCATCAGCGACTCATGCGCAACAAAGATTTCCAGGAAGGAAATTTCCACACCGGATTCCTGAATACCTGGGATTTCAAGAGCATTGAGCTTTAAGGGGACGTTAAACTGGTGGACAGTTGAGGTCCGGTTTTATGAAATAGATGTCGATTGGGTTCTTGATTTTTTAGTGACGGGGTGACTGGCAGTCACCCCGTCACTAAAAAATCAAGAACCCAATCGACATTATAGCATTAGCGAATTGCTTTAAACTGAGATGGGTGGATTAAGTCCAACGTGGGTTGTCATCCCGGGAACCGGGATGACAACCCACGTTGATTAAGCATTCAATGCAATTTTGTCAACCATCACAGCGGAGCGAGATGACTGTGCCTGAGAGTAGTATTGGCCCTTAAATCAACGTGAGTTGTCATCCCGGGAACCGGGACCTACACAAGCCAGATAGCGTGTTTATGCTCATGACAAAAAAACTGTGCGAAGCCAGGCTTGTGTAGGTCCCGCTGCGCGGGATGACAACCCACGTTGATTAAGCATTCAATGCAATTTTGTCAACCATCACAGCGGAGCGAGATGACTGTGCCTGAGAGTAGTATTGGCCCTTAAATCAACGTGAGTTGTCATCCCGGGAACCG
>JAFLBO010000015.1 GCA_017303475.1 Chitinophagales bacterium
TTCCGTTAAAAGTGCTGAAATTTGTGTCTTGCTTAACTGCATCGGGTCTTCTTTTTTAGTAGTGTTTAGCGACCACTAAGATGAAGACCTTTTTTCATTTTACAGACACACTTTTTGGGACATTATCTCGCAAGGCCTTATCTTTTGCTTTTCCTTCATATAGCAATTGTATAAACCGCTCGGCTATGGCATTGGTTTCAGCACTGGGTACCGACCATAAATTGGCCACCACCGCCGGACAACCGGCCAGGGCAAATGAGCGCGATAAACTCATAACCCCTTCACCGCGGCGTACCCTGCCGGCAGCTGTATGACAGGCCGACAACACCGCCACCTGTGCCGAGAGATTCATTTGACTGATTTCCAGGGCATTTAGTATATCTACACCTCCAGTGTCGTTGGGGAATAACAATCCTGTTCGTGTGCGCTCAACAGAATCCACCACACCGTGCATGGCCAGGTGCAGCACCCCATAGTTGCCGGCTTCCTTCAAAAACAAGGACTTATTTACCTCCGGTCCTTTCCAAACGGCCCCGCCCCAGGTTTTACCGGTTTTACCTACCGCCTCCCGCGCTTCCGGCAAATCTGTTACTTCAGGCCCCATCACGGCAAGCAGGGCTGATGGAGCATTATATTCCGGGGCAAATCCGCCGTAATCAGTGCCTCCAGTTTGACCTTTCAGTCTGGATTGCCGCCACAAGGCGCCCGACCATTGATAACTGATATTTTGGTCCTCTGCTAAAAAGCGCGCATTTTCCTGTACCAGCGCTTCAAAAGGCACAGAGAACAGATCGCCATCAGGCACAATGATGACTCGTTTGGCATTCGGGAAATGCTTCAGTGCCGGTTGGTACAAAGCCTGATAAGCCTCCGCAGCAATGGTGTTGTATTGGTCAATGGGATCGGTCCAGCGGGTGAGCGCCACTTGAAGCGAATCAATAAGTACAGACAAATCCTGCGGTTTTCCTAACAATATCCCCCGGATGTTTGACCGGTCCAGCGCGAATACAATTACCTGATCATCGCCCCAGAAATATTGCAGCAATACTTCTCCCTGCCGGAGGGCGCCACGAATGTCCGCAAGCGGAGCATTTTGCGCCTGAAACCTGGTTTTTGCCAAGGCTGGCGCCAGGTTTTCAATGGAATCACGCAGCTTTTGCAAACTACGGGTAACATGAAGCAGGCTATCCTTCTTGTTTAAACCATCCCAGTAGGCAATACTGGACATAAAAAGTTTTTCCTGATCCAGGATTGCC
Organism: Chitinophagales bacterium; assembly: GCA_017303475.1. GTDB lineage: Bacteria > Bacteroidota > Bacteroidia > Chitinophagales > Saprospiraceae > M3007. The sequence continues at coordinate 1,257 of JAFLBO010000015.1, forward strand.
GCTGGTATCTGAGCAGCCTGCCTGATCTCACGCTCCAGAATGCGTTGTTTGAGCACTCCCGACTTGGCCCTTTCTGCCCGATCATAAGCTTGTTCCATGTATCCCTGACCGGGCTTTAGTTTATCCAAAGCCAGTGCCAGTTCAATCCCTGTTTCATAGGTATCGTAGGCATAATCCAAGGCATCCTGACTGGACATTTCATCCTGCATTTCAATTCGAAAAGAATCTAGCGCATCCATGGCGGTCTGAATCGCTTTTTCTGCCAGCAAGTAATCCTCAGCATTACCGGTTTTGCTTTGGTTCATACTCAAAGCTTCTGCCTTTCCACTAAGCATTTTAACCGGCCAGAAATCTGCCGCATCTATGGCTATTGGGTTTTGTGATAAATCATTTGCCGCTACTTTGCTTGTTGATAAATGTAAGGCATACTGGAACGTTTGTGCAGAACGTTGAAACTGATTTCGCTTCAATTCAGCAGCACCACGATAATATACAGCTTTGGCAGAATCCTTTGCATTTTCAGCCAGGTCATAAGCCTGTTGATAATATTGATTTGCCTGGGTGGTATCGCCCAGCGCCTCGTAACACTTACTCATTGCACGCGCCAATTCGGCGTCGAGTTCAGATTTTTGCACACTGCGCTTGAATTGCGGCAAGGCTTCGGCGAAACGATTTTCATCCAGATAACTCCAACCCAGATTGGATTCCAATCGACCATAACTTTCGGGATATACTGCTGCTGCACGATGATAATAGGTACGGGCAGTTTCTGAATCGCCGGTGAAGCGACTGATGTCGCCGAGATTGATGAAGGATTCGGATAAGTTATATAGGTTTTTTTCTGCCTCTAAGTAGTTCAGAGAAGTTAAATAATAATTTTTTGCTTCCTGGTAATCACATTTTAATATTAAAGCATAACCTATATTCATAAAAGCTGTTCCGATACCTGTTTTACAATTATGCTTAAGTAATCCTTGCAGGCTTCTCTCATAATACCAGGCGCCAAGCTCGAAGTCGTCACAATTTAGGAACGCAAAGCCCAGCAAACCATTGAGTTTGGCTGTGATACTATCATCAATAGTTTGCATGCTAACTACAGGAAATAGTTGTTCCACGGCTATTTCTGCCTCTCCATTTTCCTTTTGTGCTCTGGTTTTCCATTTCAGCGCATTATACCAATCTACTCGTAGATCATTGCGATCCAGCATCTTAATGATAGAATCAGAATACTTCAAAAATTGTGCATAGTTATCAGCTTCATAGAGTGCCATTTGTTTATCCAATAAAGCCTTTGCATCTGGCTTATCTGAGGACGCTGGAGCACCTTTTTGTGCCAGGGAATAAAAAACCATCAAGGCAAGGGCTGCGACAGCCGTTGCCTTGATAGGTTGTATGGAATATTTCAACCAATGGGTCATATAATCATGAAATTAGGGTTTTGGACGTTCTTTTTTCGGCCGGAAAAGCGATTTGAAGCATTTACAGAATGTAGGTTTAGAGCACCCTAGGTATACTGTTTCTATATTGGTGGATATAGGATCTAATGGAAAATAATTTCCGGAACTATCCTTACCATAAAAGGTAATAACAGCATAATTATGTATATCATTAACAATATTTGTTTTGGTCGCAACATCAAACTCAAACGAATAAATGGTTTGACTATATATATAAATTGGGCTATTTTGGCCTAACCCTGGCAATCCATTGAGATCGGCTTGGCGAAACTCAATTGATTTATTGACATTACTATTAGCAACAATAGTGGCGGGTACAACTTGAAGACCATTCATTACAGGTGGATTATATACACTGTATGAAATTGGCATAAGTTCATTGGCTAAAGGATCCCATATAACGACCTTTTCAACAGCTGCCTTTCCATCATTATGAAACTGAAGTTTATAGTGTAATCTTGTGGAAGATTTAGGATCACATATCCTCTTAATGTTCACTATTTTTTGATTGGGGTCATGAGGATGTTGTCTTGTGGTTACTGTAATCAATTGGCCATCTGGAGAACATGATATAACTCCATTTAGATCAGGCATATTTTGCAGAGCAAAAGTTAAAGGCTGGCCAACTGAAACCGTATTATCCACAAATAATTTCAAAAAAACATGATGAAATTCCGCCATTTGTGATGTTGCGAAGTTGGATATTTCTATTTTTGAGCCAACCAAGTTAACAGATTCTCCCGCAAACTTATACTTATCAATCATGTAAACATTTTGAGGCAATGTTAATTCTATCTTTTTACTTGGGGTAAAAGTACATGAGGATGGCACCGATCTATAGGTAACAACCATGTATGTAAAAAAGCCTGGAGCGAACTCCCATGTATGATTTGCCTGCCAGTGTGCGCCAGGATTAAAACCTACGGATTCTGGCAACTGAAACATTATTGGATTCGGAGGAGGCACATATTTCGTCACTTCTTCTTGTGTTAATGACGGATTCCCAGTACCTCCCTTTTTTGTTATACTTGCAATCACATTTTTGTCTGAAGTCCAAGATTTATATGGTTTCCAGGTTACTTCATTTGAGCCGGAGGCGAGACTTCCATTGGAAAGAGTAATTTTCTTTTGTTTCATCTGACCATCTGGAAAAATCCATGTAACTAAATCATCCTGTGTCCAAGGATTTGTATTATCGGTTTGAATCGTAAATGTGTAAACACCGTATATATCTACACTGAAATTAAATGAGTAAGTAGCATTAATTAAACTGAGATTCACTCCCCAAAATACCAACATCAAAAAAACTTGCTTCATAAGTGTACGTTGTTGAAATGGTTATGCTTTTTTTGGATCATTCGCCAGAAGGCCGAACAAAATGGATTAAATAATCAAAAAACCTGAAATAGGATTTGGCAAATATAGCCCTCGTTCTGAATTAACCAAAGGTATTTTCCATAACCCTGCAACCTGATAATGCACAGTTGCAAAAATGCAAGTGCACTTGATGTTTTTTTCTTATTTTTCCTGCAAAGCTCTTTTACCTTTGGCCAAACAAACAGCATCCAACACCTTGACCGCATCTGAATTTGAGCGATTTGCAGCCGGAGACGAAACTGAGCTGACCGCTTTTTTTAAACAGCACTTTGGGTATGTAACCGGCTGGTTGATTTACCGGGAGAAATGTCCGCCGGACCAGGCCCGGGAGTGGTATGCCGATGCAGTACTGCGGGTGCGACTAAAAGCCATGCAAGGAGAGGTAAGCGCCGGAAATCTGAGGGCATATCTGCTCAAAACGGCCATCAATTTCCACAAAATGGAACAACGCCGAGAAAGTAGTCTGCTTAAACGACACGAACGTTTTCTGGAACAACTCCCTCCCAATGCTGCCGACGAAGACTTTGACCAACTGATTAAAGAAGAGGAAACAGCCGGAATCGACCTCAAACAACAACGAAACATTCTGGTTTTACAAAAAGCGCTTGCGCTTCTGGGCGATGCCTGTCGACAACTGTTAACAGACACCATCCTGCATGGCATTAAAGTAGGTCAACTCGTGGAAAAATACGGATTAAAGGATGCCCGTGGCGTAACTGCCAAAAAACAGGATTGTAAAGGGCAACTGCAGCGATTGGTCCATAAAGTACTTCAACAATTGGGTTGGTCTGCTGATCAAATATCCATCCCGATGCTTTGAACCCCGTTAAAAGCCTGCATTTCTATTTTTTTGCATTATTAAACCACATCATCCCAAACACGCGAATCCAGCTACATGAACCACAACGACGAGACACAGATTCAGGACTATGCCGCCGGGCTGCTTTCTGGCAGTCAAAAGGCCGAGTTCGAGCGCAGGCTACATGCCGAGCCGGATTTGAAGGCAGAGCTCGACCTGTATGTGGCCATGACGGCCCTGGATCAGCAGCGATTGAAGCAATCGCTTTTTAACAGTCTTGAACCTCACGAAATGCAGCCCTTAAAACCGGGCATATCCGGCAAATGGATCTGGGGGGCTGCCGGGCTGTTAGTTTTGATACTCATTGGAGTCTGGTATACGCAGCTCCCGCACCCCCCTGCGCAACCAGCTACTGCTCAGGAAATTGCGTTCGCATTAATCAAGGAAGCCTATCCACCACCAGTGGCGGCTATGGGTGGCAACGATGCCTCCAAAGCCAATCAACAACAGGCCTACCTCGCCTATCGAAACAAACGTTATACCGAAGCTGCAAGCCTGCTTAAAACATTGGCCGATCAGCCTGGCGCTTCAGACGAACTCATATTCTATACCGGAGAATCCTGTCTGCAAACAGGGGAATGGAATGCTGCCATTTCTTATTTTGATAAAGTAGGGCCAGGATATTGGAACGACATTGCCCAATGGAGAATGGCTCTTGCCTTGATCCAAACCGGACAAAAAGATGCAGCTAAGTTTTTATTACAGGAGTTGCAGACTGGGAACAAGAAAAACGAGGTGGAAAAGCTCCTGAAAACGCTGCAATAAAGAGCATCAAGCCTTCGCCATTTGCCCCCTCTTATTTTTGAACAGTTGAATTAATGACCACAGAATAATCAGATTTCCGGCAAAAATACCAGACCATTTCAACACAGTAAAAAAGCAGCTTAGTATGGCAACTGTTGTTGAAAACCCTTTTTCGTCCAGCAAAAGCCAGGTAACCCATACATTTTCCATCCAATCTGCCAGGGTAACCCAAAAACCCAGCCACCACCACCGCCGTGCCCGCAAGGCTACTAATGCTGTGGCAAAAAACAAGCCGGCGATCACTGGAAAAACCAGATCCACCGTCCACTGTGCAATCAGGTATAGATGCCGTCCTTCCGCCCCATAGGCATCCACCATCATCCTGGCCTTTTCTGGCCAGTAAAACAATTCCAGATCTATCACTCCTACCCCACCTGATAAGGCCTTTATATCGGCCTCCAGAGAAGGCATGATGCCGCCTGAAAAAACTACGAACAGAAGCAACAGCAACAGCACATACCTGGGCTTTGCAATTTTTAAAATAAACGCTGGCGGTTCTTTTACACTCATATCTTTTTGTTAATGACACAAAGTTGGGGGTATGACAAGCGGGTATTCACCGGTGCAATGCGCAAAAAAGGTAAAAAAGTGTAAAAATTCAGGGCCCGAAAGCCGTAAAGCTGGCAAATGCCCCATCGAGTGCCGATGTTTGTGGAACGAAAACCCACTACCGGATATGCAGATACTATTGGTAGACGACGACCTGACCCTCAGCCCGCTCACCAAGGAATACCTGGAAGCCAAAGGCTATACCGTCACCCTGCGTCACAGCGGGGATGAAGGCCTGAATGCATTTAAATCAGGCAATTATGATGGCTGCATTCTGGATGTTAAAATGCCCATGAAAGACGGCTTTTCTTTGGCAGAAGACATTCGGAAAATCAGCCCCGACATGCCCATTTTGTTTCTAACTGGCGCCATTCAAAAGGAAGAACGTATCAGAGGACTGGCACTTGGAGCCGATGATTACATCACAAAGCCGTTCAGCATGGAAGAACTCTTCCTGCGCGTGCGCAACACCCTCAAACGCAGCGCCAATCAACAAAAACAGGCAGATAAATCTGTACACCAGATTGGTCAATACCGTTTTGATGTAGCCACCCGTGAACTTTATGGCGGGCCTGAAATGATTAAACTAACAGCCATAGAAGCCAAATTGCTCCAGCTTTTCTGCGAAAGCGATAACGGAATTATTCGTCGCGACATAGCCCTGCAACGCATCTGGGGAGATGAAGACATGCTAAAGGGTCGTAGCCTCAATGTATATGTGAGCAAATTGCGCACCTTCCTATCTGAAGACCCTGCCATCGAGATACTCAATGTACATGGAGAAGGGTATCAGATGGTAGTGAGGGAGAGTACATGAGTGAAGAGTACATGATTACATGATTGACGAGGGAGGCGTTCAGCTTGGTTCACCCACAGGGCCGCAGGCCCATAAGCCCCAGCGTGGCGGTCATATTGGTAGCTAAGCGGTCATTTTTTGGGAATATGATTGACGAGGAGACCATTTGGCACAGCGCGAGCCATTCAAACCCTTCAAACCCATTCAAGCCCTTCAAACCTCTAAAACCCATCAAACAGCGGCGGCTAAACCCGCCGGTACAGCAATGACACTTAATACAGAAAAACTGGTATCACTACTGGGTACCGAAGAGGCTGCCCAGCGATTTGTAGAGATGTTTCAGCAACAATGGCCGGAACAATTAGCTGCGTTAAAACAGGCGCTTAAGGATGAAGATTGGGAAAATGCAAGCAACACCGCACATTCCCTTAAAAGCCAATGCAGGTATTTAGGGTTAGATAACCTGGCCGACATTTTACAAAACATTGAAAATCAGCCTGATTCATCTCACGACCTCTCTTTGTTTCCACCTGTTTTTTAGCCCTACTTTAGAAACCCAGTCAGGATTTCAGCACTTTTTCCATCAAAGCAAACAGCTCGGCCGCATCAATTGGCTTGGTAACCCAGGCGTTCATACCTACTTGTTTGCATTTATCCAGTTCTTCCTGAACCGCGTTGGCCGTAAGAGCAATAATGGGTAAGCTCTCCCACCTAGGATTGGCCCTGAGCCGTCGGGTAGCTTCCAGACCATCCATAACCGGCATCTTTACATCCATCAAAACCAAGTCAAAAGAGGCGCCCGACTCCATTTTTTCCAGGGCTATCTGGCCATTTTCTGCAACCTCAATGTGCACTTGCGGAATCCTGTTTTTGAGTAGCTCGATTGCCAGCATCTGGTTGAAAAAGGTATCTTCCACTAACAAAACCCGAAGCGCCCCAAAATCAAAGGGCGTATCTGCAATTTGTGTCACAGCCGTTTCCCGGTTTTCATCCGGCAGAAATGGTAAACGAACTATTACTTCTGTACCCTTGCCCGGTTCACTGTTCAGGTCAATACTTCCCCCTTGTTGCTCCACCAAGTCTTTAGTAATACTCAATCCCAGGCCAGTACCTCCATACTGAACAGAAACATCCTCATCTGCCTGCTGGAAGCTCTCAAATACCCTGGTCCGCTGTTCAGGTGCAATTCCGATTCCGGTATCCACCACCACAAACTCCAGCATCATTTTACCAGACCCATGTACCGCTTCCAAAGGGGAAATATGCAACGTAATACTACCTTGATCTGTAAATTTGATGGCATTTCCCAGCAAATTGGTCAGTATCTGATTCAGCCGAACCGGGTCGCCAACCAACTTCACCGGCGTATCCGGAGCCAGCTCGATCCTAAACTGTAATCCTTTTTCTTCCGCCTTGAACCCCAAAGTATTTTGCAAATGCCGCATGATCAGCTCAAGGTCAAATGGCTTTTGCTGAAAGGTAAATTTTCCTGATTCAATTTTCACCTGATCCAGCACATCGTTGACAATCACCAGCAAATTTTCTGAACTCTGTCTGATTGCATCGGCGTATTCGCTTTGTTTGGGCGGCAGTTTGCTCTCCGTCAGCAATCGGCTCAATCCCAGTATAGCATTCATCGGTGTGCGGATTTCGTGGCTCATATTGGCCAAAAACCTGGTTTTATATCGCGCATTTTGTTCTGCAAGCTCTTTTTGCTGGATCAATTCACGGTTGTCCTCCCGGTTTCGCCAAAACAAATAAGCAGCAGTAGCAAACAAGGCCATCAACAGCATTTTAAATGACTCTGCCTGGTACCAGGCCGGGGCAATTGCAATGTCTAATCGCAACTCCGGACTGCTGCTGCCGGCAACGCGCACCTTGAAGGTATAAGCTCCTGGCTCTAAGTTGGCATAAACGGCCTGACGGTCAGTTCCCTTATATTCCCAGAGCGCTTTCTGACCTTTTTTCTCCAATTGACACTCGTACAAAAGGGAGGCAGATTGAGCCGTTTGAATAGCCGCCCAACCAATGGTTAAACTGTTTTGGTTATTGGCCAGTTGAATATGGCGCAGAAATTCTAATCCCTGGATAGTTTGTGGATTACTGGTTTCAAAACGAGTTAGCAGGATATGCCCTGGGGGGCGAGGCTCTGACACCTGATCTGGAGCAACTCTGACTAACCCGCTCCTGGAGGCCATCACCAAGGCGCCGTCCTGCAATAACCAGCCTGCACGACGCGCCAAATGACCCGTTTGCAATAAATTAGCAGTACTCCAGGTAGCAAACCGGCCTTTCTGAGGATCAAATTGCGCCAGGTGCTCGGGAAAAACAAACCAAAGTTGCTGCCCCTGGCCCATCAAACCAGAGAGCGCCAGCGGATCAGGTAGTCCGTCTTTTTGGGTGTAATTCTGCACAACTCCGTCAGAGACCTGAATCCGGCTTAATCCACTGGAAGTAGAAGCCCAAATCCATCCATCAGACGACAAATCAAGGTCTATGACTTCATCATTAGCCAGTTGTTTGGGCGGGGCAGTTTTAGCGGTGTAAGACGCTATGGCGCCACTCTTTTTTTCCAGCCGCAACAACATAGCCGGCGCACTAACCCAAATGCTCCCCCGTTTATCATCCAGTATTTTGGCAATACCGCGCGCCTGTCCTGGAGGAATAGGCAACTCATAATTTTTTATTTCACCTGAACGCAAATCCAGTTGATGCAAACCCTTAATCGTGCCTAACCACCAGATATTGGGCAATTCCGCATCCTGTGCACATGCCATGATACGCTGGGATTGCAGGGCTGTAGGCAGCAAAACAAAGGATTTCGACTCCGGTTGCCAACGATAAAGCCCGTCATATATGGCCCAAATATGCCCCTCATGATCCCGGATGAAATCGTCCGGATCAAAATATTCGGTATATTGTTTGCCGCTTACCAACCGTTGCGGCACAGCCCCCCAATAGTTCATGTAATAAATTCCGTTGGCAGTATGGGCTATTATCCCTCCTCTGGAATCCTGAGCTACCAGTTGAATTTGATTGGCCGGCAAATCCGGGTTTGAAGGATCAATCAACCATCTGGAAAACGGTTGACGCAACAACGGTAGCCGGGCAATACCCTTGTCGGCGCCAATCCACAAATTTCCGAACGGATCGCAAGTCAGCGCCTGAACCTGATTACTTGGCAAACTATTGGGATCAAATACATTATGAGTATAAGCCTGTAAAACGCCAGACTGGGGTTCCCAACGGAAAAGGCCATCATCCGGTACTGCCAGCCATACACCGCCTTCCGAATCGGATATCATGGCCGAAATGCGACTTTGCAGAATGGAATCGGGCAGCAATGGCCGGCTTGTTTTACCGTTTACCGGATCAAATTGTAACATGCCATCCAGGCCCGACAACCAGAAAATTCGGTTAGTCTGTTCAACGATGGAAAGCACCCGAAATGGCTCATCTGGCGCTCCAGATTGATTTACGGGAATATGGATAAAACCACTTCTCTCTTCATTAAACCTGAATAAACCATCCGCTCGTCCCATCCAAAGCTGGCCATTAGCATCTTCAAAGAATTGATTGGCACGGGCCGGTGTGATCCCCGACTGCAAAGGTTTGATGTTCTCGAATTGGTGCTGCAACTCGTTGAACCTCAAAACGCCCTTTGCCCCTGCTGCCCAAACCATCCCCTGACGGTCTACAAACAGGGAAGTGCACTGAAAAATACTATCTCCAATATTACCAAAATGATGCACCTGCCCGGTGCGCCGATCCAAACAATCCAATCCGTTCATGGTACTGATCCAAATCCGCTGGTGTTTATCCGTTTTAAGCGCCAGAATCCGGTCGTTTGACAGGGCGTTGGGATTGCCTGCTTCTTGTTGAAAACGGGTAAACTCGTAGCCATCGTACATAAAAACGCCGCGCCCCCAGGTACCATACCAGAGCCGTCCGTATTCGTCCAGATCCATGCAATGCGTTGGTGGCTGTACGAACACCCCTTGCAAGCGCTCAAAAATATATTGCCTTGTTTGTGCCCTGACAGAGAGCGAACCAAACAGGATCAGGGCTATTGATGCAAACCTGAAACGCTTTATGGAAATGTGTAAATCTGTGAACATGATCAAGTTGCTGCAAGTTGAGTACTTGATCGGACATAAAAAAGTCTGCCACGCCGGAAGCATGGCAGACTTAAGGCTTTTTGGACCTTTTTTACACTTTTTTACACTTCTACGGCCTTATTGACCTGCTTTCACCAGGCGTTTCACCGAAACACCCTGTTCTGCTGACAAGCGAATCATCAGCATTCCGTTGGGCAGTTCTTTGAGGTCGATATCTGCTGAAACAGCACCTTTGGCAAGGAACTGACGATGCAGTATCCGACCACTCAGGTCGTAAATCTCCAGGCTAAGTTCAGCGGTCAGCGGCGATTCAAACACCAATCTGGTGAACGTTGCCGCCGGGTTTGGATGAATAGACCAGGCATCAGCAGACATAATTTCTGTTGTAGACACCACCTGAACAAACGTACAAATGGAGGTAGCTGTACAGCCGTTTTGGGTTACAACAACCGCGTAATTGCCTGTTTGAGAAGGTGTAAAGGTATTGCCTGTAGCTCCAGCAATTGGCTGATTATTGGCACAGTTTATCCATTGGAATGTAGCATTGGTTGCTTGTGCAATCAGGGTGTTGCCTTGTGCGATTACACCGGCATTAACGGTGGTTTGCGTCAGCGTCAGCACCACGATAGAGTCGCATCCATTCACAGATTCCAGTGCAGCAGTGTAAATACCCGGCGCAGTAAGCAATTGACCGTTGAACGGATATGATTCTCCGGCACAGATATTGGCTGAAATAGCCGTGTTGGTTACCGGAATAATCGTCAGCGTGAGTGCAACCACAGAGTCACAGCCAACCGAAGAGGAGAGTTCAAAGGTATAGGTGCCTGGCAGAGTCAGGATGGAGCCGTTGTAAATATAGGATTCACCCTGACAAATGGCAGCACTGATTTCTGTCACCGGAATAGCCGGGAAGATGGTCAGGTAAAGTATTTCCAGAGAATCGCAACCATTGGCGCCCTGGCCCTCGTAAACGAATTCATACACACCGGATGCGGTATACACCTCGCCATTGTATTCAAAACTTTCGCCATCACAAACTGTAACCGCAAAAGAAGATTCTGGCAGCTGGGATACTGATAATTCCAGGGTAATGATAGAATCGCAGCCGTTGGCAGCCTGGTACGTTGCTGTGTAGGTTCCTGGTTGCCACAGGATCAGACCGTCAAATTCATATAGCTCATTATCACAAATGGTCACTTCAAGGGTTTCTGCATAAGCCGGCAGAACCGTCAGATTGAGTACCACTGTGGAGTCGCAGCCGTTTGAGCCCACCAATTGTGCGGTGTAAGTACCTGAATCGGTGAGCAAAGCGCCATTGAACGGATAGCCTTCATTGGAGCAGGTTGTAGCATCCAGGGTTGTGGATTGCAATGGCAGCACAGTCAAATTCAGCACCGCGATTGAGTCACAGCCATTCGCTCCTGTCAACACTGCGGTGTAAGAGCCAGACTGAGTAAGGATTTCACCATTGAAGTTGTAACTAGCGCCTTCGCAGATGCTCACCGACTCGCTGCCCTCACTTATTGGCAAAATAGTCAGGGTTAGGGTTACGGTGGAATCACAACCGCCTGCCGCCGTGAGGGTTTGGCTGTATTGTCCTGCATCGGCCAGGGTATCAGTTCCGAACACATAGGTTTCTCCGTTACAGATGGCTACATCCAGTTCAGTTTCAAACAAATCTACAAATTCCAGTACGAGGGTTACAGTAGAATCGCAGCCGTTTGCACCTGAAAAATCATAGGTGTAAATGCCTGAACCGGTGAGTGTATCTCCTTCATACAGGTATGAAGAACCTGTACACAAAGCATTGGCAATTACTGTAGACAGGGTTGGCAGCACGTTCAACTGAAGGGTAACTGTGGAATCGCAACCATTTGCAGCAGTGTATTCAAAGGTGTAAACGCCGGCTTCAGTCAGGGTTTCACCATTGTAATCAAAGGACTCATTATCGCAAATAGTGGCTTCCAGGCTGGCGCCAAAAGTAGGCAGCACGCTCAGATTTACAGTCACAATACTGTCGCAGCCGTTGGCGCTTTCAAAATTGAAGGAATAAGTGCCTTCATCTGTCAAGGCAATACCAAAGAAGGAATAAATCTCACCCTGGCAGATCACTGCATCGAAACCGGAAGCCTGCGTTGGCAGCACTGTAAGGGTTAGCACCACAGTAGAATCACAGCCGTTATCTCCTGTGAGTTCGGCGGTATAGGTGCCTGAAACATTCAGTTCCTCTCCATTGAAGGTGTAAGTCTGGTTGTCGCAAATAACCGCCTCCAGGGTGGTTTCCTGATTAGGCAATACCTCCAGCACCAGGGTTACGGTGCTGTCGCAGCCGTTTTCATCTTCATAAACAGCTACATACGTACCGGCATCTGAAATCTGGTTGCCATTGAAGGCATAAGATTCTCCTGCACAAATACTTACCTCAAGGTTAGTTTCCTGCAATGGCAACACCGTCAGGGTAAGCACTACTGTGCTATCGCAGCCGTTTTCACCGGAATACAGGAAAGAATATACACCGGAATCCACCAGCAATTCTCCATTGTAATCATACGTTTCGCCGGCACAAATAACTGCGCTCAGGGCTGTTTCCTGGGTTGGCAGTACCTCCAGGGTAAGGGTTACCACACTGTCGCAACCGTTTTCAGCGGTATAAATAGCCTCGTACACCCCGGCATCAGTCAGGTTTTGATCACCAAAATCATAGGAATCGCCGGCACAGATGGTTGCCTCAAAGGAAGTGCCGATGAAAGGCAACACCGTCAGAGTAAAGGTCACCACACTATCGCAACCATTAGAACCCTGCAAAATGAAGGTGTACTCGCCTTCGTCGGTGAGCACTTCACCCTGATATTCATAACTGCCTTCTGCACAGATGGTAGCGCCATCTGTTCCGGAAGTTCGGGGTAATACGTTGAGGGTCAGGGTAACGGTTGAATCGCAACCACCTACCGCCTGGAATACTTGTACGTATTCGCCGGCTGTTTCCAGAATTTGGGAGCCAAAGACGTAGGAATCGCCATCGCAAATAGTTTGCTCATCGGTTGTTTCAAAAGACGTTACGTAGTTAAGGGTCAGGGTGATAGTAGAATCACAACCGTTGGCAGATACCAAAACATGTTGGTAATCGCCCGCTACGGTCAGTGTGTCGCCAAAAAAGACATACTTCACGCCTTCACACAGTGCAACGGATTGTGAAGATGCCGAATTGGGCAACAGACTCAGTTTAAGCACAATAAGGGAATCGCAACCACCAATAGCCTTCAGCGAGTCGGTGTAAGAGCCTTCAGCAGTCAGGGTATCTCCGGCAAAAACATAAAAATCGCCGGCACAAATGGAAACTGAACGATTCACCACAAACTTCTCAACTACATCCAGTGTAAGGGTCACAATAGAATCACAACCGCTTTCTGCAGTCAGAATAGCGCTGTAAACACCGCTTTCGGTAAGCGGCTCACCTTCAAACACATAGGTTGTTCCGATACAAATTCCGGCACTAATGGCGGTATTTACCGGAGGCAGAACCTCCAACTGGAGGATTACGGTAGAATCGCAGCCGTTGGAGGCCGTCAATTCCGCCACGTATTCTCCTGATTGTGTGAGCGATGCGCCATTAAACGCATACGCTTCACCCTCGCAGATGGTGGCTTCCAACTGCACCTCAAATGTGGGCAGCACCGTGAGCTGCAGCGTAACGGTGGAATCAGATCCATCCGAACCAACATAAGTGGCCACATATTCGCCTGAAACAAACAGGGTATCTCCATCAAACACATAGGAATCGCCGGTACAAATGCTGGCAGTGATGAGTGTGTCAGACAGCAGACCTTGCGGAGCCTCAGAGTTTAATGGTTTAGCCTCTACTACAGAAAGCAGGCCGAGAAAAGCGCAAAAAACCAGCAGGGTTTTAAGCAAAAACGATTGATGGGAAAAATGGGTTGGGAATTGGGCAGGTAGCAATAGTTGTTGCATAAGCGATTAAATGAGTGAGAAAACAATGAATGAAAAGTCTTCTCCTGGCTTTTGGAAGGGGCAAATCTCCCTGTACAGGGGGGTGACAGGATTAAACAGGGATTAAAAGAATATTAAAATCCATTGGAATACTTACTTTATAGGCAGTTTAATGACAAAACAACTGCCCCGTCCCGGAATGGATTGCAGGTGGATGGTACCGCGATGAAAAGTTACAATTCGCTGACTCAAAGCCAGCCCGATACCGTACCCGGGCACATGTGAGGTAGCGTGTTTTCCGCGGTAAAATGGCGTAAAAATCAAAGGCTGATCTTCCAAAGGAATACCTTCTCCAACATCAGTAAAAGCAACCTCAATGGTGCGTTTATCTACCCCAATCCGGATATTTACGGTATGATTGGAAGAGAATTTGCAAGCATTATCCATCAGATTGATGAAGGCTGTCTTCAGCAGATGTTCGTTCCCATTGATTGACAACAGGGCATCATCGTCTGGCAAGGTGCCATATTCAAACATAAAATGATACTTCGGCTGTGCCTTACGCAACTCATTTTGGGCAGCAAAAAGCAATTCATCAATACGCACTTTAGTGAACAACAACCGCTGTTTATCTACATCAGATTGGGCCAGCAACAACAAACCATTGGTAAGCGAAACCAGGGTTTGAGTATCTTCCAGTAAGGACCGCAGGGATTGTTCATACTCTTCCTGAGTTCGGCGTTTTTCCAGCATCATCTGCAACTGACTGGTAATAGCCGCCAATGGATTGCGCAATTCATGTGAGGCACTACTGACAAATTGCTGCTGGGTGGTGAAGGCAGTTTCCAGGCGGTGCAGCATATGGTTGAAATTCATACCCAAACGGGCAATTTCATCTTTCCCGTTGCCTTCGCTTACACGCCGGTTCAAATTACCTTCTCCAATGTCAGAAATCTCGTCGTTTATCCGGGCAAGCGGCTGTAACGCCTGACCGGCAAACACATATCCTAATGCTACGATAAGCAAAATACTGGCTAAAAAACCTGCAACCAGCACATCTCTCAGGTTTTTCAGCTTGCTCATGCCATATCGGTCATAAGCAGAAGATATCACCACAAAATCGCCCTGGGCCCCTGTATACTTCAAGCCGACGTATTCTATGGTATTCTCTGCATAGGCTATTTTCCCTTTATGGCGGATGTTTTTTAACAATTCTCCGGAAATGGACACTGGCATATCCTCTGCACTGGAATACACCAAGCTATCAGTATTGTCAAATACCAATACCCGTTCCTGAAAAAGGGAGTGAATGGAGTTTTTATCAATGATGCGCAGCAAATCTTTGTTCACCTCTTCGACCGATACAAACAGGCGGGCTGTAGTGATAGCCCTGCTTTCCAAACGGGAAAAAAACTCCTCTTGCCTATAGTTTTCCGATAAAGAATATACCCCAACACTGAATACAGAAAGGATGGTGGCCACAATAGCCAAAAACTTAAGCGCTAGTTTACTGCGGATATTCATGCTGTTGGGAGCACATTGAGGAAATAACCCAGGCCTTGTTTGGTGTGTATGAGCTTGGGCTCAAAATTCCGGTCAATTTTCTTGCGCAAGAAATTGATGTAAACCTCCACAACATTGGTTCCGGTATCAAAATTTACATCCCATACAGCTTCTACAATTTCATGTCTGGAAGCAATACGGCCGTTCAGACGCATCAGGTATTCCAGCAGGGCATATTCCTTGGCGGTTAGATCAATGGTTTTACCGGATCGCATTACTGACTTAAAGGCGGTATTCACCTCCAAATCCGCAATTTTCAAGATCTCTATGGGCTTTTCCTGCGAAGGCGTTACTGTTTTTTTCAATAGAGTTCGCATTCGCGCCAGTAATTCCCGGAAATCAAAAGGTTTTACCAGGTAATCATCTGCACCGGCTTCAAAGCCCATGAGTTTTTGCTCTACACTGCCCAAAGCAGTTACCAAAATAATGGGGCAATCCGGGCGCACTGTCCGAATATGTTTACATACCTCGTAACCACTTACAAAAGGAAGGTTGAGGTCCAATAACACAAGATCGTAATGATTTTGTTGCACCAGATATTGCCCAACAGCCCCATCGGGCGCTATTTCCACCGCAAAATCGTTCTCCTGCAACCAGGTCTTTACAGAATTGGCCACTTTCGGTTCATCTTCAATGACCAGAACGCTGGTTTTTCCCATGAATGATACTTTCGTTTGACAATCAATTGAGTCGGAAACTGGATGCTCCCAACAAACCTACATTGCAATAAATGGCAGCCACATAATTGCCCTTTTTCAACTTTTCATCCAGTTTGTAGCTGAATGAGAGTCGCTGGGTATCCCGCAACGAAACAGGTTTCACCTGTTGTGCTGTTACATCCACCTTCCCGCTGGGCGCATCAACGGTGGTTTTGATGGGTTTGGAGCTTGGAATGGGTTTACCATTTTCATCCGTGATCACCAGATACAGGTGCTGATCTCCCTGGTAGGTTTGTGGCACATCTACCAGATCAAAACTCACATGAATATCGCGGGCCTTTTTAGCGCGGAGGGTTTGTTTTTCGCCTTTGCTGCCAATTTCAACACGGAAGGAAGTAGCTTTGAATTTGGCCGACTGAGTTTTTCTGATCTGTTCTTCCAGTTTTTTGGCCAGATCATCCACCTGTCCGGTGAGGGAGGTGTTTTCTGTTTGCAATTGAGCGTTTTCCTCGGTCAAGCGTTTGTTTTCTGCTTTCAATTGCTCATTTTCTACCTGAACGGCTGTAATCAGGGTTTCATACTCAATCTTCAGTTGGCGGAGTTCTTCCACCTGAAGCTTGAGTTCGCTGATTTGCTTGTTGTTTTGGGATTTGATTTTGCGCAAGGCTGCGTCTTTTTCCGACATAAGCTGGGCCGTAGCCGCTTCTTTGCCACGCAAATCTTCATTCTCCAGGCGCACTTCGCCGTAGGAAGCGCTCAGGCTGTCGAGCTCATGCTGGAGAATCATTTTTTCTGCTTCAAGCGATTGAACGCTTTCTGTCAGTTGATCGTTTCCGGCGCTGAGGTTGCGGGATTTATTCCAGAAAAAAATGCTGGAGCCTCCTGTCAGGAGCAGCAAGGCAGCGAGCACGATGGTGATGGTTCTGGAATTATTGGCTGGTTTGGTTTCAAAATTTTGGTAGTCGCTCATAATACGGGGCAAGATATGTATTTGGGGATAAACGGGAAAAAATCGGTTTTTGGTATGGCTTTCACGGCTAATTTGGTGTAAGTAATCCCCAGAACCGGCAGCAAAATTGCGGTCACACTTGTCCCTTGGCCATTAAATGGGCATTAAAAGTGAATTAAATTGGTTTTCGGGTGACTGCGGGGTCGTAAGACCCACGCAGGGCGAAGGTGAAATGCGGGGGCGTAAGACCCGCGCAGGGCGGAAATACCCATCACTCCATTTTCAGGCAAGCTCCCCTGTGTATGTGCCGCCCCTCTCGTTCAACCGTCCAGTAGTAAATACCTTGTGGCAGCGTACTTGTTTCAAGCTCAAAGCTCGTTTCAAAATCGTTGTGGAATATAAGGACACCAAGTTGGTTATATAACAGAAAGCGGTGCGTATCCTCAAGGGGTTGTACCGTGATTTGGATCTTTTCCTGAAATGGGTTGGGCGAAACCTGAATATTCAGGGTCTCTAAAGGTACTTGGGTAGTATTAATGGTAGACCAAATGGAGTCGCAAGGATATGATACGAATTGATACGATTCCTCCGAATTTTCGAAACACCGAAGTCCCCAAATGTATTTTTCTACTAACCCAAACTGGGGCTCAAATAACTGATTATTACCTACTTTTTCAATGATACGATCTCCCCAATCAAACCAAAAGCTATTGCTGATATGCCAAACTTTGAGGGTATCTCCTCCAAGATAAAGGCTGCTGATGGAATCAACAGTAATGGTATCGCTGGCATAAGGTAATGGATGGTCAGGTATGGTTGCCGGCAATCCACCAATGACCCACTTATCGCCTACTTCGGCAGTAAAGTCGTACAGCATTTCAAATTGGTTGGTATAATTGCTGTAATAGTAAACCGTGTCATTTTCGGTTGAAATATAGAATGAAAACACATCACTTAGTCCAACAGGTTTTAATCGACTGCACCATTTGCCCTCGTAATTGACTTTTTCTACTGATTCCAGTACATATGGGACAATCTTGAGTGCAAAATTTTGTTCGCTGTAAGTCCACCTGGCCCACACCGGGGCAAAATCAGTATTTTGGGCTTGCAGGTTGGTGGTTGCGAGGAGGAGCGAGAGTAGGAGATATTTCATGGTAGAGTGTGTTTAATGGTTAACGATGATTTTGCCGCTGGATATTGGTTTCCGGTCTGTCCATAGCAGCAATTGATACATTCCTGATGGCCAATTTTTGACTTCTATTGGTAAGCCATCCTGCCCTCTTGCCCAGGGTATTTCTGCCATAAGTATACCTTGGGCATCGTAGCATTGGAGCCTTTTTTCTAAGGATTGCCCCATTAATTCCGCAGGAATTTGAATAAAGGCAATGTCTTGAGCTGGATTAGGAGAGCAAATGAGCTGAGGAAGTTGTGGTGCTTGAATAATCGGTTCAAAAACACTTGTGACATACTGCGTAAGCCCGGTGCAGCCCGGCTCCATGCAGCCATCTGCTCCGTTTACTACCAGTATCCCGATGTTGGGGTTTAGAGATCCAATAGAATTGGTATCGAAAACCACACCTGTTGTAGCAATTCGTCCGTCAGTCAATTCACATATATCAAACATCTCAACAAATGGCGACCAAGGGCGCTGAATAGAATCTGAATAATGCCTTTCCCACAAAATTTCGCCCGATTCGGTGGCACGAAAAAGCCAGGCTTTACCCCTTGATTCTTTGGAATAATATCCAAAACCTAAAATATCCCCGTTTGCAGCAGTAATGATGCGATATACTGATCTTATGGCTACATCGTTCCATTCATGTTTCCAAATTGTTTGGCCGTCACTGTTTATCCTGTTTAACACACTGAAATTATTGGCTATGTTTGGGGGTTGCCCAAACGTGTCTTGCCGCCACATGACAGCTCCTCCCCCACCAGACAATCCTGTAACCGTTGGTGTTTGAAGAGCTGTTTTATCCCAATTAATCAACCTGCTCCAGATTGGATTGGCATTTTCGTCTATTTTATGCAAAATGGCGTTGTAGCGGTAGGTGCCATGAAGCCAATGATAATAATACCCAATAACATTTGACGTCAATAAGTAATGGCCATCGTCCGTAGGTGTCAAATGCCCATAGCCAACACTTTGTAAAAAAGTATCGGGAATGATCTTGTTAAACAACAGATTGCCAATACTATCGGTTTTGATAATCCGGATGGCACTTTCTACGGTGATCCAGGGTTCTTCCAATGATTTAGGTTTACCCTCTGTAACATACAGCAAGATATCTCCTGACGGTGTTTCTGTTATAGCATCAGAGAAAACATGTAAATCAGAAATATCAGGGTAATAATTGATCCATAACAGGTTTAAATCCGGATCCATTTTGGCAATAAAAGTACGCATTCGGGAATGCTCATAATCCCGCCACTCACCTGTTAGTAAAATATGATTGTCTGAGGTGATATAATAGCCACCTCCACGAACACTGAATAATAAATCTATCTGAGGGCCCTCCATTTTAACTACTTTGACTATCTCTTTGGTATCTGCATCAATTTTAAAAATTTGCGCTTCACGGTGAATATCTGGCCCGAATGCGTTTGTTACGTAGATAAAATGACCAATACTCCAAATATTTCCGCTGTTATCATAAAGGTATTCGTATAGTGGATTTGGATCGAATGTTTTCAGGTAAGTTTCAGTAGATTGAGCGGCAGTGCGTATACATCCAAGGAAGCATATTGCGGCAATGAAATAGCAGGTACGCATAGTACAATATGGTGAAGCCCTGCAGCAGGCCAAAGGATTGCCGCAGGGCCGGATGAAACATTAGTGTTGAATGGTAATCTTTTGGCGGGCTACCACCACGCCTTTTTCGAGCAAGGAAAGTACGTAAATGCCGGAGGGTGTGGTTTGTACCGATAGGGATACATTGCTATCGTCCGGCGCCTGAACTTGTTGCACCAGGATACCTGTGGCAATATCCCGGAGTTCGAGTACCCGTTCAGCTCCGAGATGTACTTGCTTGGGAAGCTGGACAAGAATCGTTTCATTAGCCGGATTGGGCGCTACCTGCAGCACTCCCATTTTTGAGGATTGTGCGGCAAGTGGTGTATCGCTACGTTCACCCGTCAAATTTGGCAGCCGGGGCATAAAAGTTCTGCCTGTCAGGATGCCTAATATACTTTGTGCATAGCCCGCCTCCTGGCTGGATGAATTGGCAATGCCCAACAAGGTTTCTTCCTGCGCAGCATTCAAGGTAAACTCCGGATTAGATAATCTTGCAGCATTGATGCCTTGCACCTGTACAAAATACTGATCATCCATGGTACTTTGCGGAAATGCCTGTAGCAACCCATTAGCGGCAGCAAACTGATTCTGCTCCAGCTTGGCAGCCACTAAGCGCCGCCGATTGGCAGGATTCAGGTCTTCATTCAGCAGTGTTTCAACGGCCGTCCAATTGGTTCCTGCGATGTATTGCCGAATAAGTTCAGAGGTAATGCGCTCCCGTTGTGATACCAGTACTTGAATTTCACCTGCCAATTGTGGGGTAGGATTGGCAGCATATTCACTGTTTTTCTGCGTAATTTCAATCCTTAACGCATCCAAACATGCTTTGGTTGTACATGGTTGTTCCTGAGGAGATTCAGGGAACATACAGTCTGAATAAATTTCGCCTCCAGTCAAGACATTTGTGAAATTACTTTGCGGCATACAAACATCACTGAGCGAACATTTTGGCTTCACCCTTGCGTTCAAATTAGGATTGGGGTGGAAATAGAAAAACTGTATAGTGTTAAGCAGGGGTGGTGGCAAAATGGTACTGGTTTTAATATTTTCGGGTTTGCCGGGAGTGAAATAGTTCCATCTGGCAAATCCATTCGAACCCTGACTCAACTGAATTTCTCCCGGTATGGATAGAGATGGAGGCGACGGAGGAAATGAAGCAAATGGCTCAATGAATAAATCGTGAAAATCTGTCGAGAAATCCTCCTCTCGGAATAAGAAACCTTGATTCTTCCCTACAATATTGGTTCCTACAATATTGCCAGAATAGGTATTGCAAAGAGTATGGTTGGCTTTATCGCCAGTATTTTCAAATTGATTACCTGCCGAACCCGATGCGAAGAAGTTATCTGTAAGAAAACTTTGAGTAGTACCGTTGATTGCTACATCAAAATCAAAATTGACAAAATCATTGCTGAAAATTTCCAAATTTGAATTTGCGGTAGCACGAATGCCTACAACATTATTTTCAAACTTATTGCGGTCATTGAGTTCCAAACCCAGTATTCCCACCTTAACAGACCCAAGAAGGGCATTTGATCCCCCTGCTAAAATACCTCTTTCAGCTCCAATAAATCTATTCTTTTTCGTTACGTTGAAAGCGGCATCCCAACTGACAATGCCGTCAGTGGCCACATTGTTGAAGGTACATCCTTCAAACAAGATACCATCTGTGTCCCAGATAGACACGCCTGTGTGCATGGAACCCGATGCAGTGCGTTCAAAAAGCACATTTTCAAATTTACTGAAGTTTACCGGATCATACTTCATAAACTCCGCACCTTTTCGGCAATCCCGGAAGGTAAACCCATTGGCCTGTATCAATCCTCCCCTAAACTGAGGTACATCCCAGAGCGGATGCCCTTTTGCCGCAGCGCCAATCACCGCTCCTTCAATCATACTATTTCCCCTTAATAAAACAACCCCCGCCTGATTTGCATTAAGTATACCATCGGGATCAGGCTGTGCCAAAAGATTGTTTCCCTGCACGGCAATACCACGCCAAAACTGTGATGGAGAACAAGTATTGGCTCTCCTTACATTGCCGCCGTCTATGATAAGTCTGGCTCCTCGTTCCACTGTAATGGAGCCGTCAAACGGCATAAGCAATTCACAGGTAACAGTCAGCGTAGCACCCGCTTTCACAACTACATTGGTGTAGAGGCGCATATTGAGATCCCATGTTTCTGACACATCAACGATTCTGTCAGAAGTATTGGATCCCGGATGGTTGTATGTTTCTGTGCAGTCAACAAATTGACGCAGATTAGAGGTGGCAAGGTTTCGGTGAATAGAACCTACATCAGTAGCGCGGAGAACATCACGTGCACCTCCACTTTGAGTCATTAGGTGATTGTCACAAATACCTTGAAGATGGGTGTATTCATTTATAAAAGAATGACCAAATTCATGTGCAAGACTTCTTAGGGCTTCACCAATTAAAATCTCTCTTCCTGTTGGTTCGAAGGGAAAACCTGTCACATCAGACCGTTTTTGAAACCAACGGTATTTCATATATAAGTTGGTGATACTAATATTGGATGTACGATTAAGATTATTTGAACTTGGCTTTTCAGAACACCACCATTTACAGTAATATGGTTGTCCTTCGGGAGTATCTATTACACCAAGTATGATCAAGCGATGGTAAATATCACCCTGAACAGGAAAAAACACGTTAATTCCGCGTGGCATATTTGGATTCGAATTAATTTGATTGCTCAAGTTTGCCAGGTGCCAGGCTGCCTGGATTTGAGAGGGACATTTAAAATTTAAATCAGGATCGAGAGAATTGGGGGAATTATCCGAATTCCAGGCAAATTCATCCTTTAAAAAGATGAAATTTGGAATAATCTGAATTTTTGCGTCAGTTCTCAAGTCCCCACAATTAGAGGTACCCGTAAGGTTAGCTAACCGCCAATTACAATCACTAACAATAGCATTTAAAAAAGCCATGTGCTCGGCATTATTTTCGCTAAAATTACCTTGAGTATCCGGGTCCAGATCGTCACTTCTACGTGGAATAATGAAGTTCGCATGCACATAAATTGTTCTAGCGTCTGTTCGCGGAATGTGCCGCTCATTGCTACTCCAGAGGGTGGAGCTATTAGCGCAAATCCCGGACGAGGAGCTATTTTCGGGAGAATCGCAACACATCGCACACTCAAAGGGGGCAGGATCAACTTGCGTGAACGCCTTGCTTGGCATCCAGAAAATAGCCCAAACTAAAATTATTGCTACTTTAGAAACACTGAGGCACTGAGGCACTGAGGCACTGAGGCACTGAGGCACTGAGGCACTGAGGCACTGAGGCACTGAGGCACTGAGGCACTGAGGCACTGAATTTTAACCAGTTTTTCATTCTAGAAAAATGTTTAAAGGTAAAAAATAAGTTTCCTTGCCATCCCGGGCAACCGGAATAGCCTAAACTTTTCATGAATAAGCCATTAAATTTCCAGGATAAGCGCGCTGATTACGAAGGAATAAAAATTAAAATATGACAAAAATTGGCAAAACTTTTAATGCCCACCTATTACATATCCAATTTCTAAGCCCTTACAAAAGATTAAAAACAGTTAACTGAATGCTCCAGGGTACGCCATAACATTAATGTGGAGCTAAATATGAACAAAAGTAAACCTTTACATCGTAAAAAACAAGTAGGTTACAAAAATTCAATTGCGGGGTCGTAAGCCCCGCGCAGGGCAGCGCATCAACGCAACACCCAGGTATACCCAATCTGCCCGCGCCATTCCGAATATTTCCCTCTGAAAACCGAGGTGCTTCGAATGAAATGAAGGCCAAAATTCAGGCTGTGTTTGGTTTGTACCAGCCAATTGGCGCTGAAAGAGGCGTTAACAATGGCGCCATCTGCGTCCCCGTTCAGGCGGGCAATATTCCAGGCGCCGTTGGCCTGCAAGGTGAGTTTCTCTTTGGCCACGGGTTTGCCCACACCTGCGCTGAGGCCATAATTAGCGGTTTGGGTTTGGCCCAGTTGCACACTGTTGTAATTAAATCCGGTATTAACGGATAGCTTGGTTTCGATAAAGGAGGCCGCCCAGGTGAGTACGCCCACCCGCGCGCGCACATCGCCAAACTTTTCGGTTAGCGGATTTTGGTCGTCCAATTGCTGGTATACGCCATTGAGGATGAAGGTATGCACAGCGTTTTTGCCAAATACCGAATACCTCGGCGTAACGCTGTATTGGGTGGTAGCCTGCGCGAGTTTCAGGGAATCACTGAGTTCAAATGCCGTGGAGGTTTGGTTCATCCGGTAATTGGAATAGTTCAGGTCCAGCCCGAATTTGGGCCCCGGATTGATGCTCAGATTGGCAGAGCCAATGTTGCGCCAGGAAGTTTCAGAACGGTTACCCAGCAGGTTGTTGCGCTGCACGCCATAAGATCCAAACAGTCGCACCTTGCCCCGCGCAAACGCCATCATCGGACTAAGGGTGTAATTCTCTATGTCGTTGTTAAAAAAATACGCGCCCATGGTAGCATATTCCGGATCAATGTGTTCGTAGCCAAGGTTCAGTCCAAAGTTTTGACTGTTATACCCCATGGTTGCTTTGCCGGCAAAATTGACGCGAGTGGAAAATCGGGGCGTTAACACCTCATCCGCACCATAATACTCGCCCATTTGCAAAGAATCCAGAGATACTTCTTCTGAGTTTTGATTTCGGGTATACGCTGATGCCGCACCATCAAGGCTCAGGCTGAATTTCCGCCAAAGTGTTGCCCTGCCCGACAAACCCAGCACCAGGTTTTCTGCCGGAGTGATGCCCAGTGAATCCGGAATGACCACCGAACCTGGCTGGTCTTTGGCTTTGAAGGCCATCAGATCCAGGTAATTGTTGCTCGTCCCAACGCCAATCTTTACGCCGTATCCCATTCTTTTATAGGTAGGTAAAAAATATTCCTGGCCGGCATTGGTTGCCGCAGCCCTGTGGAAACGACCATACATGGCAGCAAAACGAAACTTACCGGGTGTCAATTCCACTCCGCCACCCAGGAAACTGTGCCCGGCCAGGGTGTAGGGTGAAAAATCCATGTTTCGCCAGCCGGCATGTAGTTTTACCCATTTATAAGTGGGAGAAACGCCAAACTGATTAAAAGTGGGGTAACGAACATCGCGAATTTGCTGGCCCAGGGTAAAAGAAAACGGCAATTCAAAGCCATAGAGGTAAGCAGTTGGGTTGCCAGACAAACGCCAGGCAAAACGGTCGCTGCGAATGGGCACATTGCCTGAGTTGGCATAGCCATCGAGCCCCATATTCAGGGTACCCGTCCAGCGGAAAGGTTTTTCTTTACTGATTTGGGAAAGATCCTGGGCATTTACCCAAATGCCTAAAAACAAGGCCGCCAGTGCGCCGATCCATTTTTTCATGTCGTAGATCAAGGTTGGTTTACGACACAAAAGTCCTGGAAGGCGCACCGGCGGCTGTTCAATGGGTTTTCAAAAAGGGTAAAAAAGGATTAAAGTCCACGTACGCCGGAATGGTATTCCGGCATACATGATCGTGGACTTTGCTAGTCGTTGCCGGAATACCATTCCGGCGTACATGATGGGGATTAAATCTTAACCAATTTACCGCTGCAAGTTTGTGCGCCTGCGCTTACGCGCCACACATACACACCCGCCTGCGAAAGCACTTGTGCAGGAATGGGCAACAGCTGCCGGCCGGCGGCAAAGGTTTGTTCCTGTGCCCAAATTACTTTTCCACTCAAATCTGCCAATTGCCAAACCACCTTTTCCTGATTGGCTAATTGCACCGGAATCTGAGTGCCTTCATGGGTAGGATTAGGCTGCGGAGCCAAAATCAGGTGTTCTTTGGCGGTGTTTCCGGTATTTTGTTCCACAAACTGCAAGGCAATGCTTTGTGGCTCCCCAGCCCGGCTGCCCAATTGCTGAAAATCTTTCACCATCGAAACACATTCCGATAAAACTGCTGAAGTTTTAACCTTTATCCTGATGGTTAACAATTCCACTCCGGCTGACAGATTGGCGCTTGCGTCCTGTGCCCACACCAAATGTACCCGACCAGGTTGTGGCTGATAAAAGGCATCCGGATCCAGCCCCGGAAGTTCACCGGCAAGGATGTCCAGGACTTCCATTTTCTCCGGATCAAACTGCAGGGCGAACTGCAGGCCTTCCCAGGCGCCTGCATCTTTTAATCGGATCGGGATGTCCAGTATGGCGCCAGGGTGCAGAGCCTTCTCAGGCAAGGAAAGGAACTGCTTCGCGTCATCACGATCGTCACCGGGAGCACCAAGCCCCAACCATGCATCGCAGTCCAGATCGCCCACTTTGACAGCTTTGAACCCGGCCTGATAGTTGCCATCCTGTACAGCATTGGGGATGTTTACCCATTCAGGGATGGACGTTTGCCAGGGATTGGCCGGATTTGGGAAGGTAAATCCTGCGTCCACATAACGCCAGGAAGAAGTGTTGGGTAATTGAGCGTTTACGCCAAGTAGTAGTTTGCGCAATTCTATGAGGTCGAATCCCGAGATAGCACCGCTTTTATTGGCATCTGCCGCTAGTAGTTGGTATGGGGAGAGGTCGTTCTCCAGGCCGAGAATGTATCTTTTGATTTTGATGAGGTCTAAAACTGTTACGCCATTCAAAGGAAACAGAGCATTCTGGGGCGCTATGTTTAAATTACCCAGCATACCATTGGTTTCCAAGGAAAACATGGCACAGCCATTTTCATCTAAAGGACCAATGTGGCCAAGTGAAGTACCATTGACAATGAGTCCGGCGCCATGAACCGGTGCATTGTTGCAATGGCTAGTCACACATGGGGTGATTTTGGCAGAAAATTGTTCACAGAAATCGCCGTTATCCTGCACAATGACATAAGTTTCACAATAATCAGCATTGCCGGAGGTGTCTTTGGCCCAAAGTTCTATGCATTGGGTTCCTATTTCGGTACAATCAAAAGAGACCCAAATCATTGGATCGAAATTCGCATCGAGAGGAAACCCGACTCCCGTTCCGCATTTGCGGATGCCGAGTTCAATCAAACTTGAGGGAGTATCATCATCCTGCGTATATTGCAGAAAATCAGACGCCCATAAATCTATTTGTCCTGTTGGCATGATGTTTACAGAGAGTCCATTCATGCAAACTACGGTTGGGGCTGTAGTATTATTACCATTTCCAAAACCGCAAATGCCAAAATTATCTTGTATTTTACCATATGTTTGGCAATAATCAGCATTACCAGAAGTGTCTCTTGCCCAGAGTTCCACACATTGTGTACCCAATTCAAAACAATCAAACACCAGGCTTGTAACAGGTTGGTTGTTCCCATCTACCGGGAAACCCGAACCAGTACCACACTTGCGAATTGCAAGCTCAATCAGATTTGTTGGTGTGTCGTCGTCTATTACATATTGTAGAAAATCCGAAGCCCACAAAGTAACCTGACCCGTCGGGAGCAGATTAACCGACAAACCATTAAGACATACCACAGTTGGTGGAGTCGGGTTATTGTTCCCGCCCACGGGGCAAACGTTGAAGTTATCCTGTACTACAACATAGGTTTCACAATGATCGGCATTGCCAGAAGCATCCCGACACCATAATTCTACTAATTGTGTTCCTATTTCAGCACAATTATAGGTAATTGAGTTTACCGGACTCCCATCCGGATTTTGTGGAAACCCTGTCCCCTGCCCTATTTTGCGGATGCCGTATTGCAGCAGCCAGCCAGGCGTTCCGTTATCCTCACCGTATTGCAAGAAATCAGAGGCCCAGAGCGTGATTAAACCAGTAGGCATCAAATTTACTGTAAGCCCATTCAGACAAACCACGGTTGGCGCCTTACAGTCTTTGCTTATAATAGTGTATTCACAAACGGAATTATTGCCTTGATTGTCTTCGATTTCCCACTTGATTTTATGTGTAGCGTAAGGCAGTTCTGCATCTACAAACACCGTTGGCTGTGCCGCTGTATTCCAACGCAATAAGGCACGTGTGGAATCACCAGATTGGATGGTTTCCAGGGCAAAACGGTATTTCTGTCCGGCTGGAACCGGACGCTGATCAAACTCACGCGGCTCGCCACCATCAAAATTCGGATTGCCGGCATTGTTGAAATTTACCGTGCCTTCAGCCGGTGGATCCCAGCTTTTTACCACGGTTTCCCAGGTACCATTCCGATCCAGATCCAAATACAATAAATACCGGATCGACAATGGTGCGCCTGCGCAGGTATCCCTGGCCAAAACGCTGGCTTTCACAGGCGCATCTGCCAAATCATGGATATTATGCACGGGATCCTGCCAATAGGAAGCATTCCAAAGATTGGCATCATTGGAGGTAAGGTCGCAGGCTTGAATGCTGGATGGACAATTTTGTAATAAAATACACTGGGCATTCAGACCAAGGCTGAGCAACAGTGTAAAAACGGAAGTCAGGAGATATTTCATGAGTGGATGATAATGATGTTTGAAGAGTTTGAAGGGTTTGAAGGGGCAAGCCCCTTTGGGGGGTTGGGGCTGGGGTTTGATGTATCCCGGAATGATATTCCGGGAAAAGATTTGAATTAGCGAGACTACCCTTTATACACCCGGCCGCGGTTGAGGGTTTTACCATTCAGGCTGATTTGCCAGAAATAAATCCCTTGCGGTAGATGGTCGACATGATAGATTAATTGCTGTCCCTGGAATTCCTGTCCGGCTATTTTGTTACCCAGAGGATCGTACAGACTCCATTCCAAAGGCTCTGGTGGCCGGTGGCCGGGCAAACGGAAGGAAACCAGATCCGTAGCTGGATTAGGCGTTACTTCTACCTCCAGCACTGTTGGCGTTGCCAGTTCGTTGGTTGACACTGTAAGCGGCCGCCCGATGGTATGCTGAGAAGGCGCGGTTATGACAGGTTCATTAAAGTCAAAATAGATTGCAGCATTGTTTTCAATGATCGTCCCATCCGGCAGATTCGGTTTTTGACTGATTTTGAACCAAATATATCCATGCGATCCGGGTTCGTTGGTACTGCTGTCTACCAACAGGATATTTGGGAATGTGAAGCTCAACACTCCATTTGCTGAAAGATCCCAGGTATAGTCATGACTGGCTGTATGTGGCCGGATGGAAGTCGGATCCAGGGTAGCTGGCAGGGTATCCAGTATACGCACCAGAAATGCAGTATCATTGCCGGTATTCTGAAAACGGATGCGGTAATCAATCTCCTGGCCGCGCTCAATGTAGTGCTTGGAGGTTATTCCCAGAGGGAATCCGATTTTATCATTAGGGTCGAAAGACCCAACCACCTGATCACAGCGGGTTGCTGCTACAGGACTTTGTTCCAGATTGCCCAGCGCCAGCAACAATCCAAGATTTCCATCTGCAGTACAGTTGGCAACTACGGATACCGGACGTTCCATCAGGGTAGTCTGATTGGGAAAAACGCGCAGCGCAAAGCAGGAATCTTCCGGCAAAGGTATGCGCACAGTACTCATTTCCTGTTGTGCATTGAGTTGAACCAAGCCCTGCTGGTACATGATCTCGTCTTCAATGATCACATATTCAGCACCCTGAGTCATATTACCCAAACCAGTATTTTTGATGGTAAATTCAATTTCAGAGCCGGTGCAGAAGCCGGTAACCTCAATTTTGGAACCATCCCAATCCGGGTTTGGAGGCAAACAAGACTGATCCGGAACCAGGTATGCCTCCATACAAATCACATCATTGATCTTGGCATCACAATCAACCAATAACTGCAGATTCAAAACACCACAATCCCCTACCGGAATATCCCCAACATTGAATACCAGGGTATCGCCCAGTTGCGCAGCTATCGGCAGGGAACTGCTTTGATACACCAGCATCGGATTTTTCAAGAATCTGATTTGCATATCCGAAGCCATCAAAGTACCGGTATTGCACCACTCTACACGGACTGCAATCGGCAAACAGCGACGCATGATGGTATTGCCTATTTCCAGGCTGAGCGCCGGACAAACGCCCTCTGGCTGCTGCATGATATCAGGAGCTGCAACTTGCTGATTAACACCTGAAACAGTGATAACCGGCGTAATACAGGGATCATAGAACTCTGGCAACGCAAAAGCCGGATATGTCGTCAGAGTAAAATCGCCCTCTGTAACCAAAATTTCATATAATCCGGTATCGTCTGTTTTATGGTAAAAAACCTCGCCTTGTGCATTTTCAGCTTTTACAATGAAATCAGCCAAAGGCATCTCACCAGGAGTCAGGGCACAATCCACGTCTATGTCCAGATACGTGTGCCCGCTAATAACATTCCGGGAAAATTGTCCCTGCAAATCGGTTTTCAGCAGCATGGCGTTGGTAGGCACACCATTGTTATTGCCCGTCAGTACCAGACGCTGATCGGTAGTAGCCAGTATGTCTTTTGCATTCCCGGACAGGCCCAGATTTAGCTTACCCAGAGCCACGCCATTTTCACTCAGTTCCATTATTTCCAGGGGTGTATCCAGGGGATCGTCGATAAAACCCCAGAATGGAATATAAAAATGACCATTGGAGGCTTGTGCAAAGGTGTTCAACACCGGGAGCGCATTGCTGTTGTTGGGGAACGGCACATAACCGCTGTTCCAGATTAGGTGCCCGTTAAGTCCAACTTTCAAGACTTGAATTTTCAGGGTACTTAAGCCCGGACTGGTGCCCAGTAACGCCAATTGGCCATCCTGGGTGAGCAGCAGATCGTAAACTATTTGATTACCCGGGTAAGAGAAAGTGTTTTCCCAAACCGGATCACCATTGGCATCAAGGCGCGCCAGGTAATAATTTTGAAAAAAACCGGCTACCGCCAAATCGCCACCGGGCAGCACTACCAGTTTTTTAACCAGTTGTTGTTTGATCCCGAATACTTTATCCAGTAAAACTGCGCCTGAAGGATCGCACTTTACCAGCCAGCCACGGGTATCGAAATTAATGTCGCGGGTATTACCCACAGCAACCACAGATCCATCAGGCAGCACCTGCAAATCATTTAATCCATTCGAAAT
Organism: Chitinophagales bacterium; assembly: GCA_017303475.1. Taxonomy (GTDB): domain Bacteria; phylum Bacteroidota; class Bacteroidia; order Chitinophagales; family Saprospiraceae; genus M3007. Next base: position 32,127 of record JAFLBO010000015.1, read on the forward strand.
ATTGCCATTGGGCAACACCGTGGTCCATTCAACAATGCCGAATGCATTCAACTTCAATAACGCATTGCGCAAAAGGCCGTTGTCCTGATAGTTTTCCAGTAGTAAAACAAAGCCTCCGTCAGGACTAGCGGCTGCAGCGATAGCGCGGGATTGGTTCAGGGCAAGGTTGGATTGCCATATTGTTTGACCGTTTGCGTCGGTGCGGGCAATGAACACAACTTGAGCATCGGTTTTTTCTCCCGCCAGAAAATACCCGCCATCCGAAGTAGCAATTAAAGCATTGGCTGAACTCGCAGCCTCAGGAAAAACTTTCAAAAATCCCTGGCCGTATGTTAAGGCAGCCAGAAACAGAAAGCAAAAAGTTAGCAATCGTGAACGGTACATAAGCGATCTTTTTTCAATGATGAGAGCGGGGGATTACAGTGTTGGTTTTTTACAGGCCGGCCCGTATAAACTTTCACGATACAAAAGTGAAGCGAGAATATTGGGTCAACAAAGACAAAATTTAGCATTTTTCAGATTTTAGAATACAATTTAATAAAACTAAAATATTGAATTTCAATGCTTTAAAACAAAATTAAAATTCAATTTTTCAGAAATTATACTATTTTTACAGCCATATTTTTTTAACAAGAAATTATGTCGCCGAATCTGCTGACTGTTTTGCGCGCCTTATCCAAGCCCCAAAGGCGGGCTTTGATCAAATTTTCCCGTTCTCCATACCATGTTACACATGCCGGGGTTGGCAAGTTGCTGGATTATTTACTGGAACACCTGCATCTGTCTGAAATCTCCCGGGAGGAGCTATTGGGTAAACTTCCGGAATGGGGGGAAGAGCAGGATACAAGGCGATTGTATCACCTGACCAATTACACCATGGAAACGGTGGAGCAATTTCTGGCACAGGAAACCAGGCAAAATGCTCAACACCTGCAACACGCCGATACCATTGAAGCGCTTCGGCAGTTGCATTTGGAAGAGCCTGCCAATCAAATGCTAAAATACGCGCGCAAACGATTGGAGCTGGATCCTCATCGCGGATTGGCCTATTATCAGGCGGATGTACGACTACATTGGGAGGCCTATCACCTTAGTCTGCAGCAAGGGCGTGTTAAAACCTCCAACGCACAGGCGCTTTCGGAGGCGCAGGACATTGCCTTTATCTGCGACAAGCTTCGCACCGGATGCATGATGCTTAGTCAACAACTGGTAAGTCAGCAGCACTTTGACAAAGGGTTATTGCAGCCGGTATTGCAGTTTCTGGATGGGCACCATTACATGACTATCCCTGCGGTGGCGGCATATTTTCACGGTTATTACGCCCAGTTGGGCGCATCCGGCAGCGACATGCACTTTTCCCGCTTGAAAGAAATTCTGCAAAACCATGCCCCGCAATTTTCTTTGTCGGAAACACATGATTTGTATCTGATGGCCATCAATTTCTGCATCCGACAAATCAACCAGCAAAACGAACGCTTTTATGCCGAAATATTCGATTTGTACCGCTCCGGCCTCACCCATGGCGCCTTGTTGGAGAACGGCGTATTGTCCAGGTTTACCTATAACAACATCACACGCACCGGACTGCGTTTACAGGAATATGCATGGGTGAAACAATTTTTGCACAACTATGCGCCTTTACTCCCGGAGACTCACCGTGAAGGCGCTGTGCATTTCAACCTGGCCAGATATTTTTTTGAAACCGGCGCTTACAAAGATGCCATGCAACACCTGCTGCACATTGAATACGACGATGTATTGCACAATCTGGCGGCCAAGGCAATCCTTTGTAAAATCTACTTCAACCTCAGCGAATACGATGCCCTGGAAAACCAGCTCGACAGTATGCAAGTGTACCTGCGCCGCAAAAAAGTGCTCGGATACCACCGCGATACCTACCTCACTACCATTAAATTATTCAGAAAACTAGCCACTCTCAACCCTAATGATGCCCGGGAAAAAGAAAAGCTCCGGCAAGAGATTGAGTCCACGCCCGCACTAACGGAGCGGGAATGGCTGCTGAAGGCGCTGGGGAGTACATGATTGACGAGTACATGAGTACATGATTGAAAAGTACATGATTGAAGAGTACATGAGTACATGATTGAAAAGTACATGATTGACGAGTACATGAGTACATGATTGCAGAGGGAGGGCGTTCGGTCTGGTATTCCGACAGGGCCTTCGGCCCCGAAACCAAGACAAGCTCAGCGCCTCCCCTCTTCAATCATGTAATCGTCAATCATGTACTCGTCAATCATGTACGCAACTTTCCCTATGTTTGCCTCCCATGGAAAAGAAACAAGGTCAACTCGTTCGCAGCATTACGCTGGCAGGCGCCACCATTCTGGTGGTAAGTTCCGTAATCGGTTCAGGTGTGTATAAAAAAGTAGCGCCTATGTCGGCCGAACTACTGTCGCCGGATTTGGTGCTTTGGGCCTGGGCGCTGGCTGGTGTCATCAGCTTGTGCGGCGCGCTTAGCAATGCCGAGATTGCCGGCATGATGGCCGATTCGGGCGGGGAATACGTTTATTTCCGGAAGATATATGGCAAATTCATGGCCTTTATGTGGGGCTGGAGCACGTTTGCCGTGATCAAAACAGCTGCAGTGGCCGGCATTGCGTATGTCTTTTCGCAATCCTTTAATGCCATTTTTCCTCTGCCTCATTTGCCGGAATCCATTGAAAGTATTCAGTTTCTGGTTTTTAAACCTTTCGAAAATGCCGGGGTGAAGGCGCTCACTATTTCGCTGATACTGGTACTGACCTGGTTGAATTCCCGCGGACTAAAAAACGGAGAGTTCCTGAGCACCTGGGCCACCCGGCTGGTGATTGTAGGACTTATTGGCATTGTAATTTCCGGACTTTTCTTCGGAGGAGGAAGCCTGCAAAACTTCCAGACTTCTTCCGTTCAGTTTGTGGATCGTTCCTGGACGGATTTCAGCTTCATCAAAGCCATGTTTACGGCCCTTTTGGCCGCTTTTTGGGGTTATGAAGGCTGGAACACGCTTGGATTTATTGGTGGTGAAATCAAAAATCCTAATAGAAATTTACCATTGGCCCTGTTTTCCGGCATGCTGATCATCATGGGCGCCTATTTGCTGGTAAATTTCACCTATCTGTATGTATTGCCCATTGATCAGATTATCAATGTTTACCAATCGCAAAACGAGATTGCTGCCGTTGCGGTGGTGCGTCATTTTGCCGGAGATATCGGTGCAACCCTCATTTCTATTACTATCCTGATTACCACCCTGGGCTGCACCAATGCTACCATTTTGATGCCTCCGCGGGTTTATTACGCCATGGCCAAAGATGGCCTGTTTTTTTCCCGGGCTAAAGAAATTCATCCGGAGTACAACACACCCAACCCGGCTCTGTGGATGCAGGGGCTTTGGGCTTGTCTGCTGGTGCTTTCCGGCAGCTTCGACCAGCTCACCGATATGCTAATTTTCGCGGCCTTTTTCTTTTATGGCGCTACAGCATTGGGAGTATTTATACTTCGATACCGAGAACCAAATGCAGAACGCCCCTACAAGGTGTGGGGATATCCGCTGGTACCTGCCGTTTTTGTACTTTTTTGTGCCACACTTATTATTGTCACCTGCTTCACCCACCCAAGAGAAGCTGGCTTAGGCGTTGTGCTGATGTTAACAGGCGTACCGTTTTATTGGTATTGGACGAGAGAGAGGTGAGGAAGAAAGGTCATTGGGGGGCATTGTGGTCATTTGAGGGCATTAATGGTCATTTTGAAGTCATTAATGGTCATTTTGGGGGTCATTTACTGTAGCTGGGTTGTCATCTTGCGCAGCGGAACCTACACAAGTTATACTTTTTGATTACCTGGCAACAGGCATTCGAAATACCTGGCTTGTGTAGGTCCCGATTCTCGGGATGACAACCCAGCTACAATAAAAATCAGGAGAAAAACATGCCGAAGGCATAACCAAAAATCCGCGTCACCCGCGTCATCCGCGTTCCCGAAAAAAATCCGCGTTCAAAATCCGCGTCACCCGCGTCATCCGCGTTCCAATAAAAAATCCGCGTTCAAAATCCGCGTTCAAAATCCGCGTCATCTGCGTCATCCGCGTTCCAATAAAAAATCCGCGTTCGAAATCCGCGTTCACCGCCCGGGGAATTTTCGGATCATCTTCTCCACCCCTGCAACAATCTCTGCGTAGGGCAACGATTCTTTGGCAATATACCCGAGCATCAGAGAAATGTGCTGATCGGATTCCGCAAGTTTTTGATGAAGGGCATCCTTGTTCAGGCGAAAAGCTTCGCGGATCTGGCGTTTGATACGGTTGCGGGCAACAGCAGTTTTAAAAACACGCTTGGGAACGGTAATAACCACCTGCACCCTGCTCATGGCCGCCAGATGAGGAGGAGCTTCTTTCCAAACCACCCGCAATGGATAAGCCACATAAGATTGTCCACCCTTAAACAGGGCGCCAATGGCAGCCTGGCTTTTGAGTCGCTCCTGACGGGTGAATGTAGGCATGATGGAAATAGCTGCAAGAAAAACTTGCAGGAAGGCACAAAAATAAGACTTCCGAGGTCACAGGGTGACTTCGGAAGTCTTAAAGTATAATAGCATAAACACGGCTCAGGCCGGGTTCAATTATTTCGCGCCACGCTCGTCGGAAACGGTCAGTTTCCAGCGACCTTGCTTACGGCGGCGAGCCAGAACCTTGCGGCCATTTTTAGACTCCATGCGGGAGCGAAAACCATGCTTGTTTGCGCGCTTGCGCCGTGAAGGTTGATAGGTACGTTTCATCGCTTACTCTGTAAAATTTGTTCTTTCCGAAAAACGGAGCGCAAAGGTACAATTAGTTTTTAAAAATCAAAATACAGGAGTTGAATTTTCCTTGGAAAATAGTTGTGAGGTTATTTTATGTTATTTGGGTCATTTAGGGGGCATTGAGGTCATTAGGGGTAATTTAGGTCATGTTGGGTTCATTTACTGTCGGGGTGACTTTGGAGTCACCCCGACAGTAAATGAACCCAACATGACCAGCCTGAAGTTTTTGTGTTAATTGCCGATATCGACCTGGCTTATTATCATGGCAACCTTGACCGCCAAATGACCCTAAATGACCTAAATGACCCTAATAACCAATAATAGCCTAAACCTACTGCACCATCAACTTGCCTGTTCCCAGGATTTTGCCATCCTGGGTGATATTGAAGAGATAAGTACCTCTGGGCAGAGCTTCAGCCTGCAAGGAGAACACAGGAGAATCCCCCTGTTGTTTCAATAACATAACCCCTTGCAAATCAAACACCTGTAATTGAAGCCCCTCTGTCTTTTCAAGACCCTTCAGCTCAAGCATAGCAGCATCTGAGAATGGATTGGGTGTTACCTGAACAGCATATTGCGGTCTGCTGGGTTGCCATAGTCCAACCGTGACGAAGTTTTCGCCCAGCTTATGGTCCGTTGTATTGGTTACTATGGCATCGTTGAAATCAAAGTAAATCAGCGCTTTGTTTTCAATCACTGTTTCCAGCGGCGCATCACCCTTGTGGTTGATGGTGAATTTGACATATCCGTGAGAGGCTGGCTCATTTACATTGGAATCCGGCAACAGAATGTTTTCAAAAAGGAAGGTCAGCAACCCTGCGCCACTCAGATTCCAGGTGTAGGCATGGCTACTTGCCCCTGGTCTGAGGGTAGCCGGATCGAGCCATTGAGAGAGTGTATCCTCAATGCGCACCGTGAAGGCTGTATCGTTGCCGGTATTCTGGAACCGAATCAGGTATTCCAGCGGAGTGCCCGGGCGGATGTAGTGGTTGGCGCCGTACCCCAGCGGGTAGCCGGTTTTATCGTTTGGATCGTAAGAACCTGTATTAGCCTGACAGTGGATATCAACATACTCATTCGCATCATCTTGCGGGAACATGTTGACAAAACCCGTGGAGAACACCGGATTGGTGGTGCAGCCTTCTACAGCAATGGATGGATAGGAAAATCCCGGGTGGAATGGCACCTGTTCTACTTCCAAACGCCAGGTACTGCCATTGGCCGGCACACTAACCTGGGTCGACTCGCCAATATCCAGCAGTATCGGGGCGCTCATCAGCATTACCTGATCTTCAATCACGATGTAATCAACTGCAGCATTCATGTTGCCGATACCCACGTTTTTAATGTCAAAACGCACAGAATCCGGGCTGCAGGTGCTTTGAATACGCAAACTGGCTCCACTCCAAAGCGGATTAGTAGGAATACAGGTGGTATCCGGATAAATATGCGCCTCTGCACAATGCGTTTGTCCAAATGCTGCATCACAGCTAAGATGTGCCGTAAGGTTAAATGAGCCACAATCGCCGGGATTAAGATCGCCAACCTGGAAACGATACACGTTATTTCCCTGGTTGACAAATGGAATACTGGTATTTACAATGGTAAACAAAGACTCCAGTGTGACATCCACATAAGCATCAGTGGCAGGCTCGGTGCCGTTGTTGCAATAATGAACACTGAAAAGGTTGTTGCTGAAACAACGCCTCAGGTTACCCGAGCTGATATCAACCGTGAGCAGCGGACAACCGGCAACTTTTTGAAACAACAAATCCTGTGCAGGATAAATCTGATTGGGAAAATTAACCGTTACATCCGGTATGGAAGGACAGGCAGCCCAAAGCAGACTAAGTGGCACAGCAATAACCTTATAGGTATCGCCGGGCTCTACATACAATTCATACGCGCCGGTAGCATTGGTTAAGGCAAAATAGGTACCTGTGGCTCCTGTTGCCTGAACAATCCATTGATTTAGGCCGCTATCACCAGCATCAGACAGGCAATTGAGGTTAACATCCTCCAGTACATTGCCCACAATGCTGCCGCAAAGGGCAGAACTACCGCTCACTACCACCGTTTCATCAGTGGCCGTGCAGCCATTCTGGGTATTCACCACCAGAAGTTGGTATACGCCAGGTTCATTTACTATCGGATTAATGGTATTTCCGCCGCTAACTATATTGCCATTAACGGTGGTCCAGGAATAGGTAAAATTAGCCCCAATACTGCTGTTTGCCATCAATGTTGTAATTCCACCGCCACAAGGCAGTTCCACTACAGGCCCCGCATCTGCCGTTGGTGCAACAATATCTTCAAAAACCAATGCTGTGGCAACAGAGGTACAGCCATTGGTAACATCCGTTACAACGATGGAATAGGTACCCGGTGCATTGATTATCGGGTTAAGGGTATTTTGACCGCCCACGATACCGGGGCCTGTCCAGTTATAGACATAATTAGGCCCTTGTGAAGCGCAACTGGCGCTTAATGTAATGGTAGAAACCACACAAGTGAGTACTTGTGGCGGAGCAATGCAGGCTACGGGAACATTAGCATTTACAAACAAGGTTGTATTGGCAGTAACCGTACAACCATTAAGGTCAGTAACTGTAACGGTGTAGATACCAGCCTGGAACGCATCGATAACACCCGTTGTAAATCCATTTGACCATAGGTATTGGTAAGGCCCAACACCTCCACTGACTATGGCTGGCAAAGTTATTACCGGAGTGCTGCAGGTAATGGTGCTTGGCCCGGGAATGACAACCGTCAAAGCTGGCGGTTCCGTTACAACACCATTTGAAGTAGTTGTACAACCCAGACCATCTGTAATGGTAACAGTGTAGGTCCCTGCAACAATGTTAGTCAAATCCTGGGTAGTTGCTCCATTTGGCCACACATAGGTAAACGGTCCCGTTCCGTTGGTGATAGTGAGGTCAATGCCGCCGCTGTTGCCTCCATTACACAAAACATTGGTAATGTTGGTACTGGGTTGAAAATCGCATTGAGTATGGCCGGCTGGCAGAAAAGCCAGGCCAAACAGGCATAAGGTAAGTAGTAGGTAGCGCATGGGTATCATGTTGTTCTTTTTTTCAGGTTAAAAGGGCACAAAACATTGGCCCGGATAAGGAAAAATCAGTACGAATTCGTTTGACACACTTTTGATACTGCAAATGTTCGGCATGCTGCCCGCATTAGCAAAGACATTTTTTGGCATTTGTTCCTATCATTTTTTGATTATTTTCATTGAATATATTGTTTATCAATTGTTTAAAAAACAATTATAAAATAGTTACAGTATTTTGCATATAAAAAAACAGCGCTGCACACGGGTATTTACGTGCAGCGCTGTTTTTTTAATCTTTCTAAATGGTACTCAGGCGGGCTTTTTGTACATCGCAAAATTTGCCAGACCGATACGTTGCAGCCAATGATTGAAGGATACCCGGAGTACGCCCAGGCCGTATTTCATGCTGCGCCGGAAATTGATGCTTGAGGCTTCTTCAAAATATTTGGTTGGGCAGGTTACCTCACCAATGTCGAAACCGGCATACACGATTTGCGACAACATCTCGTTGTCAAACACAAAATCGTCGGAATTTTGGTTGAAATTGATACCAAGCAGCACTTCTTTACTGAAAGCACGATATCCTGTATGGTATTCAGACAGTTTGTAATTGATCAGCAGGTTCTGGCTGAACGTCAGGAAACGATTGGCAATGTACTTGTACATCGGCATACCTCCTTTTAAAGCGCCCATGCCCAGAATTCGAGAACCCAATACCACCGGATACAACTCTTCGCCAATGATGTTTACCATACTTGGAATGAGCTTGGGAGTATACTGATAATCAGGATGCAACATGATCACAATATCCGCCTGAATGGCCAACGCCTTATTGTACAGGGATTTTTGATTGCCGCCGTATCCTTTGTTCTTTTCGTGAACGATCACGTGCTGAATGCCCAGTGAACGGGCCAGATCTGCTGTATTATCCCTGCTATGGTCGTCGCACAAAATCACCTCATCCACCAGATCAAATGGAATTTCCCGGTAGGTCTTCTCCAGTGTCAAAGCGGCATTGTAAGCCGGCAAAACCACAACAACTTTTTTGTTTTTGTACATATTTGAGTGCTTGAGTGTTTGAGTGCCTGAGTGTTTGAGTTGGCGTTCGGCTGGTTGGCTCAGAGGGCATTGCCCTTGGGGTAGAGATGCTCAAAGGCCATTGCTCTTTGAACCACCCAGCCGAACGCCAACTCAAACACTCAGACACTCAAACACCCAGATACTAAATCACAATATTGATCATTCTTCCAGGCACAAACACCACTTTTTTGGGCGCCTGACCTTCGAGCCATTTTTGTACCTGTTCCAGGGCCAATGCTGCTGCCTCGGCATCTGCGGCAGAGATGTCGGTTGGCAGTTCAATGGTTGCCCGAAGTTTACCGTTAATCTGAATCGGATATTCCTTGGTGTCTGTTTTAATCAACGCTTCATCATAAGCCGGCCAGGTTGCATCGCAAACAGAACCTGTATGCCCTAACCGATGCCAGAGTTCCTCAGCCAGATGCGGACCAAACGGTGCAATCAGGGCCACCAGGGGCTCCAGAATAGCGCGTTTATTGCATTTCAAACTGCGCAAATCGTTGGTGGCAATCATGAAATGACTTACGCAGGTATTCATGCTCATCCGCTCAATATCGTCGGTTACCTTTTTGATGCAATTATGCAACACACGTAATTCATCACGTGTGGGCTCTGCATCCGAAACGCTGAACTGTTCTCCCTCAAAAAACATACTCCAGAACTTGCGCAAAAAGCCGCTAACACCGGTTATCCCCTTGGTATTCCATGGTTTTGCATCTGTAATAGGCCCAAGGAACATCTCAAACATCCGGAAACAATCCACCCCGTGCTCCGCCACCACATCGTCCGGATTGACAACATTGAACTTGGATTTCGACATTTTTTCCACCTCCCAGGAGCAGGTATACTTGCCCTCCGCATCTACCTTGAAATTGGCATGGGCAAACATGGGCAAGTTCCGGGCTTTATCCAGATCCAGCACATCATTATCCACAATATTCACGTCTACGTGCAGTTTGGTAACCGTTTCCGCACTGTATTTGTATATCAAACTGTGTGATACAAACAGGTGCTCAAAAGGGTATGGCCCCTCAGTTACCTGATAGGCATCCTTCCCCGCCAATGCCTGACGAATCAGATCCGCCACCACGTTGGGCTCGTTGATCTGTTGAGTCAACCATTCTGTATGCACTACAAGCAAACGTTTACCATCTGCCGTGGCTGCCGTCCGAATACGTTCAATCTTGTCAACCTGCTTGCTAGAGGTTACCTCAATAACCAGATTATTGGTTTCAAAAGCAAAATCATACTTGATTTCCTCTTCAAATTCAGCGCCGCCAATCATGATCGGGCCATACTCTTCCATAAATGGCTTGAGTACTTTAATCATCAGGTATTCTTCAAAAAAACGCTCTTTTGCCCGATAAACAAAGTTGGAGCGGCCCTGAATCATACCCTGATTCACCAGTTTTTTGGCAAATTCGCGATGAGGTACCAGCCCAAGGTCGTGTAGGAAATGATTCCAGAAACGGCTGTACAACAGGTGGCCCACCGCATGCTCTGAACCACCAATATAAAAATCTACCTGCTGCCAGTATTCCATGGCTTCTTTGGAACAGAAAGCCTGATCGTTTTGGGGATCCATGTACCGGTAAAAATACCAGGAAGATCCAGCCCAACCCGGCATGGTCGACAGCTCGTAATCCCAGCCTGCCGCGCGCGCCAATGGTGGTTCGCCGGATTCGGTGGGCAAATACTTATCTACTGCCGGCAATACCAAGGGCAATTCCTTCTCGTTCAGCACACACGGCACATCATCTACCCAGCGCGCCGGAACCGGCTCTCCCCAATAACGCTGTCTGCTGAATACCGCATTCCTCAACTTGTATTGGGTTTTGCCCCGGCCAATCCCTTCCTTTTCCAACCATTGAATCAGGGTTGGAACGGCTTCTGCGTAAGTCATGCCGTTGATGATACCTGAATTGATGTATCGACCTTCCTTGGTAGGGTCAGCGGCAGTATCCAGTCCTTGTTGACTGTCAAGAATAGGAAGAACAGGCAGATTAAATTCCCGGGCAAAATTCCAGTCGCGCTGATCGCCGGAAGGTACCGCCATGACGGCGCCTGTTCCATAGCCGGCCAGCACATAATCGGCAATCCAGATGGGCACGCGGGCGCCGTTGGCCGGATTGATGGCATAAGCGCCGGTGAATACGCCTGTAGCCTTTTTGGTATCGGCCATACGTTCAATCTCACTGCGTCCGGCCGACCACTTGATGTACCCCTCCACCGAATTGCGTTGCTCGTCGGTGGTAAGCGTTTTCACCAGATCCAACTCTGGCGCCAACACCATAAAGCTTACTCCGTATATGGTATCAACTCGAGTGGTAAACACTTCAATATATTGATTATCATATCCTTCTACCGCGAATTTCACAGAGGCGCCCACTGATTTTCCAATCCAGTTGCGCTGCTGTTCCTTGATGGATTCCGGCCATTCAATGGTATTAAGGCCTTCCAGCAAACGGTCGGCATAGGCTGTAATGCGCATTACCCATTGTTTCATGAGTTTGCGTTCCACCGGGTGACCACCGCGTTCGCTGACGCCGTCTTTAACCTCGTCGTTTGACAATACTGACCCCAACGCAGGGCACCAGTTTACGTATTCTTCCCCAGGGAAAGTGATGCGGTACTTGAGCAAAAACAGCTGTTGCTCTTTTTCGCTCATGTTATTCCAGTCAGCAGCGGAAATAACCGGTGTATCATCGTCGCAAACAGCGCGTACGGATGCATTACCGGATTGCGGAAACTTACTCACCAGGGCTGCAACAGGCTGCGCTTTTCCCGCTTCCAGATCGTAATAATGGTTGAACAACTGGATAAATATCCATTGAGTCCATCGGTAATATTCCGGATCGGAGGTACGCACTTCGCGGCTCCAATCGAACGAAAACCCGATATTTTCGAGTTGCTCCCGGTAACGGGCAATATTTTGCTCGGTGGTAATAGCCGGGTGCTGCCCGGTTTGAATGGCATATTGCTCGGCAGGAAGTCCAAAGGAGTCGTATCCCATGGGGTGCAGCACATTATACCCGCGCAGGCGTTTGTAGCGCGACAGGATATCGGAGGCGATATACCCCAGAGGGTGACCTACGTGCAGGCCTGCACCAGATGGGTACGGAAACATGTCAAGTACATAGTACTTGGGTTTATCTCCTTGATTTTTAACCTGATATACATGGTTTTCTTTCCACCACTTCCGCCATTTAGGCTCTATGTCACCGGGTCTGTAGTCCACTGTAAAGCTGATTTTGTTTTGCGAAGCCGCAAAATTACGGCTTTTTTTTAAAACGATGAACGACGGGACGATGAACGATGGACGATGGGGGCGTGGGTATAAATATCCACGCAACCCCATCGTTCATCGTTCATCGTTCATCGTCCCATCGTTACTCCCAGGTTTAAGCCGAAAAAATACTGTCCCCATTTACCATTTCCTTGTTTGATAGAGGGGAACACCTGGTATCCAAACAATGGTTCCAGGAACCATTGCATTTTTTCGCCCAGAGGAAAAGCATAACCAAAACCAAGGTCGCTACGCAGGTTGATATCTGTAAATGACCGGTAATCCTCCTTCATTTCTTCTTTAGAGGTTTCGGTGGTACTATCAACATAATGAAATTCAACGATTTGTTTGCGCGAGAACCGGTACAGGCCCGCAAAACCAGCAATAAGGTAAAACCTGTTATTGCCGCCGACAGGAAAAATTTTGATATAAACCGGAATGCTTACATCATGATATCTGACTCTGGCATCAAAGGTACCCTTGTATGTTCCTTCAGGAAAATCCGGGGTGACGATGATCAAGTCCTGTTCCTTGTAACCCTGACCGGATTGCCAATAACCAATACCGGATTGCAAAGCCACGCGCGGCGCCGAATGCCAGGTCACATCAAGTGAGGCGCCCGGCGCAAATTGCGGCAGAAGCTGGCTGTTCACTTGTTTTTCGTAGCCTGGATCCTTGTCATGTTGAAAAGTTGGGAAAGAGATGCCCGTCTGGACAGTGGCGCCAAAGCTCCAGGAACCGGATTGTGCGCACAAGGCTGCTGCAACCTGAAGCAGCAGGATTGAAATAAGTAGTCTTTTCATGTGTTTGGTGTGTTTAGGGTGTAAAGGTGTGGGAAATGACGGAAATAGTGAAAGCCCTGCAGCCTTCTCAAGCTGCAGGGCTTTCACTATTTCCGAAGTCTGAATTACTTCGTCTGGATCATCTTCCGTGTAGCACTATCTGTAGCCGTTTCCAGCTTGTAGTACAACATTCCGGTAGTATTGATCAGAGCGCGCTCCAGCATTACGGTGTTTGCACCTTTGGCAAAACTGCCTTTTTGCTGATAAACCATTCGACCCGTTTCATCAAATACGCTCAGCGTCGCATCCGCAGCCTCTGGCAGGAAGAAGCCAATGCTCGTTTTGTTGAGGAACGGATTCGGCTGATTCTGATAAAGTTCAAAGCCAACACCTGCAATGGTATTGCCACCAAACCGCAGCGCTACCTGAAGGCGACCATTTTCTCCATAAGCTTCTGCGCGGGTAATCGAACCTGACACACCAAGCATTTCACTTAATTTACCTGATTTACTTGCCCGGAAACGAACGGTAAAGGCCTGCGCGCCATCGATAGATACCGCCATCGCATTTTCCGGCAACAGGTTGAAATTCAGATTCGTCACCTGGTCTGAATTAACCACACCAAGGGCTTTTAATCCGTTTAGCGACAAGGTGAACTGGAATCCTTTCAACGGTTGAGTCGCTTTGAACGTAACTTCAAGTTCCTCTCCGGCCTTCAGTTCCCGGTCTACTGAACCTTCTGTTGGGAGTACGTCAAAGACAGCAGTACCGGCGGTCCTTTCTTCCACCTGCATATTCAGGTTCGCAACGGCAGAGTTATTCACGTCACCAATCTTCACACCCGCGAAATCCTTACCAAACTGGGTAGTCATCGCATTGGCTACTGAAACGGTTTCAGGGAAAGCACTCTGGAACGGATTGTTCGCATTCGGGAATACAAAGGCTTTGTCCACAAACCTCCAGCTGGTGTTGTTCGGAAGCTCGGTGTAAATACCCAGAATCAACTTACGAATCTCCACAATGTCGAACGTGGTGATAGAACCGGATTTGTTCGCATCCGCTGCAATCATTTTGTACGGACTGTTCAATGGCTCCAGACCCAGAATATGCTTGGAAATCAACACCAGATCATAAGTGGTTACACCGTTCAGTGGGTTGTCGTCCTTCTCCGGAGCAATCGTGAAGGAAGCATCCAGCGGTACGCTGTTGATCAGCTGATAGTTACCATTGTCGTCCGTCAGATCGAAGTAGCTGTACGGTGGCGCGAAGGTGCTGGTGCCGTTTACATTCACCGTAGCTTCTTCAATTCCATCCGTCATTTCTGTTTTCAATACACCGGATACGTTGATATGATCGCCAATTGGGCAGTTGCCGAGGTTATCCTGTACAATCACGTAGGTTTCGCAGTAGTCGGCATTGCCCTGTGCATCCACAGCCCAGAGTTCTACACACTGCGTACCCAATTCATCGCAGGTAAAGGTTACGTTGGTGATCGGGTTGCCTTGTGCATCAACCGGGAAGCCGGCGCCGGTACCGCACTTGCGGATACCAACCTTGATCTGACCGGAAGGTGTGCAGTTGTCTTCCGTGTACTGCAGGAAGTCGGTAGCCCACAGCTGGATCATGCTGGTTGGCATGATGTTCACACTCAAACCGTTGAGACAAACCACGGTTGGCGCTTTGCAGTCGCGTACCGTGAAGGTGTATTCGTACTCGCTGTTGTTGCCGCAGCCGTCGGTGATGAACCACTTGATCTTGTGCGTGCCATGTGGCAGCTCAGGTACCACGTAGTTGTTCTGCTGCTGCTGGGTATTCCAGCGTACGCTTGCCGTTTTATTGTTGCCTGTTACGGTTTCCTGAATCGCAAAGCCGTACTTCTGGTTGGCTGGAACCGGGCGCTCATCGAAGGCGCGTGGCGTGCCACCGGAGAAGTTTGGTGTGTTCAGGTTGCCGTACAGCACATTGTTCCAGCCCAAACCGGCCAAACCTGTGTTCACGGAGTTTACCACGGTTTCCATCGTGCCGTCGCCGTCCAGATCCAGGAACAACAGGTATTCGATGTTCACATTGGCGCCGGAGCAGGCGTCGGTGCCGGTAATAGACAACTCGGTTGGCTCTTCGCACAGGTCATGTGTCTGGATACCATTATCCCACCAGTACATCTCGTTCCAAAGATCAGAGCGGTTAGCTGTGTTCCAGGCCTGGTTGTCGCAGGTTGGCTCTACAAAGGTGCCTGTAGGCGCCTGACCATCCTGAATCTTGATGATCTGTTTGTACTTGTAGCCGTTGGCGTCCTGCTGCCAGAATGTGCAGTAGTTCGTGGCCGTCAGGTCGGTTGGGTTGATTTTCACCACCGTTGGAGCCCATGGCGCTATCGTGCCGCAAGCCGATACGGTTGGACCAGGCAGGTTGGCAGCAGCGTTGCTCACCGGATTCGGGTTCGGGTTGGGCACCTCAATCAATGGCAGGTTCGGGTTGAACGTACACCAGTTGATGATCTGCCAGGTCCGCTCAATCTTGAAGCAGGCATCTGGCACTACGGTAAATATTTCATCGGTGTGAGACACACCCAGCAGTTCGCAGTCTTCACCAAAGAACAGTGGCTCGCCGAAGTTGCCAGTTCCGTCGCAGGTAGTTACGATGGCATCGTTCGGGAATTTCACGTAGTAGTCCTGCAGGTAGTTCACAAACACCCGCTGCGTGCACTGACTGGAGTTGCCCGAGCAGTCGAACGCACGGAAGGTGCGTGTGATCGTGCCCTTGTTACAAACCGTGTCGAACAGACTGTAGTTCACGGAGTGTGTCAGGCCAATCTGACCCTGATATGTTTTGGTATTATCCAAACAGCAATTATCAGCAACATCCGGAATTCCATAGGTCCACAGACTTGGGTCGAAATTCTCGCAGTTTACAGATACGTTGGCTGGTGGCTGACAAGCTGGTTTGATCTTGTCCTCAACCAGTACAGACACCATACAATCGTTGGAATTATTATGACAATCCCAGGCGCGGAATACTACCATAATGGTATCACCAATGTCTTCGCAGCAGAACTTCACGTCCGGCCCAAAGGCAGTATTGGTGCAGTTGTTACTGTTCATACGGCGCACTTCAAAGAAGTCCAGGCAGCAGTTATCTGTAGTGCCATCGTCGAAGGTAGCCGCCGGCACAATGGCCATACCGTCTGTAGTCAGCGCCACCTGGGTGACCTGATCGCAAGCTATAGCCGGTGGTACCTGGTCGGCAATTTTCAGTTCAAAATGACAGAATGAGGTGTTTCCACATTCATCTGATGCTTTGTAACGGACGTTATACGTGCCAATTGGCAGACATTGTGTAAATCCAAACACCGCCATAGTATCCGGATTCCAATAGTTATTACCGGCAAAATCTTCCAGATGACCTCCTACCGTGAAGGTAATGATGTTACCATTGTTTGGATTGGTACCAGTAACCTTAGCCTCCAGGTCCAGAATATGAGAGCAGCCTTCAGACACAATCATGTTCGGCAAAGCTGTGTTTGAGCAGCATTGGAACGGATTTGTAGAAACAGTTACCGTTGGTGGACAAGCAAATACCGGACCACCGAGGTCGGAAATCGTGATCACCTGTACATGGGAGATCGGATTATCCGGCGCTACCGGGAAGCAGGTATTGCGGACTTTCCAGGTACGCAGAATCTCGTAGCTTCCCGGACAAATATCAAAGCGTTCATCGGTAAAGCTGATGGAAGCGGTACACAAGCCACCTACTCCAATCGGGAATCCGTTGATGCTTGGTCTTCCGGTATTATCCGGATCCGTAGCAGATGCATTCAGGTAAGCTGTTTCACAGTTTACGGTAACATCAATAGGGAATACTACATCGTTTAAGCTAAACGGTGTGATGGTGATGGTTTGTGAGCAGGCAGACTGGTTTGCCCAGGCGTCTGTAACAATCCAGGTTCGCACGATTTGGCCACGTGGGTTGTTGCACTGACCAAAATCAGTATACTCATCATCAATTACCGTAGTAGTGGCGCTGCAGTCGTGGATAGTTACATTACCAGTGTGTACGACTCCTGTATTTTCACTGCAGGCAATGGTAATGTCGGCCGGACAAGTGAGCGCCGGAACCAGTTTATCCTCAATTTTCAGCAGCGACCAGCAGGAATTGCCCGTTTCCGGGTCTTTTACTGTGATGGTGAACGTTTTGCCAATATCTGCAGGGCCAAAGATGTTGCCTACAGGCTGGTTTGCCTGATTTTTCACCGTAATGATGTAGTCATCGTAGCAGTGGTAATTATCGCCTTCCAATGCTTCATCAGCATTAAGCACGAACACACAAGTGGCATCCATGGATACATGACTCAAATCATTGCAAATCAGGTTGAAATCCGAGGGTACATATTCAATCACATTCACGGCAAAGGTGCAGGAGCGGGTGTTGCCTGCAGCATCGGTTACCACAATGGTTACCAGGTGGTTGCCAATATCGAACCAGGAACCAGATGGAGGCGTCATAGTAGTATCAACTACTGCACAGTTATCAGAGGCAAATGCAGGATCATAATTCACAAACGCGCCACATTCACCGCCGTTCAGATTGATGTATTTCGTTGGCGGACAAACCACTACAGGTTTTTCCACATCGTTTACGGTAACCGTAAAGTCGCAGGTAGACACATTACCGGCAGCATCAGTTAAGGTGTAGGTAACGGTGGTTGTTCCTACGCAGAAAAACTGGGTGGTAACATAACCACCACGGCCAAGCAGCGTGGTATTTGCCGGTTTGCAAGCTGCATTAGCAGTTGTATATGCCACAGAAATGGTGCCATTGAAGCAATTGTCTACAAACAATGGGTGTGTCCAGGTGAATGTCGCGCCGCACTGACCGGTTTGATTGGGCAACACCTGATCCGCAAGATCAAACGGTGCTATACAATTGATGGTCAATGACCAACCAGTAACCGTTGGTGTTTGTCCCGGGAACGGAACCACATCCAGCGTCCAGGTACCTTCCGCTTTTTGTGCAAAAAGGGTGGAAATAGAATCGTCCGGAATTTCACTTATCACCACCTTGATTCCTTTAGGGCTGATCAAGGTCATGGTAGAGTTTTGCGGCGTGGCTGTACCTGTGCGGTTGAACACAATGTCGCCAATGATGCAGTTGCCTGGCGGAATAGTTATCGTTGAACGATTGCAGGTAGCTGCGCTGATGTTCGGTATGCCTGCACCGTTGTAAGTTGTATTGGTAGTGAGTTTACCGCAGAATGGATTTTCAGCATCTTTCACCGTTACCTTGAAAGTGCAGGAAACCTTGTTTGGCAGGATGGATTGCAGAGAAGTTTGGGTGCCATTATCGGCCATCACTTCCAGATCCTGGTTAATGGAGCCAAGAGTAAGTGGGTAGCATGGTTGCGCCAATACCCAGTCTGCAGCGGTATTGGTATCATCTTCGCATTTGCGGATAACATCGCCACCATCCAGGATGCCGCTAAACCCGTTGCAGCCGGCGTATCCATTGGTAGACACCTCATCAAAGATGGTCCCCATGTAAGAAATGGTGTAGCAGGCCGGCAAATTTGCTGATCCATTGAAAGCAAAATCAAATACCATGGTTCCGCCCACAGGCAAAATAGTGCCAGCCAGGGATGGCAGCATGGTTACCGGGCCAATGGTTTGATTAGCCGCCGGATCAACGGAAAGCCTGTTTATCAGCAGGCATGAAATATCCACATCCGCAGGCCCAAGATTGGAAATTTCCAAACGGTCAACTGCGCCGGACTGGCTTACTTCAGTAATCAAAAGCAGTGGCTGATTTTGCACTGTGTATTTCACCCAGGAATCGCCCACATCGAAAAACTCGCCACTTGCATTGGTTACGCCGCAGTCCTTTACTTGTGTAAGAGCGGCATCTGCATAAATGGTGTAGGTTACTCCGTAATTGTTCTTGCACGGGCCATCCACAACCGGAGCAATATTATTAACCGTAGCCCCACAAAGCCATGGATCGTTGTTTTTCACAACATTAGCCGGGCATGTTAGCAATGGATCCTGCCAATAGTCGTTCACAATAACTTTTATTTGACAGGTATCCTTGTTATCAAAGTTGTCAATAGCCTCCCAGTACATTATAGTAGTACCAACAGGGAAACGACTGCCGGTGCTCAAGCCAGTTTGGTCAATTTGCACCACATCAGGAGTGTTGTCACAATTATCGGTGGCCAGTGGCAGAGCAAAATTTACATATGCATCACAATGTCCGGATTCAGCATTTTGCACTACCGGTGGATATGGGCAGTTGATAAAATGCGGTGGATCGTCGTCAGACACCGTGATCTGGAAGGAGCATGTGGTAAAATTACCCAAGGCATCTTCTGCATAGTAAGTAATAACCGTGGTACCCAGCTCGAAATCATAGGTATGGTAATACAACGAATCCGGGAATGGTGGGTTACCCGGAGGAAACGGGTTGTAATAGCTCAAAGGCGGGGCATACAGAATTGCGTTCAGGTTCGCTGGGCCTTCTATGGTTCCATCCGGATTTTGAATGCGCATATCAAAAAGCGTAACAGCGCAATTATCATGTGGCGTTGGATGCAACCAGGTGTACTGACTTTCGCAAAGGAATTCTTCCGTTGTAAGGGTATGGTTGGAGGCAGGGCAAATGATTTCCGGGCCTTCTGTCACATCATCATTGTCGCAGGAGCCGGAGCGGAAAATTTCGCAACCGCGGGCATCCACTATGGTGAATGACCAAACCGGTTGGGTATAAATCACCCGAAGCTGGCCGAGGTACTGCCTGAAGTCGGTAATATCATGACCGTTTGCAACATCGTAAGTGTAAATTCCATCGGCATCATCGGCATCACCGTCGCCATCTACATCCAGGCGTACGCCGGAGTATTGAATTCGGTATGGCTCAAGACCGCCAAACACAGTATCCAGGTCAACAATCCGTTCAAGTTCTTCGATGCACTGACACTCAGGAGAACCCATTACCAGTGGCTGACGCAGTTCAAATGTGGTGTGTGCAATTTCAAAACAGGTAGCCAATGGCATATTTCCATTCGGAGGTGGGGTAAAACCAGGCAATACCAATACATAGGAAATGGTCACATAACCAGAACCGGTACCAGGAGTATATACCCCATCTGAAGTGATGGTACCCGGGTCTTGCGAAGGAGAATTAATGGAAGGCAAGAATGCAGAAATTCCCCATGCGCCTATTGCGTCGCCTAAATCAGGGTGGTTCGCAACTTCATTGTGGCGGATACTGGTACCATCGGGCAGGGTGATGTTCATGTAATTATTGAAATCAAACTGCTCCGGGTTGTTGGCTTCCAGACACAATTCCGGCAAAGCGAAATTGATTTTAAACCCGTCAAAGAAATCGCGCACCTTAATATAGGAAAGGCAATTGCTCACATTTCCATGAATATCTGTCACTTGAAGGTTTACGAAATTTCCACCTTCATCATCACAATCGAAAGTAATAGTTGGGCCAAAGGGGCCTCCCGGACGAGCGATCAAAATAGATTCAATTCCACAGTTATCGGTGCTGCCGCCGTCAACAAACGCTTCTCCGTCGTTCATATCCACCGCATTGATAATCACCATACCTACGCTGTCAAGCTGAATATCGCGGTCAATGCAAAGTGCTTCCGGTTTTTGCTTGTCTTCCACGGTCAGGTTAAAAGAACACGTTTGTTCCTCATCCTGATCGTCAACATCTCCGTCGCCATTGATATCCGACAACATTTGGTAAGTAATAGTGGTAGTACCAACCGGATAAGTCAAGCCACTCGCATCGTTGTGAATGCCGGCCGGACTAAAACCGGAGTTAGTGGCTATATCAGTAAATCCAGCAACGTTGTAATCCACCAGGTAGTTGATCACGGTATTACAACCAATACCTTGCAGTGGAGCAAGCCCCGTTACCATAGACTGGCATTGGTCAACATCAGACTTAACCGTCATGCTTTGGGGACATTCCAGGATGGGATCACCTGAAGTTACTTCAACCGTGAATTCACATGTAGAAGAAATTCCAGCACAGGAAAATGCTGTATAAACCACGGTATAGGTGCCGTTAGGCAAATCGGAACCGGGAATCGGGCCGGCAGTTTGATAAACACCGGAACCGGTAATATCAACGGTAGCCGGAGCCAACCCGCTGAAATAGGTTGCATCGGTTAAGGCTGTTCTACCTACATAAGAAAGTACCCCGCCGTAACAACCGTCATATGCCACTGGAATAGACCAGTTGGCTTCTGTATTACAGGAATTATCTTCAGAAAACACATACCCTCCCTCATTACAGTTGGCGAATACAGGTGGGATGTTGTTAATCACTGGAATTTCAACTGTTTCTTCGTCAGAAAACACCAGGTTTACGTTACAGGAAGCTGCTGCAAGCAGATCCTCCACGATAATACCTACCAATGGAATGGCGCCAATTGGCAGCAATTCCAACAGGTTAATTTCCTGTGATGTAATTACACCACAAACGCCCTCTGGAGCAAATGGCCAGGAAACCACATTACGAACTGTAATGGTGCCTTGTGGGGTGGTCACATTATTCGGCACGCAAGCCTGATCTTCATTTGCATCATCGCTTTGAGCCGGAAAATTATAATCATATGCTGCATAGTCAAAATTACCGTCGCCATCTGTATCGGCAACGATAGTACCTCCACCACCATCACCGCCCAACAAATCGCCCAAAATACCAAAGATTACCTGCCCGATGGTTTGATCACAGTAGTCTTCCCAAGACCCCAGTGGTATCGGGTCAATACAAATATCAGGCACTAAAGGAAGTGGGATACATATTTCAAAAGTAATGATATCGCAAATGATTTCGGTTGCCGGATTCAATTGAGACAAGGTTGGTCCTCCGGCGGCAATATCGCCCAAAACACCTGGAAGCGTACCTTCCCAATCCAGACAAACCTCCTCCTGATCACAACCAATTACCGCAGATTCTGGTGTGAGGGTTGCATCAATAAGGTTTGGTCCTGTCAGGTTAAAAAAGCTGCAAGACAGGTTAAGGCTGGGAACTGATTCTACCTCGCACACATCTGTTGCATCAAGATCCGGCGGACATTCGCTTGGGAATGGCGCACTGGTGCCACAGGATTGACCATCGTTATAAACAATGATCTTTTTGCACAATTTGCCGAAGCACTGCTCATAACCCGGCTCCGGCATAGGGCCGCAAGCAGCTGGTGTGGGAGCCGTTTCCGTCAAACAAATCGTGTAGGTAATAGAGCCCACTGAGGCCGGCGCCGGCAGATCGTTCATGCCAAGGTTAGCCGGATTACCGTTGATGGTAACCACCGGATTAGGCCCATTGCTGGTTCTGACAATATTAATCGGAACACTACCTCCATCCTGACATACCGGTGAAGACGCACCTTGTATATCAAAGTCGGGGTCTGGAGTAATGGTTATCAACAAATTGGCGTCATCGGTGTAGGGTCCGCCAACACATCCATTCGGATTCTCGGTTTGTGTATACCGAATCAGGTAACATCCTCCACCAGACGGCACAGTAAGGGTTGAATCTGTAGACATCGCAGGTGGACCACTAAGAATGGAAAAAACACCTCCTGACGAGTTGTTGGCATCGAACATTATCGGCAACTCAATCACGGTGCCTGGTTCGCTGCAATTAATTAAAGTAGGTTTGATATTGGCCCTTGGCGCGCCAAAAATCTCTACCATGGTGTTGGCTTCAAAAACGCAGCCGTTGCGTTCGTAACTGTAAACAATGCTGTAAACTCCTGGAGGAGTAGCTGAAACATCCAGATTGGCTGTTCCAGGTCCGGTATTGATAAACACCGCACCGTTGGGTTGACTGAAAAATGTGCCTGTGGCGCCTCCTGAAGGAATGGGAGAGCCCACAAAAGCCATATCTGCTGCATCAGAGCATCGATCCGCAGGATCATTAATGCCAGCCTGAATAGGTGGCGTACCCTCCAAACGAATGTTATCAATGGCTGCCGGGGGTTGAGACCCCAGAGAGCCATCGTTTTTCCAGGTAAAAATTAGTCGGCGCGTAACATCAGACACACAGTTACCCAAATCAGCGCCTCCATTAAATACAATGTTGATGGAAGTCACGGAACCATGATTTTCCACGCGCGCTATATTCACGGCAGGCGCAGGCAATACATTGGTTCCAAGGCTGACATTACCGGCCTGCGGGGAAAAATACGTTGGAGCCCAACTTACCAGCAATTCATCCCAACTCGTTTCACCATCGCCTATAAAATTAAAGCTCAAATTGAATGTCATTACTCCAGCCGGAAAAGTTACATCCCGGTAAAAGTGAACCACTGATGGCGCCAGAACAGAGGTGTAGGCATGTGCGGCGCCACCATTATTGGAAATATAGGCAGAACGGTTGGAAAAACCAGCCGGAACAGTTCCAACAAACCAGGAGTTTGTTGCTCCTGCATTGGCTACCTGCCATCCGTTATCAGCGAAAGTTGGGCCGCTTTCAAAACCGCCCACCGTAGCCGGGTCGATAATTAGCTGAGCAGAAAGATTCCCGAACCGGGTGCAAAGCAAAATGGCGAAAAACGCCATGGAACGAACTTTGATCCCTCGAAGGAAGGAATAGGTAAAGTTACTTTTCATGTAAACTGAAATTAGGTGAATGAGGATTAAAAAAAGGCCGGAGCATCATCTCCAAACCCTGGATTTGATTGTTTTCAACGGGTTTTTTATCCCAGATATAAACGGCAATGATCGGGGCTGTTCATTCAAACAGCTCCGATCATTAATTAAATCAATCAGTTACGAATAACGGTTTGTGTCAATGTTTCATGTTCGGTGATCACCCGGATCACATAACTACCTGGCGGCATCTGTGCAGCCTGCCACTCAAAGGATTGAACACCTTCCGCCAGACCATTAAACAGCGTTTCAACCGGCCGGCCCAACATATCCATGACCTGGACTACCAGATTTCCAGCAGGAATTTGCCCTAACTGAACGGTCAATGTTTGCTGAAA
Organism: Chitinophagales bacterium; assembly: GCA_017303475.1. Taxonomy (GTDB): domain Bacteria; phylum Bacteroidota; class Bacteroidia; order Chitinophagales; family Saprospiraceae; genus M3007. The sequence continues at coordinate 56,147 of JAFLBO010000015.1, forward strand.
TGGCACCGGATAAGCAGTCATTGTCAGGCGGGCAGCAACCTCATGGTCGTTGCGGAGACGAGAGCGATCCGGGCGATAGGAATCTCCACAAATGGCATTAAACACAAGCACAGCGCCACAATCTGTTTTACCGGTCTGATCTTCTCCTGGAATTCCACCCAAAAGATACTGACCATGAATTGCTACACTGGTTCCCAGATAATCATTGAACTTATTATCAGGTTCAGTGAGCATGGCGAATTCGGCCCAGCCACTGTCTTCTCTGTGGTATACAAAAATAGCGCCTGCCCGACCCTGGAATACGCGTTTCCAGCGGGCGCCGATGGCAATATGGTCTCCATCTATAGAAACAGCATACCCAAAATGCTCGCCTTTGGCGCCATTAAAGTCCTTAATCTTTCTGTGTTGATCCCATGAGTCTGCTACCCCACCCTGATTTTTGTAAAATACATAGGCAGAGCCACTTTCAGGTCCATTATCATTATCCTTATTAGCCCCTAAAACTGCCCAGGCCCCATCAAGATCCACACCAACACCAAAGTTGTTGCCGGCCTCGGCATCAGACGCAGTAATTTTTTTAAGCAATCCCCAGTTATTCATTCCACCCTGATTCTGAGCAAAAAGGTAGGCCGCGCCTGCGTCTGTTCCCATTTCATCATCTGTAAATGCGCCTACAAGGGCATATTGGCCGCTAACTGCTACATCATTACCAAAATGATCCCCAGGATCGCCATCGGCTGCAGTCAGTTTCTTCACCAGATTCCAGTTGCCTGTACCAACAGGCGCCTGAACATACAGGTAAGAGGCGCCAGCTTCAGGAAGCACCTCACTGTTCAAACTTGAACCAATGATCAGCCATTCGTTGTTGAAGTCCAGACCGCTACCCAATTGCTCTCCGGCTGCACTGCCCAGGATTTTTTGATGCAAAACCCAATCTGTCGGGTTTCCACCGTTCCATTTGAACAGGTAAACGGCTCCTGCATCTACCCCACCTTCGTCGTCAAGTGGCGCTGAAACGGCACAAAAACCATCTCCCATGGCCACCTTGGCGCCAAACCGCTGATCGCCGGCAGAGAAATTATCAGGAAACAACTGGGCTACCTGCCCCCAAACGCCATTGTCGAAATTCAGGATATAAGCTGTACCTGTTTGTGCGCCGTTATTGAGGCTTTTACTACCAGCAATACCCCAAACACCTTTCAGATCAACACTTTCTCCCATGTTTCGGGCTGCAGCCGCATCTCCGGCATACAGGGTGGTATTCAAGGCCCAATCTTGCAGCTCATCTGTGTAGCCATCACAATCATCGTCCAAACCATTGCAAACTTCTTCTCTCGGCTCTACCAATATCTTAAACGTACAATAATTGGTATTGCCGGCATCATCCGTAATAGATATTTCTACATCGGTTATCCCGATAGGGAAAACATCTCCGGTAAAATGTGTTTGGTTTAAAATGAAGCTGGAACAGTTATCTGCAGGCGACAGATCAAAAAAGACCTGGGCTCCACAATCCTGGTCCGGTTGATTAAACGTTTCAATTTTGTCAGGACAAACGACAGTTGGATATTCAGTATCGTTTATGGTAATTTTTTGTACGCAGGAAGCCGAATTACCATTCATGTCTGTTACAATCCAGGTAACATCCGTCTCTCCAATTTGATAGAATCCGGGAGCATCATTTGTAAGGGTAAACTGGCAATTCTCCACAATGTTTGGAGAGCCAATTACCGGAATGTCTTTGCCGCACACTCCAGGGTCATTTCCTTTGGTTATATTCAACGGACAAGCGATCAATGGAATTACCCGTTCAATAAGCACCACATCGTTTCCGTCGCCTCCGGTGTAAGAAATTCCTACATTTTTGCCGCTGCCCAAATAGTTAGTCAGCAAGGCGCCTTCCGGCAAACCTTCAAAAACACCTTCTACGGGGTCTGTACCATCATTGGTAACAATCACCACTGGCTCGCATTGTGGCTGGATATACGAACCACTGATGTTCAAACGTGCACCAGTCAAATTCACCCCGCCTTCTACGTTTAAGCGGGTATACTGTACATCTGGCAGGAGGCCATTAATTTGAATCATTAAAGTGGTAGCCGGAGCGAAGGCTACGGTACCCACCTGTACATCTACTCCTGAAGCCGAAGGAAATACTCCTTGCCCGGCATGGAACGTCAACAAACCGCCTGCTGTATTAATGGAAGCAGCGTTCACGTGTATCGCGCCTGAAGACTGAAGATAAACATCTGTTTGTGAAGACCTTGTGATGGGTTGACTCTGGGTGATCGTGCCACTTTGGCCATGGCCAATCACCAGTGTACCGGCATTTATACGATCCAACTCTGCATCTGTCAGCTGCAGCGGACCACCCAAGGGATCCCCGCTTGGCCCAAGATTAATAGCCACCCCGTTACCCAGCGGCCGTATGCTCACTGTATGATCAGAATCTGTATTGATATTGGTACTCGCGCCCAATTCTATACTATTGGATATGAGCAAAATATTGGATTGCGATGTAACAGATGCTGTTCCTGCTGCGACAAAACCTAAGGACCCGGTACCTGTTCCTTCTACACCGGTAATTTGAATATCTCCGTCTTCGGCAGATACCAAGGCGCTGCCTATGAACTGTACCCCTACATTATTACCTCCTACACCGCCACCACCGGTTCCTTTCATAGTGATAGCGCTGGCGCCCTGGGCTTGTACCTGGCCGGTAAGTCGCACCAGAATACCTACACCAAAAGAGGACGGCCCTGAGCCGCCACCTTTCCCCGTCATGGTAATATTACCGTCAACCGACAAAATCCGACCATTATTTCCCACCTGTATACCATAACAATCATTGCCAGTAGTATTTCCACCTGTCCCTTCCAATACTACTGTGCCCCCAAAGCTATTGGCTATGTAAGAATAAAGTGCTGTGCTGCTGGAAACTGTGATACCTTCAGCCGAACCAGAGGAGCCGCTACCGCCTCCTTTACCCACTACCGCTACATCTCCAAAGGCGCCATTGATAAATCCGCCGCCATCCACATAAACACCTCTGTTCCCTGCGCCGGAGCCTTTACCACCTGTTCCTTCCACCTGGATTGAGCCAGAACCACCGGCTTGAATGAAACCCTGGTTTTGCAAGTAAACCCCTGTGTTTAAGCCGGAAATTCCCGCACCACCACCTTTTCCATTCACCTGAATATCACCATTTTGTGTAGATATAAAGGACAGACTTCCGGACACATAAATACCATGATTATTGCTGCCGGTGGCATCATATGCGCCATTTCCAACTACGTTTACCCCTATTCCTCCTGACCATATTTGGGCAGGTACACCCCCGGATTGGATCACTGCTACACCATAGTTATTATTGGCGACACCTGCCCCCCCTCCAAAACCGGTCACCGTGACAAGTCCATTGGCAGAGCTAATTAATCCAGCCACATATACACCAACATTGAAGCTACCTACACTTTCGCGGCCGGTACCTTTCACAGTTGTGTTTCCAGAACCAAGGCTACTGATACTGCACCCGCTGTTAATTTGCACCCCACGCTGATTTCCACCTGAACCCAATCCGGCGACTCCCATTACTGACAGGTCGCCATCACCGGTTGTCCTTATAGAAGCGGTATTGGTGAGCTGAATTCCCATATTTCCGTTAGAAGCTGCTGCTCCTCCTCCATTCCCGGTTACTGTTAAAGCACCTGAGGCATGGATCGTTGCGCTCCCGTTTTCTACATTTACACCCACATTCCCCACACCGCCGCAGGATGCGCATGCGGTACCTTCAATCTGCAGATTTTCCGTTCCTCCAGCCAGAATTTGGCTTCCATTACTCACTTCAATGCCGTGTGAAAAACCTGAAGCGGCAGTACCATTCCCCTGACCGGTAACGGAAACTGCAGCGCCAAGGGAGGATATCATGGAATTTCCGTCCACCAATACACCATAGTTCCGAAGTCCGGCACTGGCGCCACCCCAACCTTGAACCTGGACAGCATGGATTGGTCCACCCGTGAGCCTGGCGCCAGAAGTAAGCGAAATACCATGTTGGAAACCACCGGCTCCCGTACCACCACGCCCATTGGCAGTGAGGTAACCATCTCCGGAAATCTCAACGATGGCATTTATAAGCTCAATGCCTTTAAAATTACCGGTTGCAGGGTTTGGCTGGATATTACCTTCCAATAGGAGATCGCCATCAACGGTAGATAATCCGGATCCTGTATTAAAAGTGATTCCCTGACTGGCTTTTACTGTGGCTTTACCGACTCCTGACAGGGTCACATTAGCTCCCGAAGCAAAAACGATACGGTCATTTCCATGAACAGGATCGTCGTTTTGGAGGTCAAGATCAAATCCGGCATCTGCCAAAAATGTCAAATCACCATTTATGTTGATTATGTCGTTTTGACGACCGCCACTTATACTAAGCAATGGCAAGAGGTCATCAATTGCGCCAACTTGTACAAGGTCGTCGCCCTCACCTGTATGAATGGTGAGGTTTTCTATGCCTGTCAATGATATGAATGCAGGAAAATTGAACTCTCCGGCTCCGTTGATGGAATAAGTACGGCCAGGAACATTTACCTCCAGAAAAAGAACGCCGGCGTCTGTGATGGTAAGCACATCATTGTGGCCCATTTGATCGCTGATGACAATCGTTGTTCCGTCGTTATAAATGCTGTAGTCTGTTGCTGCTTCAGCAAGCGCCGGCAAAAGAAGCAGATACCACAAGTAGAAGTTTTTCGTAAAAACAAAGGGTAGTTCCAAACGGCCCAATAACCTGCTGATGCAGGACACCGGATAGGTGTTTACATTCTTCATGAGAGACTGTTATTTGATTAGAAAAGAAATCCAGTGCAAAAAACATATAAATAATTTAGATATTGACAAACTGGAAGTGGACAAAAAAGTGGACATTTAAAAATTTAATGGATTTGAGTACTTGCAAAATGAATAATAGTATAACTTTTGCACGACGGTTTTGAACATATGAGAAATGTGACCATTTGCTTGACAATCTTATCATGCCTTGCATTCCTGGGACAAGGATGTGACCATTTGCCTTCACCTACAACCAAAAATGATCAGGTTAGCCCAAGCCTGATTCATCAATTGGCGCATGGTATTTCCCCAATTGCAGGCGATTCTTTATTCACAATTCTAAGCTCCTTTCCACACCATATACAGGACTCCTTTTTTCTCAAAAGATTTACGGTACTGGAGTCGCAGGAAGCGGATGATGCAATTAAAGAAACACTTCTAATCTACCAAAAACTTCAACCTGAATCAGCCTTATATCAGGGGTTTGCATGTTATTTCGAAGGGATTTTCCAGCAGTACGCAGGTCATTTTATCATCGCTGATAGTTTGTACCAGCTGGCCGTTATCGGGTTTGAGCGCTCAAATAATGTGTTACGCCTTGCATTGGCACTGGACAAATACTCTGGTAGTTTGATCACGCAGGGGAAGACAGACGATGCTTTGCCCTTAAAATTCCGAGCCATCGAACTGCTTAAGCATCCGAAATATAAAGAAGCCCAGATGCTGATTAAGCTCCATCTGGCCAATGCATTTAACCTCAAAGGCGACTCCGAACAGGCAATATTATGGTTGAAGGAGCCGGAATCCTATTATGAAGCTCAAAAAGATACCATGCAAATGGCTTATATAGCAGGCTTGGAAGGTTCTATTGCTGCTTCCCGGAAGGATTATACACAGGCTTTGACCTATCATAAATTGGCGCTTGACCTTCGCATGAAAATTAAAGACCAATCCGGTCTTACGGAAAGTTACTATCATGTTGGCAGAATGCTGGGCAAACTGGAGCAATGGCAGGCATCTCTTGACACCTTCAACCAAGCATTTCAAATACTTCAAAAGAATACCGATAAACAAGGTAAATCCTTTATTGAAACCGGAATAGGGGAAGCTCTTTTTCATCTTGGGCGCTTTGATGAGGCCGAGTCTTACCTGCTTTCAAGCCTGGAAAGAAGCATAAACCGGAAACAATTTCCGGCTGCGGCTATGGGCGCCCGGAGGATGAGTGAAGTGCGAAAGCATCAACATCGTTTTGAAGAAGCACTGCAATATCAGGAACAATTAATGGCATTTAAAGACACCCTTTTCAACCAGGAAAAGCTTAAAATAGGCCAGGAACTTTCCATCAAATACCAAATCCATGAAAAAGAACTGAATATCGCAGCCCTAAAAAGGGAACACCGCCTTTCATTACAACGAAATGGTCTGGCAGCCCTCACCATTTTTGTCGGCCTTTGTACCTTATTTTATATATACAGAAATCGAACCAAACAGGAAACTAAGAAACTGGCCGATGAAAATGCCCGGGCAGAAGCCCAGGCTATAGACCTAGCGCAAGCCCTTGAATTCCAAAAAAGTCAACTGGATGCCCACCGGAATCAGTTGGACGAATATGCCAGGATGCTCATTGAGAAAAACCGGCAATTGGTGGAATTGTCACTTCATCAACCCAGTGACCAACTTTCTGCCAATAGCGTTGGCCATGATGAACTTTATTCACAGGTAATACTAACCGACTCAGATTGGGAGCGATTTCAAGGATATTTTAACAAAGTTTACCCGGGCTTTATTTCTGCCTTGCGACAACGACTACCAGACATCACTCCTGCTGAAATACGACTTGTCCTCCTGGATAAACTTGGACTAAGCCAAAAGGAGACCTCCGCCATCCTAGGAATTAGTGTGGATGCAGTCAAGAAAGGCCGTTACCGACTGAAGAAAAAGTATAACCTGGATGCCGACAATTTGTCTGGTTTGTTAGGAGATACCATTTAATCACATCTGATACTTCACCTCTGGCGGCTCCACCACCGGCGCTTCGGCAGCTGGCGGCATTTTAAAGCTCTCAAACACATCGCCCTCTGTAGCTGCAGGCTCTGCTCCTGCGGCAACGGCTTCCTGTTCAAAGAAATTAACACCGTTGTCAAACCAGTTCAACAGGTTCTCTACCGAAGGTTTTTTATCCACTGCTGCGTCAATATCCGGCACACCCAATACTTCAGCACCAATATACCGGCCTAGCTGAAAATAAGCTTCCCATTGAATTTCATCAAAAAACTGATCACTCGTTGGTTCATGCGGGAAGTCCGGATGGTAAATCTTGTACTTGTAAGTGCCATATTTTAAAGTATCCCGCTTGTCAAGATCCGGCTTACCCTCAGGTGCGCGCACGGAAGACTTCACATAAACAAAAGTACCCACCGAACCCATCTTGTCGCGTTCTGCCTTACTGTAATTGATGATGCGCTTGCCATCTTCCTGACTCGGATCTGCCACCTCTTCCCAACATTTGTACACATCTGCAACCGCATAACGTTTCGCAGAATACACCTGGGATGGCCGCGGACGAATCAGATCCTCTGGTTGATCCTCCGGCCGGAAACGGATCTCCAAACCAAGTTCATTGCGCGCCCGGATAATCAGATTGTTCAGGTCGAAGAAGGAATAAATCTTGTCTTCACCGGCATCCACAGCAATAATCAATCTGCAACCTCTGCGCAGTAACTCATAGGCGCCCAGGTTTTCAATATGTCCTCCATCCGAAATATTGATCATCTTTTTCTCCGACCCAATGCGTCCCATCAACTCATAGAAAAAATAAAGCGGCCACCAAACTACCGCCCGGGCCTTCACCAGAATGCTTGGATTAGAAATCCAAAAGCCCAACCTGGCATTGAACAATGTCATCATAACACTCAGCATCCGGTTGGAATAAATACCCATACCAGGGTTAACTGCGGCGGCAGAAATGGTTACAGCTGCAGGCAGGGTCATCCGCTGATAATCATAATACCTGTCTGTAGGCACATAACCTACCAGTTTGGACCCGCAATAAAACGGACTGAGCAGGAAGTAGTCGGAAGTTTTGGTGCCCTGGAAAGCGGCGTCTTTGCCCGGATTCATCAAATTCAGGCAGGTATTGATCAATGGATACGGACTGATATAATCCTTTAGCTGATCGGATTTGGCATCAAATACCTTCCCGATGGGCATATTGTCGTAATTGCTGGAAAACTGCAAAAACAAATCTGCCAGTTGTTTGCGGTAAAAGCGGTGGAAGCTGAGCGCATTGGGGTTGGTAAAAAAGCCCAGAATGAATAGCAAAACCACATTTATGGCAAAATCAATCTTAAGGTCGTTGGAAATCAGGCCGGTCCCTTTGTATCCGGCAATCATCATCCAGGCAAACAGGATTAAACCTATGCTAACCAGTACGGATTCTGCCCGGTTAAAGATCTTGGACACCCCCAAATTGAAGTTCAGGATGATATTGGCGGCAAAGTGCACCGCAAACAGTGCCCCCGGAATCACCATTGCCCACCAGCCCAAGTCGTGACCGGCAAAAATATCTAGTCCGGCAAACGGGTTCTGCCCCAAACAACCCGCCACAATCAGGTAAATGTAGTAGCCAATGCCAATCAGGATGGCCGGACTAACCAGGCTCATGGCCCAACTCACAAGAAATGCAATAATCAGCAACACCAAATTGCCTGTTTTGCCGAGCAAGCCTTTGCGGGGTACCATATATTCGCCGTGCTTGCGCATGGCATCAATATGATCAGCGTTGAATAGTTTGCCATAGTCAAGCGTTTCCTTGGCAGTTGTCTGCACATAGGAATGGGTATAACCGCCACCGGATACGGAACTCAGGTAATCTGCTTTTTGCAGAATGCCGTACTTATTCAACGTTCTTAAGAAGCCCAGGTTAATGGTTGCCGATCGAATACCACCGCCCGAAAGCGCAATACCAAACCAATTCGGCTGCGATTCAGTGCCATGTTCAAGTCCAAGTTTTTTACGCCTGATCAACAGATGTTCGCGTTCCTTGGCAATTACTTCGTTGAGTTCGGTTGGTTTCATTGTTCTTACGGTTGACGGTGGACGGAATACGGTGGACGGCCTACGGTGGACGGTGGACGGAATACGGTGGACGGCCTACGGTTGACGGTTTTTGAGAGGGAAAAATACAAGGAATGTTTCAAATGGTTGTCTGTGTTTATCTTGCGGCAAAATTGGGAAATATTTTAGTCTTCCCACCATCAACCGTAAGCCGTCAACCGTAAGCCGTCAACCGTCATGCGCATCCTGGTATTTGGCAAACAATGCAAAGAAAAAGACATCCCTCAGGTGCAGGAGGTGTTTGACGCATTGTTTGAAGAAGGCTTGGAAGTAAGCATTTACCAGCCTTATCTGGAAGATTTCGGAAATCAAATCCGATTGAACGGCGATTTCAAAACGCTGACCGGATACGAAGAAATTTTGCCGCAAAGCATTGATTTTGTGGTCGTATTAGGTGGCGACGGCACCATGCTGGCTGCCACAACCCTAGTGCGCGATACCGGAGTGCCCATGTTGGGCATCAATTTGGGCCGACTGGGTTTTCTGGCCAGTATCGACAAGCACCATATACGGCAGAGTATTGGCATGTTGGCCAAAGGTCAATACCGGATTGAGGAACGAGCTATGCTGTATTTGGAAAGTTCTCCCCATGTTTTTGGAGAAATACCCTTTGCTCTCAACGATTGCACCCTATTAAAAAGGGATACATCTTCCATGATTACCATTCATACCTTTTTGAATGGCGATTTTTTAACCTCATATTGGGCAGATGGCATCATCATTGCTACACCAACCGGAAGCACCGGTTATTCTCTGAGTTGTGGCGGACCAATCATCTTCCCCAACTCTGGCAATTTTGTCATAACCCCGGTTGCCCCCCACAACCTGAATGTAAGACCACTGGTATTATCTGACCAATCCGTCATATCCTTTGAAATTGAAGGCAGGGCAGACAATTTTATATGCTCGCTGGACTCCAGATTTGAACTGGTAGGCACACATCATCAACTGGCTGTACGCAAAAATGATTTCTGTATTCGGCTGGTCCAACTGCAAGACACCACCTTCCTCAACACCATCCGAGCCAAATTGGGCTGGGGGGAAGACATTAGGAATTAAAGTGTTTGAGTGTTTGAGTTGGCGAGTGTTTGAGTTGGCGAGTGTTTGAGTTGGCGAGTGTTTGAGTTGGCGAGTGTTTGAGTTGGCGTTCGGTTGGGCAAACCATATGCCTTATCAAAGAGCTCTCAAGCATCATACGCCAAATACTCATTCACCAACTCAAACACTCGAAAACTCAAACACTCGAAAACTCAAACACTCGAAAACTCAAACACTCGAAAACTCGCCAACTCAAACACTCGAAAACTCAACCTATGCAAACCGCCCAAACCCTGGTTTTAGAAACTGTCAACGGACTGATTGAAGAAAACGAAATTGAGAAAGCGCTGGATATGCTCAAAGATCTGGACAAACAGACAGGAGCAGATATCTGGCAGGACCTCACTTTGCAATACGGCAACTATCGCTCCGCCAAAAAGGCTCAGTTGGAGGGTAGAATTGATTATAACGAATTCCGACGCTACGAAGCTCAGGCAAAATATGCCCTGACGGAACTGATGAAGTCCATTCCGCGAAGGGTAGCCCTGAATGCGCGTATACACAGCGTTGGCGCTTTTGAATTTGAAATTCCCGACGCCCCGCGACTGGAAAAACTCATTGGAAAAAAGAGCAATCTGCTCACTATTGACTGGCTGGAAAAAGCCCGCAAGGCTGCAAATGCAGTTTGCCGGGTTGTTTGTACAGACGGCAATGTAGGCACAGGATTTCTGGTACAGGGCGGTTACCTTATTACCAACAACCATGTTATCCTAAGTGCCCAATCCGCTCAAACAGCCCGCATAGAATTCAATTTCGAAGTGGGCAAATCAGCTATTTCCTACGAACTGGATGCGTCTGATTTCAAAAGTAGTCCTCCCACAGAGCTCGATTTTGCCAGGGTAAAAGTCAAAGACCGCGCCGATGCGCCTCTCAGTCAGTGGGGCTATCTGGAGGTCGAAACAGAAAGCCTGCCATTAACAGGAGAAGATGTTACCATCATCCAGCACCCGCGTGGCGAAGTCAAGCAGTTCAAATCAGATGAGATTATTGGCCAGATGAAACAATACCTGTTTTATACCACAGAAACAGATGGAGGCAGCTCCGGCTCACCGGTTTTAAACAAAGATTGCAAGGTAATTGCCCTCCACCATGCCGGCAAAACCCTCGCGGAAGGCGGACTGGTGATAAACGAAAAAGGTGAAAAAGCCGGCGCCAACCGCGGCATTCTTTTCCGCAACATCCTCCCCTCCTTCTCCAACTAACCCCACCCCTACCCCATCAAACCCATCAAACCTTTCAAACCCATCAAACCCGTGGTCGGCGGCTAAACCCGCCGTTACATCCAACCCACCTCCAACATGAAGCCACTGGCTGAAATAAAAAAAGACTTCGAAGAACTTTTGGTACTTGAACCAGTCAAAGCGCTGAAATATTTGCAGGATTTGCTTCCCGACGGGTCGGAAAAGCGCAACCAAACCATTCTGCTGGAAGGTCGGCTGAGCCAAACCAACCGGGATTACAACAATGGTTTGATCAAATTCGAAGACCAGAAGCTCGTAACAGCACAGGTAACCAAAGCACTGCTGGATCTAAGCACTGCACTGGCAGAACCCGACTTCCAGCCGCGTGGCACTGCAGGGGCGCCGGTCGCACCTGCATTAGTGCCAAAGTTTATGATCATTTACGATCAACTGGACGAACCACATGCCAAGCTGCTCAACCGACATCTGAATGTACTCAAGATCATGAAAAAGATCCGGGTATATAATGTGTATGAGTCAGAAGGGCAGGAACTCCTGTCCAGAGCCAGGCAGGAAATGACTGATTCAGACTACCTGGTTGTGCTAATAACCGTCAATTTATTCAATTCGGAATGGTTTGAGCTGGTATACAACGCCCTTGGCGAAAACCGGCGAATGATACCATTACGTATTGAAAAAGCCGATTTTGAAGGCACCGGACTGGAAAAATTCAAATCGCTGCCCAGCATGGGAAAAGCCGTTTCCGACTTCCCCAATCAGGATTCGGCCTATGCCGATATTGTGGGTGAATTGAAGAAGTTGTTGCCAAAATGACGATTTTTCATTCTTTCCCTTTGATTTCCCCCTTATTCCATACATTTGCGAACTTTTTTTGAAAGGAAACCCGAATTCAAAATACCCGCTCACTCAATAACTCACTTATTATCAACGAGGTATGCAAAGCAAAGGCGTTGTACGTTTCTTCCTGATTGCACTCACAATCGTGTGCTTGTACCAGTATCTGCTCGTCATTCCGACCAACAACATCGAATCTGATGCACGAGCTCATGCAGATAATTGTGCCGGCAGCAACCCCAAGCTTGGCTGGCAGGGCTGCTATGCACAGTACCTGGACTCTTTGTCCACGGAAACTGTATTTGAAATTCCACTGATTAAAAAATTCACTTATGCCGACCTGAAAAAGAGCCAATTGGCTATGGGTCTCGACCTGAAAGGCGGTATGAGCGTATTGTTGCAGGTGGATCTGCGTGACTTTTTGGTTAGCCTTTCCGGCAACAGCACCGATCCAAACTTCATCAAAGCGCTTGATCGCGCCAAGGAGCTGCAAAAATCTCAGCAGGGCGATTACATCACGCTCTTTGCACAGGCTTGGAAAGAACTGGGCGAAGGACGCAGCCTGGCATCCATATTCGCACGCAACGAGGCCAGCACCATCAAATTTGATGCGCCTGATGCCGATGCAATTAATACCATCCGTACCCTGGCTAACGGCACTGTAGATGAAACCTACAAGCGCCTGAAACAGCGTATCGACAAACTGGGTGTTGTTCAGCCAAATGTAAGCCTTGACGCTGCGCGCGACCTGATCCAGGTTGAACTCCCGGGTATTGACAACCCTGCCCGCGCCCGCGAAATGCTCACAGGCCAGGCTAAACTCGAATTCTGGGAAACCTACCGCATTCAGGACGAAGGCGTTATCCAGGGCTTCACAGAAGCTGATAAGCTGCTGAAAGCTGATGCTGCTGCCGCAAGCGGTCAGATCATCGAAAAAGATACCACCTACGAATTCCCGAAAGGCGCCGATGGCAAACCTGACTCTACCAAAGAGAAAGTTCCGGTAATCACCGATCGTTTGAATATCGACTCTGTAGCTGGTCCGCTGATTTCTAAAATGAGCCTCAATGGCCAGGGTGGCTCAGTGCTGGCCTGGGTAGACAAGAATAAAATGGCTACCGTGATGGAGTATCTTACCCGTCCGGCAGTTGCTGCCAAATTCCCTGCAGATATGGCTTTCCGTTGGGGCCGCAAACCTGTAGACGACGCTCAAGGAACCACTGAAGGTCTCAATGGCAAATTTGAACTGTACGCTGTTAAAAAACGTCCGGGCTCTGACAAAGCTCCGCTTGATGGATCGGTTGTAACGGTTGCCCGTGCCGACCCTGATCCAACCACCGGCGAAATCCAGGTTAGCCTTCAAATGAACAATGACGGGGCTAAAATCTGGGCCGACATGACTACCAAAGCTGCCAATGCAGGCAACCGCGAGGTAGCTATCCTGCTCGACGATGAAGTAGTAAGCGCCCCACGCGTAATCAACCCGATTACCGGCGGTAGCACCTCTATCACTGGTGGCTTTACCCTCGAAGAAGCGCAAGACCTTGCACAAATTCTGCAAGTTGGTAAACTGCCTGCAGGTACTACCATTGTACAGGAAAGCCAGGTTGGTCCTTCTCTCGGCGCCGACAACATCAATAAGTCGCTGGTTACCATGGCCCTGAGCGTACTGTTCCTGTGCCTCTTCATGGTTGCATATTATAACAAAGGTGGCTGGATTAGCGTAGTTGCGCTTTTGGCCAACATCTTCTTCATCCTGGGCACCCTGGCATCCATGGGTACGGTATTGACCCTCCCTGGTATCGCAGGTATCGTACTGACACTTGCAGCAGCCGTAGATGCCAACGTAATCATTTACGAACGAATAAGGGAAGAATTGCGCAACGGTCTAACCATGGCCAAAGCGGTATCTACCGGTTTCACACGAGCCCTCACAGCTATCATCGACGCAAACGCAACGATGATCCTGACCGCTCTGGTACTCATGTACTTCGGTTTGGGCCCAATCAAAGGTTTCGGTACCGTTCTGCTGATTGGTATCATTTGTTCCATGTTCACTGCAGTATTGGTGGGCCGTTACATCACCGAATGGTGGTTGGAAAAAGGCAGAGACATCAACTACAGCCGCCCATGGTCTGAAAACTGGTTGGTTGGTTTCCACTACGATTGGATCGGCAAACGTAAAACGGCATATGCTATCTCTCTGGCCATCATCGCCATCGGTGTAGCTTCCTTCTTCATGCGCGGATTCGAGCTCGGCGTTGACTTCAAAGGTGGTTACTCCTTCAACGTGGCATTTGATAAGCCAGTTGATATTGAACAACTGCGTGGCCCGCTGACCACTGCTTTTGGTGGCAATCCTGTTATCAAGGCGGTAAACACAGCCAATACCTACAACATCACCACCTCTTACCTCATTGAAGAGCAAGGTCAGGATGTTGTGGATCGCGTAGCTACAAAACTCCATGAAGGTATTACTGCTGCTGGTTACAGCTCCGACCTGGAGTCCTTCAAAAAGACCAACAGCTCCGGCACTCACATCGTTTCCTCCAGCCAGGTTAGCGCTACTGTAGCCGATGACATCCGGAACTCTTCATTCAAAGCAGGTTTCTGGGCTCTTGGCCTGATCTTCCTGTTCTTGTTGATTCGTTTCCGCCGCTGGCAGTTCTCTCTCGGCGCTGTATTGTCGCTGGCGCACGATGCCCTTATCATGCTCACGTTCTTCTCCCTGCTGCACGGTATTGTTCCGTTCTCTCTGGAGATTGACCAGGCTATCATCGCTTGTATCCTTACTGTAATTGGTTTCTCCGTGAACGATACTGTAATTGTATACGACCGAATCCGTGAGTTCATGCACACATATGCCGGTCGGAAAAAAGAAGACGTGTTCAACCTGGCTATCAATACAACCTTGAGCCGTACCCTTATTACCTCAGGTACTATCTTTGTCGTTGTATTGTTGCTTTTCGTCTTCGGCGGTAGCGCCATCCGTGGCTTCGCATTTGGTATGCTGGTAGGTATTCTTTTCGGTACATACTCTTCCATCTTCGTGGCATCTGCACTTGTGGTAGACTTCACTAAAGAAGATGTGATCAGTGGCAAATCAGTAGAAGCTGCTCCGGCTGAAAAACCAGCCAAGGAGAAAAAAGAAAAAGCCTGATAGCGCTTTTGAATAATAGAAAACCCCGGCTTGCAGTACCTGCGAGCCGGGGTTTTTCTTTTTGGCAACAGACTGTCTACCTTTGAGGATAAATATCTGATTATGCATCGCTGTCTGTTCATCCTTGTTTCCTGCCTGCTGGTTTGGCAATGTTCCGGCAAAAAAACTGCTCCCGGGAAAGCGGCTAAAATGCCTAAAAATGGCCATGAAAAAATGATTGCCATTCTGGACAGTATTTCCCAATACGCCGATCCCAATGAATGCTATAACCTGAATGCCAAAAAAGCCGCTCTGCTTAAGCAGCAATACGACAGTGCACCAGCAAAGGATAAGCTCACCATGCAACTTCGTTACGCCGACCAGATTTTACGTGCCGGCAAAAATGAGGCTGCCATCATGGAATTCCAGGACATCATCAACAAACTGGGAGACCAGCTAACCCAACAAAGTAAACCAGTATACGAATTGCTGGCCTTGGCCTACCTGCGCCTCGGAGAGCAGCAAAACTGCATCAACACCCACACCTCTGAATCCTGTATTTTGCCAATACAAGGCGCTGGGGTATATAAAATGACCTCAGGACCGGAAAGCGCCGTTAAAATCTACGAACGGGTATTGAAAGATTTCCCGGAAGATGAACAGGTACGCTGGTTGCTCAACCTGGCTTACATGACCCTGGGTAAATGGCCTGATAGCGTACCAAAAGCCTACCTCATTTCTCCTAAAGCATTTCAGGCCAAAGGTGATATAAAGTTCAGGGACATTGCCATTCCCATGGGACTGGATACCCGCGGATTGTCTGGCGGGGTTTGTATGGAAGATTTCAACAACGATGGGCACCTGGATCTGTTTGTGACTTCCTATGGATTACGTGATCAATGCCGGTATTACCAAAACAATGGCGATGGGTCTTTCACAGAGCGCACAAAAGAGGCTAATTTAACCGGCATTCTGAGCGGATTAAGCACCAACCATGCCGATGTGGATAACGATGGTGACCGTGATATCCTGATCCTGCGCGGCGGCTGGCTCCTGGGCGGTACACACCCGAATTCTCTGCTGCGCAATAATGGCGATGGCACTTTTACTGATGTCACCATCGAATCCGGACTGCTTTCCTTCCATCCTACCCAGGCGGCTGACTGGGCAGATTTTGATGGCGACGGTTGGCTGGATTTGTTTATTGCCAACGAAACCCAGGATGCCAAAAGACCGCATCCCTGCGAGTTGTTTCGCAACAACGGCAATGGCACTTTCACCAATATTGCAGCCAAGTTGCATCTCGATTTTGTAGGTTTTTTTAAAGCTGCCACCTGGGGCGATCTTAACAACGACCAGCGTCCGGATCTGTATATCAGCAACCTGTATGGCGATAATAAGTTGTTGGTAAACCGCGGGGGCGCCTCACCGGAGGCATGGGTCTTTGAGGATATTGCCAAAAAAGCAGGAACTACCGGCTCCGGACATACCTTTCCGTCTTTTTTCTTTGATTATGACAACGACGGGCTGGATGATATTTTTTGTTCTGATTACAGTATAGACTTGAACGATCAGGGACCGCGCCCGTATGTCAAAGAGATTTTAGGCAAACAACCACCCGGCTCCTGGATTTCATTATACCATAATCAGGGCAATGAAAAATTTGAAAACAGAAGCAAACAAGCGGGGTTAAACACCATCACCTACGCCATGGGCAATAATTTTGGCGATCTGGACAACGATGGCTGGACTGATATTTACCTGGGCACCGGCAAACCCGACCTCAGCTCCCTGATCCCCAACCGGATGTTTCGCAATGTAAACGGGCAACGCTTTGAGGATATTACCATGAACGGTTTTGGACAAATCCAAAAGGGCCATGGTGTTGCCTTTGGCGATTTGGACAACGACGGCGATCAGGACATTTACGTGGTGGTTGGCGGTGCGCTTGAGGGCGATTTATCCAATAATATACTGTTGGAAAACCCGGGCACTCCGTATCATTGGATTACCATATTCTGCGAAGGCAAAAACTGTAACCGGGATGCTATTGGCGCTAAAATCAAGGTAAATACGATACAGAAAGATGGCAAAAAGAGAAGCATTTGGGCTACCGTAGGCACCGGAGGCAGCTTTGGCGCCGCCAGCCTGCGGCAGGAAATCGGACTTGGCGATGCCACCCGAATTGAGTCTGTTGAAGTAACCTGGCCTAAGCCTGGCTTGCCGCCATCTGTTTATACCAATATTTCGCTGGACAGCCATATCAAACTTGTGGAAGGAAACAGCAGTGCAGAACCTGTAAATCTCACAACAACGAAGTTCAAGATCTGATCAAAAATTATGTAACAAATAGAGGTGATATATCCAAATCTGCTACATTCGCAGGTGTATTCACTCCCGTCTGCGGAAGGAAATACTGTTCAAAACAGAAAACAGCTTTAAACAAAACATAACATGAACGCCTTTCTTTCCCTTGGTCGCTGGTTATTTGCCATACCATTTGCCATTCTTGGCCTTATCAATTTATTGAGTATCGACGCCATGGTGCATTCTTTTGTACCAACCTACATGCCGATGCCAAAGGTTTGGGTGGTTTTTGGTGGAGTCAGCCTGGTTGCGGCTTCCCTGAGCATGCTGATTGGCAAGTGGGATAAACTTGCCTGTGTTTTGTTGGCTATTTACCTGTTGTTGATGGTTGCCTTGGTACATTTGCAGGCCGCCATGGGAGGAAGTATCAGTGCGCAATTTTTGTTGTTCAAGGATATGGCATTGGCTGGAGCAGCCATGTTGTACGCTCAACAAATGGCACAAGACCGTTCTTTGATCGGATAAGGCAAAACACATTCATTTACAGGCATATACAGTTTATTGTCTGAAACAATGTGAATTACCGTTTAAAACTGCCAGGTTCGGGCAGTTTATTTTGGTCGAAACTTCCTGCCCGTTCAGAAGATTTGATGGCAAAAAAGTTTGCACTTACAAATGAAGTTTCGACTTTCGCCCCAGAATTGTTCTGTTGCCATCAGAACAGTTAACCAATCAAGATTAGCAATCCATTCTATTGTATGAACAGCGTCGGCTGCTGAAAAGCAACCGGCGCTTTTTTTTGGTACGATAATATTTTTCAGGTTTTGGAAACTAATTGGGCAGAATATCTATTTCTACCAAAGAAAGAGTCCGATCCACCCTGGCTATGTTACAAAAACTCTACACCCATTGGCTATCCTCCTACCGGGGTATCCCACGCGTCATCTGGTACATTTCCATTGTAAGTCTGGTAAACCGCTGCGGCGCCTTTGTTATTTCCTTTTTATCGCTGTACATGACCAAAAAGCTTGGTTATCCGCTGGAATCGGCCGGATATGTCATGACTTTTTTTGGTGTTGGAGCCTTAAGTGGCGCATTCATCGGAGGCAAACTCACAGATCGTATCGGGTATTACCCTATACAATTCTGGAGTTTGATGCTGAATGGCATTATATTATTGCTGATGATGTTTGTGCGCGATATCTGGATGATGGGGGTGGCTGTATTTGCCATGAGTTTTTCCTCAGAAGTATTCCGACCTGCCAACTCTGTAGCCATGGCCCGGCATTGTGAACCCGAAACCCGCACCCGTTCCATTTCCTTGTATCGTATGGCCGTCAACCTGGGCTGGACCCTCGCGCCGGCATTGGGTGGCATGTTGGTAGCCTTTGGCTGGGAATGGCTGTTCTGGGTAGACGGGTTTACCTGTATTGCAGCCGCGTTCACCCTTATTTGGCTAGTGCCCAAAAAAGCTGAACCGTCAGCAGAATCGCTGGAAAATGCCGAAAATGGAACTATTACCCAAATCATTTCTCCTTATCGCGACAAAAACTTCCTGAGCTTTGTCATTCTGACCATGATGGGCGCTATGGTTTTTATGCAAATACTTTGGACTATTCCGCTGTTTTGGGAGAAAAACTACGCTTGGACGGAGGCACAGATCGGCCGGATGCTGGCACTTAACGGGCTGATTGTATTCTTTGCAGAAATGCCGCTTATTCACCGGCTGGAGGGAAGAATTCCCGCCTTGCAATACGTACGTTTTGGTCTAATTCTATACGCTATATCCTACGCAGCATGCCTAATGCCGCCGGGTTACGCACCTGCATTGATCTTTACGGTGCTTATTTCGTTTGGAGAAATGTTTGTAATGCCCTTTAGCAGCAATTTCGTTTTTGGGCGCTCCGAAGGTCCTAAACAGGGGCAGTATATGGCGCTATATACCATGTCGTATTCGGTGGCCAATATTTTGGCGCCATTCCTGGGCACCCAGGTCATTGCAACCTGGGGATATAATTGCCTATGGACGCTTGTGACAATTCTGGCGCTACTTACCTGCCTGGGGTTTTGGTTTTTGGAGAAAAAGCAGAAGATTACATGATTGAAGATTACATGATTGAAGATTACATGATTGAAGATTACATGATTACATGATTGAAGAGGGTAGGCATGGAGCTTGAGGTGCCGTGGGGCTGAAGGTCCATCAGAATGCCAAACCGAACGCTGCCCTCTTCAATCATGTAATCATGTAATCTTCAATCATGTAATTCCCTAGTCTCCACGATCCGCTTTCAGATTCAAAAACATTTTGAAGCCGAAATTAGCAGAAATGATTTTGGAGTTAACGTGATAATTGGCATCCAGAAACACCTCTGTGTTACGGAACACGTCGCGAATGAAGAAATAACCGAGCTCAGCGCCAACCAAAACATCGAATTTATCAGGCGCTTCACCTTCCGGCTCCAGTGGATCAGAAATAAAGGCATAACGCAATCCGGCCTTGGCCATAGCCGTGAATGCTTTGGATTTGGTTTTAGCGCATTGATTACCATTGGTACGGTATTTACCGGCGCCAGCCTCCAGCAAAACATATGGCGTGGTTACAAAGGTTTCTTCTACCTCTTTAGACTGTGGGTCCATGCTAAACACCGCGCCGCCGCCCAATCGGGCAGTACCCCAGTGAGATGCTATGTTCATGGCTGTTCCAACACCAACGCCAATCCTGTTGGCCACCAGGGTTACATCAGGAGCAGAAAGGTGTACCGAAGGAATATCCAAAAAAAGTCGGGGGCCCGTGGCGTACTGTGCCATTGCACTGGTACCGATAGCTGCAAAGGCAGCAAAACAAAGGAGGATTTTTTTCATGAAGTGGTCAATTTTTCGTGTTAATTCGGGTGGCAAGATACTGTGTTAGGTTGTTTACGCTGCTTGGTAAGAATATCCTATTGATTTTTCAGCATAAGCGATCAAAAAACAAGCCATATAATAAAATAATTATTTGAATAATCATAATTTTACCAAAGATTAGACGAATATCAAACATGAATTCAAAACATAAAAATTACAAACCCCGATAAAACTTATTTTTTGTCACATCAATAAGCAAAACGTTATGAACACCAAGGTTATTCTTGCCACTTTGGCCGGCGCCGTTACCAGCTTTCTTTCAGGTTGGGTAATCTACGGCATGCTGCTGAAAAATTTCATGGACGCCAACACCCTGGATTCAGGTCGGGCCTGTATGCGCCCGGATGAAGAAATGCTATTGTGGGCCATATTTGCAGCCTGCTTCTTTTGGTCGTTATTACTGGCACTTATTTTTACCCGCTGGGCTGGTATTTCCACCTTTAAAAGTGGCGCAATTGCCGGCGCCTGGGTCATGCTTCTGGTTGCTTTGGGAGCGGACTTTTACACCTATTCCATGATGAATATTTATACCCTGAATGCACTATTTGTTGATGGGGCAGTGAACGCCATTCAAGGCGCACTGGTTGGTGGCGTTGTTGGCTGGGTGATTGGTTTTGGGAATAAAGCTTAGGCTTGTACTTACGAATGAAAGTAACAACGGCGAACCTTTCACCAGGGTTCGCCGTTGTCTTTTTAATGCTATAACCGATTATAACATATCACTGTCTATGCGGCTTCTTTTGGTACTGTTCTTAATGGTTATCACCTGCTTTTCTTATAGTCAGGATACGCTCAAAACACCCTTTCAATGGGACGTTCGTCTCCATTCCGGTTTTATCATCCCCCACTCCCGGGAGATCATAAATGTAGCTCATTCGAACCCATATGGACTGGAATTAACTGCCCAATGGATATTGAATGATCCAAGACACACCCGGAAGCTTGGGTTGATCAGCAAAAGAGGGTTTGCCTTTCATTACGTCAACTTTGATAATCCTGAAGTATTAGGCCACACCGCGGCGGTTGTTCCTTTTGTGGAACCCCTCGTCCAACCCTGGCGAAATTTTTACGGCTCTATCCGGTTTGGTTTGGGCCCTGCCTGGCTAACCAAACTATACGATCCGGAAACCAACCCCACCAACTTATTCTTCAGCTTTCCCCTGAGCTTATGGGCTATGCTGAACGCCCATGTACATTACAAAATTAATCCGAAATGGGAAATTTCTGCCGGAATCAACTACAACCATATCTCAAACGGCGGCATGAAAAACCCCAATAAGGGCATGAATTTTCCTACCTATAATGCCGGAATAAGCTATTCACTGAAACCCGTGATCATGAACAGACCGGAAAAAAACAAGGATTGGAAAAACGAACCCAGTTATTACGGCCAGGTAAGTCTGATAGGCACACTCAAAAATATGGACCCTGCCCCGGGATACCCGGACCTCACCCGATGCTGGTCGTACGGCATCCAGCTTACCGGCGCAAAACGTGTTGGCCGCTTCAGCGCCCTTGCACTCGGAACCGAATGGATTCACGACGGCTTTGCCGCTGAAACCCTGCGCAGGCAAAATATTCGTGCAAGCGCCTGGAAAGGCGGCGCCCTGGCCGGACATGAGCTGTTGGTTGGCAGGGTAAGTTTTGGCACTTATATGGGCGCCTACCTGTTCAATCCTTCCGGCGACCGCGACCCAGTCTATCAGAGATATATCCTGCAATATCGTTTCGGGCGGCGTTTGATAGTGGGGAGCAGCTTAAAAGCGCACAGACAGGTGGCGGATGTGTTTGATCTGCGGATCGGATGGAGAGTGAGTGAGTGAGTGGGTGAATGAGTGAATGAGTGAGTGAGTGGGTGAGTGAATGAGTGAATGGGTGAGTGAGTGAGTGGGTGAATGAGTGAGTGAGTCGTTTTACCTTTGCCCCATGAAACAACTCATTGAATGTGTGCCCAATTTCTCAGAAGGGCGTGATCCGGCTGTGATCAAACAAATAACCGATGTTATTGAAACGGTTGAAGGGGTAAAACTGCTTGATGTTGATCCCGGCAAAGCCACCAACCGAACCGTGGTAACCTTTGTGGGCGAACCTGCGGCGGTAATTGAATCCGCTTTCCTGGCCATCAAAAAAGCCTGCGAAGTCATTGACATGAGCAAGCACACAGGTGAGCACCCGCGCATGGGCGCAACGGATGTGTGTCCACTCATTCCCATTGCCAACATATCCATGGAGGAAACCGCCGAATGGGCGCGCAAACTGGGTGAACGCGTTGGACGGGAGCTAAACCTGCCCATCTATTTATACGAAGCTGCGGCCAGCAAACCTGAACGCAAAAACCTGGCAGTGATTCGAGCCGGCGAATATGAAGGATTACCGGAAAAACTTGCCAATCCGGAATGGAAACCGGATTTCGGGCCGGCACAATTCAACGCCAAAAGCGGCGCCACCGTGATAGGCGCGCGCGATTTCCTGATTGCTTACAACGTCAACCTCAATACAACCTCCGTGCGCAGGGCCAATTCCGTTGCCTTTGATGTGCGCGAAATGGGCCGGGCACTTACTGATGCCAAAACCGGCAAGCCGCTCAAAGACACCAACGGGGAAGCCATTCGCCAGCCGGGCCTGTTGAAAGGCGTAAAAGCCATTGGCTGGTACATTGATGAATACGGCATTGCACAGATTTCCATGAACATCACGGATGTGAATGCCACCCCGCTGCACGTAGCCTTTGAAGAATGTCATAAAAGCGCTGATCGTCGGGGTATGCGGGTAACAGGCTCTGAACTGGTTGGTTTGGTGCCGTTGAAAGTAATGCTGGAAGCCGGAAAATATTTCCTGAAAAAACAGCAACGCAGCGTGGGCGTCAGCGAATCTGAGCTGATCAAAATTGCAGTTAAATCAATGGGCCTGGACGAACTGGCGCCTTTTGATCCGCAACAAAAAATTATAGAATACAACCTGGATAAAGGCAACCCGACCCAGGCCAAAAAGCTGGTGTTCAAAAACCTGGTAGCCTTTGCCGACGAAACCGCCAGCGAAAGTCCGGCTCCGGGTGGCGGCTCCATCAGTGCCTACGTGGGCGCCCTGGGGGCTTCCCTGGCCACCATGGTAGCCAACCTGAGCAGCCACAAACGCGGCTGGGATGAGCGCTGGGAAGAATTCTCAGAGGCGGCAGAAAAAGGTCAGCACATCAAGGATGCCCTTCTGCGCGCTGTAGACGAAGATACTGATGCTTTCAACCTGATTATGGCCGCATTTGGTATGCCCAATAGCACACCGGAGGAAAAAGCAGCGCGCAAAGCAGCCATTCAGGCAGGCACTAAAAAGGCCATGGAAGTGCCGTTTAAGGTCATGCAACTGGCATACAGTTCCCTCCCGCTCATCCGCCAGATGGCCGAAACCGGAAATCCCAACTCCGTAACCGACGCCGGCGTAGGCGCCTTGTGCGCGCGCGCAGCCGTACGCGGAGCCTTCATGAACATCCAGGTGAACGCCACCGGACTGGACGACAAGGACTTTGCTGCCCAAATCCTGGCGGAAGGCCAAAAAATGGTGGATGCTGCAGATCGGGAGGAGCTGGAGATTTTGGGGATTGTGAATGGGAAATTGTGATTTTTAGTGACGGGGTGACTGCAGTCACCCCGTCACTCACCCCCCTCCTTTCCAAACTTTACCACAACCTTAACGCCTCTTCACCAATTCCTAACAAGCCCGCCGCGTTATATCCCCAAAATTGACAAACATGAAAATCCAATCCTTGCTGTTAACCCTTGCTGCTCTTATTATTTTCCAGGCTTCCTCTCATGCCCAAAACCGCAACCGGTGGTCGTACGAAGACGATGCACCGGAACAATCCTGGAGTGTGGGTCTGGCGCCGCTGAGTCTGCTGCTGCCCAGCGGCAAAATCAATATTCGCGGCGAATGGGCCTACGCCAACAACAAATCCCTTTCCCTGCAGGTGGGTATCCCCCGCCCTACCAAAATGCCGAATCTGCTGGAAAACACTTTCGACCTGACCGGCGAAGGTAAAACCGTAAAAAACAGATACACCTCCTTTGGCGCAATCCTGGAAAACCGCTTTTATCTGGGCGGGAAAGCGCCCCGCGGCTTTTATCTGGCGCCTTATGCCCGGTATAATCACTTTTCCCTGGCTAGAACAACTGCCATAGACGAAACCGATTACGCCACTACCTTCAAAGGCGCTGTCAATGGCGTAGGCCTGGGTGGCTCCCTGGGTTTTCAGGTACGCCTGGGCGATCATATGACCCTCGATGCCACCGTGGCCGGTGTAGACTTCAAATGGATGCGCGGCACGCTCACCTACTCCAGCAACGACCCCAATAACGACATTGAGCAACTGCGCCAGGAGGTTCAGCAGGCTGTGGAAGACATCCCCCTGATCGGCGACAGACTTTCAGCGGCCATTGATGGCGACCGTATCCGGGTGCATACGCCGGGCTTTGTGCTGCCAGCGTATCGGTTTAACCTGAGTGTGAATTACGTTTTCTGATTTCTGGGAGGTGTTTTTTACGGCAGAGGCCCGGAATTTTTTAGTGACGGGGTGACTGCCAGTCACCCCGTCACTAAAAAATTCCGGGCCTCTGCCGTAAAAAAATAGCCTTCTCGCATCTATATAATAATTCTACATGATCGCATAAATTGGAGTACCTTTGCGGCCGTTTATCTCATCCCTACATGAAGAACATCCGCAATTTTTGCATCATAGCTCACATTGACCACGGAAAAAGCACCCTGGCTGACCGCCTGCTGGAATACACCAATACCATCAGCAAGCGCGATATGCAGGACCAGGCACTGGACAACATGGATCTGGAACGCGAGCGAGGCATTACCATCAAAAGCCATGCTATTCAGATGCGTTATGTGCATCCGGCCACCGGAGAGGAGTTTGT
The DNA here is from genome assembly GCA_017303475.1 of Chitinophagales bacterium. Lineage (GTDB taxonomy): Bacteria > Bacteroidota > Bacteroidia > Chitinophagales > Saprospiraceae > M3007. Next base: position 81,493 of record JAFLBO010000015.1, read on the forward strand.
TTTCAACCTGATTGACACCCCAGGGCACGTGGACTTTTCCTACGAAGTAAGCCGCTCCATTGCCGCCTGCGAGGGCGCCCTGCTACTGGTTGATGCCACACAGGGTATTCAGGCACAAACCATCAGCAACCTGTATCTGGCCGTTGACCACAACCTGGAAATCATCCCGATTGTGAACAAAGTAGATATGGAAAGCGCCATGGTGGAAGAAGTGCAGGATCAAATCATCGACCTGATTGGCTGTGAAAGAGAGGATATCATATCTGCTTCCGGCCGCACCGGTATTGGTGTACCGGAAATTCTGGCAGCTGTAGTAGACCGCGTACCAGCCCCGAAAGGCGACCCAGAGGCTCCGCTGCAAACCATGATTTTCGACTCTATGTTCAACTCATACCGCGGGGTAATCGCCTATGTGCGTGTGATGAACGGAACGCTGAAAAAAGGCGATAAAATCAAGTTTTACAATACCGGGAAAGAGGTTGTAGCTGAAGAAGTTGGGGTATTAAAACTCGGGCAGCTTGAAGCGGCCTCTATTGGCACCGGCGATGTAGGCTACGTTATTACAGGCATCAAGGTAAGTAAGGAGATCAAGGTGGGTGATACCATCACCCATGTGGCACGTCCTTGCGCCGAACCTGTAAAAGGTTTTGAAGAGGTAAAACCGATGGTATTTGCCGGGGTTTATCCATTGGACAACGACGATTTTGAGGATCTGCGCGATGCCCTGGAAAAACTCCAGCTGAACGACGCCTCTCTGGTTTGGGAACCTGAAACTTCTGCCGCCCTGGGCTTTGGTTTCCGTTGCGGCTTCCTGGGCATGTTGCACCTGGAAATTGTGCAGGAACGCTTGTACCGCGAATTCGATCAGGACATTATCACTACCGTACCAAACGTACCTTATACGGCTACGGATATGAAGGACAAAACCTTCACCGTACACCAACCCACCGAACTGCCGGAGCCCAACCACCTGAAAAGTGTGGAAGAACCGTTTATCTATGCTCAGGTCATTACCAAGCCGGAATACATCGGCAATATCATGACCCTTTGCCTGGAAAAACGCGGCATTCTGATCAAACAAAACTACCTCACCCCTACCCGACTGGAAATGATTTTCCACCTGCCGCTGGCAGAGATCGTGTTCGACTTTTACGATAAGCTCAAGTCCATGACACGCGGGTATGCCTCTTTCGATTACCATTTGCTGGATTACCGGGAAACCGACCTGGTGAAGCTGGACATCAAGCTGAATGGCGAACCCGTGGATGCTTTGTCGGCGCTGGTACACCGCTCCAAAGCGGAATACATGGGTCGCAGAATGTGTGAGAAGCTCAAAGAATTGCTGCCTAAAAAGCAGTTCCAGATTGCCATCCAAGCGGCCATTGGCCAGAAGGTAATTGCCCGTGAAACCATTTCTGCGCTGCGAAAAGACGTAACAGCCAAATGTTACGGCGGTGATATTTCCCGTAAACGCAAGCTGTTGGAGAAACAAAAAGAGGGTAAAAAACGCATGAAACAATTCGGCGATGTAGAAGTACCGCAGGAGGCGTTCTTGAAGGTACTGAAGCTCAATGATTAATGAGTGAGTGTGTGAATGAGTGAGTGTGTGAATGAGTGAATGGACTTTAATTGGTCTGACGTCAACAGGCGATTTCGCGGGAGCGGGATCGCCTGTCTTTTTATATTTGTAGGTCTGTTGTATCTTTTGGGCTAAAAAAATATCTAATCCCTGCTGGCTTATGAAAATAACACAAACAAAAAACTGGATCCTTTTATTGATTCTGATCGGCGCTCCGGGCTATTGGCTATTGGCTCAAAGGCCCTGCGACACCCTTTTGTGCAAGGACGGAAGGCGCATTCCGGCACAAATCATCAAATCCAAAGAAGGGTACATTTATTATTACAATTGTAGTGATTTTGTCAAAACGGAATCCACCATTGCCCGTGAATCGGTACAGTCTGTTCTGCCAGCCAATAGAAACCTCGATAAAAGTAACTGGAGTACACTTGAACAACAACAACGTACGGATGCCCAACGGCTTTCCAAAGGTTCTATCACCGTAATGGCGGGTATGAATCTGGTAGATTATATCAGCTCGGGCTACTACTACCTGGAAGATCACTCTCCTTATCAATACAGCCTTCAGCTCCACCCTAAAAGCTACCCAATTCAGCTATTATGCTCCTTCAGACCGTACTATTATCATGAGAATGAGGCTATGTCTTTCCAAAAGAAAGGCCTCAATGCGGAATTTACCTTTGGTATCAAAAAAATAAGCGTTGGACGTTTCACAGGCAGGATCAACAAGGGTTATTGGGGAGTAGATTTCCAGCTTGGCCGCCGCAATTATATTTACCAGGAGCCTTCCCCTTTCCTCATGCCGACAACTCAATATGCTGAAGCTACAACATGGGCACTAATGGCTCGTTTCGGACTTCAACATACCGTGGGACCATTTTACTGGGATCTGGCCTTCTCTACCGGAATTCGTAAACAATTCAGAGATGGCGATCCATCAATAACCCCTTCCTTTTTTATTGAAGAAGGCATTATTACCATTCAACCATTGCTTAACGTAGGCATCAGATTCTAATTTTTATGAAGCGTTTAACCCAAACCAGCCTTATAGCCGCACTCCTTTATGCCGTTATCCTTGCAACAGGCTGTTACAGTCCACGAAAACTACCGGCCACCCGACTCCAGCATGTACTGAAAATGGAAGGGATCCAATATGTAGCTATGGATGAAGAGGATCAAAGCAACAAAATCTGGCTCTTATCTGATATTACCCTGGAAGATCAGGCTATGACCGCCCGCTTCAAAAAAGCGCCGGAAGGGTTCGGCGCATACGTGCAAAAAATCAGGAGCAATCAGTCGCAAAAGATGAATCAGGATTTTGTGTACCTGTACCTGCCATCAGCTCAGGCCGACTCCATTCAAGACAATGCATTGCACCGGTTGGAATTCAGCCAGATTAGCAAAATTGTGGTGTTTGAAAAGGATGCAGCAGAAACGACCGGAGCAGCTTGCCTGGGCGTTTGGGGCTTGGGAATCCTGTATGGACTGCTCTATTGGACACTGGAGGGATTTTAGGCCGTTTATGACAAATGACTATAATTAGCGAATATAGCCTTTATCAAAAGGCATAAAGTAATCACCTTGTACGTATATATACTATGAAGACGCCCTTGTTAGCAACCAGTATCTTCCTATTTATCTTATCTGCAGTTGCAGCGCAACGTCCTTGCGACACTCTGGTGATCTCAGATGGAAGCATTATTCTGGCTCAGATTATTCGAACCAGAGAAGGAAGCTTATATTACTACAAGTGCGAGGACTTTGTAAAAACGGAGCTTTTTATTGCCCGTAGCTCCGTTATAGGCTTCAAACCATCCAGGGAGAAAGAAAAACAATTACTGGTTCTTGATCTTAAGAAGAAGGCAGAACCGTCTCCAGCTAATCCCTATTCGCATTTCAAAATTCGAAACATCCCCTGTGACACACTTTTGACCACCGATGGGCGACAAATCATTGCCAGAATAATCAGCAATCAGGAAGGCATGCTCCATTATGTGGAATGCAATGACAAAACCCGAATTGAGCGTACCATTCCACGGCAAAACATACAGTCATATCGGCCTAAAATGGGGTATGACGCCAGAGAAGCCGCCAGGGCAGAAAAAGCGGCAATAAGTGATCAACGCTTTTTGAGTCGCCATTCTATCGCTTTTCTTACAGGCTTAAATCCAGTTGATCTTTTTACTTCCCCGGCCACTTTTTTAAGGAATTTAGGAACCAACGTGGAAACCATATCTATGCTGCAATATGGAATGCAATATCAAAGAAAAAACCTGCCATATCAATTCCTGGTCATGGTTCGGCCATATCAGTATGAAGAAAGCAACGAAGAGGCGTTTAGAGCACGGGGAATAAATGCAGAACTCAGCTTTACTGTTAAAAAAATTATGGTGGGCAAATATACCGGGATCATAAAGGGTTGGTATTGGGGGGCTGAATTTCAATATGGCAGGCGTGGCTATGAGTATTTAAGCCCCAACCCCGCTCTCCTACTCCCAAGTATTAGAATCCAAACAGAAGGCACTGCATTTGCTACCCTTGCAAGATTCGGCATTCAACAAGAATCAGGTATTTTTTACTGGGACGTGGCAGGGCTGTTAGGCATTCGAAAAATCATCAAAAAAACCGATAACCCTACAGCTTCAGGCCCCTCTGTTAGCGGAATCAGCTATTTATCCTTTCAACCGGTAATGAACCTGGGCATCAGGTTTTAAAAAACAAACTTATGATTCGAATTACTTATTTATTGCAGCTGTTATGTTGCTATTTAGTCCTGACATCTTGTTACGGACCTAATCACCTGCCCGTTTCCAGGCTTAAGATACTACAACAATTCCCTGATATTCAATATGTTGCTTTAGATGCCAATGCACCGGAGCAAAATATCTGGCTGCTCTCTGAGGTTACCTTCGACGAGCAATCTATAACTGCCAGGTTCAAAAATGCCCCTGAAGGTTTTTACGATTGTATAGATAGCGAAACATTCGCTTACGCACAAAAAGCCAATCGCGACTTTGTCTATTTTTATATACACCCCTATTATACCGCTGAAATTAAAGATCAGACTGTGCAACGGATCGAGTTTACACAGATTAAAAAGATTATCGTGTTTGAGCCTGAGCTGATAGAATCTAAGGAGATTTTTTGCGTGAGTTTTTGTAGTGGAAGCATAGTTTATTTCCTGGCAAGCGCGCTCGGAAGGGAATGGTATTGAACGCTAGCATCAGTACTCAACCTTTGCCAACTAATATCCATATCCTCTGCTTTAACTTTGACATGTTAATGCGCTTAATATCTGCCAAAAAACCTACTTTTGCGCACTTCCGATCTTACAGTCACTACAGATTGATCCCGAAGCGCTCGAAAAATGGTTCACCTTACGCCCAGTCTGGTACTTATTGTACTCTTTGTTTACTTCGCCTTACTGGTGGGAGTAGCTTGGTTTACCGGGCGTAATACCAGCAACGAAGGCTTTTTTCTGGCCAATCGGAAAGTGCCCTGGTATGTGGTGGCCTACGCCATGATTGGCACCAGCATCAGTGGCGTTACTTTTATCAGCATTCCCGGAGCTGTTGGCGGAACAGGCATCAACATGGCCTTTTCCTACATGCAGGTGGTATTGGGCTATCTGGTTGGCTACCTGTTTATTGCCACGGTACTCATGCCTTTGTATTACCGACTCAACCTTACCAGTATTTACGGATATCTGGAACAACGGTTTGGGTGGTGGTCGTACAAAACCGGCGCCGGCTTCTTTTTACTCTCCCGAACCCTGGGCTCAGCAGCCCGTATGTTTCTGGCAGCCAGTGTTTTGCAGGTTTTTGTTTTTGGCCCCCTGAATGTACCTTTTGCCCTGACTGTCATCCTGATGCTGGCCCTTATTTATGGCTATACGTTTAAAGGCGGACTGAAAACCATCATCTGGACAGACTCCATCATGACCACCTTTTTCCTGGCGGCGCTGGTGTTTACGGTTTGGACTATCGGCAAAGCCTTGAATTACAATGGCATGGACCTGTTTTCGCAGGTTATGGGCAGCAAATACGGGCAGGTATTCTTCTTCAAAAACTTCCTCTCAGATCCCAACCACTTCGTCAAACAGTTTGTAAGTGGCGCACTGGTAGCCATTGCCATGACCGGTTTAGATCAGGATCTGATGCAGAAAAACCTGGCTTGTAAAAATATTCGGGAGGCGCAGAAAAACATGTTTGTGTTCTGCATCTACCTGGTGGCGATCAATTTCCTGTTCCTGGTACTGGGCGCCTTACTGTACCTGTACGCCGGCTCTATTGGACTTGAAATTCCGGCGCGCACAGATCAGCTATATCCCAAAATCGCTTTCGGGCACCTGGATGCAGTGGCGGGGATTTTCTTCATACTGGGACTGATAGGCAGCACTTATGCCAGCAGCGATTCTGCCCTTACAGCGCTGACTACCAGTTTCTGCGTAGACTTCCTGAATTTTGAAAAAGAGAAACAGCAGGACAATCAGGTGTATGCCTATGAAGCAGATCGATTGGCTGCTCAGCAGGCCATGGAAGCCAAACAACGCCGCACCCGGACTCTGGTACACCTGGGCTTTTCGGCCTTGTTTGTGGTGATCATTTTGATTCTTAATGCCGTTAGTGATTCGGCAGTGATATCGTTGATTTTCAAAATAGCCGGCTATACATATGGCCCCTTGCTCGGCCTCTTCATGTTTGGTTTATTCACCGAACTGAAAGTCAGAGACAAATACGTACTACCTGTTTGTTTGGCAGCTCCGGCGCTTACTTTCTGTTTCGAGTATGCCTGTAAGACCTGGGGAGGACTGGATGTTGGCTTTCTCACCATTCTGATTAACGGCGGATTTGCTATTTCTGGCCTTTGGGCCATTTCCTACCGGGAATCGGCCAGTTAGGCGGGACAATCTGCTCAGTTCGTTCGTTCGGGAATTATTACACATTAAATTCCCAAACCATGAGCCCTACTACTGTTCTCGCCCGAAAGGCCATTTTTCGCCTTTATTTCCCTTTGCTGGTGCTGTTTACCTGTTTTGCCGGATTACACCTGCAGAAGTATCCCGACATGATTTTTTCCAGCGATCCGGAGGGATACTACATGTATATCGCCGCCCCGTTTTTCAGCGGAGGATTTGACCAATACAAGCCAGGAAGCCCGGTTTACACACCGTTTGAGGGCACCAACCAGTACTTTTCCAAGTACACCTATGGAACGGCCTTGCTGGAAGCGCCATTCGTATTTGCAGCACATTTTGTTTATGTGGTAAAGGAAGGACACCATAATACCCATGGTCGTTTGCGCGAGCATGGATTTGGTATACTTGCGGCTTATGTCTTTTACAGTTTATTCAGTTTGTGGCTATTGCGTCGTTTTTTGGAAAAACGGTTCGACCCTCTTTGGGTAATGGCCACCATATTTGGTCTGTTTTTGGGCACTAATTGGTTATTTTATACCGTAAAAGAACCAGGCAACTCCCATATAGCCTCGCTTTTCATCATCACCTGCTGGATGGTTTTTGTACCGGTTCTGTTTCGGGAGCCCAGTCGCAAAAATTTCGCCCTGGCTGGTTTGATTTTTGGCTTAACGAGCCTGATCAGGCCTACCAATGCGGTTGCAATAGTGTATCTGTTGTTTGCTGAAATGGCAGGCCCCAATGGTGGCAACTGGAAAGACCGCCGGGATTTTTTGCTGAAGCATTGGAAATCCCTGCCCATTGCCGCCGCTATGGTGTTGCTGGTTTGGTTTCCACAATTGTGGTACTGGCATTCCATTACCGGCCACTGGTTGTACTATTCTTACGATGAAGAAGGGTTTATCTACTGGCAATCCCCCAAAATCCTGCATGTGTTGTTTGATGTACAAAACGGGCTGTTTGTGTACGCACCTATACTTTTCATGCCTGCCATCGGGCTGGTATACGGAGTCTGGCACAAGCGAAGAGAGGCGCTGGGTATTAGCGCTGTATTGGCCATTTTGACCTACCTGTTTGCCAGTTGGCACACCTGGTCGTTTGGCGGGGCGTATGGTCACAGGTGTTATGTAGAGTGGCTGGGTTTTCTGGGTATTCCCTTTTGCTGGTTTTTGCAAGAGTTAACAGCGCCTTCTGTTCGGGCCCGTTGGGCAGTTTCCGGCTTGATAGCAGCACTGATTTACCTCAGCATTGGATTGAGCTATCTTTACCAATGGCCCTGGGAGCACCCGCAATGGACCTGGGGGCGGTTGCAAGAAACGATTTGTGGGTTGTTCCATTTTTAAAAGTGATTTTTACTGCGGAGTTGCAGAGGCGCTTAAACTGAGAGTCTCATTTGGAGTGAGACTCTCAGTTTAAGTACCTCCGCAACTTCTAGATAAAAATCACTTTTACCTCCCTCCAGAAAAGGGCTAAACCCAGGTGGTTTTATCAGCTATGCTACCACGCTGGCCCGGAATTTCTGCAGGCATTTCATGTGCAGCCACATAGAAAAAGCCCAGGCAACGTTCGCCGGCTTCCAGTTGCAGGAATTCACCAGACTCCAGTGCAGATTTCGGGGTGCTCCAGTAGCTGCCCAGTCCGATGGCAGCGCAAGTAAGCCACATATTCTGCACGGCCATAGCTACGGAGGCTATTTCCTCGAATTCCGGCAAATTCGCGGCTGGATCCGGGTGCAAAACGATAGCAATAACCGCACCGGCGCGCAATGGATTAGCGCCTGCACCTTTCATTTTTTCCTCAGAAAACTGGTCTGCAGGGGTGTTTTTGCGGTAATATTCGGAAAGGTAGTCTGATAATTTTTGGCGACTTTCAGCTGAATGAAACACCTTAAATCGCCATGGCTCGGTGCGTTTATGGGTGGGCGCCCAATTGGCATTTTCCAGAAGTTGTTCCAGAACGGCCCGGTCTACAGGCTGACCAGGCAGGTAAAACTTGGGGAAAACTGCGCGGCGTTGTTTGATCAGGGTGGAGATCTCGGACAAAGTCATGTGTGAATGAGAGAGTGTGTGAATGAGAGAGTGTGTGAATGAGAGAGTGTGTGAATGAGTGAATGAGTGAGTGTGTGAATGAGAGAGTGTGTGAATGAGAGAGTGTGTGAATGAGTGAATGAGTGAATGAGTGAGTGTGTGAATGAGTGAGTGTGTGAATGAGTGATTACCTATATTATCCTAATTTCATACCCAGGAGTAGTGCGAGCAGGCATAGCAGGAGATTGCCAACAATATTCAGCAGGGCCATGAGGGGTTGTGTGTTTTGCCACAGCTGGAACGTTTCGGCGGTAAAGGTTGAGAAGGTACTGAACCCTCCGCAGAAGCCTACAGCAAGCAGTAGTCTTCTGGATTCGGTAACGCCGGTACCTAGTTGTTGCTGCAGGATGAACCCCATTACCAGGCAAGCCAGGGCATTGGCAAGCAGCGTGGCCCAGGGGAATCTGGGCAACAGGGGTTGGATGCTCAAACTCAAGCCCCAACGGCACAAACTACCCAGGCCTCCGCCGAGAAAAACCAGTAGAAAAGACGGCATGGTTTTGCAAATAGTTAGCAAAAAAAAACCCCGACTAATTACAGCCGGGGCAACAACTAAAAAATTAAGCTATGAAAACAAAAACTTCTTGAGTCGAAACAGTGAGCGCGTGGTCAATTACGCGCTTTGCCAATGGGCATATCCTATAAACGCCAAAAAGACGAACAAAGTTTATGCCGCAAAACAAGGCGCAAGATAAAAAAGAAAATGCCGCTTGTGCAAGCGGCATTTTTAACATTTTATTTATTCCGATTTGTCCCTGCCGCCGATGAGCATTTCCTGATACTCTTTCAGCTCGTCCCACTTGCCGTCTGCGGCAAACTTTGCCTGTGCAGGCCAGGAACTTGGGTCATGAATTTGATAGCGAGGACCGGCTGCATCCAGGATCTCTTTCAAGCGATCCACTGGAGCTTCAGCCAGTTCAGCCCAGGTATTGATACCGCCTTCTTTCAGAAGAGTTTCAATTTTCGGACCAACGCCTTCGATGATTTTCAGATCGTCGAGTTTTGGCGCTTTTTCTTTCTTAGGCGCTGCCTTTTTTTCTTCAGCAGCTTCAGCTACCTCTGCTACTTCAGCTACCGGAGCTGCTTCTTTCTTTGGCTTTGGAGCCGGAGTAGCAGTGGTTTCTGTTTTAGGATTGGTTGGCTTCAGTACTGGCTTCACCGGAGTTTCAGGAACTTCGGAGAAAGGAATTACGCTTACGAAGCGACGATCCTTGTAGCCGCGTTTGAACACAACAACGCCATCAATACCGGCGTGCAGTGTGTGGTCGCGACCCATGTACACATTATCGCCGGCGTGGAATTTGGTACCACGCTGACGAATGATAATATTACCGGCAACCGCTTGCTGGCCGCCGAAGAGTTTTACACCGAGACGTTTACTTTTACTGTCGCGGCCGTTATCCGAACTACCTACACCTTTCTTGTGTGCCATTGTTCAAAAGTGTGAATGTGTGAGTGAAAGTGGTTGATACACACCCGGATGTTAAACATTCCGGACTGCCAGGACTTACGCCTTAATGGAGTCAATCTTGATCTTGGTGAAGGACTGACGGTGGCCGTTTTTCTTCCGATAGCCTTTACGGCGTTTCTTGTGGAATACGATCACTTTGTCGCCTTTCACGTGAGTAAGAACGCTGGCGCTAATTTTAGCACCTTTGATGTTGGGCGCACCGATGGTTACTTTACCGTCGTTATCAATCAGATGAACGGTATCGAAACTTACAGCGTCGCCTTCGTTGGCTGCCAGCCGGTGGACGAAGATCTGCTGACCTTCCTCAACTTTGAATTGTTGACCGGCGATGGAAACAATTGCGAACATTGTTGTAAATCAAAATTTTAGATGAAAAAGAACTCCTTTCTTTAAAAAGGCGGGCAAAGGTACTGCCATTAGCCCAAAAAACCAAGTACAAAGTCAAAGTTTCTGTCAATTTGTCAATGTTCCTGAATAAATTTTACAAAGGCCTGGTAGTATGCATCCTGCTCCTCAAAATTGTGCGCACTGTGTTCAAACATCAGGTATTGTTTATCCTGGGATGACACTCGGGCAAAAAAATCATCGGCCAGGCCACTCGGGCACAAAAAATCATACCTCGCTGTACACACCAACACAGGTGTCGTCACGTTTTGAAGCTCCTCCCGAAACCCGGCATCGTGCAGCACCCGGTTGAATTTCCGGCGCAATGAATTGGTTCTGCCCAGGTAGTAACCGGTTAGTGGAATATGTTCCGAAAGCAAATTTTCCCAAATTGGGTTTTCAGAAAGTGCGGTCACATCCAGCACAATGGTTTGCGCTCTTCTGGCTAACAAATTGATTTTCAATGATTCATCAAAGGAAAAAGGCGGCGCAACCGACTCGCAGTAATCCACAATATCCAACCACTTTCCTGTATTAACTCCGTTGGTAATATACTCCCGCCCGATGCGCAGCATCATGGCGTGGCTCAAACTGTCGTTCAAAGGATAATGATGCGTAGCATTGGCAAAAATCCAACCCTTGATGGCAGGATCCGGCCGGTTGGGTGCTGTCATATACTGACAGCCAACCATCCCGCCAAAACTTTTGGAAAGCAGGAACAACCTGACATCCTCGCCATAGCGACTTTTCAGCACAGAAATAACGTCTTCCAAATCCAAAGCATATTGTTCAAGATCTGAATAATCCACATTGTTATTTCCCTGGGAGCCGCCGGCATTGCGCTGATCAAAATACACCACTGCGGTTTGAGGATGTACAATTTCCTCCATTTTGCTGGTCATGTACTTGAAACTGGAGGCTCCCGGTCCACCGTGAATAATGATCAGAAAAGTTTTACTGAGGGTGTTCCCGCGCACCTGAACGCGCATGGAGGCGCCGTCATGTTCAACATAAAAAACATCATCGGCATTAGAAGACAGGGTAATTTCTTCCCACCAGCAGCCCCCTAAAACCATGAATAGACTCCAGACAAGCAGCCATTTTTTCATTTTATTTTGCCTTTTGAACGTGACACTACTTTAGGTTCCGTAATGAGAAAATGTTCAGGCGTAAAGATTAACCCAAGCTCCAGACTGGGGCGTAAATAAACGATATTGTTACTCGGCGCCATTAAAAGGGCCGAAAACCTGGCATAGGCAGATAGCCTTGTAGTAAGCGCTTTCCCTATGCCACTTCCAAGCGATAGCATGGCATAGTGATAACCCGGGTAGCGCACCCGCGTTACTACCCGGGTTTGATGGTTTACCCGGTAGGTCTCACCGCCAAGCAGGGTGCGGCTATAACCCAAGGCTGGTGTAAACTCCCAAAAAAAACGGTTTGGTTTCACCTTCCGGAATCCGTAACCAAACAAAATATACAGATTATTATGATAATCCGGATGATGATAAAATGCCAGCTCAGCGCTCAAAAAACGGTCTTTAACACTGGTTTTAGGCGATTTCAGACCTCGGAAACGGGTAAACGCAATGCGTTTCACCGGAAATTCCAGTCCACCCCGAAACCCCGGATAGATCAGACTGCCATTGAACCCGGCCCGAATGCTGGATGAGGTTTTATTTCTGGGATCCGGCCATTGCTGCGCAGCCAACTGCCAGGAAAGACCAAGGAAAATTACCCCCAAAAGCAATCCTGAAGGAAATCTCTTGAAGAGTTTAATCATGTGCGTACGTTTTGAGTACTTGAGGCTCAAACATAATTAAAATTAACTTTTTTGTAACCCATTCTTTTATAGCAAATTTAATCAGTACTACTTCTAAAGCTGCTATTCCAAATCACACAAAATCCTGACGTAAATCATGTTCGTTCAATAAACGCACCTAAATCCTGGTGGCTAGTTTTGCAGTTTCCTGCCAATACCTACTTAGTGTACAAAAAACACAACCACAATTTCAATACATTTGCCGTCAAACTAATATACATGAAACATCTCCTGTTCCTGCTGCTCCTGCTGCCCTGTCTGGCAAACGCCCAAAACACGCTGCGTTCAGTATCATCTCCCGATAAAAAAGTGTCGGTTACTATCGGGCTCAACAAAACCGGCGAGCCGTTCTATAAAGTCAGCTTCAACGGAAAAACTGTGGTAGACTGGTCCAGATTGGGCTTTACTACCAAAGAAACAGACCTTCGAAGTGGATACACTTTAATGAATGCTCAAACAAGCACCTTTGATGAAACCTGGAAGCCAGTATGGGGTGAAGTTGCCCAGATCCGGAACCACTACAATGAACTGCGGTATACCATGGGACACCAGCAGTTGGGATCTGCCCTTACCATTCAATTCCGGGTATTTAACGATGGCATCGGCTTTAGGTACGATTTCCTGACCAAGGATAATGAGGGCAAGAAACTCACTTTCACGGATGAATTGACGGAATTCCAAATGACCGGCGACCACACGGCCTGGTGGATTCCAGGCGATTTCGACTCCAACGAACACGTATATACCACCTGTAAGATCAGTGAGATTGATTGCGCCCGCTACAACAGGGAGCATGCCATTGCCACACAGCATATTGTGAAGATGAAAAATACCCAAACGCCCATTACCATGCGTATGGCCGATGGCACACACATAACGATTGCGGAGGCTGCTTTGGCTGACTTTGGGGCGCTTCACCTGGAAACAGACGTTAAAAAGCTGAAATTCAAGGCATTCCTCATTTCCACTGCCGATTCTACGGTAAAATCGGTTAATACCCTGCCATTCCACACCCCCTGGCGGGTTGTTTTGTTGAGTAAAGATGCTGCCGGCATTCTGCAATCCAAACTGATTATGAACCTGAATGAGCCTTGCAAAATCCAGGACGTTTCCTGGATCAAGCCTCAGAAATATGTCGGCGTTTGGTGGGAAATGCACGTGGGCCTGGCCACCTGGGATTACGAAGCTACTGCTGATATGATGGCAGCCACGGGCAGAGAAGTAAAGGGAAAACACGGTGCAAACACTGAAAATGTGCTTCGCTACGTAGATTTTGCAGCCCAATACGGCTTCGACGGAGTGCTGGTGGAAGGCTGGAATACCGGTTGGAAAGACTGGTTTGGCAAGATGAAAGATGAGGTATTTGACTTCGCCAAACCTTACCCGGACTTTGATATGGACCGGATAAGCCGGTATGCCAAAGAGAAGGGCGTTAAGATTATTTCCCACCACGAAACCTCCGCCGCAGTGCCCAGTTATGAACGTCAGATGGACGCAGCCTATGCATACATGAAGAAAAACGGGCAAAACGCTGTTAAGACAGGATATGTGGGCAAAATAATTCCACGTGGTGAATGGCACGACGGACAATGGATGAACAACCACTACTTGCGCGTAGCGGAGCGTACAGCCCAAAACCAGATCATGGTAGATATGCATGAACCTGTGCGACCCAGTGGTTGGCATAGAACCTGGCCAAACTGGCTGGCCAGTGAAGCTACCCGTGGCCAGGAATTTAACGCCTGGAGTACCGGCAACCCTCCTGAACACGAGTGCATTTTACCATTCACACGCAGCCTTGGCGGCCCCATCGACTACACCCCCGGTATTTTTGAAGTGCGTATGAGCGCATACGACCCAAAGAAAACAGAGGTAGTACATACTACTGTTGCCAAACAACTTGCCTTGTATGTAACCCTGTACAGTCCGCTGCAAATGGCAGCCGACCTACCGGAAAACTATGAAAAGCGGCTCGATGTATTCCAGTTTATCCGCGATGTGCCTGTGGATTGGGATGATACAAAGATTCTTGAAGCCTCCATTGGCGATTATATGACAGTAGCCAGAAGACAAAAAGGCGCTCAAAACTGGTTTTTGGGGAGTATAACAGACGAAAATCCGCACAAATTTGAAGCCCGGCTTGACTTCCTGGCTCCGGGAAAAACCTACGTAGCCACTATTTATGCCGATGGCAAGGGCGCTCACTGGAAAGACAACCCTTATCCTGTGAGTATCCGCAGTATTGAGGTAAAAAAAGGCGACAAATTGTTGTTGGATCTGGCTGCCGGAGGAGGTTGTGCGGTTTCGTTCAAAGTAAAATAGGTACATTTTTATTGGGTGCTCGACTCAAAGCCTGCACAATACCCATACTTTTGTGCCAAATTTTACTTCAACTAATGAAACAGCTATTCTCTTTCCTGCTTTCGCTGATGTTAATTGGCGCTTTTTTACCATCATGCCAGAACAACGCCGAACCTGAAGGAAGCAAATTGGCTACCGAAGGTGCAATGGGCGCCAACCAAGCTACCCAACAAACGCCAGCTGCCGCAACACCAACCAATGAGCCTCCACAAAATGCGGCCGGCGTGTGGCACTTCACCTGCCCCAAAGGATGTGCCGGTGGTGCAGGCTCTGCCTTGCCTTGTGGGCAATGTGGCACTACCCTGGTACATAACCAGATTTATCACGGTGAGGCTCAATCCATGAGCAGCCCGGCTGCACCTGGCGATAACGCTGCCGCTCCAGCCAAAAAAGAAGAGCCACCTCAAAACGCCAAAGGCGTATGGCATTTCACTTGTCCAAAAGGATGCTCCGGTGGCGCAGGCGCCGCTGCTCCTTGCGCACAATGTGGTACTGTAATGACGCACAATGCGGTTTATCACCAATAATCAACCCGTAATAGCCTAATGATTCTGGACATCCTGATTACATTGTTTTTGGTTTTTCTCAACGGTTTTTTCGTTGCGGCGGAGTTTGCTATTGTGAAAGTACGCTACTCTCAGATAGAGCTCCGGGCCAAAGGAGGTAACCAAATGGCCAAGGTGGCCCAAAACATCCTGAATCATCTGGATGCTTACTTATCAGCCACACAATTAGGCATTACACTGGCCAGTCTTGGTTTGGGTTGGATAGGCGAACCGGTGGTTTCCAAAATCCTGATCGCTACATTCCACAGTTTCGGCGTTGAACTGCCGGAGGAGTCGGCGCATCAAATCGCTCTGCCGGTCGCTTTTGCGCTCATTACCGTGCTACACATCGTATTTGGGGAACTCGCTCCCAAATCTATCGCAATTCGAAAACCAGAAGAAACGACCCTCTTCGTTTCTCTCCCGATGAGGGCGTTTTTTCTGGTATTCAGACCCTTTATCTGGGTACTGAATGGCCTGGCTAACCGTATACTCAAAGCTATTGGCATACAACCTGCCGATGAGCATGAAGCCCACAGCGCCGAAGAATTGCGCTTGCTCATGCGACAGAGTCAGGCTAGTGGCGCCATCAAGGAAGACAATTTCCAGATCATACAAAATGCCTTCGATTTCTCAGAGTTGACTGCCCAACAGGTAATGGTGCCACGTAAGAGCATTTTTGCACTGGAAGTTGACACACCAAGGGAAGAAATCCTGAGTGCCATTCACGAAAACGGGTACTCCAGGATTCCCGTGTATGAAGACGATATTGACAATATACTCGGTATTGTTTTTGCCAAAGACCTGTTCAAAGCCATCACAAAAGGCGGTGAATGGCAATTGCGCGATATGCTTCGTCCGGTGCATTATGTGTACAACTCGGCCAAACTGAACCGTGTTCTGAAGGATTTTCAAAGCAAAAAGATCCATGTAGGGATTGTTATTGATGAATACGGCGGCACAGAGGGTGTGATTGCCATGGAAGATATCCTGGAGGAGCTGGTTGGTGAAATTCAGGATGAATATGATGATGAAGTTGCACCAGTGCAAAAGAACGAAGACGGCTCTTTCAACGTCTCAGGTATTGCGCCTATTCACGATGTTAACAATTTTCTGCCCGTTCCGTTTCCGGAAAACAAGCAATACAACACTCTTAATGGCTTGATTTTGAACCGTTTTGGCAGAATCCCTTCCGGAAATGATCCATTCCGCATTGAGCCTTATGAGGTTTTGATTCTGGAGCGCAGGCAGAATATCCTGATCCAGTTTCAGGTACGCCTGCTGGAAGATTTGCTGACGGAATCGGAGGAAGAATAATGGGAATTCATATTTTAGGAGCTCCCGGCGCAGGCGTCAGCACATTGGGTCGTGCTCTGGCCCGGGAGCTGGATTACCGTTTTTTAGACACCGACGATTTTCATTGGTTCACAGACGATGCGCTGCCCTATCGGCGCAGACGCAACCCGGAACATCGGCGGCAACTCCTGGGGGAGGCACTGGCCAGAGATAATCGCTGGGTGTTATCCGGTGCATTATGTGGATGGGGAGATGTGTTTATTCCACAATTCCAGGCTGCTGTACATCTATGGTTGCCAGCATCTGTACGTCTGGCACGCATTGAGGAACGGGAGACTGCCCGATATGGCGCAGAAAGAATTGGGCCCGGTGGCGACTTACACCTTGTTTTTGAAAAATTTTGCACCTGGGCCGCCGATTACGACAACCCTGAGGCTACACACCTGCGCAGTAAAAATCAGGAGCAAGCCTGGCTGGAAGCTTTGTCTTGTCCGGCATTACGCTTGGAAAAAGAAATGCCGGTAGCGGCGCTTGCAGAACTATCTCTGGATTTTTTGCGGCAGCATCAGGTGGTTTAGTTCTGCCAGCTTCTTCTCCAGTTCCAGCACTTTTCGTTGTAAATCAGGTAGTTGTTTGTAGACTACATGCGATTTAATGAAATCACGGTAGCCAATAGCCGGGCTTCCGAACAAGGCAGTTCCTGGTGTTTCCACGCTGGAAGCCAAGCCACTTTGGGCCTGAACCTGAGTGCCGTCTGCAATTTTCAAATGACCGGCAAAACCGGCTTGTCCGCCCACGCGCATACTATTGCCCAGGTGTGTGCTGCCTGCCACTCCTACCTGCGCAGCCAACACGGAGTTGTGCCCAACTTCTACGTTGTGAGCAATATGAATGAGGTTATCGAGTTTGGCGCCGGAGTGTATGATGGTGCTTCCCAGGCTGGCACGGTCAATACAAGTAGACGCGCCAACCTCCACACGATCTTCCAGTACCACTTTGCCAACCTGTGGTATTTTGGTCCAGGTGCCGTCTTTTTGTGGTGCGAAACCAAAACCATCTGCGCCAATCACCGCATTGGCGTGAATGATGCAATTATTACCAACCTCGCAATCAAAATGGATACGCACACCAGGGTATAACACACAGTTATCACCGATCCGGACATTTTTTCCGATAAAAACCTGCGGATAAATTTTGCAATTTTTGCCAATGGTAGCGCCTTGCTCTATTACAGCAAAAACGCCGATTTCAGTACCGGCGCCAATTTTTGCATCCTGGTGGATATAGGCCTTGTCCGAAATATGGGCGCCATTGGCATGGTTCGCCTGGTCAATAATTTTAAGCAAAATAGCCAGAGAGCTCCGAACATCGGCTGTGCGAACCAAAGTGGGCTTTACAGGCTTTGATGGTTGAAACTCGTTGTTAACCAACAAGATAGAAGCTCCGGTAGAGTACGCAAAGTCCTCATATTTGGGATTGTCCAAAAAAGTGAAGTCGCCATGTTGAGCGGCTTCAATGGGAGCTCCACGGGAAACGGTGGCATTGGAATCTCCTTCCACGGTTCCGCCGATAAAATTTGCTATTTGAGCGGCAGTCATAGTCATGCCGGTTACAGAGTGCGCCAAAATGTGTCGATACAGCTAGGGATAACCGCGCAAAGGTAGCAAAGGAAGTTGGATGCGAGCGGCAGAATTTACAGACCTGCGAAAATTCCCTGATTCTCCTACCCTACCGACATCCGGATTCTACGTTCCTGAGGAAGGTAGTTATTCATTCTGTTGGGCAAAATCTTCATCCACCCCAGGTTTAGACCCTGATATCTGGCCAATGTCCACCCTTTAGGCCAGTCTGCCGGAGGATCAAAGGTTTCCTTTTTCAGGAACAGCAAGGCTTGTTCTTCAGTAAGCTCTACGCCAGGTAAAGTTGGAGACACCCAAAAGCTTAGAGCAAGGGCATGACTTGGAATAAAATCCTTGCCCTTAAACTCGCCGATATTCACACCAAACCATTTGGTTTTCAATGTTTTATCTAATAAAAGATACTCTGCTTCCAGCCTTGCCGGCAAAGCAAGCACCTCTCCGGCAGGCGTTTGAAAAAAACGTGCTTCAGCTTCCGGATGGAGCCAGGCGGCAGCTTGGGGAATCAAGGCTTTGGGTAATGGCTTAAGTGATTTAAAACCGGCAGGTGGATTATGCCGGACAGCGCTTCCAGACTTTTTTCGGAAAGCAGCCAGGAAAAAGCCTTCTCCCTGTAGTCGATGTGGAAAAAACTGATAACCGCCTGCCGGTGTTTGCACAATCCCCCAGGCTTCCGGCACTTTTAATGAAATCAGCTCCAGAGGAAACTCCTGCAGTATCCAGGCAATGTTTCCATCATTCTCTTCGCGGTTGTAGGTACAGGTACTGTACAGCAAGACACCATCTGGTGCGAGAGATTGTATTGCCGAAGCCAGGATACGTTTCTGACGCGCCGCACAAAGCGCTACATGAGGCAGCGACCACTCCTGAACGGCATCCGGGTCTTTTCTGAACAATCCTTCGCCACTACATGGGGCATCTGTGAGTACCACATCAAACCAGTCTTCCAGGGCTGAAATCTCTTCTGCCTCGGCGCTGGTTACAGCCACATTGGGATGGCCCCAGCGTTCCAGGTTTTCACGCAAGGCGCTCGTGCGCGCCCGAATGACCTCGTTGGAAACAAGCAGGCTATTTGAAGACAACAAACTCAGCAAAAGGGTGCTTTTGCCACCTGGCGCGGCACATAAATCCAACACCTTGAGCGGTTTATCTAAAGATACGGTTTGCCGTACGGCCTCTGCCACAAACATGGAGGAGGCTTCCTGAACGTAATAAGCACCGGCATGAAATAAAGGATCCAGGGTAAAAACCGGGCGGTCGTGCAGATAAAAAGCAAGTTCATGCCATGGCACTGGCGTTACTTCTGTGTTTACAGGCTCCGGACTATCTTGTTTGCGTATTCCGGCGGCTATAGTCCATCTTCCGGCTTCCAGGGATTGTTTGGCATTCGCGGTAAGTTTGTTATTGTTCAATCGAATGCTTACCGGGGCGGGCAATTGCAGGGCCGACTCCAGTGCAGACCATTCATCGCCAAGAATAGCCTGCATTTGCCGGATAAAAGGAGGAGGAAGTAGGGAAGCCATGTAGAAGAACGTCTGTGCGCAGACAACTGAACGCAAAAGTGGGCTGAATATCCGAGATGCCAACAATGCAAGTTATTTTTACCCCATAAAGTTTTCCAACTGTACACCATGCAAGCAAAAGCAGCCCTGTTAGCTACCATTCATCAGATTACCGACATCCTGGATCAAATTGAACCGCACGAATACCGGAAGCCGCTTCCGGAATACGATGGGAGCACGCTTGGTCAGCATTTCCGGCACATTCTGGAGTTTTTTATCTGCATGGAACGGGGATTGCCAGAGGGCATAGTGGATTATGCTTCCCGGGAAAGGAATCTCCTTTTTGAGGATTCGCCCGGAATAGCCAAAGATGCTTTATACAACTTCGCCGACACGCTGGAGCACTTAAATACAGATTTAGCGCTGGCGTTTGTCGCTGAATTTGGGCAAGAAGGTCGGCCCAGCTACCAGAGTACATTGGGGCGTGAACTTGCTTTTGTATATGATCATGCCATTCACCACCTTGCCATTATTAAAATTGGGTTGCGTTGTCATTTCCCCCATATCCTGATTGATCGGGATTTAGGTGTTTCTCCATCTACCATTAAAGCAAGGGGAACGACTTAACCTGTGCAGGAATTGAGGTTAGAGTTTGTTGGGGATTTTCTTGCCGGAGTCAGAAAATCCCCAACTGGCTCTAAGCTTCAGTCTTTTACCAAACAAGTCAGCGTCTAGGCTCAAAAAATCCAGTGATCCGGCCAGGTACAAACCAGTATTTCAGGCCACTATTTTCCCATAAGATAAGCCTTCACCACAGCACGGGAGGCTTTGGCAGAAGCTTCGTTATAGCGTGGGCTGCTGGGATTGGCAAAAGCGTGGTTGGCATCGTAGCGCTGTACTGTTACCGTTTTGCCGGCTTCTTTCATGTTTTTTTCGAGGTCTGCTACCACCTGGTCGTTGATCCATTGATCCTGAGAGGCGTGGATAAAAAGGACGTCGGTAGACAAGGATTTGAGTTTTTCCAGGTCTTTTTCCGGCATTCCATAATACATAACGCAGCCTTTGGCCTTGTCTTTCAACAGCAGTGCCGCCTGCATGGACCATCCGCCGCCGAAACACCAGCCCATAGTGCGGTAATCCGCATTTTCGCCAAGCACTTTCATGGCGCCCTGAATAATGGCGGCCGAACGGGCAGGATCATTTGCTTTCATCAGGTTACCGGCTTCTTCGGGAGTAGTGGCTACTTTTCCATCGTAGAGATCCAATGCCAGCACATTGATGCCTAAATCATGACACCACATGGCTGTTTCATTTTTGATATAATCGTTCAAGCCCCACCACTCGTGGAAAAGCAACAGGTATTTGTTGGTTTTGGCGTGCGACATCATCAAATAACCGCGGCCGTTGGGACCACCTTCAACCGGGAAATCAACCATTTTGCCCTGATGATCCACTGTAATCGGCTTTGGCGAAGGGTGGGCTGCCAGGAATGCCGGATCGTTGGCAAAAGCGGCGAAATCATCCACACTGTGACACATCGGCATGGCGTTTTTAGTCGCCGGGGTGGGTTTTGCCACCGTAAAAGCATGAATCACGGCGGCGCCTGCCAGTACTGAAACGGAGAACAAGACAGACCAGAGAAATTGTTTTTGCATAGAGAGAGAGGATTTGGTTGAAACAAAGATAAACTTTCAGGGTTTGTTGAACCAATAAAATCTGAAATGGTTGCAGAGAGGTGTTTTACCGCGGAGGCGCCATCTCTGCGTCTCCGCGACTCTGCGGTGAAAAAAACTCCGTTCTATCCCTGCAACCTCTCTAACACCTCGTCACGGTATTGCCTCCCGATGGGAATATCCTTGCCACCGATGGTTACTTCCGTGGCTGAATAGGCCTCTATTGCCGTAGCCGAAACCAAAAACGAACGATGCGCCCGTATAAAACCAAATCCGGCCAATTCCTTTTCCAGTTCACTTAGGGCCATTTTGGTAACCACCGTTTTTTGGTCGCGAAGTACAATCTTCACGTATTCGCGGATACTTTCCACATGTTCAATATCCTCTATCCAAACCCGAACCATTTTTTTATTTGTGTTGAAAAAGCGAAAAGGCCGGGATCCTTTTCCGGCATTTTCTTCCCGTTTCAATTTCTGAACTGCTTTAAAAAAACGGTCGAATTCAATGGGTTTTAGCAAATAATCCACCACACTGTGGTCGTAACTTTCCAGGGCATATTGATGGTAGGCAGTAGTCAGGATAACCTGCGGCGGGTGCATCAATGTGCGCAGAAAGTCCAGCCCTTTCATGCCAGGAAGGTGAATATCAAGAAACAGCACATCCACCGATTGCTCCTGCAAGACCTCCGCGGCAGCAATGGCAGCGCTACAACGCCCGGAGAAATGCAACCAGGGAACCTGGCTGATGTAATCTTCCAGAATTCCGGCTGCAAGCGGCTCGTCTTCCACCACCAGGCATGACAAACGGGCCGAAGTATGATCGTTATGGCTTTTCATGATCCAGGCCGGGAAGCGTGTTATATATCTCCAGGATTACCTGAAAATGATGTTCCGTGGAGGTAACATCAAGGGTGTAACGGTTGGAATATAGTAGCTCTAGTTGTTGTTTGAGGTTGGACAATCCGATACCTGATTGTTCAGCATCAGCCTGTATTACCCTGGAATT
This sequence comes from Chitinophagales bacterium, assembly GCA_017303475.1. Classification (GTDB taxonomy): domain Bacteria; phylum Bacteroidota; class Bacteroidia; order Chitinophagales; family Saprospiraceae; genus M3007. Next base: position 103,767 of record JAFLBO010000015.1, read on the forward strand.
GAATACTTTGAAGTACAGCTTTTCCATATGCTGCTTTAGCTCCAGGTGTACAAATGCGCCTTCCTCCTGCTCACCGGCGCCGTGTTTGAATGCATTTTCCACGAGTGGCAACAGCAGCAGCGGGGCTATGCTGCGTTCCGGCTCGGGCGCCTGAAAATCCAGTACAAGATCTAATCGTCCCTCATCAAAACGCAACCTTTCCAGCTCCGTATAATCCCGGATCAACTGCATTTCCTGCTCAAGGGTAACCATAGGCTTTTGCGACTCATACAGCACATAACGCATTAATTGGGCCAGTTTCAAAGCCACAGGAGCCGTTTTATCAGACTTCACCCTTGCCAGGGCGTACAGGTTGTTGATGGTATTAAACAGAAAATGCGGATGGATTTGCGCTCGCAAGGCCCTGAGCTCTGCTTCGGATTTTTCCGCCCGAAGCTGATGCTCTCTTCGTAACAGCGCCTGTTGCTTGAAAAACATGCGCGCTGACAACGCAGTGCTGGCGGCCAGCATACAATCAAACACATCATACATCATCCGGTAACCCCAAAACTCAAAGCTCGCTTCCGGGAAATAAACCGGTACCAGATAAACCATTTTGATTGCCCGGTTGATCAACCCGCCAGCGAAAGCCGAAGCGGCTGCACCGGCAAAAGCCTTCCAGGAATTACCACTGGAATAGCGGTCGAAAAACCAAAAAGCCAGGTAAGTAGCCAGGGCGCGGGCCGGCATCTGTACCGCTTCCGTATACAGGTACTTGGGTAAATTCCCGTCATATTTGCTGTATATATAGGCATATATAAACCAAAACGACAGCCAAAAAAGCAAATGCAAAAGCCAGCGGCGATTCATGGCACAAAGTTCCAACAAATAATCCCTTTAAAACAGGCATTCTGTGGGTCGGAAACGGTAGTCTGTTGACACCCTGAAGCAAAGATGGCCGGTTCCCCGGATTTTCATGGCGGAAATGAACAAAAACAACCTGATTCAGCTATGAACACAAAAGCATCCGGGCTTATGACCTGCCTTTGCCTGTTGGCAACCTTGTTAACCGGTCAAAACACCTTATATGTGCCAGCGCAATTTGGCGCCATACAACAAGCCATTGATGCTGCAAACACGGGCGATACCGTTCTGGTATCGCCCGGCATTTATCTGGAAAACCTGCAATTGCGCGGCCGAGACATAGTCCTTAGCAGCACCTATTTCCTGTCGGCAGACCCCGCCAAAACCGTACGGGAAACCATTATTGATGGCAGCAACCCGGCACACCCCGACACCGCCAGTTGTATCCTGATTTGGAAAGGTGAAACACAAGCCACTGTAATTCAAGGATTTACCTTGCGTGGCGGCCAGGGCACACGCTGGTATGATCATTATGTGCCCGGATATTTTCGGGAAGGAGGAGGCATTTTAACCGAGTTCTCCTCACCTACCATACGACACAATATCATTCGCGAAAACACTGTGCCCAAATCAGGCGCCAGTTTGATCAGTCATGGCGGAGGGGGCATCCGATGTGGCGATGGCTCACCTGTAATAGAGGGCAACCAGATTGTTCACAACCGGGCTGACGGTTATGGCGGCGGCATTGTGTTGAATTATTGCCCTAATGCCGTGGTTGCCCACAACATTATTGCTTTTAATACAGGAGGTAAAGACTTTTCCGGTGGAGGATTTTGGGCAACCGGAACTCCGGGGACGGTGGTTACACTGCGCAATAACACGATTGCGTACAACACTTCGCCGACATCTTCGGCCCAATTTGGAGGAAAAGCAGGCGGAATCTGGTTTTTTGATATTACCCTGAAAGTACACAACAACATTGTTTGGGGCAATACCCAGACCACCGGCAAGCCCATTGCCAACTCGGGCGGCATACTGCAAATGCAATACAACTGTGTTCAGGGGGGATTTTCCGGACTAGCCACCATTCAGGCAGATCCGGTTTTTCGGGACACCATGACCTTTGTTCCGGAGGCTGGTTCGCCGGTTATCGACGCAGGCAACCCGGATCCGGCACAACAGGATTTTACGCACAACCAACGCAATGCCGCTTTCCCTGGCAGAGGCAAACTGCGCAACGACCTGGGCGCGTATGGCGGCCCTGACGCCAGAAACCCAGCCTGTCCGGCCTCTTTTTCCGGAGGCGCCATTTTTAGCAAAGTACAGAACTCGCCGGTGGTAACCACAGCAGGCGATTCCAGATCGGTGAACTGGATTGACATCGACAACGACCAGGATCTGGACTTGTTCATCAGCAATGGCAGTCAGTTTGGATCCAGCAATTTTCTGTATCGCAACAATGGAACAGGCGGCTTTACCGCCGAAACAGGGGTCCCCATGGTGCAAAACAATACGCCTTCTGATGGCGCTACCTGGGCAGATTACGACAACGACGGCGATAATGATTGTTTTGTAGCCAACTGGTACGGCGTGAACAATTTACTGTACCGCAACGATGGTACAGGGCATTTTGAACCCATACTCAGCGGCAATCTGGTAACCGATGGCGGACATTCAGAGACGGCCTCCTGGGGCGATTACGATCGGGATGGCTGGCTTGATCTGTATGTAACCAACAGCGGCGGCAACTTCCGGAATTTCCTGTATCGGAATCTACACGATGGCAGTTTTGAAAGAATCAGCACCGGCACACCTGTTACCGATGCGTTGGTATCCAGAAGCGTTAACTGGGCAGACTATAACAAGGATGGCAACCCGGATCTGTTTGTCAGCAATGAAAACAACCAGAACGAAAACCTCTATCGCAATAACGGCGATGGAAGTTTTACTAAAGTCAGTGGAGATCCGCTGGTAACTTCAGCAGGCAAAACCATGAGCAGCAGCTGGGGAGATTACGACAACGACGGCAACATGGATGTGTTCCTGGCCAATGATCAGGGCAATGACGGGCTTTTCCGGAATGACGGGAATGGTCATTTTGAAAAGATCCTGAACGACCCGGTGGTTACTTCAGGAGGAAATTCCTTCGGAAGCCAGTGGGCAGATATTGACAACGATGCAGACCTGGATCTTTTTGTGACCAACGCCTTTTGGGGTGGGCAATGGAAAAACTTCCTGTTCCTGAACAATGGCAACGGCACTTTTACCCAAAACCTTCAGGAAATTCCCGCAACTGACCAGGGTTGGTCGTACGGCTGCGCTTTCGGGGATTGGGATCAGGATGGCGATCTGGATTTAGGGGTGGCTACCTGTTTCAATGCCAACCAAACTGATTATTTATATGAAAACCACAGCGCTGAAACCAGCAATAACTGGCTGGTAGTGAAGCTCATTGGTGTACAGAGTAACCATTCTGCCATTGGCGCAAGGGTGGTGGCTAAAGCCATAATAAATGGACAGGCAGTGAGTCAAACCCGCGAAATAAGCGCCCAATCCGGGTATTGCGGCCAAAACCAGTTGGAGGCCCATTTTGGTCTGGCTGATGCAGATACCGTTCAGCTATCCATTCAATGGCCATCCGGATTGGAGACCATCATGGGAAAAGTTGCCGTTAACCAATGGATTACCGTTACCGAAAGTGGCAATTCAGGCACAGGCCCAATACCCGGAAACCCGACCAATCTGCTTTTGCAACTTCAGCCCAATCCGTCGCCTGACAGTGTAGTGGTATCCTGGGAACAGCCCAGAGCAGAGCAGATAACTGTAAGTATATGGGATGAAAGCGGCAAAACGATGCTGAAAGAAACCTGGTGGGCGCAGGCGGGTCAAAACCAATGGCAACCAAATCAGGTCTTTTCCAATGGTTTGTATCTGATTCAGGTACAGGCTGCCCAATGGACAGGCTCAGCCTGGTGGGTTTGTTCGGGCCGGCAATAATTTGATTGGTTAATTTAAGGAGAAGCCAATAGGTAAAAATGTTTATTTTGCGTCGGAAACACAACGCAAATGAACATGAAACACTTACTACTGGTCTTTTTCAGCCTTATTGGCTTCTCACTTAATGCTCAAAGCGAATGGCAGTATCTGCCTGACTCGCCTACGGGTGGCCGCATTGACGATGTATTTTTTCTGAATGAACAAAGGGGCTGGTGCGCTACTTCAGATGGGAGAATCTGGAAAACCACAGATGGGGGGATAACCTGGGCTTTGAAATATAGCTCGAACGGTTATTTCCGTTCCATTGAATTTCTGGATGAGAATATTGGTTATGCCGGATCGCTGGACAGCAAATTCTTGCGCACTACAGACGGGGGTGATACCTGGACTAACCTGGCCCCCAGCATTACCCCGATTCCGAAAGCGGTTTGCGGCATTGCCATTCCCAGTGCTGAAGTTGCCTATGCTGTGGGGCAATGGGACAATCCGGCTTTTGTTTTAAAGACCACAGATGGTGGCCTTAGCTGGACGAGGCAAGAAATGGGCAATCAAGCCCTGGCCCTGGTGGATGTTTTTTTCACCCATCCGGACACAGGTTTTGTAACCGGTCAGGGGCCAAGCGGCAAGGCCATTATTTTGTATACTACGGATGGAGGCCAGAGCTGGACTAAAAAGTTCCAATCAGAGAGCAACGGGCAGTATGTTTGGAAAATTCAGCGTGTAACACCTGAATTTTGGGTGGGCTCTATTCAAACCTTCAATGGAGGAAAATTCGTCAAATCCTTTGATGGCGGTCAGAGCTGGGCGGAGTTCACAGCTCCTATTCCCGACATGCAGGGCATTGGGTTTTCCACACCTGAGCACGGTTGGGTAGGCGGATATATTTCCGGCTTTTATGAAACAACGGATGGAGGCGACACCTGGGAGTTCAAGCAATTTGGGGCCAATTTCAACCGATTTTACTTCTTAAACTCCAATCTGGCGTATGCTTCAGGAGCTGCAGTGTATAAATTTACCGGTGGCGCTGCTTCCGGCACTTCACAACCGGGCGTGGAAAAGCCCTATGACGATGGTTTTTCTCTGAAACTTTCGCCCAATCCGGCCCGGCAATTTGTGGAAGTACAATTTGAGCTCCCTGTGCGCGACAACATACGTATGGGGATTTATAGGGCAGATGGCTCATTTGTGCAAGAGGTGTATCATGAATGGCAACTTGCTCCGGGCAGTTACAGCTTTAAAGCAGACTGTTCCGCCCTGAAACCAGGGGCTTATTTTCTGGGTGTTCAACGAAATCACGGCTTGTACAGCAGACCATTTTCAAAGCTTTAGGCGCCACCCAACACATTTCAGTTCATTTTTACCGTCGAAAGTCGAACCATTTCCCTGTTTTTGCATTGTAGCGAAGGTTCCCGGGATTGCCCGCAGGAACCTGTCAAAACATGCCAACAGCCATCGTTATAGGATCCGGAATTGCCGGTATCGCCACCGCCCTGCGACTTCGTGCAGCGGACATGGACGTGCAGGTATTTGAAGCCAACAGCTATCCAGGTGGCAAGCTGCACGCTTTTGAGCTAAATGGCTATCGATTCGATGCCGGACCCTCGCTTTTTACCTTACCGAACCTGGTCACCGAGCTTTTCCAACTCTTTGGGGAAAACCCGAAAAATCACTTCAGTTACTATCAAAAACAGGAGGTTTGTCATTATTTCTGGGAAGATGGAACTCGTTTCGATGCCCCGGCAGATCAGGACCAGTTTGCCAGGCTGGCAGAAAAGACATTTGGCGTAGGTGCTGATACAGTAAGCAACTACCTAAACCACAGCCGGAAAAAATACGACCTGACATCGGGCATCTTTTTGGAAAAATCCCTGCACCAATTCAGCACCTACTGGTCGGTCGAAACGCTACGGTCGCTGATGCAAATGTGGCAACTGGACGTAAACAGCAGTTTGAACGAAGTAAATGAAAAACGGCTGAAAGAGCCTCATTTGGTGCAAATGTTCAACCGTTATGCCACCTATAATGGCTCTTCGCCTTACAAAACGCCGGGCATCATGTCTATGATCCCGCACCTTGAATTAGGTATAGGCACTTACTTTCCCAAGGGTGGCATGCACCGGATCTCGATGAGCCTTTATGAACTGGCTCTTCGGCATGGAGTCCGGTTCCATTTCAATCAAGCAGTCAAAGAGATTCTGGTAAAAGAACAGAAGGCCCTGGGTGTTCTGACCGATTCCGGACAGCATTTTGCCGACTGGATCGTGTCTAACATGGATATCTATTCTACCTATAAAAAATTGTTACCCGGCCAGAAACATCCGGAGCGCACTTTGCAGCAGGAGCGGTCCAGTTCTGCGGTCATTTTCTATTGGGGTATTCGGCGAGCATTTCCGGAACTGGATTTGCACAACATCTTTTTCAGCGATCATTACCGGGAGGAATTCGCCAGCATATTTGACCATAAGTCCCTGCACGAGGACCCAACGGTATACATCAACATTACCAGCAAGGAAGAACCCGGAGATGCCCCCGAGGGCTGCGAAAACTGGTTTGTGATGATTAACGCCCCCGGCGATTACGGGCAGGACTGGGATCAACTTGTGGCTCAGGCCAGGGAAAATATCATCCGAAAACTGCACCGTATCCTGGGCGTGGACATTGGACCTTTTATTGAAGCAGAGGATGTGCTTACTCCTCCGCTCATTCAGCAGCGAACCAGTTCCCACAGGGGCGCCCTGTATGGCGCCGCCAGCAACAGTCAGTTTGCTGCCTTCCTGCGCCACCCGAACTTTTCCTCTCATCTGAAAGGGCTTTTGTGCTGTGGCGGCTCTGTGCACCCCGGAGGAGGCATTCCCCTTTGTTTACTTTCTGCAAAAATCACCGCTTCAATGACTTCCAGCCTATGATCCACCAGGTTTTATCCTCTCCCATTGGTATTGATAAAAGTAAAATCTCCATTTTCAGCATCTGGCTGGTTACAATCTCCGGTATTATCGGCATATTGCTTAGTAAAGGAGATTGGTTTCTACCCAAAACGCCTTTTAACCTGCTTATGGGAGCCATGCTGTTGTATTGGAATTTCCCACCAAAAAATGGCTGGAAAAGTGTAGCTGTTTGGTCGGCTGCCTTCCTGGCTGGTATAACAGCAGAAGCGCTTGGGGTAAATTTCGGACTCTTTTTTGGCGACTATCATTATGGCGATAACCTTGGGCCTAAAGTGCTCGGTGTTCCATTGATGATTGGCATCAATTGGGTGGTACTTACTTTTTCAACGGCTTACCTGAGTGGCCGGCTGATGACAAACCGACATGCTTCAGCCTTGCTGGGCGCCACGATGATGGTGGCCCTTGATGTTCTGATTGAGCCTTTGGCGCCTGTGTTTGATTTTTGGCACTGGGATATCGGTTATGCTCCATTGCAAAACTATGTGACCTGGTTTGTTTTGGCCTGGTTACTTCAGTATTTGGTACAAAAAGAAGTACCAAAGCAAGAAAACCGTCTTCCATTACACCACTTTGCTTCGCAAGTAGCTTTCTTTGGCATCTTCTTTCTCCTGCAATATGTTTGATTATGCCATTATTGGAGCGGGGGCGGCTGGTTTGCATTTGGCGCTTGCCATGCAAAAAGATCCGTTTTTTGCTCAAAAAAAGATCCTGATCATTGACAAAGATGCCAAGGATCAAAATGACCGCACCTGGTGTTACTGGGAAAAAGGCGAAGGATTGTGGGACGCTCTTATCCTGAACAGCTGGTCGGAAGGGAGCTTTTACAGGGGTGGAGAAGACATCCGATTGAAATTGAGCCCGTACTTGTATAAAATGCTCAGGGGCCTGGACTTTTACCGGTATGCCAAACAAACCCTGGGCAAGCACGCGGGCCTTGTGTGGGTACAGGAGGAGGTGTTGACGGTAGAGCAAGGTTCGCCATTACAAATAAACACTTCGAAAGGGCAATATTTGGCTCAATATGTTTTCGACAGCCGGATTCCGGAGCAGTTTTTCGCCAAAGGTGATTCTTATACCCGTTTGCTCCAGCATTTTAAGGGATGGTGGGTAAAAACACCGGATGATTTCTTTGAGCCAGGCCGGTTCACGATGATGGATTACCGTTTGTTGTGGAACGGGAGCACCAGTTTTACCTATGTATTGCCCCTGAACCGACGGGAAGCACTGGTGGAATTCACCCTTTTTACCCCCGAGCTGATAGAAGAAACGGATTACGACACCATGCTGCAGCGATATATGGAGGAAATTCTGGGGCTGAAACATATTGAAGTAACAGAAACAGAAAAGGGTATCATCCCCATGACCGACTTCCCGTTTGAGCGGTACTCCTCTGGTCATTATTTGCGTATAGGCACAGGAGGCGGCTGGGTAAAACCTTCCAGCGGCTACTCTTTCAAAAATTGTGAAAAGAATGCCCGAAAAGTCGTCCAAAACCTGAAAAACAGCAGGCCACCTGGCCAAGGAATTATCTCGGCTAAATTCCGTTTGTTCGACTCGCTGTTCCTGGATGTGTTGAACCGCCGTAATGAGGAAGGCCCGGCGCTGTTTCATACCATGTACCGAAAAAACAGTATTCAGCAAATATTTGCTTTTCTCGACGACGAAACCACCATTCCGCAAGACTTGCGCATCATAGTTGGCTTCCCTCAGGCGCCCTTTCTTGGAGCATTACTGCGCAAAATCGCCGGATAGGGGCAGGCGACCTTCCAGCGGGTTGCGCCCAGCCCAGGTTCCAATGGAGCGATATGGCTGGAACCGGACAAACATTTCTTCTTTATACCAATTGAGTTTTCTGGTTCTTTGAATCGCTTCTCTGTGCTCTGAACTTTGGTAGGCAAACTGATGCAAGGATGCCTCATTCTCCCAAAGACTGAAAGTTGCCATCTGCAAGAGCGGCGCTTCGCCAATTCCCTTGGTAAACAACAATCCGGAACTGGCAGCAACAGGTCGTTCAGATACCGGAACATACCGCCAAAAATTGATTAGTTGCCGTTTTCTGATGGTGGCACGGGTAATCACTGCTAGAAGCGGATTGTCGGCCATAGGTTCCTGTGCCGGCTCAAACGGATTTTGACCAGACCATAATCCTTTGGCCTTAACTGGATGCAGATAAAGCGTCCATTGTTCCGAGGAGTGCTTTTGGTATCGTTGAAAAATGGGAGCATGAGCAAAAAAATGATTCGCAGCCTCCTCATTTTCCCAAACCGCCAGCATGGCATACACCCCCCAGTCGGGGAATGGATTGAAGCCCTGCTTACGTCCGCTTCCCATCAGCTTGTAAAAACGAAGCCCCGGAATTTGACGAAAATGCGCGTGTGCAAACTGCATTTGGCCGAAAGCCCAGATACGGTATGGCAAGGTGGAAAAGCGAAAGAAGGTGAGCGTAGTAATAGGCTCGTTCATAATTATTCAGCCGTTGGTTCACCACCAGCGCTGAATCAGTGCTGTGCCGGCAGCCCAAGTAACCCAATTATGGAAGAGAAGTTTAAAATATCCTTCCCTGGTACTCGTTAATCTAACAGTTCACTGTCCAATATCCTGGCTAAATTTGCCCATTAGCGCTTCTAAGGCATGGAAATTTGGTCAAACGCCACACTACTGTATATTTTGGTTTCAGACCTGTAAGGTTTCCAAAAACCTTACAGGTCTGAAACCAAAATGTATAGTAGTATGGTCAATCGTTAAAGCTGAAAAACAGGGCACGCACAAAGCAGAAAAAATGAAATATTCCTTTCTTTTCGGGTTGATTTGCAGCGCGATGCTGGGCATTTGCGGTTTTTGCGGCAATCCGCAACCGGAGTCAAATGCCACAGCGCCACTCGGACTGGTATCTGCTTTTGGTCAGGCATCTGAAGCGCCAGACACCCTTCATTTTTTTATTTCCGAGGCCGGCGATGGTCCGCTGATATCCGATTCATTGCTTAAGGCAGGCATGGACAGCGCCCAGTTTGAGCAATTGCATTTTGGTACCGGCGACGCGCAATTCCGGCAACTGGGTCGCTACAACTTTATCGAAAATCTGGATGCGCTATTGATTGGCACAGAAGAATTTTGGTTTGGCAAACAAACGCTGCTGTTCACGGATAAAAAAACCGGCAAGTTGGTTGGCTTGGTGGAGGTATCCCATTTTTATGGTGGAGAAAGTGGCCAGACGGCCTCCGAAAGCTGGTGGTTCAGGAATGCCAATCCGCCCAGGCTGTACACCAAACTGGCCGAGCATGGCTACCGGGCAACCGATGGAGAGGAGCCGGAGGAGTATCATTCGGAAGAGGGTATTTTGCTGGAATGGCAGAAAGGGGCGTTTCAACGGATTCCACAGCCTGACAGTTTGGGGGCTTTGCAAAAATTTTCCATGTACAGGGTTTGGTAATTGGCAGAATGCGGCTGATACCACTACTTTACAGCCTGAAAACTGCCAATAATGATTATGGAGTCTATTGCTGAGTATTTTACCAATATTCCTTCTTCTCACCGAAGCGCCATTTTGCTGGGTGGTTTGACCATTTTTCTGCTTTTGGAAAGCGGGCTGCCTTATTATCGGACCTCTTACAAAAAGGCGGCGCATTTAGGGATTAACCTGTTTTTTACTTTAACCACGGTTTTGGTGAATTTCCTAATGGCATTTATGCTGCTCCGCACGGCCGATTGGGTGGTGGCTGACAAAATTGGCCTTTTACAATGGCTGCCGGAAATGCCCTTGTGGTTGTTCTTTGTACTGGGCTTGTTATTGATGGATTTGGTGGGGGCTTATTTCATTCATTGGATGGAGCATAAAGTGCGCTGGATGTGGCGTTTTCACCTGGTTCACCACACCGACCCGAATGTGGATACAACCACAGCCAACCGACACCATCCGGGGGAAAGTGTGTTTCGATTTGTATTCACTTTAATTGGAATTGTGGTATGCGGCGCGCCCATTTCGTTGATCATGATGTACCAATCCTTATCTGTGGTGTTCACCCAGTTCAATCACGCCAATATTCAATTCCCCAGATGGTTAGACAATGTGCTCAGCTGGGTTATTGTTACTCCTGGAATGCACAGGGTGCATCACCATTATGTATTACCTTATACGGATACCAATTACGGCAATATTTTTTCTGTATGGGATCGTCTGTTCGGCACATTTGCTCGGGTAGATAATGATAAACTGGTGTTTGGTATTGATACACATTCGGATCCGAAGGAACATTCTAATGTGTGGGAGTTGCTCAAATTGCCTTTTAAGACCTATCGGCCGCCGGTGGGATCAAAATTTGAGGAGTAGGAAAACAAACCGTACAGGCTCACATTAGATCGATTTCTGATGCGTTTACGGGGGGGGGGGATATTTCTTCGGTTAATCAGTAAAAGGAGAAGCTCGTCAGCACTGAATTGCAGTAGTTCCCATGATTCTAAGCCAAAAACACGGGCTAATTGGCCTAACCTGTCCACATTGATACAGGTTTTGCCACGCTCCATTTTGCCGTAGGCTTCCGGGCTGACGCCCAGTTCATGAGCTATATTTTCCTGACTATAACCGAGGTACTTACGCAATTTTAAGCATTTTACAGGTAATTCAGTGTTTAACATGAAGCAGATTAGGTGTTTTGGTGTAAAATATAGTAAATCTCCTGTTATTAGGCAAACAAATATATGGAGACGTTGGAAATATTCGCAACCGGCATACTGAAACAGAACCAAAAGTTCTGAAATACATACCAAAAGTACGGAAAAAGAACCATTGGTTCAGCCATTGAGGCAAAAAATTATGCTACTTTTGTACATCTAATCAATCTCCATAACATCCCAATCAAAAGGTCGAGGAAGAGTTCGTTTCCTGCACCATTTAAACCACCCAGCCATGAATACACACATTTCCCTTTTCGCCTTTTTTCTGCTTTTCCTAAGCCTTACGGCCTGCAGAGACAAAGATACTGTGGTGCATGGGAGGGTGGTAGATAAGGTAACCGGCGAAGGATTGGATTCAGTACTGGTAGAATGGTATGAATTTGAACATCCTGATAAAATTACCGGCCAAAACGCAATATACACAGATGTTGATGGAGCGTTTCAACTATCCAGTGAATAGAATAATATTGCTATTTTCGCGATAACCGATAAAAAAATATCCTCCCCAAGAGTATATATGGCAAATTTCCATGGCGCTGGCCTACCGGAAATCAAAAAAAACAAGTTTAACGAAGTAGAAATAGAGTTAATTCCCAAAGATGGAGTACTTAAGTTGACTTTACATAATACCTCTGTCCAAGACACTATTTATGTTGTCGTTTTTGGCCCAACCATAGCTAATCAAGTACCAGTATCACATGGATTTTATCTAAACAGACCGATTGAGGCGTTAAGTATGACCAGTACTTCTCTAAAACCTATCTACATACCTTCCAAGGAACCCGTTAACATTTATTGGAGTTTGACTCCCTGGACTACACTCTCTTCAATAATAATGTCTCCTAACAACGGATTTGTAGAAATCCTGCAAGGCGATACTACTTATTTCCAAATTGACATTTGAGAAGCTCTTCTTGGCTTCAAGACTACTGTAAACATTTCACATACTTTTTATTTCATGCCAACATTCACTTGCACCATGGCGAGGCTGCTTTGCCTTGTCCTGCTGGCGCCAGCTTTACCTGCAGCCAGCCAAATCAGTTGCTCCCCCGAAGCACTTACGGCCAAATATTGGCAATACAGGGAACGATTCAACAAACATTTTGTAATGAATGACCGCAAACCGGAGGGTTGTGTTGGAAACGGTATAACACGAAATGAGACAGACGACATAAGTTTTTGAACCTGTTCTCAACTAGTTTGCATGATTGACAGTCCACCCATTTCCCACATTCCCCATATTTTTCCGCACTTTTCCATATTTTTTTAATTAATCTCCCTACCTTTGCGCCCGCTTTCAAAAAAGCGAGGGGCAACGGCTTCGTCCCGAAGTGAAGTCGAACAATAGGTTCACGCCAAAAAAAGACCCCCAAATCGCTGTATAAGCGTTTGAAAACCAAACACTTATTATGATGCAAGAAGAAGAAAAGGATCCAATTCAGGATCAACAAGAAGAAACGCCTGTAACTTCCGAGGAGACTGCTCCTGAAGTGGTGGCAGAAGCAGCAGCCGAGGTTGCTGAAGAAGCTGCGCCTGAAGTAGTAGCCGAAACGGAAACAGTTGTTGAAGCTGCTGTTGAAGTTGCTGAAGAGGCTCCTAAAAAAGTACGCAGCACCAAGGCTCCTGTAGCCGAAGAGCCTGCTGCAGCTGAAGAGGAAGAAGAGGAAGACGAAGTACTGCCTATCCTTGAAACTCTGACCAGCTCTACCGCATTTGATGATTTCAACTGGAATATGGACAAGCGTGGCGCTATCCTGTACTCCGATGCAGAGCGCGCAGCTTTGCTGAAATCATACGATAAAGCACTGCACCAGATCGAAGAAAATCAGGTGATTAAAGGTCGCGTTAGCTCCATCAGTGGTGGCGACGTGGTTCTGGACATCAACTACAAAAGCGACGGTCTGATTCCTGTAAGCGAATTCCGTGATACGCCAAATCTCGCCCCTGGCGATGATGTGGAAGTATTCGTAGAAAGCCAGGAAGACAGCCAGGGTCAGCTTGGTTTGTCTCGCCGCAAAGCGAAAATCCTGCGCGCCTGGGAAAGCATCGTTGACTCCTTCAAAAATGGCACGATCATTCGTGGTCTGGTTATCAGCAAAACCAAAGGTGGTTTGATCGTTGACTGCAACGGTCTGGAAACCTTCCTTCCAGGTTCTCAAATTGACATCAAGCCGGTACTCGACTACGATCAGTACGTTGGCAAGATGATGGAGTTCAAAGTAGTAAAAGTAAACGAACAGATCAAGAACGCTGTAGTGAGCCACAAAGCGCTCATCGAAAGCGATCTGGCTGAACAACGCGAGCAAATCCTCGGCAGCCTCGAAAAAGGTCAGGTACTGGAAGGTATCGTTAAGAACATCACCGACTTCGGTGCGTTCCTCGACCTCGGTGGCGTTGACGGTCTGTTGTACATCACGGATATCTCCTGGGGCCGTATCAACCACCCATCAGATGTTCTGTCGCTCAACCAGCGCATCAACGTGGTGGTACTCGACTTCGACGATCAGAAGAAGCGTATCAGCCTCGGTCTCAAACAACTCACTCCACACCCATGGGAAGTGCTGCCATCCGATGTGGGTGAAGGCTCTACCGTGAAAGGTAAAGTAGTGAACATTGAAGATTACGGCGCATTCGTAGAAATCCAGCCAGGTGTTGAAGGTCTGATCCACGTGAGTGAAATCACCTGGGGCAACCAGACTGTACACGCCAAGGAATTCTTCAAAATGGGCCAGGAAGTGGAAGCGCGCGTAGTTAGCATTGACCGCGCGGACCGCAAAATGTCGCTCTCTGTGAAGCAACTGACTTCCGATCCATGGAGCGATATCGAAGCTCGCTACCCGGTTGGCAGCCGCCACGACGGTGTAGTTAAAAACATCACTAACTACGGTATCTTCGTTGAATTCGGCGACGGCGTAGGTGGTATGGTCCACATCAGCGACTTGTCCTGGACCAAGCGTTACGCACACCCAAGCGAGTTCACCAAGCCTGGCAGCCCACTGGAAGTGGTAGTGCTCAACATCGACAACGAAAAGCGTCAGATCAGCCTGGGCCACAAACAAATCCAGGAGAATCCATGGGATGCCTTCGACAACGTATTCCCGGTTGGTTCTTACCACGAGGCTACAGTGCTGAAGCGCGACGACAAGGGCGCAACCTTCCAGATGCCACAAGGCATTGAGGCCTTCTCTCCTGCCAAGCACATTCGCAAGGAAGATGGTTCTTTGCTGGAGCCAGGCGAAACAGTAACGGTGAAAGTGATCGAGTTCAACAAAGACGACCGTCGCTTGCTGGTTTCTCACGCCCGCTACCTGGAGGATCTGAAGTACAAAGCTGAAGCAGCAGTGAAAGCTGAGCGTGCAAAAGAAGATGGTGAAAACCAGGCTGCTATTGCAGACGTTCAGAAGAAAGTGGAAAAAGAGACCCTCGGCGATCTCTCTATCCTCGCTCAACTGCGCGAACAGCTGGAGAACAAGTAAATCACGGCTCACGGTGGACGGCTTACAGTAGACGGACATCGGCCTGATCAGATAAAAGCGCCCCCGCTCCTTTTGGATGCGGGGGCGCTTTGTATTAACACAAGTCTCTATCTTTGTGAGGGACGTTGGACTATTTGACCTTGGACTTGATTCGAAGGAAATTTTTGTTGATGTCCAACATCCAGCAATCCCACGTCCAGCAGTCCAGCAATCCAACGTCTAATACTCGCCGTGCAGCGTTTTAATCAACTGTTTCAACGGATCGTCCGGTATTTTACCCAACATCCGGTTTTACTAAAACTGGTGGAATGGACCAAAACCCATTCCTTGCCGGGCCTGAACCGTATTCCGATTTACAATCTGTTCCGGTTTATTGAAGCGGAGCTAACGGAGGATGCCATCATGACCCGTGCCAACAGTATGGCTTTTAGTTTCTTTCTGGCTATTTTTCCGGGTTTGATTGTGCTCATTTCCCTTTTGCCGTATTTCCCGATCAGCATGGATTTCTTTGGCACACTACAGAGTTCCATTAAGGAAATTATTCCGGGCACTGCGGGTGATATGATTTTCAAAACCATCAAGGATATTGCCACTATTCCAAGAGAAGGCGTTCTGTCGTTCGGCTTTTTTCTCTCCATTTGGTTTGCCAGTAATGGCATGATGTCGATGATGCGTGGATTGGAAAAAGAATACCCATCTACCTTTAAGCAACGCAGTGATATCAAACGCAGGGTTATTTCCATCCAATTGACCTTTTTGTTGGCATTTGTGCTGGTTTCCTCCATGGTGTTGGTTATTCTGGGCAACACCATTTTGAACTTTGTTGCGCAGTTTATCCATATCGATGCGCTGACTGAATTTGCATTTTCGGCCTTGCGCTGGCTGGTGGTATTGTTGCTGTTTTACACCACTTTTTCCAGCATTTATCGTTACGGTTCCTCTACCCTGCGGCCCATTCCCTTCTTCAATCCGGGCGCCATGCTGGCCACTACTTTGTCTATTCTGATCTCCTGGGGCTTCTCCTTTTACGTAGATAATTTTGGCAGCTACAACAAACTCTACGGCTCCATCGGCACCCTGATTGTGCTTATGATTTGGATACAACTCAACTGCCTGATCCTGCTCATTGGATTTGAACTCAATGCCGGTATTGCCGTGCTTAGGGACCGACGCACAGCGAGCAGAGAGGAGGTGGAGATATCGGGGAATTAATCAGACCATTTACTATACGGTATCAGGGTCAAATTGGCGTTGTAATACCTGGGATCATCCGTTACCTCACGGTCAATCCAATCGGGCAGGTCAAAGGTTTCCGATTCGGATTCCAGTTCAATTTCTGCCACAATAAGTCCTTGATTTTCGCCCAAAAACACATCAACCTCCCAGTGTTTATAGGCATAATCCAGGTCATAACGGATTTTCGAGAGTTCTGTTTCTGCAAACTGCTCCAATAATTCCACCGCCTCGTTGACCGGGATAGGGTATTCAAACTCTGATCTGCTGGCGCCGGTGGTGAGTCCCTTTATGGTCAAGGTGCCAACATCCCCCGCTACACGCACACGGATGGTTTTAAGAGGGCCAGTCAATAAATACCCTTGCCGGAAAAGTCGGCCATCCGGCTTATTGATTTCTGCCCATCGTTGATGGTTGACGAGGAATTTACGTTCAATCTCTTTGCCCATAAAAATGTAGTGTTTAATGAGAACAAAGGTGCAGTTTTTTTGGCGTCTCTGACACCCCCCTAACATCAGAGACATTACCTCTTGAAACGCTGCCACACTTCTTAAACCTTATCCTCGTTTTTGCGTTTTCCCCGCATGAAAAATTTGACCAGCCTTCGTACGCTCGGCGAACTGAAAAAAAGCGGTTACAAGCCGCAATCTGTAAAAGACGAGCTGCGCAACAACCTTCTGCAAAAAATCCAACAAAAAGCCGTTGTATTCCCGGGCATTTATGGCTTTGACGACACAGTACTGCCTGATGTAGAACGCGCCATCCTGAGTCGGCACAACATCCTGCTGCTGGGCTTGCGCGGACAGGCTAAAACACGTATTGCCCGGATGCTGGTGCATTTGCTGGACGAACACATACCCATTGTAGCCGGCAGCGAACTCAACGACGACCCGCTGGCGCCGATTAGTCGCTGGGCCAAAGATTTGATTGACGAAAAAGGCGACGATACACCCATTGAATGGCTGCATCGCGATGAACGCTATATTGAAAAATTGGCTACACCGGATGTGAGCATTGCTGATTTGGTGGGTGATGTGGACCCCATCAAGGCGGCCAATTTGCGCTTGCCTTATTCAGATGAACGGGTAATCCACTTTGGATTGATCCCGCGCGCGCACCGGTGTTTGTTTGTCATCAATGAGTTGCCAGACCTTCAGGCGCGTATTCAGGTGTCTTTGTTTAATGTGCTGCAGGAAGGCGATATGCAGATAAGGGGTTTCAAACTCCGTTTGCCGCTGGATGTGGAATTTGTTTTTACCGCTAACCCGGAAGATTACACCAACCGCGGCAGTATCATCACGCCGTTGAAAGACCGTATAGAGAGCCAGATTACCACGCACTACCCCACCGAGATCGAAATTGGCAGAAAAATCACCGAGCAGGAAGCCCGGGTGAGCGCGGAGCAGCGTGAGCGTATTTATGTACCTGATGTACTGAAAGACCTGGTAGAACAGGTGGCGTTTGCGGCCCGCGATTCGGAGTATGTGGATAAAAAGAGCGGTGTGAGTGCACGCTTAACCATTGCCGCCTTTGAAAACCTGTATTCTGCTGCCGAGCGCCGGATGCTGCGCAACGGAGAAAAACAAACCACGGCCAGGATTACCGACTTCTGGGGTGTCATTCCGGCCATTACCGGCAAGGTGGAAATGGTTTATGAGGGTGAGCAGGAGGGCCCGCACGCTGTGGCCCTGCACCTGATCGGGCAAGCGGTTAAAAAAGTGTTTTTGCAATATTTCCCCAATCCCAACAAGTTGAAAAAAGGTCAGGAGCGCGATCCGTACGGCGTACTTAAATCCTGGTTCTCAGGGGGCAACATCGTTGATCTGCTCACTGAGATCAGCGATAAAGAGTACAAAAAAGAGCTTGATCAGGTAGCCGGGCTCAAGGCATTGACTGAAACGGCCAAAATACCCGCCAAAGACTTGTACACCTTTATGGAGCTGGCGCTTCATGGACTGGCTGAATTTGATGTACTGAGCAAAAGTTTTGTACAAACCAAGTGGGTATTCAAAGACCACCTTACCGGCGCTATGGGCGACGATGAAGGTGCGGATGACTTGCGTGACCTCTTTAATTAGAAGGCACAAAGCGGGTGTCTTCGTGTCTTTGCGCCTTCGCGTTTCAGCTTTGTGCATTCCCTATTAAACTTTTTTCTTTTCATGGAACTACGGGATGCTTTACCGAGTTTTGCGTTTGAATGCAAACAGGAACTGTAATTAAATCTACCGGCAGCTGGTATAGTATCAGACTGAACGACACCGGTGAAACACTTCAATGCCGAATTGTAGGCAAATTCAGGCTCGATGACATCCCGCTCACCAACCCGGTGGCGGTAGGCGATCAGGTAGGGCTTGAACGGGAAGGTGATGGACAAGGATTAATCAAAAAAATCCTTCCCCGCCGGAACTATGTCATCCGGCAATCGCCTCGTAACAAGCACGAAATGCACCTGCTGGCAGCCAATATTGATCAGGCGCTGCTAATTGTAACTGTGGTGAATCCCACCCTGAAACCCGGTTTCATTGACCGCTTTATCGTCATGATTGAGCGGGATGATATTCCGGTTACTATTGTTTTTAATAAAGCCGATTTGTACGATGCTGAAGACATGGAACGCTTCGAAGAAATGCGGGCAGTGTATGAAAAAATAGGCTACCCGTGTTTACTGACATCTGTACCCAATCAATTGGGATTGGATGCGCTCAGAGAAACCTTGAAAGGGAAAACCACACTGATCAGCGGACAATCCGGCGTTGGCAAAAGCACCCTGGTGAATGCCATTCAGCCTCAGTTGGAATTGCGCACCGGAGAAATCAGCGATTATTCCGGCAAGGGTCAGCACACCACCACCTTTGCAGAAATGTTCCCCTTGAGCTTTGGCGGAAACCTGATTGACACCCCAGGCATTAAACTATTGGGATTCAATAACAAAGACAAAACCAATATAGCCCACAGCTTCCGGGAGTTTTTCCAGCTATCGGAAAACTGCCGCTTTGGCGGAGCCTGTTTGCATCGTAATGAGCCTGGCTGCGCCGTGCATGAGGCACTGAAAAAAGGCGAGGTAAGCGAATTGCGATATACCCACTATCTAACGCTGCTGGATGAAGTGGATGAGCAGAATTACTGGGAAAGAAAAAAAGTCTGAGCCTTTGTGTCTTTGCATCCTCCTTTGAGTCTTTTAATTTGAAAATTAATGGTTGAGCGCAAACCAATGAGCACTCTTAGCGTTCTTTGCAGAGAAAATGACAGATCACGATTCCTTTATCCCTTTCCTGCGTGAACGGCTGACTGCTCCACTGCCTGGCAGAGAAGCGCAATACCGAATGGCTTTCGCCCATCGGGTGGAAGAGCTGCAAAAAAGATTGAACCCGCCGGATAACGCCAAGAAGGGCTGTGTACTGCTCTCGCTTTGGCAGCAGGACGGGCATTGGCATACAGCCCTTATCCGGCGCACGGAAAATCCACGCGACCGGCACAGCGGGCAAATCAGTTTCCCGGGTGGCAGGCACGATGAAACCGACGAGAGTTTGCAGCACACCGCCCTGCGCGAAGCCCGGGAAGAAATAGGAATTTTGCCAGAACAGGTAGAAATACTGGGACAACTCACGGAATTATACATCCCGGTGAGTAATTTTTCGGTTTATCCGTTTGTGGGACTACTGCATGAAGCACCCAACTTCCAGTTGCAGCCGGGAGAAGTGGAACAGGTGTTCTCCCCTACCCTCTCGCATTTCCAGGATCCTGCATCCAGGCAAACAGCCGATGTGATGGTTGGCGGGCAGTTGCTGGTCCGTGAAGTGCCTTGTTTTATGGTGGAAGAGCGTGCTGTGTGGGGCGCTACCGCCATGATTATTTCTGAGTTTTTAGCCTTATTCGATTGAGCTACTCTTCCCTTTGTACAAATGCGTCAAAAGGCTGATTTCCCCGTTGAGGATCTGGTTTATTGGAAAAACCAGTTGCTGTATTGGGCTGCCAGCCACACGCATGCCGCGTATTTGGACAGTCACCAGCATGATTCGGCAGCATGGGAATGTTTGGTGGCAGTTGGTGTTCATGCCATACTGGAAGCGCCAGCCGGAGCAGCTTTTGACGCGCTTGGACGCATGCAGAAAGAATATCCGGATTGGCTATTTGGCTTTTTTTCCTACGATTTGAAAAATGAACTGGAGCAGCTGCATAGCCATCACCCGGATGGTGTAGGGCTACCCGATTTGGGCTTTTTTTGTCCGGAAACAGTGGTCAGTATCAAAAAAGCAGAAGGGCTTTACCAAATGGAAATTGCCTGTCTGAGTGGTACGCCTGAAGAAAAAGCCCAACAAATTGCAGCTGCCCTTCCTACTGCTGGCGAATCGTCTGAGCGGGTGACACTGCAAGCCAGGATACCGCGCGATATCTACTTGCAAACCGTGGAAGCCATCCGGCAGCATATTGCCGGTGGGGACATTTATGAAATGAATTTTTGTCAGGAATTTTATGCGGAGAGCGTAACAATAAACCCGTTGGAGGTTTACCAGCGCCTGAAAGTGATAGGTAAGGCCCCGTTTTCCTGTTTTTTACGTTGGAACGACAGGTATTTGCTTTCTGCCAGCCCGGAGCGTTTTTTACGAAAAAACGGTCAAAAATTGCTGTCACAACCCATCAAGGGAACCCGGAAAAGAGGCGCCTCGGCAGCGGAAGACGAACAAATACGGGCAGAACTGGCGGCCAGTGAAAAAGACCGCTCCGAGAATGTGATGATTGTAGATCTGGTGCGGAACGATTTTTCCCGGAATTGCGTACCGGGAACCGTTGTGGTAGAGGAACTCTGTGGCATTCACACGTTTGCCACGGTGCATCAGATGATTTCCACGGTAAGCGGGCAGTTGCCTGACGACAAGCCAGAAACCGCCTTGCGCGCCTTGAGGGATTGTTTCCCGATGGGAAGTATGACTGGCGCACCGAAGGTAATGGCCATGGAATTGATTGAGCATTTTGAAAAAACGCGACGGGGCTTGTATTCCGGGGCAGTGGGCTACTTTAATCCGGAAGGTGATTTTGATTTTAATGTAGTGATTCGCAGCATTTTATACCATGCAGGCACCGGTTATTGTTCTGCCCAGGTAGGCGGCGCTATTGTGTACGATTCTGATCCGGTGCAGGAATATGAGGAATGTTTAGTGAAGGTGGATGCAATGGTGAGGGCGTTGAAAGATAGTTAGGTCATTTGGGAGGTCATTTAAAGGGTCATTGGGGAGGTCATTTGGGAGGTCATTTAATGGGTCATTTGGGAGGTCATTTGGGGGCCATTTGATGGTCATTTAGGTCATTTGGAGGTCATTTAAAGGGTCATTGGGGAGGTCATTTCCACGCACCGCACCCTTTCATCGTTTTTTTACGATAAATTTTTCATCACCTATTGCAACTATCAAAATCCATCGTATCTTTGCGATGAATTTATTACACATGTCAACCAACAAAAAAGAAGCATTCACGCAGGAAGAACAGGAATTGGCTGAATTGGCCAAGGCGCTGGCGCATCCGGCACGTATTGCTATTTTGAAAGAACTGGCCCGTAGAAACGTATGTATTTGCGGAGAAATCGTAGAAGTGTTGCCACTGGCACAAAGCACCGTTTCGCAGCACCTCAAAGAACTTCAACAGGCCGGACTCATCAAAGGCTCTGTAGATGGTGTAAAATCGTGCTACTGCATCAACTACGAGGCTTTTAAACGATTTGAAGGCATTTTGGAGAAGTTTTTCCGCATTACAGAAAACAGCCAGGGTTGCTGCTGACTATTTTTTTGCCCAAAATGATCGTAAACTTACGATGAAAAGACACGAAGCTGGAACGCAAAGGCGCTAAGGCACGAAGACGCAAAGAGGGTGTCTCAAAAGTAATTTTTACCGCAGAGACACAGAGACGCAGAGAAATTGAAAATCAATCATCTAAACCTCTGCGCCTCCGCGCCTCCGCGGTAAAAATCACTTTTGATACACCCTCCCAAACTCAAACACTCACAAACTCCCACACTCATCATGCATTCACCAGAACAAATTAAATCCGTTGTCCGGGAAAAATATTCCGAAATTGCTTTGCAGGACAAAAGCACAAATGAAGCATCTTGTTGCGGTGTAGGCGCGCCGGGCACCTATACCATTATGGCCGATTCGTACGCCGATCTGGAAGGTTACAACCCAGAGGCTGATCTGGGTCTGGGCTGTGGATTACCTACTCAATTTGCCCAAATTCAACCCGGTGATGTAGTACTCGACCTGGGTTCCGGCGCCGGAAACGATGCCTTTGTGGCCCGTGCCGAAACAGGCGCCGGCGGCAAGGTAATTGGCGTGGATTTTACCCCTACCATGATTCAAAGGGCACGCGAAAACGCTGAACGTTTGGGGTATCATAACGTGGAATTCCGCGAGGGTGATATCGAAAATCTGCCTGTAAGCGATCAATCCGTTGATGTGGTAGTTAGCAACTGTGTATTGAATCTGGTTCCCGACAAGCCTCAGGTGTTCCGTGAAATTATGCGCGTATTGCGCCCGGGTGGACACTTCAGTATTTCTGATGTGGTACTCATGGGCGACCTGCCAGACACCCTGCGCAATGCAGCTGAAATGTATGCCGGATGTGTTTCAGGCGCTATTCAAAAGGAGGAATATCTGGAGATCATCCGCCAGTCTGGTTTTGAGAACCTCAGCGTTCAAAAACAAAAGCCTATCCTGATCCCTGACGAAATCCTTCGCGAATATCTTTCTGAAACTGAACTTAAAGATTTCATTGCTTCGAAAACCGGCATCCTCAGTGTTACCGTATATGCTGAGAAACCAGGCGGTGATCCGGAGCTCAAGAAAGAACGTTCAGAAAAACGTAAAGTATCTCTGCGCAACCTCGCCGCCGAAGCTGGCAAAGCCTGCTGTGCCCCGGGGAGCGGCTGTTGTTAGGTCATTTTGGGTCATTTGAGGGGCATTTAGGGGCATTTAGGGTCATTTAGGGGCATTTAGGGTCATTTAGGGTCATTTAGGGTCATTTAGGGTCATTTTGGGTCATTTTGGGTCATTTTGGGTCATTTAGGGTCATTTTGGGTCATTTGAGGGTTGTTTTGAGGGTTGGGGCATGTAGGATAAAACTGTAGCTGGGTTGTCATCCAGAGCGTAGCGGAGGACCTACACAAGCCCGGTTCCCGAAATGTCTTGGTCTAATACCCCAGATAGCCGGGCTTATGTAGGTCCCGAGTACTAGGGATGACAACCCAGCTGTAGTTTTACACTCAACATGCCCTAAGCCATTAAATATCCCCAAAATGACCTCCAAATAACCTAAATGACCCAAATGACCTAAATGACCCCCAAATGACCCAAATGACCTAAATGACCCCCAAATGACCTAAATGACCCCCAAATGACCCTAAAATGACCCTAAAATGACCCCAAATGACCTAACCAAACTCTTTTCACCATGTCCATTCAAATTCAATCTGCTCAAACGGAACACCGACAAGGACTGGAATCCTTGCTGATAGCCAATACTTTGCCGGTTTCAGATTTACCAGCCACCTTGAATGGCTTCTTTCTGGCTCTGGATGAAGGAGACGTAGTTGGCGCTGCCGGCATGGAACAATGGAACGAAGTAGGTCTGCTGCGCTCTGTGGCCGTGGCTGAATCACATCGAAACCAGCATATTGCCAGGCAACTGACGGATGCTGTGCTCGCGCATGCGCGACAGGCGCAGGTGCGTGAGATGTACCTGATTACCAATACCGCCGACCGCTATTTTGAAAAATATGGCTTTCAACGGGTAGAGCGCTCTGAAGCCCCTGCTGCCATAGCCCAAACGGAACAATTCGCCGGACTTTGCCCGTCGTCTGCGGTAGTGATGAAAATGACACTGCATTAATGCTTATGCGTATAAAACCAACTTTAGTCCTGCTGGCAGCACTCCTGCTGACTGCTACTTCTCTTCAGGCCCAATATTTCTATGGTCAGGTAACTGACCAGAAGGAAGTTCCACTCCCCGGCGCAACTGTGGTCTGGGCCGGCACCTCCATTGGCGCCCGTACCGACGAAAAAGGTGAATTTGCCATTCCATTGCCCCCGGACACCACCCTGGGCCAATGGACCATAACTGCCATTTACGGCCCTGCGCGCGATACCTTCCGCATCGACGACCTGAAAAGCTATTGGTCGCTGATGATGTCGGCAGAGGTAACGCTGAAAGAGGTAACCATTCAGGATGCGGTAACCGGTGCGTACATCTCTGTATTGCAGCCCATTAAAACCGAAATCATCAACCGTGCAGAATTGCGCAAGGCCGCCTGCTGCGATCTGGCTGGCTGTTTTGAAACGCAAAGCACGGTGCAGCCCACCACTACCAACATACTCACCAATGCCAAAGAATTGCGTATTTTAGGCTTAAGCGGGGTATACAACCAGGTTTTGGTGGATGGATTGCCACTCATTCAGGGCCTTACCTACACTTATGGCACCGGCACCATTCCCGGCAGTATGCTGGAAAACATCTGGGTGGTGAAAGGCGCCAATTCCGTATTGCAGGGATATGAAGGGATGGTAGGACAGATCACCGTATTCCCGCGGGAAGGAGGCATTGCCGAACCGGTAACAGCGGATGTGCTGGTGAATAGTTTTGGCGAAAAACACCTCAACGCTGCCCTGGCCACTAAAAAAAGCAAGTGGACCAACTACCTGGCCCTGCATGCCTCTCTGCCCGGCAGCCGATGGGATCGGGATGAAGATACTTTTCTGGATCTACCCCTGCTTACCCGCTATTCCGGATACAACAAATGGCGTTATCGTAAGGAAAACGAAAACGGGTTAAGCGCCTTCATTGGCGCCAGATATGTGCAGGAGGAACGCATAGGCGGACAAACCAACTTCAGGGCAAATACCGATGAAGGCACCATGAACGCCTACGGACAATCGGTGCAGTTCAGCCAGCCGGAAATATTTACCAAAACAGGCTGGCGATTTGATGCCGACCGAAAAATCAGTCTGCTGGCCTCGTTTGTAAGTCAGCAACAGGATTCCTGGTTTGGGCTTACACAATACGATGCCCGGCAACGCCATGCTTATGCCAATGTGCAATACGAGCTGTTTTGGGGTAAAAACAAGGTTCAGGACCTGAAAACCGGACTCAGTTTCAGGCATTTTATCCTGCAGGAAGACATTGGTTTTGCCACTGCTGACACCTTGGGACGCCGTTTCGCCGGAGCTTATTACCGGGAAGAAAACATCCCGGGTTTGTTTGCTGAAAACACCTTTCACTTCAAAGATGACCGCTGGATTTGGGTAGCCGGGCTCAGAGCCGATCGGCATCAGACCTTTGGCTGGTTTGTAACGCCGCGTACCATGCTGCGCTTCAATCCTAACCCAAATCTTGACATCAGAGCCAGCCTGGGATCGGGTTGGAGAACGGTACAGTTGTTCCCTGAAAATATAGCTTTGCTGGTGGGTAGTCGCGATATCCTTTTTGCCGAAACCCTGCGTCCGGAACGCGCCTGGAATGCCGGCATAAATGCTACCCGACGTTTTAAAACCGGCGAAATGAACTGGACCCTGACCGCCGATGTGTACCATACCCGGTTCCAGAACCAGTTTTTCCCCGATTACGACACCAACCCCAACCTGGCCATTATTGCCAATTATACCGGTATTTCGCACAGTAACGGCGTGCAGCTGGAGTTAAGCACTGTCTGGAGCCGCCGACTAGAGTTGCGTGCAGCCTACAATTTCCTGGATGTTTACCGGCGGGAAAACGGTGAAAAAGTATTGCTACCATTCAATCCCAGGCATAAGGTATTGGGCGCAGCCACCTTCCGTACCCCGGGCGAGCGTTGGCAGTTCGATACCAATGTGCACTGGTATGGCAAGCAGCGGCTACCGGACACAAGTTTGAATCCGGAAAACCTGCAGCGCCCTGATCAATCAGATGCCTACGCTGTTGCCGGCGTTCAGGTGCGAAGAGCCCTGAAGCGATTTGACTTGTTTGCCGGTTGCGAAAACCTGTTTGATTTCCGGCAGCGGCGCCCAATTCTGGGCTGGGAACAGCCTTTTGCCCGTGGATTTGACCCTTCCTTTGCCTGGGGCCCTACGCGGGGGCGCGAGTTTTATGTAGGATTTAATTTCAAAGTAACGCCAAAAAAAAGCTAACTAATTAAGCGCCTGTTTATGAGCCCTGTTCAACGTATTAGCATACAAAAATCCTTTGCAGAACTAATTGGCACTTTTGCCCTGGTTTTTTGTGGCACCGGCGCCATTATCATCAATCAGGAAAGTGGAGGTGTAATCTCACACCTTGGGATAGCCATTACTTTTGGATTGATCGTCATGGCTATGATTTACGCACTGGGCGATGTATCCGGCGCACATTTGAACCCAGCTGTCAGCCTGGCCTTTTGGGTAGCGGGCAGATTTCCTTTAAGAAGTTTACCCTCTTATCTGTTGAGTCAGTTAGCTGGTGCGCTGTTGGCCAGTGGTCTGCTGCACGTTTTATTTCCAAATAACACCCTTTTGGGCGCTACTTTGCCAGCCGGAACCGCCCTGCAATCGTTTGTAATGGAACTGATACTCACCTTTATTTTGATGCTGGTTATTTTACAGGTATCGCAAGGCAGCAAAGAAACAGGGTGGTTTGCAGGCTTGGCTATTGGCGGGGTGGTACTCCTGGAAGCCATGTTTGCAGGTCCGGTTTGCGGCGCGAGTATGAATCCGGCCAGGTCGCTGGCCCCGGCGCTGGTGTCAGGTCATGTAGAGCATGTCTGGGTTTACCTGACGGCTCCGGTATTGGGAGCCATCCTGGCAGTGCCTTGTAGTGCTATCCTGCATATTCCTACCAACATACTTAACGAAACCAACGATTAACCTTCCTCCACTTAGCGATCGATCATGAAAATTGCCCTTTTCTCCGACATTCACGCCAATTTACCCGCCCTTGAGGCCTTTTTTCAGGACATAGACCAACGCAGGCCAGACCAGATTTTTTGTCTCGGCGATTTGGTTGGATACAATATATGGCCCAATGAGGTCATACAGGAAATTCGCAAAAGGGGTATTCCTACCATTGCCGGCAATTATGACTTTGGTATTGGACGGGCCACAGACGACTGTGGTTGCGCCTACAAAACTGAAGAGGAAAAAGCCAATGGCGCTGTGTCTATATCCTTTACCAACCAATTGGTGCAGTCTGCAGAACGTCAGTATTTGCGGGAGTTACCCAAACATATCCGGGTGGATTTAGAACTTAAAGATGGCGCTCCCATTTCTTTGTTGCTGGTACATGGCAGTCCGCGCAAGATCAACGAATACCTTTTTGAAGATCGGGAAGAGGCCAGCATGTTGCGGATCATGGAGGGTGCACAGGCCGATATATTGTGCTTTGGACATACGCACAAGCCGTATCACAGGGTGCTGAATTCAGGCACCACTACAGACCCGCACTTCCGTCACGCCATCAATATTGGTTCGGTGGGCAAGCCCAAGGATGGAGACCCTCGCGGTGGCTATGTATTACTAGAACTCGATGAGCACAGCGATTTAACCCAAGCCGGTAGTATCCGGGTTGAATTTGTTCGTTTTGCTTATGATGTGGAAAAAGCAGCCCGTGCGGTAGAAGAAAGCATCTTGCCCGATGCCTACGCAACGGCTTTGCGGGTGGGCAAATAGGCTCTTCAGGATTGGGGAGATGGCCATTTAAAAGGCTATTTCACCGCCGAGACGCAGAGGCCCGAAGGAACAACTCTGCGCCTCCGCGTCTCTGCGGTGAAAGAATCATTCTATTCACATCCATTTTGAAAGGAAACGAATCAGTTCAGCGCGAAGTTCGTTGAACATTTTTTCGAATACCTCCACCCGATCGCGTTGTTCCGGATGATCCGGAAATTTTTGATGATCAATGGCCGTTGGATTCTGTTTAACCGCGGCTTCCAGTTGCGACTCATGTCCTTTGATGTCGTGATTCAGGATGTCAATTTGTTCCTTTTGGATAATGAGTTGATTTTGAAACCTTTCCACCAGCGCGAGCACTTCATGGGAAGTATTTTTCTGCGCTATTTCCGCAATCCGATGCTGCATAATTGAGAGCTCATCTTTGTAAAACAGCAGTTTGTTCAACCAGGTCTTGTGTTCCTCGTGCAGCTGGTAAATTGTTTTTTGCCTGTCCATATTGTAAGAAATTTTGTGTGTGATATAGCCCTGCAAACGTCCTGCGATTAGCAATCCAGTCAACTGACCTGCGTCACCGGGCGACATGATTTGCAGCTTTCAGCATCACGCCAATACTGCGCGAACAACATCCTTTTTATCAATCAGACAAACTGGGTAGCAGGGAAATGCCCTAAAATTGCGCCGTAGTTGACAACTCGGCGCAATTTTTCAGCTATGACTGTCCTATTGTGCAACCTTCCATTTTAACACTTGTCAATACAAATACCTGACAAAATGAACGCCACCGATACGCACCGCGACCTGATAGAGCGTTGTCGAGAAGGACGACGCGACGCACAGTTCGAGTTGTACCGCCTGTATTCACGGGCGATGTACAACACGGCCTTGCGTATGGTTAGAAATTCGCATGATGCGGAAGATATTCTGCAGAGTGTATTTGTGGAGGTATTCACCAAGCTGGATTCATTTCGTTATGAAAGCAGTATTGGAGCCTGGATGAAGCGCATCACCGTCAACAAATGCATCAACTTTATGAAAAGTCGCCGCATGGAATTAACGGAACTGACCGCTTCACATGACAAAATGGAACAAACGGAAAAGGACCCGGATATGCCATATTCTGTGGATAAAATCAATAAAGCCATAGATCAGCTTCCGGATGGGTATCGGGTAGTGTTTAGTTTGTACGCTATTGAAGGGTATGACCACGAGGAAATTGGACAAATATTGGGTGTGACTGAAGCCACCTCCAAAAGTCAGTACAGCAGAGCCAAAGCGAAATTGAGGGAGGTGTTGAAGGGAGATTGATGTACAGGCGGGTTTGAAGGGTTTGAAGGGTTTGAAGGGTTTGAAGGGTTTGAAAATCATCAACTTTTCCAAAACACCAAAACACCAAAACACCAAAACACCAAAACACCCAACCACTTGAAAACTCCAATACTTGACTATGAGCGATTCGATTAAAATATTCATTCAGCAACATCGGGAGGCTTTTGACGAAGCGGTGCCTGGTGCACACGGCTGGACGGAATTGGCGCGAATGCTTAACCGTTTACCGGATGCAGATGGACTGGAGAAGGAGTTGATGTGCAATAGGGTGTTGATGGATGCACTGGAGGTCCCTGGTTCAGTCTGGGGGCGAGTAGATGCTGAGCTGGATGCTCAGGCTAATTCTACGTTGGAGCATTTCATTCAGCAAAACCGCAATGCATTTGATGTAGCTGAGCCAGATCAGCAGATTTGGGAACGTATTTCCGGGCAAATTCCGGCGCCTAAGGCCATTAAGGTACACATGGGTTGGCAGCGTTCTTTGATGCGCATTGCAGCATCTCTTTTGTTGGTATTAACCGGCATTGGCGGAGGTATCTGGTACGAGCGGCAAAGTAATGAGGGCATGGCAATGAGTGATGTATCTGGCGAGTATGCAGAACTGGAACAGTTTTACCAACGCAACATCAGTGTAAAACAAGAAAAACTGGCCACTTTTACCAGCAATCGGCCGGATGATGTATATGAAGACCTGCAGCACCTGGACGATGTAATGGAACAGCTCCGTCAGGAGTTGGCCATTGTTCCTCCCGGCAACCGGGAACAGGTAGTGAGAGCCATGATAGAAAACTACAAAGCCAAAACCGCCATCCTCCAAAGAGTTCTGGAGCGACTGGAGGAATCAGCCAACGGAGGCGACAACCGTAAACAAAGCAATGCAATCAAAAACATTTAAACCTTTTGCCATGAAAAACATCAGGGTAGTCTTGCTCTTGTGCCTCTTTGTGGCCCCCTCGCTTGCTGTTTGGGCAAAGGAGCCCAAACAGGAGTTTGTTAAAACCATAAACCGGGAATTCAGCACAGCAGCAGACGGAACAACCGCAATTTATAATCGTTACGGTTCCGTAAACATTAAAACCTGGCAAAATAACGCAGTTAAGGTTGATATTACGATCGTTGTAACGGCCAAAAGTCAACGGGAAGCCGAAGCCACTTTCAATAACATCAACGTTAACTTTACCAACGCCTGGGGTTATGTAAAGGCCGAAACCATGATTGCCGAAACCATGACCTACGGCGCTGGAAACTGGTGGCCAGGCAAAGCTTGTGGCGACGATTTTAAGATCAATTACGACGTATGGATGCCTGCCGGCAATCAGCTTGATCTGAAAAACAAGTACGGTAATGCATGGGTAGGCGCTTTGAAAGGCAAACTGCTTGCTGAAATCAAGTATGGCGACCTTCGTGCAGAAGCCATCAGCAATGATGCCGACATCAACATTGGTTACGGGAAAGCCTTTTTGGCCAAGGTAAATAGCCTGTCCGGCCAATCCAGCTACAGCGAGCTGAATATTACTGAAGCCCGCGACATTCAACTGGATACCAAATACTCCGAAACACGGGTAGAAAAGGCCAACAATGTGCGCATAACCTCCCGCAACGACGATTTCAATCTCGGCAATGTGGAAGAATTGCGCCTGCAAACCAAATATGCCAACCTGAAAAGCAACTACATCCGCACCGCCTACATCACGGCACAATATTCAGATATGGATTTCGCTGCCGTAAAAGAGGGCATAGATGCTGACATGACATATGGCAAACTGCAAATCAACTCGCTCAGCCGCAATTTCTCCAACGTGAATGTGGTGGGTAAGTACACCGGCGTAACCGTGGGTGTTGAACGTGGCGCAGCCTATCGCTTTGATGCCGAAGTTGATTACGCCGATGCGCATGTGCCACAAACAGCTACCGTTAAAAGTAGAAGCGACTCCAACAACCGTGAGGCCGTGCAAGGTTACCTGGGTAATGAAAGCGCCAAAGGTTTGGTCAAAGCCCGCCTTGTTTACGGCGATTTTGTCATCAGATAAATTCCTGTCGTAATATCTTTATCCCGTGAGTCGCTCGGAAATATCCGGGCGACTCATGTTTTTTCCACTCCTATTCGGAACCTGAACCCCAAAGTAACGTTTATAGGCTGATGAACGCTAAAGAACGACTCTTGCTTTTTGCCCTTGCTGCTGTCAATTTCACCCATATCATGGATTTTATGATCATGATGCCGCTGGGGCCACAATTGATGGACCTTTTGCAGATAAACCCGCAACAATTCAGTTTGGCTGTATCGGCTTACGGCATCACTGCGGGGATATCCAGTTTCATCGCAGCTTTTTTTGTGGACCGTTTCGACCGGAAATCTATCCTGTTGTACGCCTACATTGGATTTCTAATTGGTACTTTTTCCTGCGCATTTGCCCCTAATTATGAATTGCTGGTAGCTGCCAGGGTTTTGGCAGGTTTATTTGGCGGAATGATTGGCGCGCAGGTGTTGGCCATTGTAGCAGACACCTTTGCCTATGAGCGACGAGCTATGGCTATGGGCACGCTAATGACTGCGTTTTCCCTTGCCTCAGTAGCGGGTGTACCCGCAGGTTTATGGCTGGCAGCCAAGTTCAGCTGGCATGTGCCTTTTTTGGCTATAGGACTTTTGGGAATAGCTGTGCTGGTGATCATTTCTTTAGCTGTACCGCCCATGAATCAGCACATTTTGGAAAAGAGGCCGGGACAAAAACCATTTCAGGTACTGACCGATATATTTCAAACGCCCAATCAGATGCGGGCGTTATCGTTTTCCATAGTTCTGATGCTCGGGCACTTTATCATCATTCCCTTTATTTCCCCAACATTGGTAGGGAATGCGGGATTTAGTCAGGATCATATATTCCTGATATATTTTGTGGGCGGCTTACTTACTATTTTTAGTGCTCCGTTGATAGGCAAATTGGCCGACCGGCGCGGCAAATACCCCATTTTTGTATTATTTGCCCTGCTTTCGCTCATTCCGGTATGGTTATTAACCAATATCTGGCCTGTGCCTCTGTGGGTAGTGCTCACCATTGCCGGGGTATTTTTTGTTGTAATCAACGGCCGTATGATACCCACTCAGGCACTGGTATCAAGCGTAGTGCATCCGCAAAAACGAGGCGGTTTTATGAGTATCAACTCATCTATGCAGCAATTATCTACCGGTATGGCATCCATGCTGGGCGGCGCCATTGTTTCCAAAACGGCTGATGGCCACATCCTGCATTACAATTGGGTTGGCTATTTATCTATGTCCCTGATACTGCTCAGCATCTGGTTAGCCGGCCGGGTTAAACCCATTGATTAAGAGCATGTTGGGAATTTTCTTGCCGGGCCCAAAATTGTCCTTTTTCCGCCATTTTTCACCTTTTTTCAGTCACGTCCAGAGTACTCGGGATGCTTCTTCAAAAACGCAAAAACTGACGAAAAAAGCTCAAATTTTTGACTCCGGCAGAAAATCCCCAACATGCTCTAAAGGCTGGGTGCCGTATGTTTTCCCTTCGCGTGTCATTTTGATGAGGTAGTTGAGGCGTTTTTCCACCTCAGGCTGCCGACTTGCGCCTTTGATTTCGGTGATCCAGCCTATTTTGAGTCGCTTGTAAAAATGTGTAAAGGATTGGAAGTTTTCCCAAACCTGTTCATCTTCCTGCAACCTCGCCGCAATCCACTCCGGAATGACCAGTGGATCATTAGGGCTACCGATCTGGTCTTTTAGCGGTTCAATTCCCGCCGGCGTCATCAAACCGTTTTGTTGCAGCTTCCAAATGCGTTGGCGGTTCAATTCTGACAGGAAGGTTTTTTTCCGTCGGGGTGTGATGCGTTGTACCATGCTTTCTGGTTCAAATTTCTTGACCACGCCATCAATCCAACCAAAACAGAGGCATTCTTCCACCATATCATCGTACGGAATAGAGGGAATACCTGATGCTTTGTTGTAGGTTTTCAACCATACTTCAGTGGCTATTCGGTGATTTTCCAGGAGCCATTGGCGCCATTCCGACCGACCTGGGGGATAAAAAATAGCGAGATTTTCCATAGTTCCGAACAAAATTAGCAAATTTCACAAACAAACAATAATTTTACTATGCCTTCATAATCAATGAGTTTGCTACATGAAAATTGGCTGATGTGGATTTTTACCAAAAAGAATGTTGCAAATAGGTGCACATTTTTTACATTTACGCCCTCTAGCTCCAAATATAAGAAACCATCGTTGGCGGCGCAACTCTATCTTCCTTTCCGCCGTAATCATTTGATTACCGATGGCAATGTTTTAATCCTGCACATCCCGAAGTTAAGTGTCTGTTCACCTTCCTAATCTGAATTTGCTCATGCGTTTACGCTACACACTGCTTTTTCTGCTTATTTGCTTTTATTTACCATCTCAACTTTTTGGGCAATGCCCTCCTCCCGGCTTTCCGGATTCTGGCGACAACTGTGGTGCGCCGATTATCTGTGAAAACCTCGATGGTTATTGCAACACCATCAATAACAACAACGTATCCAGGCCTTTCCCATGTTGTCAGGGCTGGACCTTGAATAACGATGAATGGTTTGGCTTTTTTGCCGGCACTACCTCCATTTCTATCGAAGTGACACCTTCCAACTGCGACCCCGGCGGTCAGCAGGGCCTTCAGGGTGGCATTTATGAAACCTGCCCTCCTGGCAACCCGAGCAACAACTGGTGTAACAACAACGTAATGGATACTCAATGCTCCTGCACAGAGAATCCATTTACCCTTTCTTCAAACGATTTTGTGGTAGGTCAGGTGTACTGGATTGTACTTGATGGCTGTTCCGGTAACGTTTGCGATTATTCAATTGATGTTACCAATGGCTCTACAGTTCCATTCCCTCCGGATGATCCGGGCGAAGTTGAAGGGCCTGGTATTATTTGTCAGGGAACTTCCGGTGATTATCAGGTAGATCCTGTGGAATATGCCACGACATACACTTGGACGCTGACACCATCTTCTGCGGGAACTATGTCTGGTGGCAATGACAATAGTGTTAACGTAGCCTGGTCCAGTAACTTCAGCGGCAGTGCGCAACTTTGTCTGAAGGTTGCCAACGCCTGCTATATGAATGACGATACCTCTTGCATAACCGTGAACGTTCTGCCAAAACCTACCGCAACTCTCTCAGGCAGCGGGGTTATTTGTGCGAATTCAGGCGGCTCAGTTGACCTCACTGTAACCCTTACCGGTGAGCCGGATTGGCGCCTGGTTTATGCCATTAATGGTGTACCGCAGCCACCAGTTATAGTATCCAGTTCTCCGTACATCATCACAATGACCCAACCCGGTACTGTAACACTCGTAAGTGTGGCCAGTATTGATGCAAATCCTGCATGCGGAGGTACGGTCTCTGGTTCAGCTGTTGTTACACAAGTTACTTTAAACCCAACCTCTACTACGGTATCAGCTGTTTGCGGTCAAAACAACGGGTCCGTAGATTTGTCTATTTCCGGTGGCAACAACCCATATTCTTATTCCTGGTCAGGTGGTGAAACCACTCAGGACCTGAGTGGTGTACCGCCCGGAACCTATACCGCCACAATTACCGACAATAATGGCTGCACTGCCACACATACCGTAACAGTCAATGATAATATTACCAATCCCAACCTGACTGCGGTAGTAGTGAACAATACCACCTGCATAAATGGTAACGGATCAATAGACCTGAGTGTTTCCCCGTCCGGGATGTACACCTATAACTGGTCGAATAGCGCAACTACTCAGGATCTGAGCAACCTGCCGCCCGGGGATTATACGGTAACCGTTACCCAAGGCGTAACCTGCTCTGCAACTGGCACCTTTACGGTAGCCGACAACCCCAACAACCCCACCGTCAATTCAACGGTCACCAATACCACTTGCGATCTTGCCAATGGCAGTATCAATACCAGTGTTACCGGAGGTGTAGCTCCTTACACCTATTTGTGGGGAGGCGGCGAAACCTCACAAAATCTAAGCAATATTCCAGCCGGCAGCTACACCCTCACTGTAACAGGGGCCAATGGATGTACTGGCACAGCTAATATTACGGTTTCTAACAACAACCCACCCATTAACCTGTCGGCTACCACAGTAGCCAATACCACTTGTAATGGCGGCAACGGCAG
Organism: Chitinophagales bacterium; assembly: GCA_017303475.1. Lineage (GTDB taxonomy): Bacteria > Bacteroidota > Bacteroidia > Chitinophagales > Saprospiraceae > M3007. The sequence continues at coordinate 139,073 of JAFLBO010000015.1, forward strand.
CATCGATCTCTCAGCCGGTCCGGGCAATAACTATACCTACACCTGGTCTGGCGGCCAAACCACCCAGGATTTGAGCAACCTGCCTCCAGGAAACTATACTGTGACCGTATCTGCAGGTGGAACTTGTACTGCAGAAGCCACTTATACGGTTGCCGACAACCCGAATCTGCCCAACCCAACGGCTACCCCTACCCAAACAAGTTGCGATTTCTCCAACGGCAGTATCAACGCAAGTGTATCCGGAGGTGTTCCACCTTATACGTTCAACTGGTCAACTGGCGCCACTACTGAAGACCTTTCCAATATTCCTACCGGAAACTATGTACTCACAGTAACTGGCGCCAATGGCTGTACACAAACTATAAGCGTTGACGTGACGAATAACAACCCGCCAATCAACGTTACAGCAACAGCGCAACCCAACACCGTTTGTAATGCCAACCCGAACGGAAGTATTGACGTAAGTGTATCGCCTGCCGGTAACTATACCTACACCTGGGACAACGGTACTACAACACAAGATTTAAGTGGTGTAGGCCCTGGCAGCTATACAGTGACGGTGAGTGCCGGCGGATCTTGTACTCAGGTAGCCACCTTCAACGTACCCGCCAACCCAAATGAACCCAACATCACTCCTTCGGTTATCAATACCTCCTGCGACTTTTCCAACGGTTCCATTAACCTTTCGGTGTCTGGAGGACCAACCCCTTACACCTTCCTGTGGGGCGATGGCACTACAACCCAAAACCTGGCCAGCATTCCTACCGGCACGTACAACGTAACGGTTACCGCTGCCAATGGCTGTACCAATGCCGCCAGCATAGTGGTATCCAACGTGAACCCACCACTTGATCTGACCGCCACTACACAGCCAAATACGAACTGTAACGGCAATAATAACGGCTCGATAAATCTTACAGCAACCCCTGCCGGCAACTACACCTACACCTGGTCTAATGGTACTACCACCCAGGATTTGTCCAACATTCCGGCTGGCGACTATTCTGTTACAGTAAGCGGAGGCGGCTCCTGCACAGCTGTGGCCAACTATACCGTAGATTTTGATCCAAACGAGCCCAATCTGACCGTTTTCATCACTAATGCGAACTGCGGTCTGGCCAATGGTGCTGTTAACCTGAACGTTACCGGCGGCGTAAGTCCGTACACGTATAACTGGTCTAGTGGTCAAACCGTTCAGGACCTGACTGCAATCCCGGCAGGAACCTACGATGTGACTGTTACTGGCGCCAATGCTTGTACTAATGTATTGTCTGCGTTTGTGAATGATGATGTCATTCCTATCAATGCCAGTGCAACAATCATGCACCGGACTTCCTGCCTGACCACTAACGGAAGCATAAACCTCCAATATACACCTCTTTCAGCCACGTTGATTTGGTCGAACGGCAGTACCACTGCCAACCTGACCAATCTTTCTCCTGGCGACTATACCGTAACCATCAGCGCAGGTGGCACGTGTACCGAAACAGCTACCTATACCGTTGAAGATCAGCGTGAATATCCTGTCATTACAGCCGAAGTACTCAATGCAGTTTGTACACTGCCAATCGGTGAAATTGACTTAACGGTAGATTACGGCATTACACCTTACACCTACGATTGGCAGCATATTCCAGGCACCAGTAATATTCCTGACCTGTTAAACCTGCCTGCTGGCAACTATGCTGTAACCGTCACTACAGCTGTGGGCTGTACAGAAGTGCTTTTTGTGCCGATAGACAATGAATTATTGCCTGTAGAAGTTGGTGGCTTCCCATTTGATGACTTCTCTTGCACCAGCAGCAATGGCTATATTGATCTGGAGGTTACCCCACAGGCAAACTATACTTACAACTGGGCACACATTCCTGGCCCTAACAACCCACCTGATCTTATCAACCTGGGCGCTGGAACATACTCTGTAACAGCTACTTACGGCACTTGCAATGCCAGTGCAACATTCGAAATTCTGGATGCAGCTGTTGCACCAAATGTGTCTATTTCACCCACTGCAGCTACTTGTGGCCAAAGCGATGGTTCCATTACGCTGAGCGTTAGTGGCGCCACCGCGCCATATACATTCAACTGGCAACATATTCCAGGCCCTAACAACCCTGCCAATATCACTGGCTTGGCCCCGGGTACTTACACCGTTACGGTAACCGACTTCTTTGATTGCACGGCCACAGCCTCTGCAGTAGTGTTGAACAGCACCATTGCGGTTAATATTACCGGTGTGCCCAGCCCGAATACATCTTGTGCAAGCCCTAATGGCAGCCTGGATATCAGCATCAGTCCCAACAACACTTACACCTATGACTGGTCTAATATGGCTACTACCCAGGATCTAAATGGTGTAGCGCCGGGCCTATACACGGTAACCGTAAGCGCTGGTGTTGGTTGTTCCGCTTCCGCCACCTTCCAGGTGGGCAATAATACCATCAATCCTATCATCTCTCCGGCTGTAATTGCCGCCATTTGCAGTCAAAACAACGGCAGCATTGACCTAACCATTAGCTCTGGTGTATCGCCTTACAGCTTTAACTGGTCTAATGCCGGAACCACTGAAGACCTCAATAACATTTTCCCGGGCAACTACTCGGTTACTGTAACTGATGCCAACAGCTGCACAGCCGACACCACCCTGAACGTAGCCAACAATGCATCCACATTCAGTCTCTCCGGTACGGCAACGCCATACAGCAACTGTGCAACAGTTAACGGCGCCGTGGATCTGGTTGTTACGCCTGCTGGTCCATACACTTATTTGTGGTCAAACGGAGAAACTACTCAGGACCTGAACAATGTACCGGCAGGAACCTACACAGTAGAAGTAACCGAACAGGGAACCTGTGTTGCCTCCGCAACCTATTTTGTACTGGATACCCGTTCTGATCCAACCCTGAACCAAACCATTGCTCCCGAACTTTGTAATCTGAATGACGCGGGTATCGACTTGTCCATCCTGGGCGGTGTTGGACCATTTACGTTCAACTGGTCAAGCGGACAAAGCACAGAAGATCTATCCGGCATAGGCGGCGGCGCTTACGATGTAACCGTAACCGGCTCCAATAACTGTACTGCTACTGCCAGTTTATTGGTACCGGAAAACGACCTCAGTTTCGCACTTTCTGCCAATGCAACCCCGAACAGTTCCTGTGTAGTGCTGAATGGCGCTGTGGATCTGGACATTTCTCCGGCAGTACCGTCTGGCGGACCTGGTTATACTTACAGCTGGTCAAGCGGCCAGTCAACCCAGGATTTGAGCGCCATTCCGGCAGGTACTTATGAAATTACGGTAAGTGCAGGTGGCACCTGCACCAACACAGCAGTGTATGTGGTTGCAGACGATGCCGGCTCTCCAAGTATCGCCGAAAGTATTAACCAGGCATTATGCGGCCAAAGCAGTGGAAGCATCAACATCTCCATTAACGGTGGCACCAGCCCATACACTTATCTGTGGTCAAATGCGTCTACGGATGAAGATTTGAGTGATATTCCAGCCGGCAACTATGCTGTGACGGTTGTTGCTGCAAATGGTTGTCAGGTTACGGAATCATTTACCGTAATTGACGGTGTCATCACCCCTACCCTGTCCGGCATTCCTCAGCCAAACACCGCTTGCGTAGGGCCGAATGGCAGCGTGAACCTGAGTATTTCTCCGTCGTCCCTGAACTACACCATCCAGTGGTCTAATGGCGCTACCACTCAGAATCTGGACAATCTTACTGCCGGCACCTACACGGTAGTTGTGAACGGCGGTGGCGCATGTACAGCCTCTGCAGTGTACAATGTGGCTAATAATACTACAGGCGTAGTAGTAAGTGGCACAGATGTAGACATCCTTTGTTTTGGCGACAATACAGGCGCCATCAACCTCAATGCCAGCGGTGGCACCCAGCCATTTACCTATAACTGGTCGCCCAACCTGGGTAATATAGAAGACCCAAGCAGCCTGTTAGCTGGCAACTATGGCGTGACAATTACCGATGCCGTGGGTTGTACTGCTACCGCCAGTTTCCTGATTAGTCAACCTGCAGCAGCAGTTCAAACAGCCTGCACTGCGCTGACAGAGGTATCACAGCCAGGCTCAACTGATGGTACCGGCCAGGTGCAGATCAGTGGCGGCGTAGCGCCGTACACCGTGCTGTGGAGTCCGGGCGGCACGCAGAACAACGTGCCGGCAGGCGCATTCCCGCTCAACAACCTGGGCGTTGGCAGTTATGATGTAACTGTAACAGATGCTAACGGCTGCACAGCAGATTGCGGGTTATCCATCCTGCTTACCCCTTGTGTAACCGCGCTCGGATCTATGGGCGATGCAAGCCTTTCGCTTTGCGGAACAGGTTGTATCACAGCCAATTATGATGCTTTAGGTCAATTCCTGGATCCAAACGATTTGCTGCAATTTGTGCTGCACACCGGATCAGGAGCCACCATAGTGAATGAAATAGCCCGAAACAGCACGCCTACGTTCTGTTTCAATCCGGCTAAAATGACTTATGGTACTACCTATTATGTTTCGGCAATTGCCGGCAATAATGATGGTACGGGTAATGTAAATCTGGCGCATTACTGCACCGTGATTACAACCGGTACACCAATTGTCTTCTACGAAAAACCAGTGGCCGCTGCAGCTGCTGCAGAGCCAATTACCTGCGTAACGCTTCAGGTAGGTATTGCCGGCAGCTCAAGCATGCCTAACTCAACTTTCCTGTGGGCTACTATAAACGGCACCATCGTAGGCAATAACAATCAGGCAAACATTCAGGCAAACGAGGCTGGTGATTATACCCTGATAGTTGAAGCCAATGGTTGTAAAGACACAACCGCTGCCGAAGTACTGGATATCCGGAACGATCCAGTGGCAGAAATTCTGGCCAGTCCTGATGATATCCTCGATTGTGTAATAGATGAAATCATTCTGGCAGGTGAGGTAAAAGGCTCAGGTAATGCAAACGCCATTTGGTACGACCAGGTAGGCAATACTTACCCGGGAGGAACTGTACTACAGATTGATGACCCTGGCACTTACTGGTTTGCCATTGTAGATACCGTAACCTTCTGTACTGACACTGCCAGCATTGTCATCGGGGAGAACCAGATCTACCCGCCATTGTTTATCAACCCGCCGGCAGTACTAACCTGTTCCATTGGTTCAGTAACCCTTTCCGGTGGCTCGCCCATTAACGGCATTGATTTCACCTGGGCTACCATCAACGGACAGGATACTGTACTCATTGGTAATGGCTCCAGCGTTAGCGTTAATCAGCCCAGCACCTACTACCTGCTCGGTGTAGACCCTGTAAATGGTTGTAACAATATAATGAGTGTGGTGGTGGTTGCCGATCAATCTTTCCCCACCGCTGAAGCCGGCAATCCGTTCAGTATGGATTGCTTTGGCGAAACCGCTACCCTGACCGGTTCAGCAACGGGTGGCACAGGCGCACTTACCTATGGATGGACCACCAATGGCGGCGCCTTTGTAACGGGAGTCAACACTCCAACTCCAACCATTAGTGAACCTGGCACTTATACCTTGTTGGTAACCTCTACCGGAAATGGATGTTCCGATACCGATGTGGTGGTAATTGCTCCCAATGAGCCACGTGCACTGGCTACCGTAGACAACCCTGCATGCGTAGGTCAGCCCGGCACCATACTGGTTGATCCGGTAGAAGGCGCTAAACCGCCAATTACCTACACGCTTACCGGTGGGCCACATAGTCAAACCGGCAATTTCTTCAGCAATCTGGCTCCAGGCAACTATTCCATTCAGGTAGTAGATGCTGATGGCTGTTCCACCGTGGTGAATGCCACCGTGATCCAGCCTCCGGTATTTGAAGTTACGGTGGATCCATTGGTTACGGTACAACTTGGCGACAGCTATCAGGTGGATGCCACTGTAAATGTACCTGAAACTGAAATTGCTTCAATAACCTGGACGCCTCCTACCTGGCTAAGCTGCGATACTTGTTTGAGTACCAGTATTGTAACTCCGTTGCAAAGTCAGCAATACAAGATACTCGTGGTAACCAAAGAAGGATGTAAAGATGATGCTGCACTGCAACTGCGAGTGAACCGCCAGGTTAAAGTCTACATTCCTAACATCTTCTCTCCTAACGATGATGGAGAAAACGACTGGTTCACGGTATATGCCGACATCAAAGGCGTTAAGCAAATCAAGCAATTCCAGATTTTCGACCGCTGGGGCGACCAGATATTCCAGCGCGAAAACTTCCAGCCTAATGATCCAACCCTGGGTTGGGACGGACGGTTCCGAGGCCAGGAAATGAATCCAGCAGTATTTGTTTATTACGCCATTGTGGAATTCATTGATGGCCAGGAAGTGCTGTTTAAAGGCGATGTAACGCTGAAACGATAGGCGTTTTCACTATAACATGCGGGGGCATGGAGCGCAGGCTTCATGCCCCCGTTTTTTTTTGCAGTGTGTAATGCTGGCTAAAAAATCGCCGATTATTCGGAACATTGCAGGGTGTAACACCACTAGACTCATTTTACCGTACCACCTATGAACTTGTTAAATCGAAACCTGCTTTGGGTGGCAGGACTGGCAGCATTGGCGGCTGTAGTGTATTATTTCGCTGATATTGTAGCCTACATCCTGTTAGCATGGGTGTTATCAATGTTGGGCAGACCGCTGGTGGTTTTCTACAGAAAACACATCAAACTGGGCAAATACCGCATGGGCCCAACCAGTGCGGCTATGTTGACCATCCTGAGTTTTTATGCCCTGATCACAGGTTTGTTGTTGATTTTTATACCAACCATTGTTGCGCAGGCAAGAAATCTAAGTACGGTAGACTATCAGGCTCTGGGAGAAAAACTCCGCCCCATGTTTTACCACCTGGATGCTCAAATGCATCAGGTAGGCATACTTGATGCGGGCGAATCGCTGGCGACAAAAACACAGGAGGCGCTCAGCAACTGGTTCAAACCAACCCTGGTTGGCGATTTTATTGGACAGTTTTTGGGCGTGGCCGGGAACATTGTGGTCACTTTTGCCTCAGTAACCTTCATATTGTTCTTTTTTCTGCAAGACAACAAACTATTTACCGGCATCATCCACGCCATTGTACCGGATGGGCAGGAGCAGAAAGTACAAACCGCAGTGGTGGAATCCAGTGATGTATTAACCCGATATATTCAGGGATTGCTCATTCAGGTAGCTGTTTTTGCCATACTTACCACCCTCATCTTATGGGTTTTGGGAATAGACAATGCTCTTTTGATTGGTTCTTTCGGCGGTATTTTTAATGTAATTCCTTATGTAGGACCTATCCTTGGAATGATTTTCGGAGGATTTATCACCTTGTCTTCGAACCTTTCAGCAGACTTTTCTGTCATTTTACCCATGCTCGTGAAGGTAGCTGCAGCATTCATGGTGGTACAGGCCATAGACAACAATTTTGTTGGTCCACTGATTATGTCCAAAAGCGTACAGGCGCATCCGCTGGAGATATTCATTGTTACCCTTGCTGCAGCCAAAATGGGCGGTGTGGTAGGTATGGTCATTGGCATTCCAGTTTACACCGTATTGAGGGTTATTGCCCGGAATTTTTTCAGCCATTTCAAAATCGTTCAGCGGCTCACAGAGCACCTGGATGAAGAAAAGCCCGCTGGATAAGTGCCACACCTGTCAATCTGACACGCTTTAATACAAGGCACGAAAGTTGACTATCAATCTAATAAATCCTGAAGGTTCAGCTCCTTTCGGGAGGCAATGCACTGCCATTCAGATGAAAAACCCGTTTAAAAAAATATTAGACATGAAGGACAAAGCGACGGATGCTCCGGAGCAGGAAGCAATCAACAACCCCATCGAAAACTCTGAAAATCAAGGGGATAACCAAAATTCCGGCGACAATCAGGAATCCAGTGTTGTACAGGAATTGCAAAAACAACTGGAGGAGAGCCGTAATAAATACCTGTACCTTTTTTCAGATTATGAAACCCTGAAGCGCAATGCTGCAAGGGAACGCCTGGAACTGATCAGCACTGCAGGTCGCGACATCATGTCAGTTATGCTTCCGATTTTGGACGATTTTGACAGAGCCGCAAAGAACAACGCACTGACAGAAGGCACTGCACTGATTCACCAAAAACTCACCCATACACTCAAAAGTAAAGGTTTGAGCTCACTTGAAGCTAAAGCCGGCGACGATTTTGACCCTGATCAACACGAAGCTGTAGCGGAAATTCCGGTACCTTCAGAAGAGGCCAAAGGTAAAATTGTGGATATCCTGGAGCAAGGCTACACCCTGGGAGGCAAAATCATCCGGCACGCCAAAGTGGTGGTAGGAAAATAGGGGTTTGATGGGTTTGATGGGTTTGAAGGGTTTGATGTATCCCGGAATGATATTCCGGGAAAATGTTCGAGGTTTGATGTATCCCGGAATGGTATTCCGGGAAAATGTTCGAGGTTTGATGTATCCCGGAATGATATTCCGGGAAAATGTTCGAGGTTTGATGAAAGCCAAATTATAATTTCTTTACAATGGCAAAACGCGATTATTACGAAGTGCTCGGTGTTCCGAAAAACGCCAGCGCTGACGACATAAAAAAAGCCTATCGGAAAAAGGCGCTGGAGTTTCACCCTGACCGAAACCCGGGCGATAAAGCGGCTGAGGAAAAATTCAAAGAAGCCGCAGAAGCTTACGATGTCCTGAGCGATGCCGATAAAAAGGCACGGTACGACCGGTACGGTCATGCCGGTATGGAGGGAATGGGTGGCGGCCCGGGAGGCAACTTCCAGGGTATGGATATGGATGAGATCCTGCGCCGTTTTGGTTTTGACACCGACGATATATTTGGAGAGTTCTTCGGTGGCGGCGGTCGCAGAGGCGGTGGCGCGCGGGGTGGACGTGCACGCGGAGAGCGTGGCAGCAACCTGCGCATCAAGGTAAAAATGACGCTGGAAGAAATTGCCACCGGTGTAAACAAGAAAATCAAGGTGCGCAAGCAGGTAGCCTGCAATACCTGCAACGGCAGTGGCGCCCGCGATGCCAGCAGCGTTGACACCTGCGGTACCTGCCGGGGTTCAGGCGTAGTGAACCAGGTGCGTCAAACCCCATTCGGAATGATGCAAACCGCCGTTACCTGCCCAACTTGTAATGGCGCCGGACAAACCATCAAATCTCCTTGTACAGTGTGTAAAGGCGATGGACGGGTGTTTGGCGAAGAAACCATTGATGTAGATATCCCGGCAGGCGTAAACGAGGGCATCCAGCTTAGCGTGAACGGCAGAGGTAATGCAGGCGCAAAAGGTGGCCCAGCCGGCGATCTGCTCATTGCCATTGAAGAAACGCCACACGATGAGCTGACCCGTGAAGGCAACAACATCGTGTATGAGCTCTACCTCAACTTCGCGGATGCAGCCCTGGGTGCTAAAGTGGATGTGCCCACCCTCGATGGCAAAGCGCGTATTACCATCCCGGCCGGCACACAAGCCGGAAAAGTTTTCCGACTGAAAGACAAGGGCTTACCGGCCCTTCAAAGCTACGGCCGAGGCGACCAACTGGTACATGTGAATGTCTGGACGCCCAAGAAACTGAACGACGAAGAACGCCGCATGTTGGAAAAGCTGCGAGACATGCCTAACCTGCACCCAAACCCAGGAAAGGAAGAAAAAGGCTTCTTTGACCGGGTGCGGGATATGTTTGAGTGATTTTGGGCATTTAGGAGGTCATTGGGGTCATTTGGGTCATTTAGGAGGTCATTTAGGGTCATTTGGGTCATTTGGGTCATTTTGGGTCTTTTGGGTCTTTTAGGGTCATTTGGGTCATTTAGGGTCATTTGGGTCATTTAGGGTCTTTTGGGTCATTTAGGGTCATTTGGGTCATTTAGGGTCTTTTGGGTCTTTTAGGGGCTATTAGCGGCAATAAATACTACTATAAATCAACGTGGGTTGTCATTCCGAGTACTCGGAACCTACACAAGCCAGACTATTCGGGTGCATTGGGCCAAGGCATTTCGGGAACCGGGCTTGTGTAGGTCCTTCGCTACGCTCTGGATGACAACCCACGTTGATTAAATGACCCAAATGACATTTAAATAACCTCCCCCAATGACCTTTAAATGACTAAAAAAAATGACCTTCCAAATGACCCCTAAATGACCTAAATGACATTTAAATAACCTCCCCCAATGACCTTTTAAATGACTAAAAAAATGACCTCCTAAATGACCCCTAAATGACCTAAATGACCCCAAATGACTTAAATTCTTACCTTTGCCGGCATGATTAGACGTCTTTTGCCGGTTTCGGCGCTTTTCAGTATTATTTTTCTGCTGGCTGCAGGTGATAACCACCCCTTTGCCAATTTATCCAAATCTGCTGACCTCAAGGAGCAACAGTGGGTGGACTCCGTTTTCAACGCCCTGTCGGAGGATGAACGCCTGGGACAGCTCTATATGCTACGTGCGCATGCCGACAAGGATACTGCCTATGAACGGCAACTGGAGGATTTGATACGCAAATTCAAGCCGGGCGGCCTCTGTTTTTTCAACCCAACCTTTGCCGGCACAGTGGAAAAACATGCCGAACTGAGCAACCGCTATCAGGCGGCCAGCCCAACTGTGCCGCTGATGATTGGGATGGATTTCGAAAATGGCGTGGGCATGCGTTACAAAGGGAACGCCATTTCTTTCCCCAGGGCCATGATGCTGGGTGCTATTCCAGACAACCGGTTGATGTATGAAATGGGTCGGGAAATAGCCCGGCAGTGCCGCCGAATGGGCGTACACGTCAATTTTGCTCCGGTGGCCGATATCAACAACAACCCGCGCAACCCGGTGATCGGCGAGCGCAGTTACGGCGAAGACCGCCACAATGTGGCCGCAAAAGCCTTCCAGTACATGTCGGGATTGCAGGATGGCGGTGTAATGGCCAGCGTAAAACACTTCCCCGGGCATGGCGACACCGATATGGACTCCCATTTCGACCTGCCAACCATTCCGTTTAACCGGGCTCGGCTCGACAGTCTGGAGCTCTACCCTTTCAAAATGCTGGCAAAAAACGGAGCAGGCTCCGCGATGGTTGGTCACCTGCAGGTCAATGCACTGGATAACCGGCCCAACCGCCCCACCACCCTGAGCAGGCCCGTGGTAACCGATTTGATCCGGAAAGAAATGGGCTATGAGGGACTTATTTTCACCGATGCCATGGAAATGGAAGGAGTGAAAAAGTTTTACCCCGACGGAAAGGCTGATGTAGAGGCACTTCTGGCAGGAAACGACATCATTTTGCTGCCGGTTGACGTGGAAGTGGGTTTAAAAGCGGTGAAAGAAGCCCTGGCTAATGGCGTTTTGAAAAGGGAACAACTTTGGGAAAGTGTAAAACGCATCCTGCGTGCCAAATACCGCCTTGGGATCACCACCCCTCAGCGTGTAGACCTCAATAACCTGCGTCGCGAACTGAACACACCGGAAGCAATCGCGTTGAAACACCGCATGGTGGGCAGTGCGCTTACCCTGGTGAAAGACGAAAAAAACCTCATAGGTTTTCCCCATCTGGAGCACCAAAAACTGGCAACCCTCATTATTGGCGATACCACCCGCACCATTTTCCAAACTTATTGCGGCTATTACGCCCCCATGAAGCATTTCAATGTGCCGAAGGAAGTGGTGGATTCCCTGCACAGTCGCATACTGGACAGCCTGAAACAGTTTGATGTGGTGCTGGTAGGCATGGCCGGATATCGCACCACCCCCAAACCTCCCAAGTCTGCCCCCAATCCATTGCCGGGAGATACGTTGTACGGACTCACCCAAAGCGGACTGGATTTTTTGAACAAACTAAACAAGCAGCAAACCATTGCCCTCACGGTGTTTGGCAATCCGTACAGCTATCGCTGGATGGATGAGCCGCCACTGTTGTTACAAGCCTTTACGGAAGACCCTATGGCCCAGCAACTGGCCGCCCAGAGCCTTTTTGGTGCGCACGATGTGAATGGTTTTCTGCCGGTTACGTCTACAGATTGGGCTTGTTTCGGGCAAGGCCTCAAAAAAGTTTTCCTGCAAAAAAGAATGGGATATGCCCCACCGGAAACGGTTGGTATGAGCACAGATAGCCTGGTCCTGATGGATGGCATTGTGGCGGAAATGATCAATACCGGCGCCACACCGGGTTGCCAGATCCTGGTAGCCCACAACAACAAGGTCGTATGGCAAAAAGCGTATGGCCATTCTACGTATGAACTGAAAGAACAGGTAACCAACGAGAGCATTTACGACCTGGCATCTGTGACCAAAGTGGCGGCCAGCACCATTTCTGTGATGCGACTGGTAGATAACGGACAGTTGAAGCTGGACAACCGGATGTCGGGCTATGTGCATGAATTGAGTGCTACCAATAAAAAAGACCTCACGGTGCGGGAAATACTGGCGCACCATGCCGGATTGCAGCCCTGGATACCGTTTTACCAGCAAACCCTGACGGCCGATAAGTTGCCTTCGCCTAATATTTACAGCACCACTACCAAACCCGGGTTTACCATCCCGGTGGCAAAGGATTTGTACATGGAAAATGCCTGGGCAGACAGCGTTTGGCAACAAATTTTCCGCTCTTCACTGACCGGAAATAAACATTACAAATACTCAGATCTGGGGCTTTACCTCACTGCCAGGGCCATTCAGCACCTGACGGGCAAAGGGGTAGACCAATATGCAGACCTGGAATATTACCGTCCGCTGGGCTTGAGCACCACCACCTTCAATCCCTGGAAAAAAGGACTCACCATGCGTTGTGTGCCTACAGAGGAAGACGCCTATTTCCGCAAACAACGGATTCAGGGCTACGTGCACGATATGGGTGCGGCCATGCTGGGCGGTGTGAGCGGCCATGCCGGTTTATTTTCCAATGCCAACGATCTGGCCAAGATTTTTCAGATGTTGCTGAACGGCGGTAATTATGGCGGGCGACACTATTTGAATCCTGAAACCGTTAAACAGTTCACCACACGTTTTGCGGGAAGCACCCGCCGGGGCATCGGATTCGACATGAAAGAACTGGATCCAAAACAAACTGCCAACATGAGTTCACTGGCAGGACCCAACACCTTTGGGCACCTCGGGTTTACCGGCATTTGTGCATGGGCTGATCCGGATAAAGACCTGATTTTCATCTTTTTATCCAACCGCACCTACCCCACCATGGAAAACAACAAGTTGATGAATGGCGATTTTCGACCCAAGTTGCAAGGGGTTGCGTACCGGGCGATACTGAAGTGATAACCATTTGGTAGTTGCATTGTTTTGATTGCCTATTCTTGTTGGAAACTCAGACTGTCGATTGTCCTATCTTAGTGTCGGGGTGACTGCGAGTCCAATGTCGTCAACTTAAGGATTTTGCGGTTAAAAAGGCCGTCTCAAGTTCATTGAAAATCTGAGTCTATGTTTTCGTTCTCTTGGGGATGATCTTCCAGGGCGGTATGGCTGCCGATGTTTAG
>JAFLBO010000016.1 GCA_017303475.1 Chitinophagales bacterium
CTGTGAGTGTCTCGATGCTCATAAGGTAAAAGTTGGTTTGGATTCGCAACACAAACTTAAACTTTTACCTTTTTTTATATGTGAAAAACAGAACCGCTAACGCGCTTCAAATCGATACGAACCATTGCCTTTAAGAATCTTTTTAATTTATTTTTCACCATCACCTAATCTTTCGAACTATGAAGCACCATTTTACCCCTACTTCATTACCCATTCCATCTTCACGATCCTACGAACGTGGAAAATTTGGCAGGCTATTTCCATGGTTGCCCCCCTGCATGAACGACTCACCAAGATCGCGAATTGATATTTTTCAAATTGCCGAATCCATGTATGATGGAACCAATGATGATAATAACATACCTGCAGGATATACGTATTTGGGGCAATTTATCATTCATGACCTAAGTTTTGATCCAACTTCGATGAATGAAAGAGCGTTTGACCCAGAATACTTATGGAATTTTAGGACACCTGCATTAGACCTAGACTCTTTGTATGGAGCAGGACCAACTGTTCAACCCTATTTATATCAGGAGGGCTCCAGTGGCTTCGCATCCAAATTTTATTTGCCTAGCATGGTTAAAAATAGTTCTGAGGATACGAGCTATCAAAACCTTCCCAGATTAGGCAAAATTGCAGTTATAGCAGATCCAAGGAACGACGAAAACATCATAATTTCCCAGCTTCATGCTGCATTTTTAAGGTTTCATAATGCTCTGGTAGATAAAGAAAAGTTTAAAGCCAATGCTTCAGATAGTGAGGCAAACCTATTCAAAAAAGCACAAAAGATTGTAAGATGGAGCTATCAATGGATCGTATTATTTGATTATCTCCCAAGAATCATTGACATCAATAACTGGCAAGGACTGGATGAATATAGAGAAGAGGAACTATCGAAACTTAATGCAATTGAACTACATCAAAAAAAAATACAACTCATTAAAGACATTATATCTTCAAAAGCCCCTAAAAAATATTTTGATTGGAGAAATGAGCCATTTATTCCTCTTGAGTTTTCAGCTGCAGCATTTCGGTTTGGACACAGTCAGGTAAAAACGACTTACCTATTCAATCTTGATCCTTCTTACCAAAAATTGCAGGAAGGGGTCTTCCAAAGCTTATTCGCAACAAAGACCGAGCAACCCTTCCGGGTTGACATGAGATTGTTTTTTTCGAATGACATCGAAGAGCGGAATGTCAATCATAGCATTGACACCAAAATTGCAATGTCACTAAAGAACATTCCAGGGAGAAAGAGCAATGATGATTCAGGTAGAATTGCTTTTTTACAATTGATTAAAGAGTTAAAAGGTTTGAAAAAGCAATTAAGCAGAAAAGTCACACCAGCAGAAACAGGTCAGCCTATTGAGCAACTTTTAAACTCCTGGTTGGATGAACTCCAAAATACGGATGTCAAAAAATTTATTTTGGATGCGTCCCTGAGGATTCAGGAGGACAATGTTGCTGAATTAAATTTAGCTAGAGCCATACTATTGGGATTACCAAGTGGACAGGATGTTGCCAGGGCTATGGGCATCAAAAGTCCTTTAACTATCGAAACTGATAATTTCCCTAATCACTTAAGAGACAACACACCTCTTTGGTACTATATTCTTTATGAAGCACAAACTTCCACTAAAGGTCAAACACTAGGACCAATTGGATCGCAAATTGTTTGCGAAGTTTTAATTGGTTTGATATTAGCTGATAAATCATCATTCATAAACCAACATCCTAAGTGGATACCGGAAGACGCAGACGGCGTTGAAGCCCCACAATTTTCAATGTTAGATCTCCTTCGGATCGCAGGATTAGTCAGCTCACCCACCCCGTAATCGCACCTCAGCCTCTTCCCTGCTGCCTCTGGCTACCGGCACTACACTGCCATCGCAGAGCTCAAGGGCGCTGTCGGAACGATTAAAACGGTCCACTTGCAATAGGTTGACAATGTAAGAACGATGCACTTTTAGGAAGTCTGTGTAGTTTTCGAGTGCTGATTCGTAGTTTTTCAAACTCTGGGAGGCGTGAAGCTTTTGCTTTGCGCCTCCCCGCATGAAATAAAAATAGGTGTAGTTCCAGTCAGCTTCCAGATAGAGAATATCCGATACCGGTATCATTTCCAGGCCCCTGGATGTTGGTATGGCTATTCGTTTGGGCAACTTGCGCTGCTGCGCCTGATGAAATGTTTCCAGCGCAATCTGCAATTGCTCCAGCGTGTACCGTTCCGCCTGTTTATGGCGCATTCTTTCCAGCGACTCCTGTAACAATTCCCGTTGAACAGGTTTGGTCAAAAAATCCAGCGCACCAAACCTAAAGGCCGCCTCCGCATATTTATTGTATGCGGTAATAAAAACTACCTGAAACGACGGCTTGCCCAGTTTTTCCAATAAATCAAACCCAGTTCCATCTGGCATCTCCACGTCCAGAAACACCAACTCCGGTTGCAGGGCTTGCACCAAACCCAGCCCCTCGCCAACAGAGTATCCCTGCCCCAGTACCTGCACATCAAGCTCTCCTTCCGTCAGCCTAAGCAAGGCTTCATGAGATTGTTTTTCGTCGTCAATAATCAGAGCGGTCATGAGTGAGAGAGTGAATGAGTGAGTGAGTGAATGAGTGAGTGAATGAATGAGTGAGTGAGTGAGTGAGTGAGTTCGGTTGGGAAGTACGGGGAGTTTGGTGCTTTTTACCACTAAGCCACTTAGCACACTAAGTTTTTGTAGTCTTAGTGCCCTCAGTGGCTTAGTGGTTAAAGGCAAGGTTGGGTAATTTTTGCACATGTGCACGAAACCACTTGGCACACTAAGCTTTTATAGTCTTAGTGCCCTCAGTGGCTTAGTGGTTAAAGGCAAAGTTGGGTAATTTTTGCACATGCGCACCCCTAAATCCTACTTTGAGGCACAAGCCCTACCAATACCAAGCCGAACGCCAACTTACTCACTCACTCACTCACTTTTTTCCTTCTCTTCCCACATCCAGAACTGCCATTCCTACGGAATCCCGGCAGAGGCTATTGGCCCAAGTACATTTTTGAACTGTTCAACGGCGCTATTCAGGGAATTACTTACCACTCAGGACCGGCCGGCAACAAGTGATAACAACGCTGGATGCGCCACATGATTCACCTTAAACAGTTACCATCATGTACAGGAAGATTTTTGTTTTTTGCCTTTTTCTCACAGCAGCGGCTTGGGGAAATGCCCGTATCCAGCCGGAAACCACTTGTCCGGAGCCACAAAACGTAGCAAAAACCGGTCAAACCTCCAATTCTATCTCTCTGGCGTGGAGCCCTGCATTTACCGGAGCTCAATACAGGCTCTGGTATACGAAAGATGGAGTCAGCAGTAGTTTTGTGTACACCACTAACCAGGAATACACCTTTAGCGGACTCACAGCAGGCAACTACACCGTATACGTTCAAACAGTTTGCAGTGGAGAGTCAAGCAACTACATAGGAATAGAGGAAAATGTCCTCATTTAAGCATCTGGATTCGGGCAATAAGCCAGGATTTGTTGGATACAGGTTTCAAGGTTTCTAGTTGGTCTAACAACCTGGTTTGTTCTGATAACCAGTCTTTGGCATTTGATCTTTTGCTTTTGGCAATGGCGCCTATCATTTGGAAATAATTGAGCATCGCATTTTTTCTATGATCTGCAATATTTGTTTTCCGATTGATAAAATGATGTATGTTCTCCAACCTGGAAAACAGGAAGTCCTCATCTTTTCCAAGCAACAGATACCGGTCTAAGGTTATTTTCAGCAACAGGTTTTTACCATTGAACTCACATCCTGGAATCTTGTAAATTTCGTTATTCAAAATCAGGCTATGGGCTTCTTCAAGCTCTCCCAAATAATAATGGATTGTGGCTTGCGCGAGCTGAATTACCGGCTCGCGCCAAGCCTCATCCAAAAATGGACTGAACTTAGTGATGAATTCATTAACGTAATCAAACTCCTCCAGATTAGCAGAAAATATGACAATGTTTAGAAAAGTTACTTGTGGCATCCGACCATTGTCAAGCAGGATATTAAACTCATCAGCATCTTTATACACAGCCAGCAAACTTGGACCTACAGAAGGATCATCAGTTTGGGTACGAATGCCGTAGTTGATAATTTGCCTGAGCATGGTTTTTTGGTCTTCCAGTGGAATAGTAACCAGGTTTTCGTGAAAAAGGCTAACCAAACGCTCAAAAGTAGCGGCTTGATAGTTGCTCTTCTTGGCCAGCAAAATTTCCAGATAAAGCTTGCTCATGGGAGACTGCTCTATGTGCCTTTTAATACCCGGAACCTTCAAAATCCTGTTCAGATAAGGCATTGTTTTCTTGGGTCCTAACAAATTCACCCGACTCATCCATTCTGCCGCAAACCGAAGATAAGTAGACAACGCTTGGTGCAAGAGGTTTTCTGTTGCATATTCCAGATAGGGTACATCGTTGGCCGACTTAGGAGTATCCGGATTGAAATACACCTGCTCAAAGGTTTTGAAAAGGAAGTACCAGTCTTCCGGAGCTTTTAACTGTTGTTTTTTCAATTTAGTGGTAAAGGCCTCTGCCTCTTCCCGAAAATATGCTCCTGCATTTCGTTGTCCGAGCGCTGATATAAGCAGGTATTCTTCTGTGGAAGTAGGTGGCAGATTGACCGGGCCAAGGGCTACCTCTAAAGCCAGGAAACGCTCCAATTGCCGGGCCATGTCCGACATCAGGTTGTACAGTTTAGCGTCGGAGTAGGTGTTTTTTCCGAAACAGGATTCATAAACAGCCTTAAGCTCCGGCTTTTCCGGATCAAATGCTGGGTGTTTTTTCTTTAGCTGACGGTAAAAGATCAGGAATCGGTCAGGCGCCTTAAAGTATGGTGATTCCAAAAATCGTTCCCAGCTCTTCTGATCTTCTGCATCCAGCAACCGCAACAAATGAAGTAATTTCATGATATTATTTCAAATTTCAGACAAATCTACGTGCAATTTTCGACTAGATGAAATAAAATATAAACAATTGATATACAATAAGTAATGCAGTTAAAAACCAAACCAAAACTCAGTTTTTTTGACGAGAATTACAGAATTAAAATTTTTCAGAAGAAATCAGTATCCTCTAATGTTGCATCAGGTTTTGAGCGGCCATGAAGCATAAGTGATATAATCGGAACAACCCGCTCAGGATTTGGCGTTTCAGCATCTGCGGCTAATATACCCAACTGCAAACAATTAACCTCATACCAGCAAGAAATGCGAATACTTTAGGTAAAACCAATTAAGTAATCCTTGGATAATTAGGACGTACTAGACACTCTCCGGCCGGCCGTTGTACCCGCGCAACGGCCGGCGGGGAGAAAACATAGGGATTACAGATTTCCCTCCCTATTGCAACCCATATCTCCGGCAGTTGTCATTGGCCATGTCTTTCCATTGCCAATCATGAAACACCTGTTACTATTCTGCCTCTTATTCCTGAAGATCATTCCAGGTAAAGCCCAAAACATCCCTTCCTTAATCAACCATCAAGCACTGCTGTTTCGTATCGAAACCCGGCATGATTCCATTTCCTTTCTTGTGGCTGATACCAGCACCTCAGCGACCAAGCCCATTTTATTGTTTTGCCAGGGTTCATTGCCGGTACCCCTTTTCGCAGAAATTGAAACATATGGCCTCTATATGCTGGGAGGAGGCATAAGCAATTTCGATCTGCACAAACTCCGACAACAATACCATATTGTGGTAGTTTCCATGCCGCATATACCTGCCATCGCCTCAAAAGATCAGATTAACGAGCAATTTCAGGTAATCACCAACCCTCTAATCCCATACTCCTTTCCCAAACCATATCTGGAGGCAGATTACCTGAATAAATATGTGGAACGAGCTAGTCAGGTACTGGACTATTTGAAAAAACAATCCTGGGTAGATTCCCGAAAACTGGTAGTGGCCGGACATTCGCAAGGCTCCAAAGTGGCCACCAAACTGGCCCGTAACTATCCGGGAGTTACACACCTCGGACTATTCGGCGCCAATCCGTTTGGCAGGGCAGATCAGGTGATCCGGCAGGCCCGGCAGGATGCGCAAGAGGGTAAAACAACCTGGGAGCAGGCCGATTCCATCATGAACGACCAATACCGTTTTTTTGAAACAGTGCATCAATCAGATTCTCTGAAAGCCCATCCTGAATACCTTTCCTGGAATACCTTTTCAGAACCATTTTTCGACGATTGGCTGGCGTTGGATATTCCCATTTATCTTTCCTACGGAACCGATGATCCGGTGGCTACACTCTGTGATCTGGTACCTTTATTTTTTATTAAAGAAGGTAAAAAGAACCTTACCCTGAAAAGATATCTCCATTTGGAGCACAATTTTTTTCCGGTTGACCCCAATTCCCGGCAACCAAATTACAACCAGCCCCACTGGCCTGAGGTCATGAACGCATTTCTGGCCTGGAGTATAAAATAACCTGAGGTCTGCGGCCTGCGTACCATTCCGATATTTCCTACCTTCGCCGCACTATGCTTCAGAACTGGCTTAAACCACTTTCAGCCTCTTTTTGCAAACACGCAGCAGATGCCCAACCTGACTGGGCGCTGGGAAAACACCTGCTCCTGCACCGCTCAGAATTTCCAGATCTAAAAAAAGTACGGGCCGCTATTATTGGTGTGGGCGATAAAGACGCCAACCTCATCAGGGAACAATTATATGCCTGTTCCTATCCATTCCCTGCTGGAACCATTGCCGACCTGGGTAATTTACGCAAATCCGATGCCGCCCAGCTTATTCCGGTTATCTATGAATTGTTGAGCGGAAAAGTATTGCCCATAATAATTGCCGGCAAAGATGAACTGGCAAAAGCCCATTTTCTGGCTTATCAGGAAGCAAAAGCCCTGGTGAACCTGGCTGTTATTGACGAGTCATTCCAGCTCAATGGCCAGTATTCAAGCCTGTTGAGTCCAAGACATCCACATTTATTTCATTTTTCACTGATTGGGCTCCAGGTACATCAAACAGCGCCGCAAGCCATTGATTTTATTACTAAAAACCATTTTGACCTGGTAAGGCTGGGAAAATCCCGCGCCAACCTGGAAGAAACCGAACCGGTTCTTCGGGATGCTGATTTGCTGGCTTTTCACCTTGGCGCGCTTAAACAATGTGAAGCGCCGGGAGTACAATCCCCTACTCCTTCAGGATATTTTACCGAAGAGGCATGCCAGCTATGCCGCTATGCCGGCATGAGCGACAAACTCACCTCTTTCGGCCTGTACGGGTATCAATCAGATACCGACACCCACCAATTGACGGCTCAAACAGCCGCACAAATGATCTGGTACTTGCTGGAAGGACTTTTCAATCGCAAAGGAGATTTTCCTGTATCTACAACAGGACTCACAGAATATGTGGTAGATTTTCGTAAGCTCAATTATCAGATTACGTTTTGGAAAAGTGTTAAAAGCGGTCGCTGGTGGATGCAGGTACCTGTTGCTACCAAACGGAAACACGACAGGCACAGGCTGGTGCCCTGTTCTTTCCAGGATTATCAATCGGCATGCAGAGAAGAATTGCCTGAACGACTGATGCAGGCAATGGAGCGGAAATATGAGATTTGAGACGGTGGTCCCGAGTACTCGGGGTGGACGGTGGACGGTGGACGGTGGACGGTGGACGGTGGACGGTGGACGGTGGACGGTGGACGGTGGACGGTGGACGGTGGACGGTGGAAAAATCAATATAATATATTGACATTAAACAAAATAAAAATTAATTATTTAATCAAAAAACCATTATTCATCTGGCCCCCCGCCCTAAAGGACGGGGCTTTTCAATCAATACCCAATAAAACCAAACCGAACGCCAACTCAGGCACTCAGGCACTTAAACACTCAGGCACTTAAACCTTCGGACACTCCACCCTATGCATCAACGACTATTAGCCGCAATATTGGTCATTTTATTTGGGGGTCTTGTTTTTCTCTACGTGCAGGAATTCAGATACCTGTCGAATACCATTGGTGTGCAGTGGCTGGTAGCTGGCTCCATGCTGACAGTGGCAGTGCTGACATTTGCCGGGCTTTGGCTTTGGCGAGACAGGTTTATTCCGCTGGACAGGCATTTACCGGAGGTGTTGCTAATCGGTGTATTCAGTGTGTTGTTTGCGCCGCTTTGGGGAAGTTTGATCAACAGATCCATGGGCAAAGAAACCCACCGTTCTTTCATCTTTGAATCAGAAACCGCCTATTACGCTTCTGGTTATGGTATATTAAAAGGCGAAAAACTCAAACCCACCGGCTGGAAACTTCGTGTGAACGATAAAAGTGTTTCCCGACTGTTTACGTACAAATCGCAGTCATATTATCCACTGAGCAAGCCCGGTGATGTTATCTTGTTGCCCATAAACAAGGGCCTCTTTGGATTTGAAGTAATCCTCCTCAAGTGATCTCCTCATTCACTCACTCACTCACTCACTCACTCACTCACTCACTCACTCATTAACCATGAGACCGATCTTCTTACTTTTATTCTCTTTTGCAGCCTTAACGGTTCAAGCCCAGAACGCTTTATTTTTTCAGGAACAATTGGTGGTAACGGCTAACTCTCTGAATCTCCGCGAAGCGCCTGATGCCAATTCAAAAAAAGTTGCCAGCTTAACCCAGGGGACTTTGTTGCAATTTCTGGAAGCCTGGAATGATGGTCAATACACCCAAATTGACACCACCGACGAAAACTCCCCGATGGGCAGGTGGCTGAAAGTGCGCACGAAAAATCACACAGGTTGGGTATTTGATGTATATGTGAGCGGCACCACAGAGTTGTATTACGAAAACGTGCCTCAATTTGACATGAAGTCAATTGCGCCTCTTTTCTGGTATGGAGTGTACGCCAGGGATTCCTTTTCAGATGAAATCAGAAAGGTGCAGGTGAGACTGGCGGAAGAAATGAATCCATTCTATGGGGCCAATGTAAAAATGCTCAAAACAAACCAAAAGGAGCCAAGTAAGTTCCTCATTGCCAGTCATACCCCGCTTACAACTGGCTACTGCGGTCCACTTGGCGTATTCGACCCCGATCAGATGTTTTTCACCAAAGCTCTGGGACCAGGCACCCAACTTTCTATTTATCCCGGGAACGACATGAACGATACCATTGTCAAGCCTTCATATGGCCTGGCAGCCACGGGATGTGCCCGATTTGAAGAGAATTTCGTGCGTATTTTTGATTATCAGCTCACCTTGCTGGATTATATGGCAGAACCCATGGCTACACAGGACTTAACGCCCTGGGTTAGAACGGAATTCCCGGAAACAAACCCTTCTGTAGACCTGCTTTGGTTTGGAGATCTTGACCACGACAACAAACCTGATGCTATTATCCAGGATTGCCCTTATGAAGTAGGTTGCCGAGCCTCCCTTTTTCTGTCTTCTAAAGCCAGGCAAGGGGAATATCTCAGGAAAGTGTGTGAATACTATTGGCCTGAGGGGTAGACGGTGGACGGTAGACGGTGGACGGTGGACGGTGGACGGTAGACGGTAGACGGTGGACGGTAGACGGTGGACGGTAGACGGTGGACGGTGGACGGTGGACGGTGGACGGTGGACGGTGGACGGTAAATTTGCATACCTACAATCTTTACATAACCTTTGCATGAATTTTTCCGGATATTGGTATTTAGGTGCTGAAAATCAGGCTCTAAATATCCAAAATCTGGTTTACCTACTTCTAACAGTCCATTTGCCTACTATATGAAATTTGATTCCTTGACGGTAAAAGAACGCCCGGAAAACAGAACAACCGCTCCGCACGTTTTGCCGCTTTATGCTACCTCTTCCTTTGATTTTGAGAACATCGATCAGGGCATAGAGATTTTCAAAAATATTGAAAGCGGCCATGTGTATAGTCGCTATGCCAATCCCACGGTTGATACTGTAGCGGCTAAAATAGCTGATCTGGAATCCTACGGCCTGGGCATTCAGGCATCGGCCGTAATGACCTCCAGCGGGATGTCGGCCATTGCTACACTCATGCTTGGCACCTTAAAGTCTGGAGATAAAGTGTTGAGTCAGGCTAATTTATATGGCGGCACCACGGAATTATTAAAAAGTATCCTTAGTCCGCTGGGTATTGAGCCTATTTTTACTGATTTAAAGAATCTGCATCAGGTAGAGACCATCCTTCAACAGGATTCTTCCATCAAAATGCTGTATTGCGAAACGCCCGCCAATCCAACCCTGGCCTGTGTTGACATTGCTGCGTTGGCAGCCTTAGCCCGACAAAACGGCGCCTTATCTGCTATTGATAATACCTTTGCCACTCCAATGTTGCAAAAACCACTGGGTTTGGGTGTAGATTACATCATTCATTCTACCACCAAGTATCTCAATGGGCATGGTAATTCTATAGCCGGTGTAGTGGTAGGCCGTGATCATGATGCCATGCGAAAAGGAGTTTGGAAAGCCATGAAACTTGTGGGCACCAATTGTTCTCCATTTGAAGCCTGGCTTACCAATAATGGCATGAAAACCCTGGCGCTTCGTATGGAAAGGCATTGCTCCAATGCCCAAAAACTAGCCGAATACCTGGAGTCTCACCCGGCAGTTGCAAGGGTAAATTACCCCGGGTTAACTTCCCATCCGGATCATGCTCTGGCTGCAAGGCAAATGCCGGGCGGGTTTGGCGGTATGCTGAGTTTTGAGTTGAAAGGCGGTTTGGAGGCTGGCATTGCCTGCATGAACAGGATTCAGTTTTGTTCACTGGCGCCAACGCTTGGTGATGTAGATACACTGATTCTTCACCCGGCTTCTTCCTCACACCTGGCTATTCCAAAGGATGTTCGGCTGGAAAACGGCATCACGGATGGTTTGATCCGTGTTTCCGTTGGAATCGAAAACATTGAAGATATTATTGCAGATTTGACACAGGCAATTGCATAAGTACGCTAATTTCGCTTTTTCCCTGAGAAAGGGCGTTTTAGTGCATGTTGGGGCTAAACCATCTGGTTTACCCTGTTTTATTCAAGCTAAACAACATTGCTGACTATGAAGCACACCTTTTTGCTGCTATTAACTGCCATAAGCTACAACCTGCTTATTCCATCAAGCGCCATAGCGCAACAACCCACGTCTGATTGGGCTAATGTGAGTTATCAGCCTCCTGCAGAAATATTGGTTAAACTGGAAACATCAGGCTGTCGAGGCTATTGCCCGGTGTATAAACTGACCTTCAATGTTGACGGAAGTCTCATTTATTCCGGTTATCGGCATGTGCCGGAGGTCGGTGAAAAGTATGCTAAACTGACGGCAGATGAATTTTCCAAATTGAAAATGGCAGTAAGCCGCGCCAATTTGTGGGAGCACCCACGTCAATTGCCTGAAAAGGTGGTAGACGCCCCAAATCATACCCTAACGGTGTACGAAAAAGACAAAAAACACCAGGTAAAAGGTTCAGGCCCCCTGCCTGAAAATATCCAGGCATTGGATCAATTGATGCAGGATATTGCCGAAGCGCATGGATTTGAAGTAAAAAAAGGAGTAGACCCCAACGACCCGGCTTCCATGAAAGGAGAGGTAATTGTACACTTCAAACCTGAGGTTAATGCAGGTAATTTTTGCATGCAATTCATGGAATTCAAAACTCGTCCGGTTAGACGGATTGCAGAGGAAAATATCTGGCTGCTTGGTTTCAATCCTTCAGAATTGACAGAGCAGCAGTTTATCGAAATCATTAAAGGTATGGATGGCGTACTGAATGTTTCATCCACCAGGAAAAAGCAAGAGCGGAACTAAGTACAGGGCATGCAAGAACTGATTCTTAAATTTTTGAAATTCGGAGTGGTAGGCGCGTCCGGAGTAGTGGTAGATTTCGGCGTTACCTGGCTCCTGAAGGAACAGGCAAAACTCAATAAGTACATTGCCAACAGTGCAGGATTTGCCTGTGCCGTTGTCAGTAATTATATCCTTAACCGAATTTGGACTTTCCATAGCGCCGACCCCAATGTAGGCATTCAGTTTGCCAAATTCACGGTAGTAGCCCTCATCGGCCTGGGTATGAACAACGCCATCATTTATTTCCTCAACGAAAAACGTGGCGTAAGATTCTACATGTCCAAACTCATTGCCACCGGCGTGGTGATGCTCTGGAATTTCGGCGCCAACCTATTGTTTACGTTTAAGAGTGTTTGAGTTTTCGAGTGTTTGAGTTTTCGAGTTGGCGTTCGGTTGGGTATTTTGTCCCTCCCTAAACCGAACGCCAACTCGAAAACTCAAACACTCGAAAACTCAAACACTCGAAAACTCCCACACTCAATTAGCAAATACCATTTGTCGGGCGTCTACCGCTTTTCCACCTATTTGGAGTACGTAGGAAAACGTGCCGCGCACCCCGTATCCGTGGGTGTACAGTTCCTCATTAAGCCCTTGTTTCAAGGAAACCGGTATTTCCTGTATCAGTTTACCCTGTAAATCAAAGATTTGGATAGAAGCTTTGGTGTTTGGTGGAGGCAATTCCTTTACCCAAAAAGAAATCCAGGTGGCCTCATCAAAAGGATTTGGCCTGTTTTGAAACAACTGGTAATTATTCGCATCAGCCTGATCCTCAGGAGTTTCAGTGGCTGAGGTTTGTACTATTTTCTCCGCCGAAAACAGACTCTCAGCGCCCCATGCATCTACACCCGCCACACTGACATATACAGGGCCGGTAGGATTGCAGGTGAGCTCCGTTTGCAAACCCGGGCCAATAGCGTACACTGTATCCCAATCATTGGTCAAGCTGCGCAGTGCTACCCGTATGGTATGGGTGTCAACCGGATTATTCCAAAACAGGTTAAGTTGGTTGCCAGTACGGGTTACTGAAAATGTTGGCGGAAGCGCCACATTTCGGGCTGCCATGGCCAGGGCGTTGCAGTTTATGAGGGCATTCCGACTCAAATAATGGAAATCTACAAAAAACGAATCCACCTCGCCATCGTTGTTGGTATCGGCTCCCAAAATATCCTCAGAGGTATGTTGCCGGTCTGAATATCCAGGACCGTTGCTTGCATCACCATGCTCATTTGCGGAAGTGAACCGCATAGCCGGATATCCTTTTTCTCTAAATGGAATATGATCCCCACCCCGGCCTGTGCGATCCTCAGGGCTCATAATGCGCACATTCATAGGCACTTCTGCCAAAGGAAGCATGTTCTCCCGGTATTCCAGCTTGATATATCTGGCTAATTGCTTGTGTTTGGAATTAAATCCTCCAGCAGAAAACAACCGTACACTGGTAGAGTCAATATGGTCCAATCCAGGGCAGGACGGCGGAGACGAAGTTTGACCGCAGAGCACTCCGCCAATCACGTCGTTGTTTAAAACTGCCCGCAACAGAATATTTTTTTGCATAACGTAGCTGGCAAATGCATCAGCCCCAAGCAAACCTTGCTCCTCCGCAGTGGTTATCAAAAACACAATCGTATTCTCGAACTGGTACTTCGAAAGTATCCGGGCGGATTCCAATACTAGTGCGGTTCCGGTGGCATTGTCTTCCACCCCTTCGGCCAGACAATTAACATCGCAAAGCACATCGCAGCGACTGTCCATATGTCCTTCAACGAGCACCACGCCACTACCAGGCACACTGCCGGGTAGTACGGCAAAAATATTCCGGTGTTGCCCTACCCCACAGATATCCAGGTCGAATTGGAGATATGATGGAATTAGTCTCCCGTTATTGGCGGCGCCGATCTCGGCAAATTTTTGGTAAGCCCAGCGCCTGGCAGCCCCAAAACCCTCGGTAGCGGAAACGGTGTCGCTGCCCGAGTTTCGGGTTCTAAAAGAAGCGAGCTTTAGTATACTAGCTTTCAGGGAATCCGGGGAAATTGCCGCCTGTAGTTCAGCAGCTATTACCTCAGGCAATACCGGGGTAGGTGTGGCAGGCAGATAAGCTGCGCCTGAATAGTTCCCCAGCATTACTTGCTCCGCAACAGAGGACGTAGAAAGGATATTGGTTTGCGCACCAAGCCATTGCGCATCGAAAAGCAGACAAGACAGTAAAAGATATTTCATGAGCAGGTATTGTTTGTAAGACGGCATTGGGTTTACCGCAGACTTTCATTCAAAAGTAAATCAAGGCTAACGTTTATCTGTCTGGCGGTTCAGGGTTCGTTCACGGGATGAAAACACCCGTTGGCTCTGACAAATTTAGGCACTCACTCATTCTTTTTACATTTTATGCAATGCAGCTACTATTTTTCCGGGGTAATTGTACCACAATGAAACACATACTACTACTATCGTTTTTTTATCTGCATTCATACATTTTGACCGGCCAATCTGCGCCGGATTGTGCCACGGATTGGTGGACCATGTATGACCTTCAATTTCAGGAATTTAGAAACTCCCACCAACAGTATGAGGAGGGTATTCTGCAAATTTTCGAACAAAAGAAACAAGTATTTGTACTGCCGGAAAACCCTAAAACCATTCCGGCGGTGGTGCATATTGTTCACGACAACGGACCGGAAAATCTCAGCAATGCAAAAGTGGAGCAAGCCATAGCATGGCTTAACCAGGCCTTGGCCAACCAGGGTAATTTTAATCAGGGAACCGGCACTGATTGCGGCATTCAATTTTGTCTGGCTAAACGTACGCCGACCAATACTGTTACCAACGGAATTACCCGAACAGTGAATGCGCTTACGGAAATGGAAATGGAGTTCGATAATCTGGCGCTAAAAAACCTGATACGCTGGGAACCCAAACAATACCTGAACATCTGGGTAGTAAAGAAAATTTGCTCCGCATCCTATGGTTGTGGCGTGTATGGTTACGCCCATTTACCCTATGCACATGGCTCCAACATAGATGGGATCGTAATGGAAGCCAGTTATCTGGAAGATCTCAGCAAAGTTGCAGGTCTGGCCCATGAGGTTGGGCATTATCTCGGACTTTACCACACCTTTGAGGGTAGTTGCAACAACAATAATTGCCTCATAGATGGTGATCGCATTTGCGATACTCCGCCGGATGAAAGCACCGCCGGTGTACCCTGTGGCGATCAGGTCAACACCTGCAATACAGATACCCAATCCGGCCCGTTCAGTACCGATCAGCCTGATATGAGCTGGAATTTCCTGGATTATGGCATTTTGGCATGCTTTCATGATTTTACACCAGATCAGGCCACGCGCATGAATGCTACCCTTGAAGGCATACGCAAGAGCCTGCTCGACTCAAAAGGTTGTCAGCCGCCGTGTACGGCCCAGGCAAATGCCAATTTTTTGGGCCCAAACACTGCTAATGCCGGCGAAACGATTACTTATACCAGTAACAGCACCAATGCCGGAAGTTATTCCTGGACAGTAAACGGACAACCTGCCGGCAATCAGGCCACACTGAATTACCAGTTCCTGACACCTGGAGAATATGTTATAAAATTGGTGGTACAAGCTGCCAATCCGGCCTTATGTGATCCGGATGAAATTACTAAAACCGTGCAAGTCAATTGCGCGGTAGTTTCTGCATTTACCGTAAGTAACCTGGCGCCAGAGGCAGACCAACAGGTATTTTTCACCAATAACAGCCAAAATGCCATCCAAACAGCATGGTACATCAATGGTGCATTACAAACCCAAACGCTTGATTCACTTGTATTTAACGCTCCAGGGGAGTATTCTATCCAACTGGCGAGCAGCAATGGCTTTTGTGCTGACACACAGGAAGTTGTAATTTTGGTTCAGGGTGTTTGTGTGCAAAAGACTTTTGAATATAGGCTGAAAGTTGAAAACACCTTTTGGGCCACCTCCGGTCTTACCTATATGTCTAGCGGAGCAATTTTATTGTCAATGGAAGCCCTGGGCAGTCAGAATTCCTGGTTACCACAAGTATCCTTGTTTAAACCTAATGGTCAGTTATTGTGGTCCAAAAATTTGACAGTAATTCCAGATATTGTAGAAAAATCTGTAGTCCGGACAACTCCGGATGGCGGATTCCTCATTTTTACGAAAGCCTTTTCGGTTAACGCAGACGGGAATATTGATAGTAATCACTATTACCTGGGCAAATATGATGTAAACGGAAATAGTGTTTGGAGCAAACGGGTACATGAAGAAATGGCCTTCCCCGGCCCACCTATTGATATGCAGGTGTACCCGGATGGAAACATCCTGCTGAAAGGCTCCTTCATTAGTAAACTTAACAGTTCAGGAAACCAAATTTGGGCTTTGGATTCTAGAATTTTTGACTTTGTTCGAACCACTTCAGATGGGGGTTTTATAGGTATATTAATGGGATCAAACTTGCAAATAATAGCCAAAATCAACCCCAACGGAAATACAGTATGGGAAAGGACTTTAGACCTGCCTTCATTGACCTTAAAAGACGCATTGGTAATTAATAATGGTGATATTTATTTACTTGGTACTTTGGATGTGTTACCTGTTGGAGTGGTACATGGACAATTGATTAAATTACATGATGATGGTGAGTTGGCTTGGTCAAAATCATACAGGCAAATTCCGGTTTCCTCGTATCTGTTTGAGCGTTTTTGCCTGGGCAATAATGGCGAATTAGTTGTTACCGGAAGTGCAAAAGTGGATGATCCTGGTGTAGGGCCTCTGAAAAATTACAATATTTTAATGGGCATAGATACTTCAGGCACTGTACTATGGAATTCCCATTTCGAAAACAGCAATACTATTCAAAGTATACTTAGTATTCCAGGAGCAGGTTATTGTATGGCAGGTTTTGAGGGCTGGATAAGGCGGACTAATAATCAGGGTGAAATAGTCAAATGCCCTGGCTCCCCTCGGGAAATCACTACCATAGATATAGCCACAACCGGCATACCTCTCTTTCAGTCATCACCTTTTATTCAGCTGGAAATGCTGGATGTACCTCTTCCCCTTACCCCAATTCCTGCCACACTCGACACTTTTTGTGCACCATCCTGCCTCATTGCCGTAGAAATTTGTAACAATAACCTCGACGATGATGGCGATGGACTTTTTGATTGTCTGGATCCACAATGTAATTGCGAAGAAGAACGATGCGATTCTAAAACCGGCAACCTATGGTATTTTGGCGACAAAGGCGGCTTAGACTTCAGTACTTCACCTCCTACCCCAATTGGTAATGGGCAATCCTCTTCCGACAACAACTCAGCCACCTTATGCGATGCCAAGGGGAATTTATTGCTCTACACCGATGGCAAACAAGTTTTCAACCGGTTTCATCAACCCATGCCTAATGGCAATATCATGAACGGCCAATTGGTATTTGACGCCATGATTATCCCCCATCCCGGACAAGCTGGCCAATACTATGTTATAGGCAATTACGACGGTGGGGAAACCTACTACAGCCTGGTTGACTTAACGCTGAATGATGGTCTGGGAGATGTGGTTCCAACGCAAAAAAACCTGGTCCTGGCCTTTCAAGCGCAAGGAATGGCCGCGATAAAAAGCTGTGCTTTTGAGGGCTACTGGTTTGTTACACGCAAATTTGACCAGCAAGGTAATTTTCTGGCCTTTCGGATTGACCAAAACGGGATAAACCTTACCCCGGTTGTTAGCCCAACCAATCAACCAGTGGGTTTGGTTAGGCAAATCAAAATCAGTCCTGATGGTCAGCGTATTGCCTGTACCTATTACAGTAATTCGGTGTTCGACAGCTCTGCAGTTTCCATCTACAGATTCGATCCGGCCTCAGGGGGAACAGTTACTAATCCACAATTACTGGGTAAATTCAAGGAGCCTTTTAAAGCATTCGGTGTCGAGTTTTCACCAAACGTGAGGTACTTGTATGTAACCGGAACCTTGCCTGGCACCTTCCAACTCGTGCAATACGATCTGCATGCAGGAAATACACAGGCCATCATCAATTCCAGAATTGGCATTTCCAAACTACCTGGCCAAATCATTGGTTTCTTGCAGTTGGCTCCGGATGGAAAAATCTATGCGCCTACTTACCCATTTGTACAGCAAATCGCCTATTACCTGGATGTGATCAATAAACCCAACAATCCGGGATTAACCTGTGAGTTTAAGCATAATGCCATTGACCTTTCGGGTTTTATCCCAATTGGATCGGCTAAAGATGGCACCTGTAATATCATTGCCTCTATCCTGAGCGGGCCCTCTATTAGCATAACACCCGAGTCTCCGGATACAGTGTGTACCATTGGCGCACCTGTTCTTTATGAACTGGAGCCACTGGCTTGTGGTCTGGACTCCATTACCTGGCAAGTGGACGGACTCGGGGCGCAAATCCAATCCAATTTCCAATCTGCCGTCATTACTTATCTGAATTACGGTCATGCCAGGGTGATCGTTAAGGCGTTCAGTCCATGTGGCAATGTCTCGGATACCCTGAACGTGCTGATTGTTGCCCCAAACAATCATATCCTGAATTTAGGACCAGATCTGGAAGTGTGTGATAACGGGGTTTTCACCTTCCATGCCGGACCCGATTTTGCCCGTTACCTCTGGAGTGATGGCTCTACGGATTCTACCACTACCACTTTATTCCCGGGCGTTTACTGGGTAAATGTGTGGGATGCCTGCGGCAACCTTCAAACGGATACCGTAGTGGTGACCATCAAGCCTGCTTCTGTGCTTAATGTAGGCCCTGATATACCTCAGAGCTGTTCCGGAATTACCCAAACCTACACACTGCCCTCTGGGTTCAGCAGCTGGAGCTGGTCGCCGGGCGACTTCCTCAATTGCACCGATTGCCCGGAGGTGTCGGTTAGTCCGGCCGTTTCCAACTCCTGGGTGGTGGTTGCTACCACAGCGGATGGTTGTATTTCTGTTGATACACTTCGTGCCGAAATTCGGGACACCTTGTTGTTTGCCCTGGACACTTTTGTGTGTAGTGGGCAAAAACTTGCTCTTTTTGGTTATCAATGGCCGGCTGATACTACCGCACAGGTTTTTGCGCCAGCCATTGGGCCTGGCTGCGATACTATTTGGACCCTTCAGGTAATGGGTGTTGATGCGGTGAGTACTACCATAAACGTGACTATTTGCGCCAATACCACTTATACGTACAACGGGCAGAATCTATTGCCGGGAACTACGACCAGTTTCCCGTTCAGCACTCAGCAACAATGCGATTCTACCGTATTGGTCACTGTAAACAGCTATGCCCCATTGGTTGTTACACTGCCCATGGATACCACGGTGCGTATTGGCGGATCGGTGTTACTGGAAACCAAGGTTAATGGCAGCGCACCATATACTTATAGTTGGACACCCCCTGATTTTCTGACTTGCCAGAACTGTCCTGGGCCTTTGGCTACTCCGTTAGACTCAACACAATACGTGGTTGTGGTTACAGATGCTAATGGATGCAGTGTGGAAGAAAGCATTTTAATTCTCATCAATCAGGAGTGCCGTATACGTATACCAAACGCCTTTACACCCAATGGCGATAGCACTAATGATATTTTCCAACCATTGCTGGATCCTTGTATCAGCAAGGTTATAGGCTGGAAAGTGGTCAATCGCTGGGGAGAAACCGTTTTTGAGCAATATAACTTATTGGGTACAGACCAGCAACTGGGTTGGGATGGGAACTGGAAAGGCGCTGCACACCCTTCAGATGTATTGATCTGGTATGGAACTTTTGAAAAATACAACGGAGAACGAGTCTCAGAAAGTGGTCAGGTAACCCTCATTCGATAAAAGCTTATGTTTTTAACCAAACTCCGGGCCTTATGGAACCCGGACCAGTACCAAGGTTGGGGACGAACCCAACAGTACTTCGAAGGCTGGTATTTCAAGGTTGTATCCCGGGATGAACGGCATGCCATGGCATTCATCCCGGGAATTTCCATGGGCAAGAAAAGTCATTCCTTTATTCAGGTGATGGATGGCAAGGCGTGCAAGGCCACCTATCATAGGTTTACTGCGGGAGATTTTGTTCCATCGCACAAGGAATTTGACGTTAAGCTTGGCCCAAACCAATTCAATGGCAGGGAAATACGCCTTCAGCTTCCTGATATTACCGGTACAATCAGGCTTCAGAACACCACACCCTGGCCCAAAATGTTGGGGGCTCCGGGCATCATGGGCTGGTACTCTTTTGTGCCATTTATGGAGTGTAATCATGGCATAGTGAGCCTGGATCACGAGTTGGAAGGTGTGTTACGGATCGATGGGAAAGAGGTGGATTTCACAGGAGGCCGTGGCTATATAGAGAAGGATTGGGGCCAATCTTTCCCGCGCGCCTACGTGTGGATGCAAAGCAATCATTTTGATACCGAAGGAAAAACCTCTTTGATGGCATCGGTGGCACATATTCCCTGGCTTGGCAGTTACTTTATCGGCTTTATCAGCGGTTTTTGGCTGGATGGTCGTTTGATCAAGTTTGCCACCTACACAGGCGCTAAAAAACACCTGGAATTATCCGATCAGCAACTTAGGCTTGTACTGCAACAATCCGGTAAAGAGTTGCGCATTTTAGCACAACAAGCACCTGGCACAGCACTTATTTCTCCGCTTTCCGGAGAAATGACCGGTAAAATCCAGGAAAGCCTGCAAGCCACCCTTCAGGTGGAATTGTTAGACAAGGGTGTGCGTATTTTTGAAGGCACCGGTCGAAATGCCGGTTTGGAAGTAGCTGGCAACATGGAGGTATTGACCAATTGAATTATCTTTACACACATGGTTACTGAAGCGCAAAATATCATCCTGCAAAATATTGCCAGACATATATCCCTCACTGCAGCTGAGGCATCTCATTTTTTGAGTCTGCTTACGGTTCAGCCTGTGGCTAAAAAACAGTTTTGGTTAAAAGAGGGCGAAATTTGCCGGCACTCAGCCTTTGTTTTTGAAGGTTGTTTGCGCGGGTACACCGTTGATGTTAATGGTTTTGAACACATCCTTCAATTTGCCCCACCCAACTGGTGGATATCCGATATGTACAGCCTGCTTACCGGCAATCCAGGGCAATTGATGATAGATGCTCTGGAACCAACGCAGATACTCCTGCTCGCCAAAACTGATCAGGAACAATTGTATAAAGACATACCAAAATTTGAGCGTTTCTTCCGAATCATCACCGAAAACTCGCTGGTAGCCAACCGTCAAAGGGTCATTGATGCTATGAGCCTTAGTGCCCGCGAACGTTATGAGCAATTTTGCCAACGCTACCCTACCCTGATTAACAGCATCCCGCAAAAACAGATTGCTGCCTACATTGGTGTTACCCCTGAGTTCTTAAGTAAATTGAGAAATACCCGGAACAAAACCAAGGGTTAGTGCATGTTGGCTTTTTTCTTAATCTAGTTTATTGGCAGACCGCGCCTCACACCCCCACCTTTGTACCATCACAAAACAATCCTTTGTCAGTCATGAACAGAAAACAATTCCTTCGCAACAGTCTGCTCGGCGCAGGAGCGCTCGCCACCTCAGGAGTCGCCAAAGCTGTGATCGACAATAATATTGACGAATTGAAACCACTGGAAATCTTAGGATTCAACCACATTCCCAACACAAAATCCAACATTATGGCCAATACTGTTTTGCATAAAGCCGAATCCCGTGGGCATGCCAACCACGGATGGCTCAACTCGCACCATACCTTTAGCTTCGCTAATTACTACAACCCCGAGCGTATGCACTTTGGTGTATTACGGGTATTGAACGATGATACCGTGGAAGCAGGCATGGGCTTTGGCACCCACCCGCACGATAACATGGAAATCATCAGTATCCCGCTGGAAGGCGATCTCGAGCACAAAGACAGCATGGGCAATATTGCCACCATTCGCCAGGGAGATGTACAGGTGATGAGTGCCGGAACCGGTATTTATCACTCAGAATACAATCGGAACAAAGACCAAAGAGTCAAATTCCTGCAAATCTGGGTCTTCCCAAACAAACGCAATGTGACTCCCCGCTATGACCAGATAACCCTGAAAACGGCCGATGAAAAGAACAAGCTGTTTCAAATTCTGTCACCAAATTCCGACGACGAAGGTGTTTGGATCCATCAGAATGCCTGGTTCCATATGGGCAATTTGGATGCCGGTTTCGAAACAGAATATCAGTTAAAAGGTGGCGCCGGAAACGGGGTGTATGTATTTGTGCTGGATGGAGAGGTAACTGTGGAAGGGCAAAAACTGGACAAACGCGATGGCTTTGGTATTTGGAATGTGGAGCGTTTCACCTTGAAAGCAGATTCACAGGCTCGGGTATTACTGATGGAAGTTCCAATGAATGTTTGAGAACAGTTCGGCTGAATTAGTGTTATATAATGCCCCAACACGAGGGTTTCTCAAAAGTAATGTTCACCATATAAGCGCTTGAAGTGAGTCTCATAGTGAGAGTCTCACTCAAAGTGAGACTCTCACTATGAGACTCACTTCAAGCGCTTATATGGTGAAAACAGTAACTCGACTTATAAGTCAGCCTCATTTCAAACTGCAGGAATAGCATCATGGTTAAAACCGCACAGACCCGGCTACCGGTGATAGATTTGATCAGGAACCGATGGAGTGCCAGGGCTTTTTCAAAAAAGAACATTACCGACGAGCAAATCTTAACGCTTATTGAAGCGGCATCCTGGGCGCCGTCTGCCAATAACGAGCAGCCTTGGAGATATCGTTACGCTCTGAAAGACTCTCCTGGCTTCCAACGGATGTGGGAATGCTTGTTGCCAGGCAATCAGCCCTGGACTAAAGAAGCCGCCGCACTGGTACTTTGTACGGCCAAAAAGAATTACAGCCGCAATGGCCAACCCAATTATTACGCGTTGCATGACGCCGGCATGGCCAACGCTTTCCTGATTTTACAAGCCACAGAAATGGGCATTTATGGCCACATCATGGCAGGATTTAACAAAGAAAAACTTCAGGAAACCTTCCAGTTAGAAGAAGATGAAGCCCCCGTTTGCATTATTGCGCTCGGATTTTTGGGAGATCCTGAACAACTTGAAGAACCCTTCCGCACCCGGGAAACCACCCCGAGAACCCGTATGGCCATTGAAGCGATCATCCCGGATTCTCCAAATTTCTGACAATAGTATGGACCAAAAAATTCAGGTTCTGGTCATTGGCCGGCATCCGGAAATTATGCAAACGGTTACCGAACTCATTAACAAAACCGAAGATTGGGAAGCTACCGGAGCACTTTCTGATGAAACGGCTATTGAATACTACCAAAAACGTAGGTTCGATGTAGTTTTAATTGGCGGTGGCGTAGAACCTGAAAGTGAAGCCAAACTTCGCGCTATATTTACGTTTCAAAATCCACTGATCCGGATTGTACAACATTACGGCGGTGGTAGCGGCCTGCTTTTTGCAGAAATTAAAAACGCTCTGTTGAAACAGGCCGAAGGCAAAGACACCCTGGTTGAAAATCCTTATCCTGATACGTCCTTATGAGCGAAACAACCAAAAAATACACCAACGGCGAAGTTTCCGTAGTCTGGAAACCTGATGCCTGCATCCATTCCCGGCTGTGCTGGACCCAATTGCGTGAAGTATTTGATCCGCGAAACAGGCCATGGGTAAACATGGAAGGCGCTTCCACAGAAAAAATCATTGAACAGGTTTCCAAATGCCCAAGCGGCGCCCTAAGCTATTTCATGAACGAAGCAGCAAATCCGCCGGAAGAAATTTCCGCTGAAACCAGGATCGAAGTGATCCCAAATGGCCCATTGCTCGTATATGGTAATCTAACCGTTCAACTCAGAGACGGCAATACGGAAACCCGGAACAAGGTAACTGCCTTTTGCCGCTGTGGCCAATCCAAAAACAAACCCTTCTGCGATGGTAGTCACATCGGCGCAGGATTTGAGGATGCCTGATTATTGGCCTGCCTGAAGTGAACAACAAGATTTTGTAAAAAGTCGCTGAACAAAAAGCGATAAAACGTATTTTTACGGCATGGATATAGCTGTAACTAATGGCATTACTGTAGCCGTTGAAACCCAGTTTTTACCCATGCATTCCAATGCAAGGGAAGATCGCTTCATATTTGCCTATTTCATCCAGATTGAAAATGGCAGTCCCTACACCGTGCAATTGCTTGGCAGACATTGGTATATCCACGATGGACCAGGCAGAATCCGCGAGGTAGAAGGAGATGGCGTGATTGGCCAACAACCCATTATTCCTCCGGGAGAAAAGTTTGAATACCAATCCTACTGTGATCTCGGAGCCGAAATTGGAAAAATGCGCGGCTATTACATCATGAAAAGGCTTGAAGACGACACTCAATTCCAGGTGGAAATTCCGGAATTCAAGCTGATTGAGCCTAGTTTGTCCAACTAAGCCCCAGTTCTTCTATTTCAATTCAGCCAGTCTGCCGGCGGTTTTCAGCAATTTCAACACGGCCAGTTTGTAGCTGAATACCTGTTGCCAATAGTTGGTTTCTGCCTCAGACAAAGCGGTTTGTGCATTGAGCAAATCGGTAAGCGAAGCCACTCCTTCCTTGTATTGCAATACCAGCTTATCCGTGATTTCACGAGCCAGCGCTACGTTCTCTGTTTGAGTGCGCAAGGCTCGCAAACTGGTGGCCAATTGCTCTTTAGCCTGCCTAAATTCCAGTGCCTTGGCATCATTCAACTGCCGGTGGTCTTCTTCCAGTTTTTGCTCTTCAAGTTTAAATAACCAGGCTTTATTATGAACCCTGAAGCCGTCAAAAATGGGTATTTTTAAACGCAAACCAGCACCTGCAGCGCCATACCAGGTTCTGTCCGTATCAAAAAAATTGATATCCGGCCTGAATGCCTGTGCCGAAATGGTTGCAAAGCCGCTCAAACTTGGCAAAGCTTCCGCAATAGCACTCCTGCGCTGAATATGCAAGAGTTCGCGCTGGTTGGCAATTAACCTGCTTTCTGTAGTGGTTTTAGGGTCGAGGGTCAGGCTCTGCCATCTGGATGAATCTGCGGCAGGATCGCTAATTTCTGCACTCATATCAAGCATTTCATCAGATGGTAGACCACAGAGAAACAAAAGGGTTTGTCTCAGCGCACTGATTCCGGTAAGCAAATTCTGGCGTTGCGTCTCCAGGTTGGTTCTCGCAACCCTGATCCGTTTCACATCAGTTGGCACAACATACCCGTTATCCAGCTGAAGTTGAGCCATGCCCTGCAAGGCATCCAGTTTGCCTAAGTTGGCATTTACTGCGCGCAAAAGTTGCTCTACCTGCAATGTTTGGTAATATACCGATGCCGTGTTAAAAATGACCTCATCTTCAGAGCGTTCTACCAACAAATCACTGATGCCCCTGCTGGTTTTCAAGGCTGGCACACTTCTTCTGGCGGCTTCATTTACCAGGTTTTGTTGCAGGGTAACCGTGCCGCCCAATTGCCAGGGCTGACCAAATTGCACAGGGATAAATGTTCCTTCCTGCCGGTTAAGCGCTTCTCCCGGCATCAATTGAGTAGGGATGAGAGGCCAGTAATCAAGACCAATATTAGCCGTTATTTGAGGGAAACCTTCACTTCTGGCTTCTTTCACCCTGCGTTCCAGAATCTGGCGGTCTATTTTGGCCTTTTTTACCTGTGCACTGTTGGCCAACGCCA
This sequence comes from Chitinophagales bacterium, assembly GCA_017303475.1. GTDB lineage: Bacteria > Bacteroidota > Bacteroidia > Chitinophagales > Saprospiraceae > M3007. Next base: position 25,487 of record JAFLBO010000016.1, read on the forward strand.
GTTCAATACTTTCTCCCAGGCGCAAGGCTCGCACACTTCCGGAAGTTTGAGCGCCGGCCCGAAAACCGAACACCAGGCCAAGCGCAATAAGCGGTACATATTTCATGGTGCTATCCATTCTTGTGGTCATTGGGATTTAAATCAAACTGCATTACATCTCAAACTTCAGGTGCTTTACAGTAATGCCATTATTCATCAGCTGCTTCAAAGAACCAACGCCAATAGCCAGATGCGCCTTGGCAAAATTGGCCGTTACTACCCGGTCGCTTGCCTCAGTTTTCACCCCATCGCTGGTCATAGGCATATCGCTTACCAGCAGCAATGCGCCGGCTGGCATCTGATTTTTGAATGCAGCTACAAAGATGGTAGCCGTTTCCATATCAATGGCAATACAACGCAGATCCCGAAGTTTTTGCTTGAAGTCTTCGCGGTGTTCCCAAACACGTTTGTTGGTTGTGTACACCACACCGGTCCAATAATCCTTTTCGTAATCCCGAATGGTGGTAGATACCGCTTTTTGCAAAGCAAAGGCTGGAAGTGCAGGCACTTCTGGCGGCAAATAGTCGTTACTGGTACCCTCCCCGCGTATGGCCGCAATAGGCAAAATCAAATCCCCAATCTGGTTTTTACCAGTTTTCAAGCCACCGCATTTGCCCAAAAACAAAACAGCTTTAGGTTTAATGGCCTCCAGCAGGTCGATCACCAAACCGGCATTCGGGCTTCCGATACCAAAGTTAATAATGGTAATACCATCCGCTGTTGCAGCCTGCATGGGTCTGTCGAGGCCGTAGATGTCTACCTTGTGTTGCTCGGCAAAATCCTTGACATAACCGGCAAAATTCACCAATAATATATAGGAACCAAATTCCGACAAGGGCATGCCGGTGTAACGAGGCAACCAGTCTTTGACGATGGCCGCTTTGGAAGATTTTTCAATGGCAAAATTTTCACGCCATAGTTCATCCAGTTCTGCCTGGGTAATTTTGCGTGGTGCTGGTTCATTATTCATAACATTCGCTTTTTATCAAATTACCGGTCGTTGATCACACAGGTTTTGGAAATGCTATCGTGCCAACCTTTATCCGCGAAAAAAGAAAATGGCTCAAACGGGATCAAACGACATACAGAACGCAGGGCGGCTTTGTTCCAATCCAGAGGCATTCCCTCAATGGTAACCGCACGGGTTCCTGTGATGTATTTACCAAGTGTTTTACCATTTAAAGCGCCCTCCATCAAGGTATAATACCCCCAAACAGTGGCATAAATGAGTAAAAACGATAGTAAATTCAGGCCTTCGTTTACCTCTCCTTCTTCCAAAACCATCGCCTCAAACCCGAATACAACGCCTCCAGCGAGAACCTGCGACAAAATCCTGTCAATGAGGTAATTGACAAATCGTTTTCCGGTATCTGCCAGATCCATGCGTTCCGGCTCTTCAGGGGTGTCAAACGGGCGGTCGAGAATTTCGTTTTGCATATGGAATTGATTTTAACGGCGAAAGTCTGCCAAATCCGGCAATCTTGCTGTAAAATCTTTCCGACAAATGGTCGCTGGGCATTTTCAACAAGGCCTTTAAGCCCTTGAAATGGTCCGTGGTCTATGTCCTGCGTTGGTACATATCGGACAAAGTACCTTGGCCTCTGTTACCAAAATCATTGTCATTTCATGAAAAAAACAGCCTTTTTACTGTTCCTGCTAGGCATAATTATCGTTCCAGCAGTCAGTCAGGATTTACCCACAGATATCAACGGGTACCATTTCACTCCGGTTAAAAAAATGGAAGCCATGCCGGTGCAAAACCAATTCAAATCCAGCACCTGCTGGGTGTATTCCACCAATTCTTTCCTGGAGAGCGAGCTGATCCGCTTGGGTAAAGCACCTGTAGATCTCAGCGAAATGTACGTGGTGCGCGCCGCTTACATCAAAAAAGCTGAAAATTACATTCGTCGCCAGGGAGCCGCAGCCTTCAGTCAGGGTGCTGAGAACCATGATGTTATGAATCTGGTACGCGAATACGGTATTGTGCCTCATGCAGTATACAGCGGCATGCCTGCCGGACAAGACAAACCCGTTCATGGCGAAATGGAGGCTGTATTGAAAGGCATTGTGGAAGCGGTGCACAAAATGCCCGATGGCAAGCTTAGCAAGCAATGGAAATCTGCCTTTATTGGCGCGCTGGATGGTTACATGGGTACTCCTCCGGCCAGCTTCCAATGGGAAGGTAAAACCTACACTCCGCAAACCTACTTTCAAAGCCTGGGTATCAAGCCGGATGATTATGTCGCCTTAAGCTCCTATAATCACCACCCGTTTTACAAACCATTCGTATTGGAAGTGTCAGACAACTGGTCGAACGGCATGTTTTACAACGTAACCATAGATGAACTGGTTCAGGCTGCTGAGCATGCTGTAACTAATGGCTACACCATTGCCTGGGCAACCGATGTAAGTGAAAAAACCTTTTCTGCGAAGGAAGGTCTGGCCATCATGCCTGACAAAGCCTGGGATGACATGTCTCAGGGCGCGCGCGATTCTCTCTGGAAAGCGCCGGTTAAGGAGAAATGGGTAAGCCAGGAGGAACGTCAACAGGCTTTTGACGAGCTAAGTACCACTGACGATCATGGTATGCACATCACCGGCATGGTAACAGATCAGGTCGGTACCAAATACTTTACTGTAAAAAACTCATGGGGTACCGTTAAGAAAGACATGGCTGGCTACCTGTACGTTTCACAGCCTTATTTCAGGTTTAAGACCATGGCAATTATGGTACACAAAGATGCTTTACCCAAAGGATTGCGCCAAAAGCTGGGTTTGTAACCAAAAAAGGTGGTTCAAAAACTTGACGGTTCAAAATCCGCTCTATCTTTCGGCCCAAGAATTTAAAAACTAAAACTCTTCCTTGTATGGCAAACCTTTGGGTACGTAAACCACTTTCCCAACTTTTGGCGCAAGCCAGCGACTCTGAAAAGGGTCTTAAACGCACATTGGGCGCCTGGAATCTGGTGGCGCTTGGTATAGGCGCCATCATTGGCGCCGGCTTGTTTGTACGGACCGCAGCTGCCGCTGCCGAAGCAGCCGGGCCTTCCGTAACGCTTTCTTTCATTGTAGCTGCTATAGGCTGTGCTTTTGCGGGTTTGTGTTATGCCGAATTTGCTGCCATGATACCCATTGCAGGTAGTGCTTACACATATGCCTATGCTACCATGGGCGAATTGGTAGCCTGGATTATTGGCTGGGCGTTGGTAATGGAATACGCTCTTGGCGCCGCCACTGTTTCTATTGCCTGGAGCGAATACCTCAATAAACTATTAGGTGGGGCCATACCCTTTGAATGGTGTCATAGTCCGATGGAAGGTGGCATCATGAATGCACCAGCATTGATCATTCTGCTTGCATTGACACTCGTATTGATCAAAGGTACGCAGGAATCTGCCCTTCTGAACGCTATTATTGTAGCGATTAAGGTGTCTATCGTACTCATCTTTATTGCAGTGGGTTGGAGTTATGTAAACCCGGAAAACCATGTTCCTTATATGATTCCGGAGGGTACCCCTGGACATGAAGGACTGTTTAAACACGGTTGGGGTGGCGTACTTGGTGGAGCGGCTATCGTATTCTTTGCCTTTATTGGTTTTGATGCGGTGTCTACTGCTGCCCAGGAAGCTAAAAAGCCGGAGCGTGATATGCCAATTGGCATTTTGGGTTCTCTCGCAGTTTGTACCATCCTGTATATCCTTTTCTCACACGTATTGACCGGAGTTGCCAACTGGCAGGAATTCAAAACGGCCGGTAAAGAAGCTTCTGTTGCTTATGCAATCCAGAACCATATGCCCGGCTACGAATGGCTGGCTACAGCGGTTACGGTAGCTATTTTGGCAGGTTTCTCCTCCGTTATTCTGGTGATGTTGCTGGGTCAGAGCCGCGTGTTCTACTCCATGGCCAACGACGGACTCATCCCTGGCGTATTTGCTGAACTGCACCCTAAATTCCGCACACCGTACAAATCCAACTGGATCCTGTTCCTGTTCGTAGGCGCTTTTGCAGCCTTTGTACCGGGCAGCATGGCAGGTGATTTGACCTCTTTTGGCACCTTGCTGGCATTTGTTCTGGTGAGCCTTGGCGTATTGTTTATGCGCAAATCCAATCCGGAGCAGCCACGTCCGTTCAAAACCCCACTGGTTCCAATAGTTCCTATTTTGGGCGCTGTGATCTGCCTGGGTATGATTGTAGCTATTGATCCATTCACGCTTAAAGCTGCTTTTGCCTGGATGATACTTGGCTTGCTCGTGTACTTCGGCTACAGCCGCAATCACAGTAAATTGCAGTCCTAAATCACCTGCTAAATAGCACATAATAAGGTGTTTGGGTTATTTCCGGCAGGAGACTCAAACACCTTTTTTTCTTAACCGGATAAACCAAGCTTATGTTAGCCAAAATATTTCTCGAACTGACAGAATACCCCTGGTTTCGCCGCACTGTGTGGAAACCCATCTATAATCACCTCGCCAAACGGTTTCCATACGAAAACTGGGTATTCATGAACTATGGCTTTGACCCGTCCAATGAACAGGACCGACCCGCATTGCAGGAACAGGATGAGCCAGACCGTTACTCAATTCAGTTGTACCATTTTCTGGCTGTTCAAACAGACATTAAAGGCAAAAAAATGCTTGAAGTAGGCAGTGGTCGCGGCGGAGGCGCTTCATATATTGCACGCTATCTCCAACCTGCTGAAATTACCGGGATGGATATTGCTGAAAATGCAGTGTCTTTTGCGAACAAACGCCACCAATCGCCCAACCTGAAATATGTTACCGGCAACGCCGAACAAATTCCCTTCCCGGACAACACTTTTGACGTTGTGATCAATGTGGAATCCAGCCATGCCTATGGATCGGTGGATAAATTTTTTGCCGAAGTAGCCAGGGTTTTAAAACCGGAAGGCGTGTTTTTGATCACCGATATGCGGGACCCGAACAATATTGCGAAGTTTGAACAAAGTCTGCTGGGCAGTGGGCTTCAGCTGGTTTCTCAAGCGGTAATCAATGACCATATTGAGGAAGCCATAGAAAACGAAGACGACCTCAAGCGCGCACGCATACGCGCTGCGGTGCCAGCTCAATATGTCAAATTTTTCGAGGAATTTGGTGGCGTAAAAGGCTCCCAAATCCACAAAGATGTACGAGACCGGAAGCTGATTTACTTCTGGTATAAGTTAAAAAAATCGGAGTAAGCCACCTAAGGTTTGCTTTTTGCGTCATTAGGGGACATTGGGAGTCATTTGGAGTCATTTAGGGTCATTTGAGAAGTCATTTAGAGTCATTTAGGGTCATTTGAGAAGTCATTTAGAGTCATTTAAGGTCATTTGAAAAGTCATTTAGAGTCATTTAAGGTCATTTGTTTTATTTGTAAAACTTTGATATAAAATGCCTCATAAAATGACCACAAATGACTTCAATGACCCTAATGGCTTCAAATGACCTTAAATGACCCCAAATGACCCTAAATGACCTTAAATGACCCCAAATACCCCAAATACCATACCCCTCCCTTGGCCATTTTCAACATTTCTTTTTTCCATCAATGCTCATTTCAGCTATTGTAGCTACCGCTAAACACAACGTGATTGGCAAAGACAACCAGATACCCTGGTATTTGCCGGCAGATTTGTCTTATTTCAAAAAAACCACCCTAGGGCACCACATCATCATGGGCCGGAACAGTTTTCACAGCATTGGCAGGCCATTGCCTAAACGCACCAATATTGTCGTTACCCGTGACCCTTTTTTTTCTGCCGATGGCGTAATGGTGGCGCATTCGGTAGAAGAAGCGCTTGGCCTGGCTTATGATGGCGGGGAAGAGGAGGTATTCATCATAGGTGGCGGTGAAATATACCGGGAAACGGCTGAGTTATGGGATAAAATATACCTCACCCGCGTGGATCTGGAGGTGGATGGTGATGTCTTTTTTCCGGAAATAAACACCGAAGAATGGACTGAAACCTGGAGTGAAGCGCACCAGGCCGACGAAAAAAACGAACATGCCTTCACATTTTGTGTACTGGAAAGACTTACCGAAGAAGGTTAAAAGCCACTTTTTTTCTTTTTTGGAAATTTTCGCTGAAAAGTCTTTGAAAAAAAAACGGGCATTTTTTTATACTTTTGCACCCGAATTTCGCGGAGCATAAACTCACACATTTTGTCTGCGCGCTCTTCGCGAACCCCGGTTTTTCTTCAAATCGTGCTTACACACACCAATCCAGACTGGTTTATTGACACATGGAAAAGAAGCGTTTGCTCCTGATCACACAAGAACTCGCGCCCTATACGGAGGGCACTGACATCTCCGAACTGGTGGGAAAAATACCCAAATTCTTTGCCGACAATGGTTATGAATTGCGGATTCTGATGCCTCGCTACGGGGTCGTAAACGAACGTCGGCACCGGCTACACGAGGTGGTTCGGCTCAGCGGGATGAATATCATTGTAGACGACGACGATTATCCATTGCTCATCAAGGTTGCTTCTTTGCCGGGTTCTCGTTTGCAGGTTTATTTCCTGGACAACGAGGAGTTTTTCAAGCGCAAGCTAGTATTTGAAGATGAAAAGGGACAGCCATTCGAAGACAATGCTGATCGAGCAGCTTTCTTCTGCAAAGGCGCCATCGAAACCGTGAAAAAATTTGGCTGGCCACCGGATTATGTGCTTTGCACGGGTTGGATGACTAGCTTGTTGCCTTTGTATTTGCGTACAGCTTACAAGACAGAGCCCATCTTTGCCAATGCACAGATCATTTATGGCGCTTTTGACACTCCGCGCGAAAAAGAAGGTGGTGAACGGTTTTTCCAAAAAGCTGCCATCAACAACCTGACCAAAAAACAACTGGAACCATTCCGGGATGGTGAAGGCTTGTCTATGCACAAAGGCGCGGCATTTTACGCCGATGCCGTAGTGGTGGGCAGCGAATCGCTCGACAATTCCGTTCCACATCTGAACGCCTCAGGAGAAAAACCGGTGTTGCCCTGGCAGCCTGCTGAAGAAGCATTGCCCGGATACCTGGAATTCTTCAAAGGACTTTCCGAAAATGTGCCTGCCTGATGGCGGTGAATTGCATTCGGATGTAACGCTTGACCGTTTCCCATTTACATGATCCAAATTATGAAACAAAGACTTCCGGTATTGGCCGGTATTCTACTGGCAGCACTGGCCCTGTGGACCGGTTGTAAAAAACCAGGTGCACTTGGCTATGATCTGCTTAATGATGAATATGCAGACTACCTGTTTACAGATACCATTCAGCTTCGTTGCACGATTGAAAGAGAGGATAGCTCGCTGACATCTGATTTGAGCTCAACTGCGGATTTTTTCCTGTGCGGAACACTAAATGATCCTCAGTTTGGCAAATCCACTTCAGAGATTTTTGCCCAGATGATTGGACAAAACCTGAACCCGAATTTCGATACCATTATCCACGCTTTCGATAGCCTGGTACTTTACCTGAACTATGCTCCCGAGGGCTTTTATGGCGACACGTTACAACCTCATACGGTTCGTGTTTTTCGTGTAGATGGCGGTTATAAAGTACTGGACGAAAAGGAATACTACTCTACGAATTCCTTCCCGGCAGGTACAGAAATTGGCCGGATTGAAAACTTTTACCCCAAACCCACCGCATCAGATTCGTTGTTTGATGGTGTAGAAGGATCATTTTTGCGTATCACGATGGATCCGGCTTTTGGTATGGAATTATTTAACCTGGATACTTCAAAATATGAAGCCGACACACTGTTTCAGTCTGTATTTCGCGGGTTAAAAATCACTGCAGAAGCTGCCTCCGGAATTGGCGCAATGATGGCATTTGACCTCAACAATAGCTCACTGAGCAGAATGCGTCTGTATTACCATCTAAAGTCGGATACTTCTGCTTTGAAGTATGATTATTTCTTCGAAGGCGCCAATAAATTCACTCATTTCATCCACGACCACAATGGCTCTCCTGCAGGCCTGCAACTTGGAAGTGTTTCAGACGATCTGCTCTACGTACAAGGCTTGGAGGGCATTCGGGTAAAAATTGAATTTCCTTATGCACAGTGGATGGACAATATTGCGGTCAACCAGGCACAACTGGTGCTCAATGTGGCTGATCAAAGCACCTTCCTGACACCCGCCGATCAGATTTTCCTTACTCAGTACAACGAAGCTGACACCGTTTTTGAACTGACGGAAGACGTTCTGTATTCTTTTGGCACTAATCTGACAGGAGGATTCGGCAATTTTGGCGGTGATCCGCAAAAAGTGGTGATCAACGGGAATACCGTTACACAATACAGGATGACATTGAGTGAGATTTTCCAGGATTTTGTGGACGACAACAACAGCACCAACAACAAAAAGCGAACCGTCTACATGGGTGTTTACCCTCGAAGCCGCTCAGCTCAAAGGGCAGTGTTTTATGGTCCACGAAGCACTATACTTCCAGCCAAACTGGAATTAACCTATACATTGGTGAAATAGCGGGACAACGCCGTCTTAAAAGCTATTTACCCAAAACCACCTATACTGTCATGTGCGGAATTGTCGGTTATATCGGACCAAAAAAAGCCTATCCAATCCTGATTAAAGGACTTACCCGCCTGGAATACCGTGGGTACGATAGTGCAGGTATTGCCCTGCAAAACGGCTCATTGCGTGTTTATAAAAAGAAAGGGAAAGTAGCAGACCTGGTAGCGTTTGCCAAAGATCAGGATACTGAAGGCCATATCGGCATGGGGCATACACGTTGGGCCACTCACGGTAAACCGGACGATACCAACGCTCACCCGCACACCAGCAACAGTGGCCGACTTGTATTGATTCATAATGGCATTATTGAGAACTATGCCATTATCAAAAGTGCGCTCCAGCGTCATGGTTATACCTTCAAAAGTGAAACCGACACAGAGGTACTGGTCAACCTGATTGAAAAAATACAGCTGGAAAACAGCCTGCCACTGGAAGAAGCCACCCGTCTTGCCCTCACACAGGTGCATGGCGCCTATGCCATCGTAGTGATGGATCGTGACGATCCCAACAAACTGGTGGCCGCACGCAGATCCAGCCCACTGGTTATTGGTGTTGGCAAAGGTGAATTCCTTATTGGTTCTGACGCCACTCCTATTGTGGAACATACCAAAAACGTAGTATACCTGGAAGATGAACAGGTGGCTACTTGCATTTTGGGACAAGAATTAAGCATCAAAACACTGCGCAATGAGGTGGCGCCGCACAGTGTTCACGAAATTGAGCTGGAAATCGGGCAGCTGGAAAAAGGCGGTTACGACCACTTCATGCTCAAAGAAATATTCGAGCAGCCAACCACCATTGCCGAGTGTATGCGGGGCCGAATGGATTCCGAACATGGCTGGGTGCGGCTTGGCGGGATGGATGAGCACATGAAGCGGATTGTCAATGCCAAACGAATGATCATTCTTGGTTGTGGCACTTCATGGCACGCCGGCATGATAGCCGAATACCTGATCGAAGACCTGGCTCGCCTTCCGGTGGAAGTTGAATATGCTTCAGAGTTCCGTTATCGCAATCCAGTGGTACGGGAAGATGACATAGTATTGGCCATCAGTCAGTCCGGTGAAACAGCAGACACATTCGCTGCACTGGAACTGGCAAAAGAACGGGGCGCGCTGACGTACGGCATTGTAAACGTGGTTGGCTCATCCATTGCCCGACTCACGCACAGTGGTTCGTACATACACGTTGGGCCCGAAATCGGGGTGGCATCCACCAAGGCCTTCACTGGCCAGGTAACCATGCTGAGTATGATGGCCTTGATATTGGGCTATGAGCGCGGGTATCTGCCCAAATCTCAATACCAAAAACTAGTACAGGAATTGTCGCTAATCCCGCAAAAGGTGGAGGATTTGCTTCAAAAATGTCAAAAACAGGTAGCTTATATTGCCGGAGAGTTTAAAGATGCCAACAATGCTTTATACCTTGGGCGCGGATACAACTTCCCGGTGGCGCTGGAAGGGGCGTTAAAGCTGAAAGAAATCAGCTACATACACGCAGAAGGTTATCCTGCTGCCGAAATGAAACACGGCCCGATTGCTTTGATTGACGAAAACATGCCTGTTTTTGTTATCGCAACCAATAAAAGTGCTTACGAGAAAGTTATCAGTAATATTCAGGAGGTAAAAGCCCGCAAAGGCGTGGTAGTAGCCGTGGTAACAGAAGGCGAAGAAACCATCAAAAAGCTGGCAGATCACACCATTGAAATACCGGAAACAGAGGAACCATTCACCCCGCTGCTATCCGTTATTCCTTTGCAACTCCTGGCATACCACATTGCCGTTCTCCGTGGCTGCGATGTAGATCAACCCAGAAATCTGGCGAAATCCGTAACGGTGGAGTGAGTGTTTGAGCGTGGGAGTGTTTGAGTTGGCGTTCGGTTTGATATTTTGTAAGGCTTACGCCTTTACGAAAAGTTTAAAGCTAATGTAATGCCGACACCGCCTCCCACTAAATCCTGGTTGTTGGATCACCGCCCTCCTCTTTCCTCTACCCAAATCGAGCACCAACTAAAACACCAAAACACTAAAACACCAAAACACCAAAACACTAAAAACCCAAAAACTCAAAAACAGACAATATGAACAACCTAGATATAGAATACAATACCGAACGACCTGGCATCCGGTTTCCGGAATACGGACGTTCCATTCAGGAAATGATTCAGCATGCCATCACGCTGGAATCGCCTCAAAAACGGCAAAAAACAGTGGAGTCAATCGTAGGCCTGATGATTCAGCTTGGACCGCAGGGCAACCGGAACATGGATGATTACCGCGAAAAACTGTGGAATCACGTGTTCGCGCTGGCTAATTATGAACTCGACGTAACACCACCTCCAGGTATTGTGATCCGTCGGGAAGAAGATCGCCCCAAGCCGGAGCCACTGGGATACCTGAATTCAGCCACCCGCATGAGGCACTACGGCAATAGCGTACATGCGCTGATTCAAAAAGCCATTGAGATGCCTGATGGCCCTAAAAAAGAAGGTTTTGTAGAGGTAATTGCCTCCTATATGAAGCTGGCGTACAAGACCTGGAATAAAGAACACTATGTGAGCGATGATATCGTGAAAGAAGACCTGGAAATCCTTTCTGACGGCCAGCTTTCACTGCATGAAGGTCACGATTCTTTAGATAAACTGGCTGCGGGCGCTGGCAAACTCGACAACCGCAACAGAACCAATAATGGAGGCAACGGCGGCGGTGGGCGCAGGCGTGGCGGCAGAAACCGTGGCGGCGGTCAACGCAATTCCGGCGGCAATAATTCCCGGCGGAGAAAACGCTAAACAACAGCGTTATGGGCTTGTATTGCAAAATTTTCAATTCATTTGCAAAAAAAAGTTAAAAAATTTTAGCCCAATTTGATGCGCTTTTAAAAAAGGAACATACCTTTGCCTCAATGTATATTCTGTTGAATATCCTGCAAGAAAATATAGCCAACAGGCTTTAAGATAAAGGTTTAAAATGAAGCGTGTTTTGATGACGTCCTTCTCCGAAAACGTTCGGAGGGGGACTTTTTTTTATCCCCCTACCCTACCCCCATGCACCCACTGTTAGTCCGAATTGTTGCACAAAACCTCCAGCAGATCTTCCTGGAGAACCGCCATGCCGATAAAGTCATTGAACATGCCTTGCGTGCACACCCCAAAGCTGGCAGTCGTGACCGCGCTTTCATTGCCGAAACCACCTATGAAGTGTTGCGTTATTTCCGCTTATATCAGGAAATTCTGGGCAGGGAACCTAAATCAGAATGGGATTTCTGGCAATTAATAGGTGTGCATTTAGCCTTAAAAAACACCGAATTGCCTGCCTGGCGGGAATTTGAAGCCCTCAAAACATCTGAATTTACTACCAATATACAAGCCTGGAAAAACAGGCTCAGCCAACCGGATGCCATAGCCAGAGATATCAGGGAAAGTATTCCCACCTGGCTGGATAATCTCGGACATCAGGAACTCCCCGATCAATGGCAAGCCACCCTGCATGCTTTAAATCAACCCGCATCCGTGGTGCTCAGAGCCAACCGATTGCGCACCTCTCAGCAGGAATTGCTGCAGGCATTGCAACGCGAATCCATCGAGGCTCAACCTATGCCTAATACAGACGCATTGGTACTTAAAGCCAGAAAAAATGTATTTCAAAGCACTGTTTTCAAAAAAGGCTGGTTTGAAGTGCAGGATTTTAGCAGTCAGAAAGTGGCCCCCTTCCTGGCGCCCGAACCCGGCATGCGGGTGGTGGACGCCTGCGCTGGTGGTGGTGGCAAAACCCTTCACCTGGCAGCCATGATGCAAAATAAAGGCTCCATTATTGCCCTCGATACCCACGCCTGGAAACTGGACGAACTCAAAAAAAGAGCCCGAAGAGCCGGCGCCAACAACATTGAAACCCGCCCCATCGAAAGTAAAAAAACCATCAAACGACTCTACAATACTGCCGACCGACTTCTGCTTGATGTACCTTGCAGCGGGCTTGGCGTGCTGCGCAGAAACCCGGATGCCAAGTGGAAACTCCAACCAGAACAAATAATCCAGCTCCGACAAACCCAACAGGAAATTTTGCAATCCTACGCACCAATTACCAAACCCGGCGGACGAATGGTATATGCAACTTGCAGTATTTTACCCTCAGAAAATCAGGAGCAAGTGCAGACCTTCCTTCAAAGTCAGGTTGGACAGGATTTCACCCTGATCTCAGATCAGAAAATTCTACCACAAGATGAAGGGTTCGATGGATTTTACATGGCTCTTCTGGAACGAAAACCCCAGTAATATCCTATAGACTTGTTCTTGCGCAAACAGCACACCATCCCAACAAGTCTAAATATTAACCTCCAAACCCAGCCCATGACACTCGAATTTCTACTCAAAGATTATACAGCTTATAACCAATGGGCCAATGAGCGCATTATCCAGTGGCTGAAAACCAAACCCGCTGAAAAAATGACGGCAGAGGTGCCCTCCAGCTTCCCCAGCCTGAGAGCAACGCTTTTACATATCTGGGCTGCGGAAGACATCTGGCTGCTTCGCCTGCAACAAATATCGCCGACATCCTTCCTGTCTAACACCTTTCAAGGTTCAGACGTGGAGCTTTTTGAACGATTATTGCAAAATTCGGAAGCTTTTAAACACTTTGTGCAACGCCAGAGTGCCGAGTATTTTGAACAAACAACCAGCTACAAGCATACTACCGGCAAAGCCTATGAGCAATACAGTGCTGAAATCATTCAGCATTGTATGCAACACAGTACGTTCCACCGCGGACAAATAGTAACCATTGCCCGGAATCTGGGACTAACCGATCCTCCAAAAACCGACTACATTGAATATGTTCGGTTGCGGCAATCAGGTATGCTTTAAACCCACAGGTATATGCGTATTCTCCACTTTTCCGACACACACCTAGGCTTTCAGGCATTTGACCGTGTGAACGACGCTGGTGTCAACACCCGTGAACAGGACGTTTATGACGCCTTTGAGCGTGTGGTACAGCGAATACTGGAGTTAAAACCGGATCTGGTTATACACTCCGGCGATTTTTTTCACCGCCCGAGCCCATCCAACCGTGCCCTTACCTTCGGGCTGGAGCAACTCAGGCTGATTGGTCAGGCAGGTATTCCAATCAGCATCATAGCCGGCAATCATGAGACGCCCAAAACCATTTACAATTCCCCTATTCTAAGGGCCTTGCGAACCCTGAATGAGGTATATCCCATTTTTGGTGAATCCTGGGAAAAGCACCATTTCGGTCAGGTAGTGGTACACGGTATACCGCATATCAACGACCAGCGTATGTTGTTGCAGGAGCTGGAAAAGCTGGAAGCTGTTTCAGGCAAATTCAACATCCTGATGCTGCATACCTCGCTGGGCAAACGCTTTTTGATGGAGGAATATGGGGAACAGATATTCCCGCCAGCCTTTGAAGAAAAGCTGCAGCAGTTCCAATACATCGCACTGGGGCACTGGCACAATGTCCAATCCTTGAGCTTACACCCAAATGCCTGGTATTCAGGTAGTATTGAGCGATTGAGCGACACAGAAATTGATTCAGAGAAGGGTTTTCTGCTGCTGGATATTGCCCCCGACAATAGTTGCAACATTCAGTTTGAAGCTATAAATACCCGTCCGTGGTTGCGGTGGGAGCAGTCCAATTGCCACGAACTTTCTGTGGCTGAGATGGAAGCCTCCCTACTCCATTTTCAGGAAAACCAGCCAACGCTGGACGCCATTTTGTCCATTACCTTCAACGATATTCGTCCGGAACAAACCCTTGAACTGGGCAATATCAGATTGAAGCAATTGTTCCCGGAAGCATTTCAGATCATTCCCAAACGCAAAACTTTTTCTGACCGAACCTTTGTACAAGGCATTGAGAGCCATCAGTTTGACCGGCTCGACAAGGTTTTTGCCGATTATTTGCGCAGTAAATTTCCACAGGATGATTTACTGGCTAACCAGTTGATCGAACGCGCCAATCGTTATTTTCAGCCCGAAAACCTATGATCCTCAATACCCTTCGACTTTCCAACTACAAACAATACAACCAACTGGAACTGGATTTCCGGGAAGGCCTGGTGGGTATTATCGGAAAAAACGGAGCGGGAAAATCTACCCTGTTCGAGGCTATTCTATTTTGCTTGTTCGGGAAGGAGGAGGGGAATAAAATGCACGTCCGCTCAGCCTTTGCCGATCCCAAGGCCGTGGTGGAGCTGGAACTCTGCTTTTCCATTGGAGAGACTTTATACCGGGTAAAAAGGGAATTCCGGGGCAAGGCGCTCACCGTTGGCGCTGAATTGTTTAAAAACGACAACCTGATTGCCAAGGGCGTTTCGCCTGTCAATGAAGAATTGGTAAAAGTCCTGCAAATGGAAAGGGACGCCTTCAAACGTTCCGTTTTTTCCGGGCAAAAAGAACTCTCCGAGCTTTCAGAAACCACTGGCGAAGCCCGAAAGAAAATGGTGCGCAGGATGCTGGGACTGGACACGCTGGATGAAACACAAATACGTATCAACTACGACTTGCGGGATTTGAGTAGTCAGGCCATCGGTCAGCGACAAAACCTGCTTTCAGATGAGGCCATTGCCGCGCTGAAAGAATCCATGGATGAGCGACACAATCTATTGGAATCGAATCAGTTACTGGTAAAAGATGCCAAAACAAAACTGACCAGCGCTCAGGCCCAATACAAAACGGAGCAGGAAAAATTCAATCATGAAGAGGCCCGTTTTAAACAACACCATGCCCTCCTCAATGAACGCACCCAACTCAGCGAAAGGCTGACCGGACTGGAACAGCAAAAACGCAGTCTTGAATCGAAATTGGCCGAACTGCAAGGGCTTAAAACCACTCTGGCTGATGTCAAATCCAAATGGACGCAGTTTGAACAGGAAAAGAAACAACTTGACTGGCTGGAAACAGAACACTCCAGGTATATCAACCGCCAGGCCCGTTTAGCCAAGATTGAAGAAAGCAAAGCACAGTTACTCACCCTTGAACAGAAAACCGTACAAATCCGGGAAGACCTGAATGCCCGCGATGCGGTAACCCAAAACCTGACTGCCACTCAACAAGCTATAGCCAACCTGGAGGCGGCCATGGATACCCGCCGCACAGAACTAACCGGTTTAAACCAGCAAATTGGAGGCATACAGGCGGGTATACGGGAGCGAGAGGAAAAACTGACTAATCTCAGGGCCCTGGGCAATGCCGGCAATTGCCCAACCTGCCTGCAACCATTATTGGCCGGCTATGAACACGCCCTTTTGGCCTTAGAAGCTGAAATAAACAAACTTCAGCAAGAGCAATTACAAACACTCGACGACCGGAAAAAAATAGTTACGGCTGAGGGCCTGCAACTCAAAGCCCAACAGGAAGAGGCCCGTGGCAGACTGGAAAAATGGCTACAAGAGCAAACCCGATTAAAAGAACTGGAACGCCAGCTCCTGGCAGAAACCGACCAACAAAAGTCCCTGGAAGCGCGAATCAAGGCCGATGAAACCATCTTGAAAGAAATCGGAGAAGTACAATTTGATGAACATTCCTATCAGCAACTAAAAACCCGGCTTTCTGCCCAGGAAACAAGTTACCGCGAATATTTATCCCAAACCAATTATCTGGACAGGGAATTACCTGCAACTGAAAACAACCTGCGTAGCAACCAGGCAGCTTTACAGCAAACTACATCCGACACGGCTGCCAAACAACAATTGCTGGACAAGCTCGGATTTGAAGAAGCTGCTTACAATGCAGCCCGGCAGGCACTGGCAGATTTTACAGAACGTTATCAGAAGCAATCAGAAGCCTTGCGTGAACTGGAAAAAACCGGCCATGAACTCCAAACGGAACAAGAAAAAGCCACAGAAAAACTGCGTGTCAACGACAGCATACTGACGCAAATCAGTCATAAACTGGAGGAAGTTGAATTGCTGCGGAAACTAGCCGATATGCTGGGATTATTCAAAACTGAAATTCTGGAAAAAGTAAGTCCAGGCATCACCCGTGAGGCCAGTGAGTTATTTACCAGGATCACGAAAGGCAAGTACGAGGGTATTCTGGTGGACGAGAATTTCGACTTTGCTATAGCCGACGGCGGTATTTTTTACCCCATTGACCGGTTCAGTGGCGGAGAAGTAGATTTGGCCAATTTCTGCCTGCGGATTGCCATTACCAAAGCAATTATGGACCTGAGCGGCTCGGGGCAGCGCATGGAATTCCTGGCTTTTGATGAAATTTTTGGCAGCCAGGATGAAGAAAGACGTCTGGAAATGATGCTAGCATTGAACTACCTGCAGGAACAGTTCCGGCAGATTTACATTGTATCGCACATTGACAGCCTGAAGGATTATTTTCCTCACTTGCTTGAAGTTCAATTTGCCGCCGAGGGTAGTCAGGCACTTTGGCGCTAAAGTTAGGCGCCGGCCACCACCACCACTATTTCTCCTTTCACTTCCTTGCTGGAAAAATGGGTGATTAAGTCGGCAATACTTGCCGTTTTAACCTCTTCAAATTTTTTGCTCAATTCGCGGGCCACACAAGCCTCGCGTTCAGGGCCACAGTGTTCCTTGAGTTCTTCCAGGCACTTGATCAATCTGAAAGGCGACTCGTACAAAACGAAAGTATGTGGCAACGCTGAAAGATACTTGAGTCGGGTTTGTCGCCCTTTTTTATGTGGCAGAAACCCTTCAAAATGAAAAGTATCGCATGGCAGTCCGCTGGCCACCAATGCCGGCACGAAAGCGGTTGCGCCTGGCAAGCATTCCACACGCACACCCTTGCGCCGGCAGGCTCGGGAGAGCAGGAATCCGGGGTCTGAAATACCCGGTGTGCCTGCATCCGAAACCAGCGCCATATCTACACCGGATGCCAATTCATCCACTACGCGCTCTACCACAGCATGTTCGTTGTGTGCGTGAAAAGCGCGTAGTGGGGTTTTGATCTCAAAATGGTCCAGCAGCCGTTTGCTGGTACGGGTATCTTCCGCCAACACCACCGACACCTCCTTCAGCACGCGAATGGCGCGCAGGGTCATGTCTTCGAGATTGCCGATGGGTGTAGGAACGATATACAGCATTAAGCGGCTTTGATGGAAATATGGAAGGTTTCCATGATGAGGTTTGCAAGCAGTTTCTGGCAAGCAGTTTCTACTTTTTGGCGCGCTTCGGTTTCGCTGTTAGCCTCCAGGGTCATGGTTACGTGCCTGCCAATACGCACATCCTGTACACCGGAGATGTCGAGGTGTTTCATATTGTTGACCACGGCTTTGCCCTGGGGATCCAGCAATTCGCGGTGCGGCATGATGTCGATTTCTGCAATGAATTTCATGTTATAGAACGATTGCGACAGGTCTACCCTGCCAATATTTGCTTTTTTTGAATGACAGACAAGAGAATGTAACAAACGATGATAGCAGAAAGCGCCAACTCTTTTAGTACAAAAGAAAAAGCTACGAGTAATACCACAAAAACGAGGTTCAGAGCATTACTTTTCCAATCAAAACGTTTAATCTTCATTCCGAACATAGGCACTTCACTCACGAGTAACCAAGACAAAGCTGCAATCAACCCGTAAATAAGCCAGGGCATTTCCATTAATACACCGGCGCCAAACCGGTTGTGTTGTGCCCCCAGCGACAATCCCAAAACAAAAACTGTGCAGGCTGGCGTGCTCAGGCCTAAAAAATAACTGGTTTGCCGGGTATCCAGGTTAAATTTGCCCAACCTGAAGGCCGAAAATGCCGTTAATATGAACGCAGGAAGCGCATGTAACTGGATCAAACCCGTTTGACTACCTGGGGCAACAGCTACCTGCCCAACCAGCATTTGATACAACATAACCCCTGGAACTACCCCAAAACTAACTACATCTGCCAGGGAATCTAATTCTTTCCCCAAAGGAGAACTAACTTTCAAGGCCCGAGCCACCATACCATCCAGATAGTCGAAAAGGAATGATCCGACCGTAAAGAGCGCCGCCGTTTCAGGCTGCCAATACAGGATATGGAGGATAGCACAACAGCCACAGAACAGATTGGCCAGGGTAAGTGCGTTGGGGAGTTGTTTCATCGGGCGCAAAAGTAGGGAATCTCTTTGGAAGCATTATTGGCTAATTTACGTCAATTTTGCGCCAGATTACGCTGAACAAATAGGGGGAAACACAGCGTTACACAATCTTAAGAAATATTTGACATAAGTACCATCCAACAAAGCAAGGGGTTCTTGCGTCTTATACAAACCTGAAAACTGTTTTTTGACCAATTCCCATCCCAGATAAACATCATACCATGAGAAAAACGCTTTTTTTACTCGCTTTTGCCCTATTGGCGCAGGTAGCTTACGCCCAACCAACCAACGATGAGTGTTCCAGCCCGATTGCACTGCCGAACAGCCCTAATTTCTGTAGTCCGGCAGATGCTTTCACTAACGTTGGCGCCACGCCTTCAACATATGGCGTGCCCAGTTGCTTTGGTTCGGTGCAAAACGACGTGTGGTTTACCTATACCCCCACCGCAACGGATATTACCATCACTGTTCGTGGCGCAACCGCTCAATCGCCCGGCGGAACCCTGCAAGATCCTCAGGTAACCCTATACTTTGGCACTTGCGGCGGTGTGATCAACGAGCTGGTGTGCGATGCAGCCTCCGGCAATGCCAATGTAGCAGAAGCATATAAAGGCGGTCTGTTTGTAGGATACACCTATCTGATCAGGGTGCAAGGCGCAGGTGGTCAAACAGGTACTTTCCAAATATGTATCAACAACTACAACCCTCCGGTGGAGCCAACCTCAGATTGCCCAACGGCTTCCATTTTGTGTGACAAATCTCCTTTTGTGGTAAAATATGTAACAGGGGCCGGTACTAATAATGGTGAAATGCAGGATGCCACCTGTTTTAATAATGGAGTTCCCGGCATTTTTGAATCCAACTCCACCTGGTTTGTCTGGACTTGCTCTCAATCCGGCACCCTGACCATGACGCTTACCCCGTTGAATGGCCCTGATGACCTGGACTTCGTGATTTATCGGTTGCCGAATGGCATTGGCAATTGTAATGGTAAAGTACTGGAACGTTGTATGGCCTCCGGGCAAAGTCAGGGTATCAACTCGGCGGCCTGCCTGGGCCCCACCGGCATGAGAAACGGCGATTCCGATATTAGTGAGGATGCCGGTTGTTCGGAATCGGGTGATGATGCCTGGCTGAAGCCATTGGATATGATACAGGGAGAAACCTATGCTCTGGTAGTGAACAACTTTTCTGCCACTGGCAACGGCTTTTCAGTAGAATTTGGTGGAACCGGAGAATTCCTCGGTCCGGAAGCCAAGTTTGAAACCATACCATCTGCTGTTTGTCTGGGAACAGATGTGCAGGTAATAGATGCCTCATCTTTCCCAATCGGAGCCATTACAGGCTGGAAATGGAGTTTTGGCGCCTTTGCTACGCCACAAACCGCAACAGGCCCCGGCCCGCACACCGTTTCCTTCAACACCCCTGGAGTGAATCCGGTGGTACTTACCCTGGAAACAGACCTTGGCTGCAAAGTAACGGATATTCAATCTGTTACCATTTTCCCGGATGTGGAAGTTGACACCGTGATTGCAGCTCCAGACTGCAACGGTACAGCCAACGGACAGGTGGTTATTAACAACATTACCAGCGGCACACCGCCATATCAGTTCAGCTGGAACAACGGGCCATTCACTAACAGCAATACCCTGGAAAACCTTGGGGTTGGATTGGTGAATCTGGTGATCAGAGACGCCAATAATTGCGAAACTGAGTTGGACATTCAGGTAGATGAACGCATACTCACGGCAGAAGCAGTGGTAGCCTCGCCTTTGTGTTTTGGCGATTCCAACGGAGAAATTGCCTTGAATGTGACGAATGGAAAAAATCCGGTACAATTCAACTGGGGCAGCGGGTACATACCAAGCAATTCGCAGGGAGGTTTTGCAGCCGGTGTTTATACCATTCAGGCAATTGATGCAGTGCTTTGCGAGGGTACTTTTACAGTAACCGTGACGGATAATCCTCCACTTGAATTGATGGTAGACACCGTAGATATATCCTGCTTTGGCGCTAACGACGGCATGGCAGAGGCTATTCCATCGGGTGGAGTGGGTTTGTATCAATACCAGTGGTCGAATGGCGCCGTTACCCATACCATCAGTAATCTTGCTCCTGGCCAATACGATGTTACAGTATCTGACCGCAATGAATGTGTGGTGATTAGTGGCGTATACATCACAGAGCCGCCTGATGTGGCGGTGAATTTGATTGACGTGCTGGATTTGATTTGCAACGGCACACCTGAAGGCGAGATTCGGGTAGAAGGCTTAGGCGGCAGGCCACCGTATTCGTTTAGTCCGGATGGCATCCAGTTTTTCCCTTCCGACACCTTAAATAACCTGCTGGCTGGCGATTATTGGGTAAAAATCAAGGATGCCTTTGGTTGTCAGGATTCTGTATTTGCCACTATCAGTCAGCCCCCTGCCTTGATAGTGGCGGCAGTACCGCAGGATACCACGCTGAATTTAGGGTTCACGGTAGACATTTCCACGGTGACGGCTCCGCTTGGCAGACCGGTGGTTTTTGACTGGACTCCGGGCACGGGGTTAAGTGAAACTAATGTGCCCAATCCGGTAGCAACGGCTATAGATAACATCACGTACATTGTAAAAATAACGGATGAAGATGGTTGCATGGCCTTTGACACGGTGCACATTAGGGTTAAAAAAGACCGTCCGGTGTATTTCCCGAATATATTTTCACCGGACAAGCCATATCCTAATGATCATTTCACCGGTTTTGGTGGACCTGCTGCATCACAGATTACCCTTTTGCGCATTTTTGATCGCTGGGGAAGTATGGTGTACGAGAACACCAATTTTGATTTGAACGAACCTAATTTGGGTTGGGATGGCACAGCCAAGGGTCAGAAGGTGGACGGCGTTTTTGCCTGGTATGCTTTGGTACGGTTTATAGATGGGGAAGAGTTAAAATTTGAAGGAGATGTAACGGTGCTCAGGTAAGGTTTGTTTTTTCCAGTGTCTTACTAATTCCTGCTATTAAGGAATAATTTTGACTGAATGCCGACACACATGCATTCAAAGGGCCTATTATTGACTATTTAGGATTACTTTGGCTACCAATTCCAATGGTATAACCAAACTCTTTAGTCTAATGACCCTGAACCTTATCCGCCTGTGTCTGCCTTTTATACTTATTATTCCTTATTCAGTTTTTTGCCAAAATCCTTCCGGATTTGTTTGTGGATTTGAGGCCAGTTCAGACACTCAAATACAAACCTTTGAACAACAGATTCAAAAGTATCTGGCTCGACACCCAAACCAGGCAGAAAAACCAATTTTCCCGGCTCCTTATGTAATCCCTGTGGTGGTTCATATCATCCACGATAACGGCCCGGAAAACATACCGGACAGTCGGGTTATAGCAGCTATTAACCACCTTAATGATGGTTTTGCAGCACAAGGTTATTTTGCCGGACAAGGCTCTACCATGAATACCCAGATCCAGTTTTGTTTGGCAGCTAAAGACCCTAACGGCCAGGCAACCATCGGCATCACCCGCAACCAATCGGCATTAACCAATTTAGTGTTGGAAAATGACGATATCAATCTGAAGGATATAAACCGTTGGAAACCCAATGATTACTTAAACATTTGGGTAGTAAATGACATCAATAGTCTGTCTTTTGGGCCTGGAATTGCAGGATATGCTTTTTTCCCAAGCGCACATGGATTACCTCAGGACGGTATTGTGTGTGAAGCGAAATACTTCGGCCTCAGCTCGGCAGAGGATGCGTTATTAATTCATGAAGCAGGGCATTATTTGGGTCTTTACCACACTTTCGAGGGTGGTTGTACTAACAATGACTGTACTATAGACGGAGACAGGGTATGTGATACCCCTCCAGATATGGCTACACACACGGCTTGCCCATTTAACTCTTGTGTAACCGATGTCGCACCAGGCAGCCCTTTTAGTGGTGATGTAGATGATTTGACTGCCAACTTTTTGGATTACTCACCTTTTCCCTGTTATCAAAGTTTCACCGCCGGCCAAACCGATCGGATGCATGGCACGCTGGAGACTGCCCGGAAAAGCCTATTGCAATCAACCGCCTGTCTGGGTCCATGCAGCCAATTGTTTATGGCTGCTTTTACCCCATCGACAACATCAGCAATACTTGGCCAGCCAATCACTTTTACCAATAATTCCGTTAACGCTACCCAATTTACCTGGTTTGATAACGGGGTTATTTTTTCTCAACAAGAACATCCTACTTATATTTTCAATACCCTAGGGGTACACCATATTGTGCTGGACATTACAAATAACGATCCTAACTGTTTAGCAACAACTGGATTATTGATTCAGGTCAGTTGTAATATCCAGGCCGCATTTTCCCCAGATCAGCTAGTGGCAACGGAAGGCTCTTCCGTACATTTTAGCAACCAGACTACCGGCGGTGGTGTTGATACTTATGAATGGAATATTAACGGACAAGTAGTTTCAGCAACTACTGATTTGGACTATTTATTTACCAATCCGGGCTTTTACACAATAACTCTAACTGGATCCAACGCATTTTGCCAGCACTCAAGTTCCATTCAAATAACTATTACAAGTACTTGCGGACTAACCCCGGAACCAGGAAAGGTGGCTTATACAGGGGTACAAAAGTTGTTCCAGCCCAGAGAATTAGCCATACTGCCTGATGGTTCTATTCTGCAGGTAGGCGAACATTTTCAACGCCCAATGATAACCAGATGGGATGCAAACGGCAATTTAGTTTGGAACAGGGAAGCTTCAATAGACGGTACAGTTACTCAAATAGTTCCCACTTTGGATGGCAAATTTCTCATCACAGGCGATTTAAACAACGAGATGTTTTTAGCCACGATGGATGAAAACGGTAATGTACTGTGGAGCAAAACATTCAGATTTACTCAGGAATTGGGGTTTAAAAGTCAACGAAGTTTTGAGGTAATGGCTGTAAATCCGGATGGTACTTTTGGATTTTTGCACCGGGACGATTCCTCAACGATTGCGACATATCTGACTAAATTTACAACGGATGGTAATTTGATCTGGTCTACAAAACTATATAATCTTGAGCTTGCCGGATCATTACGGATAGCAGAGGATGGCTCTGGCGATTTTGTATTTGCCGGACACGATCTGGGAATTATATCCGGAGGAGGTTTATTCTATTGTATTGTAGATCAAAACGGCAATTTAAAGACTGCCAGAAAACACCGTTGCCCTGCCTTCCCTTTGAAGTGGCTACAAAATTTTGGACTTGGGATCCACAAAAATGGAGACTATACCCTCTTTTATACCGAGGGAGATGTTTCATTCCCTAACAGTATCAGGAAATTTATGGCGCGGTTTACACCCGATGGAACACAAATTTGGGGTTATCAATTTACTCTTCCGAACAGTGAGAAGTACAAAAGATGTTTCATCAGGCAATTACCAGACGAGAAAGGATTTGTTTTAATCGACTCCAGAACCGATGCCTCTTTTAATACGCTGGGCGACTGGCTGGAACGAATGGATACTGCGGGTCAAGTGTTGTGGACAAGGGACATTGGGGATACGCCTGCCAACGACTTTTGGGGCATGCCTCCAATTTATGATTCCGGGAAATTGCGCAGTGTGCACTGTGATTTTTTCAACTTTGAATTAGAGGTGTTGAATGTTTACGACTCCAACCGCCCCATGACCTGTGCACCAATCCTAAACAATCTGGAATTAACAACCCCGGTTACCTTTAGCACCAACAATACGAATATTTATGCCGCTACCAAAATCGTTCCGATTGAGGACATTCCTCTGGTATTGGCAAACGTTGCTTTGCAAAAAAGGGAAGTATGCACATATGCTGCAGCCTGCCCTGAAAATTGCGCAAACGAGCTGGATGACGACCTGGATGGCCTAACGGATTGTTTTGATACAGACTGTCCATGCTTTACAAAAGACACCACATGTAAAGTGACACCGCCGCGCACCTTTGATGCTCAATTAAATTGGGAAAGCGCTGCTTCTGGCGTTTCCGTAACATCGGTTCCTATTGCTGGCAATTTGAATCCCGGGCAAGACAGCCTGCCTGAAATAGTATTACTGGAAGGAATTTCCAATGTAACGAACAACCCAATTGCGTATAATTTACTGATTTTCAACGGAGACGGCTCAAATGCAACCACACCTTATATATTACCGGTTGCTGCAGGAATTTTGGCTAATCCTTCTGTTCAACCCACTATTGCAGATTTAGACAGAAACGGCGTTCCGGAACTTTTGGTAACCAGTAGCGATGGGTTGGTGCGAGTCTACTCGGGATTTAATCCCAATACAAGTCCTTGCATGTCCCAATGGGCTATTTCTGACCAACCAGCAAAAAGTCCTGCTTCCCGGGTATCTGTGGCTGATTTTAACGAAGATGGAACGTCCGAAATCTACTGTGGCAATCAGGTTTTTCAACTCAACATTGTCAACCCTTCAGTTCCGATTCTGTCACTTGTATTGAACGGAACCGGTGCTCAGGGAAATTTTGCCAACCAAAACAACGGACTGACACAAAACTCCAGCGCAGCAGACCTGCTTACAGTGGCAGAGTGTAATGGAGATCCTGATTGCAGAGGACTTGAAATTGCAGCTGGTTACCAGATTTATTCTGTGGATTTGGATCCGACTGATGGTGATGGTCTTGAAATCAAGGTGCAAAGAGATCTACATCAACTTGATCCCGGAAGCTTTTATCAGGATGGATATACTACCATTGCCGACATCAATCTGGATGGTGAAGCTGACATTTTGGTTAGCGGTGTGAGGAATAATGCAACCGGAGGGTTCTATGCGTGGAATAAAAATGGATTGGTGCATAACTTTATCCACAACTCCTTTGGCAAAATGAACGGCATGATTTGCATAGCTGAGGTATTTAATGATCAATCAGCCGGATATACGCAAAACTATCCTGAAATAATACTTAGTCAGCCTTCAGGACTGGTCTGTACCAATATTCAAAAAGCCCAGGATATGCCGGCACAGCCATTTTGGTGGCAATTACCTATTGCAGATCCAACAGGCTCCTCAGGAACGAGCGCATTTGACTTCAACGGTGACGGATTATTGGAATTGGTACATCGAGACCAGAACAGCTTGCGGGTAATATATGGTGGTCCTGCCCCTTACCCCGTTGGCGTAGATGCAGATAGACAATGGTATAAAGCCCAGGGAGGTAGTATTACAAAGGATGAATACCCTGTAATAGCTGATGTGAACATGGATGGCCATGCAGACATTTTAGTTACCGGATATACTACCGGCATTGGAGGCAATCCACCTCCCATCGATTCCCGTGGCACGTTGAGGGTGTATCAATCTGCTGGGATACCCTGGAGACCAGCAAGGGCACTTTGGCACCAGTTTCATTATTTCGGGTTAAACATAGCTGACAATCTGTGTGTGCCCAAAAACCAACAAAAGCACTGGCTTGACATGAATGGTCTGACCGACCGGCCATACAACAGTCAGTTGACACAAATTTCCTCTCTAAATCCAGATGAAAGCTTTCAGGTTTCTGCGTCTGATCTGGTTGGTCAGGTAGATTCTGTAGTTTGTCAAACAGACAGTTTCCGTTTGCATATCACACTTTGTAATCAGGGAATAGCCCCAATCGGGCAGGGGATACCGATAACGATTTATACAAGCAATCCCTTGGTTACAGCCGCAACCTTATTGACGGCGCCGATATTCTTACAGGAAATCATTCCTGCGGGGCAATGCCAGAGTTTGACATTACATATACCGGCCCTAATGAATACCAGCTTATACCTGGTGGTTAATGATAACGGATCGCTTACTACTCCTTACCAATGGAGTACAGATTTTCCATCTTCAACTCATTTGGAATGTGATTACAGCAATAACCTGGATACATTTATTTTACAGAGTGAAACGCCACAACTAGATCTTGGGCCAGATTTTTCCCTGTGTAAAAATTCAGTAATTGAACTTTCTGCAACCCCAGGTTTTCAGCGATATCGTTGGCAGGATGGCAAAAACACACCTGATTTTACGGCTTATCAGCCAGGTAAATATTGGGTCGATGCCTTTGATGCCTGTGGATTAAAACAAACCGATACCGTTATCATCCAGCTAAATGCCATCGATACCCTGAATTTGCCTGCACAGTTATCCATTTGCTCAGGAGATAGTGTGCATCTGGAGGCTAACGGAT
This sequence comes from Chitinophagales bacterium, assembly GCA_017303475.1. Taxonomy (GTDB): domain Bacteria; phylum Bacteroidota; class Bacteroidia; order Chitinophagales; family Saprospiraceae; genus M3007. Next base: position 52,313 of record JAFLBO010000016.1, read on the forward strand.
TTACAGAATACACATGGTCGCCAGCAGATAAGTTAAGTTGTTCAAATTGTAAAGAAGTGACTCTTTCGCCTGAGCAATCTATGGTTGTTTATGTTACTGCCAAAGAAGGTATTTGTTTTGTAACGGATTCAGTACAAGTAAACGTCAGTGCATTACCTGACATAACTTTGAGCCCTACACATGGATGGTGTGGCATGCCAGCGGTTATTTCCACATCTGTACTCGGCAACGATCCATTTCAATTTGCCTGGAATAATGGCAGCACAGAGCAGCACTTAACTACCCAGACTGAGGGGACTTACACTGTTAATGTGACAGATCAAAACAATTGCAAGTCGAGCGCAGAAACGACCGTTTTCATTCAACCTGCATTGATACTGGACGCAGCATTTACCTGGCCTGAGTGTGCTAATGAGACTAATGGCACCATTGACCTAATTATTGAAAGTGGTGAGTTGCCTGTAAGTTTTATTTGGTCTAACAACGCTACCACAGAAGATCTTCAGCAGTTGGGTAGTGGGCAATACAGCGTGGAGGCAATTGATGCAAACGGATGTACAGCAGTTCATTCGGTTACCATTATAGAACCACCTTTATTAACACTAGCTATTCAAATTGCACCTTTAATTTGCCCAGGCGACAGTGGCTTGCTGACTGCTGTTGTAAACGGCGGCGTCCCACCATTGCAATTTAACTGGTCTGGTGGGGCAACCACACAAAACCTAATGACCAACGTACCAGGGCCATACCATTTAACTATAACAGACTCATTGGGTTGTACCGTAAGCCAAACTCAAACCTTCCAGCCTATATCACCTTTTTCTTGCATATTGGCTTCAGACTCCGTATCCTGTTACGGAGGGGCAGATGGTAGCATTACAGTACTTTCTGCCCAAGGCGGAACTGGCAATCTTGAATTTTCTCTGGATAATCAGCACTTTGGAGTGAACCTTCACATGACAGACCTGGTTGCAGGTCCGTATCAACTGTATCTGAAAGACAGTAAGGGGTGTTTGGATTCCTTTATGGTAGAGGTAGGGCAACCTGAACTCTGGCAATTACAAATATCGGGCGATGTAAGGGTTTTGCAGGGCGATAGTGTGTACCTGCACGCAGAAGTTATTTCAGAACCACAGAGTAATTTTGATATTAGTTGGCAGGCAAATGGCGCTTTTATGGCACAGGACGAATGGGATATTAGATATCCTATCTTCCAAAATACGGTTTTTGAAGTATTAGTGGAGGATGCAAATGGTTGTAAAAAAACCGAATCCTGGTTAGTGGAGTCAGATGCAATTCACAAGGTTTATGCTCCAAATATCATAGCCCCTGACAAGCCTGGTAATGCGAATCAACATTTCTTGTTATTCACGGATGCAAGTGCGGAGGAAGTGGTTTACCTGCTCATTTTTGATCGTTGGGGTAATCAGGTATTTGCCAGGGATCATTTTTCAGCCAATGAAATTTCCTATGGGTGGGATGGCACATTCCGTGGGCAGCTTGTATTGCCGGGTGTTTATGTATGGTCGGCGCTGGTATTGTTCAGGGATGGTACTGTTCAAAACTTTCGTGGAGACGTGAGTGTTTTGCGCTAAACCCGTTAAAATCTTTCCTTTTCACTTGGAAAATAGCACAAAATCGTGCTACCTTTGCCTCCGCTTTTGAAAGAGGGGGCATTTTTTATTCCCTTTTTCATTGATTTTGAACGAGTTATCTCATTTTCACTTAAAATAACGGTATGCCAACCATCAATCAACTTGTGCGGAAAAGCCGCGAAAAGGTGGAGTATGCGAGCAAGAGCCGAGCGCTCAATGCCAGCCCGCAGAAGCGCGGCGTATGCACCCGTGTGTACACCACGACGCCGAAAAAGCCGAACTCCGCACTCCGTAAAGTAGCCAAGGTACGCCTCGTAAATGGTATCGAGGTGATCTGCTACATCCCGGGTGAAGGCCACAACCTTCAGGAACACTCCATCGTACTCGTACGCGGCGGTCGTGTAAAAGACCTGCCGGGTGTGCGTTACACCATTGTACGCGGCGCGCTTGACACCGCCGGTGTGCAGAAACGGAACAAGAGCCGTTCCAAATACGGCACCAAGCGTCCGAAGAAATAATTTCCTTAAACACATTCACCTTATTATACAATGCGTAAGCACAAACCGAAACCTCGAGTATTGGCCGCCGATCCGCGTTATAACGACACGATGGTAACACGTTTCGTGAATAACCTGATGTGGGACGGCAAGAAGAGCGTTGCGTTCAGCATTTTTTATGATGCATTGGACATCGTAAAAAACCGCACCAACGAGGACGAGCTGCAAGTGTGGAAAAAAGCACTCAACAACGTTATGCCACAAGTGGAAGTACGCAGCCGTCGTGTAGGCGGTTCTACTTTCCAGATTCCAACAGAACTTCCTGCTAACCGCAAGATCTCTATTGGCATCAAGTGGATGATTAAATACGCCCGCGCCCGCAGTGGCAAAGGCATGGCCGAAAAACTCGCTGCCGAAGTAATGGCTGCTGCCAAAGGCGAAGGCAACGCGGTAAAAAAACGCGAAGACGTACACAAAATGGCAGAAGCAAACCGCGCTTTTGCACACTTCCGTGGACGTTAAGCCAGGCCGATCCTACGCTCTACCGCCGAACATTGCAAACCCGATCCTTTTTCGGGAAAGCACTGTTCGGCGGTATCCGCGTTTTTAGAGGTTTTGATGGCAGGCTAACCAAAGCTCACCTCAAAATTTTCCTCAAAAACATCGGGTTTACACAAAATTAACCTACAGGAAAAAAGTACTTTTTAGCCAATAAACGATACTTTGTTCCGAATAGCCGTATAAACCCAAAATTCTCATTCATTTTTCTTCACACATTCAATAAAGTAAAAAGTCATGGCAACGGACCTTCGGTTTACCCGGAATATTGGTATCGCCGCCCACATTGACGCGGGCAAAACGACTTTCACCGAGCGTACGCTCTTCTATACCGGTGTTAACCACAAAATCGGTGAGGTGCACGAAGGCGCCGCAACGATGGACTGGATGGAACAGGAGCAGGAACGCGGTATTACCATCACCTCCGCTGCAACTAAATGCCAGTGGACGGTAGAAGGACAAAAATACGATTTCAACATCATTGACACTCCAGGTCACGTAGACTTTACCGTAGAAGTAAACCGCTCTCTGCGCGTACTCGACGGTCTGGTGTTCCTTTTCTCCGCTGTAGACGGCGTAGAACCTCAGTCTGAAACCAACTGGCGTCTGGCCGACAACTACCGTGTACCACGTATCGGCTTCGTAAACAAAATGGACCGCGCCGGTTCTGACTTTATGATGGTAGTGAAGGACATGAAAGCGAAGTTGGGCGCTAATGCCATTCCGCTCCAGGTGCCAATCGGCGCCGAGCACAACTTCAAAGGTGTTGTGGATCTCGTAACCGGTAAAGCTATCGTTTGGAACGAACACGACCAGGGCATGACCTACACGGAAGTTCCGATTCCGGACGACTTAAAAGAAACGGTTCAGGAACTTCGTCAACAACTCGTTGAAGAAGTTGCATCTTATGATGACAACCTTTTGGAGAAATTCTTCGACGATCCAGACAGCATCACCGTAGAAGAAATGCGTGCAGCTGTACGTGCAGCCGTTTGCGATCTGAAAATGACGCCGGTAATGTGCGGTTCTGCCTTCAAAAACAAAGGCGTACAGGCTTGTCTCGACGCTGCCTGCTACTTCCTGCCTTCTCCGATCGACATCGAAGCGGTTAAAGGTACTGATCCAAAAACAGATCAGGAAGTAGAGCGCAAACCGTCTGTGGATGATCCATTCACTGCACTGGCATTCAAAATTGCTACCGACCCATTCGTAGGTCGCCTGTGCTTTATCCGCGTTTACTCTGGTAAACTGGATGCAGGTTCCTATGTATTGAATACACGTACCAACGACAAAGAGCGTATCAGCCGTTTGTACCAAATGCACGCCAATAAACAAAACCCGATCGACTCTGTGGAAGCAGGCGATATCGCGGCAGCAGTTGGTTTTAAAGACATCCGTACCGGCGATACCCTTTCCGATGTGAACCACCCGATCGTTCTCGAATCTATGGTGTTCCCGGAACCGGTAATCGGTTTGGCAGTTGAGCCAAAAACACAGAAAGACCTGGACAAGCTGGGTATGGCCCTCAACAAACTGGCTGAGGAAGATCCAACTTTCCGCGTACGTTACGACGAAGACACCAACCAGACAGTAATTTCCGGTATGGGTGAGCTTCACCTTGAGATCATCGTTGACCGTCTGCGTCGCGAATTCAAGGTTGAGTGCAACCAGGGTGCTCCTCAGGTAAACTACAAAGAGGCTCTGACCAAAACTACTTCTCACCGCGAGCGCTTGAAAAAGCAAACCGGTGGTTCCGGTCTCTTCGCAGATATGGAATTCGAACTCGGACCTGCTGATGAGGATTTCCTGAACAGCGAAGACTTCAAGAGCGGCAAGAAAAAACTGCAGTTCGAGTGGGCTATCGTGGGTGGTGCTATCGACAAGAACTACCAAAAGCCAATCATGGATGGTTTCAACCAGATGATGAGCAATGGTATTCTGGCCGGTTACAACATTGATTCCATGAAAGTACGCGTTACCGACGGTAGCATGCACGCAGTGGACTCCAAGCCTATCGCATTCGAATTGTGTGCGAAAGAAGGTTTCCGCGCAGCTGCTCCGGCTACCAAGCCACAAATCATGGAGCCAATCATGAAGCTGGAGGTAATCACTCCGGAAGAATATGTTGGTCCGGTTATCGGTGACTTGAACCGTCGTCGTGGTCTGCCGAAAGGTCAGGAAACCCGTATGGGCGGTGCAGTAGCTATCCAGGCTGAAGTACCTCTGTCTGAAATGTTTGGTTATGTTACTCAACTGCGTACACTGACCTCCGGTCGTGCTTCCAGCACCATGGAATTCAGCCACTACGCTCCACCACCGGAAAGCGTTTCTAAAGCAGTAATTGAAGCTGCAAAAGGTGGCAAAGCGTAATTGATACCTTAGACACACAAACATTGCTTGTTGGACCTCAATCCAACATTTTATACATCCCCCCGGTCATGCATTTGCGTGGCCGGGGGGGGTTGCTATAATGTCACGGCTAACGCCGTTGGGCGGCGGCTGCGCCGCTGCGGTGGGGTTGTGTCTGTGGGTGGCATTTTTTGCCCTGCAGGGATCTTTTCATTGTAGTATTATTGCGCAATATTTAGCTCAAGCTACTGACCAGGAAAGTGGCTTTCACCCTTATTGTCTATGAAAAATACCCTGCTCGCAATAATTGCGTGGTTGCTTACCTGTATCCAGGTCAATGCACAAACCATTTTCCTTAATGAAGGATCCAACAGAAATTACAACACTGTAGCAGATGAAAACGGTGAATATCCTGATTGGATTGAATTGTATAACCCGGGTCCGGACACGGTTTCTTTGCTCAATTACCGACTTTCTGACCGGCTGAATAAACCCGATATGTGGCAGTTCCCCAATGTGGTGCTGGCGCCTAATGAATACAAGGTCATTTTTTGCAGCGGTAAAAATCGCGCGCCTATCACCTTGTTCAAACAAGTGCATAATACCGGCACTTTTACCCCGGTGATAGGCTGGAATGAACACCTTTTTACCGATTCCATTTATTGGGACGGTGTTTCAAACCTGCTTATTAACACCTGTTCCTACAACAATGCCGGGTACACCGTAAACTCGGTATTTAACCAAAGCAGCACCTCTTTCTACTCTTCTTCCTTCACCTTTAACGACGGCAGTGAGTTTGCCTGTGGCGCGCCATTTGGCAACCGGGCAAAAATGCGACCAAACATGCGTATCAATCAGGTGGTAATAGGCAGCGGGAGTGTCCAAAATTCCCCGTACGATTACCCCGCACCTTATGGCAACTGGTATTGGGCATCGCGACATCAATTCCTGGTGCGGGCCGATGAGTTGATTGCCGCCGGATTGACTCCCGGATACATTACCAGCCTTGCTTTTGATGTAGCCTGGACAGATCCGAATATTGTGTATACCTACGTGGATTTCAACATAAAATTGACACAAGACACTAGCCTATCAATTGATTTCCAACAAATTAGCTCATCGCTGAATCTCCATACTAATTTCAGACTCTCAACGGAAGGCGATACTGTTTATCTGTTCAAGCCCGACGCACAACTTGCCGGCAGCCTGTTGGTAAACTCCAAAAATCTGGACAACAGTAATGGCAGTTTTCCAGACTCATCTAATAACCTGGTCATTTTTGCGCCGCCTACCCCCGGACAAAGCAACAATCAGTCTGAAACGTTTCTGGGTTACCTTCAGCCCCCGGTTATTGAAACGCCTGCCGGTTTGTATAATAACATCATTACCACCAGCATTACAAACCCAAATGGCAGCAATTCCGTTGTCAGATACACCCTGGATGGCAGCGATCCGGACGAAAACGACCCAATTTTTGAGGGGACTCCCATTACCATTTATTATTCAGCAATGTTAAAGGCAAGGGCCTTCCAGGCAGGTATTTTGCCCAGTAAAATAGTGGCTTCAAGCTACTTGTTGGGTATTAACCATACCACCCCTATCCTCTCCGTTACTACCCAAAAGGATAACCTGTACGGCCCCAATGGTATTTTTGATAACTGGTGGACCGACTGGGAAAAAGCAGCTCATGTTGATTATTTTGACCTGCAAGACACCCATCGGCTGGTCATTTCCCAGCAGGTAGCCATGCAGATGGACGGAGGCGCTGGCGGCAGCCGATTCCAACCCCAGCACTCCTTTCAAATCAACTTTGCACATTCTGCACTGGGCGACGGGCCGGTAGAGCACACTTTTATTCCAACCAAACCCAAACACACCAATTACGACAAAATATACCTGCGCAACGGCAGTAATCTATTCCTTTGGTATCCCTACAAAGATGCCTGTGCTGTGGAAGCCATGGGGGAGGCAACCAATAATTATTATAGTGGCTGGAGACCGGTCAGTGTGTACATCAATGGCAACTATTTTGGCTTGTATGAACTGCGGGAAAAATTTGACGATAGTTTCTTCAAAGCCGAAGATGATTGCGATAAAGACTCCATCGATATTTTATCGCTCAGTTTTTGGTACAGTAGCGTATTGAGGGCTGTTGAAGGTTCAACCGATGGTTTTTACACCGCCATGGAAGCTTTTGACAATCTGAATCCGGCAGATTCCACTTTCTGGGAGCAAACAGATCGCCTGTTCGACATGAAATATTACCATGATTACATCATTGCAGAATCATGGGTTGGGAACAGAGACTGGCCAGGCAATAACATCAAAATTTACCGCTCTGATAAAACCAATTTCAGCTGGCGGTATTGCATCCAGGATTTCGAGCTCGCCCTGGCGCCGGGTGGTTGGACCTCTGTTTACGACAATCCGATCCAGTTTTTGCAGGATATAGACATCAATAACCCCTATGTAAGGGTCTGGAAACGCGGCATGGAAAATCCCAAATTCCGAAACTATTTCATTAACCGGTTTGCCGACCTGATGAATACAGCCTACCTGCCCGATTTATTGACCCGGGTGGAACAGCGCATGTACGAGCAAACGGTGGTGGAAATGCCCAAACTATATGCCCGATGGGGAAATCCGAACGACATCCCCGGGCAAATGGCTGCATTTACCGACAATCACCTCGTGTATCAAAATAGTCTGACGGAACGCAGCCCATTGGTGCGCGATTTTATACAAAATAACCTGGGTCTGAATGGACAGGTTGAAGTGACCCTGGATGTATTCCCGGCCGAAGCAGGCAGAATAACCCTGAACACCATCACCCCTGGCCCTCTGCCCTGGAGCGGCATATACTTCGATGGCAATGAGATCAGCATGACCGCCATTCCGGAGCCCGGTTATGCCTTTTTGTACTGGGATACCAACGAAATTCTGATGGCTGTAGATACCCATGCAACCATTGTGGTGAATGCCAACCAAAGCACCCTTTTCCGGGCGGTATTTGCCCCAACCGGCTTCCAGGGACGTATGGCTATCAGTGAATTGCATTACCACCCTGACAGCACCCGGAATTCCGACGACTGGCTTGAGCTGTTGAACTATGGTAATGGAGCGCTGGATATTTCAGGCTGGCGCCTCACCGACGGCAATCCAGTGAACAATTTCAGTTTCCCGCAGGGCACTGTGGTGGCGCCTCAGGAACGCCTGGTGCTTGCGCAGGATACCGCCCGTTTCCATAGTCAGCACCCGCAAGTACCCGTTTGGGGGCCGATAGGCTTTGGTTTGAGCAACAATGGAGAAACCATCAGCCTGTACAATCGCTTTGATGAGCTTGTGTTGGAAATGACCTACGACAACAACACTCCCTGGCCATTAGCGGCTGACGGATGGGGCCCAAGTCTGGAACTGCGCGCCGACAGCCTGAATCCCAACCTGCCGGAATCCTGGTTCCCGGGCTGTATTGGCGGTTCCCCGGGAATGGCTTATGCACCCTGTACGGAAGTTGTTCAAATAAGTGAAATCAACTATGCCTCGGCGCCTGACGCTAATGCAGAAGACTGGGTTGAGTTGTACAATAAAGGCAACCAGACTGTGGATCTTTCCAACTGGATTTTTAAGGATGCTGCTGAAGACAATACCTATATCCTGCCTGACCCAACCGTGCTCTCCCCCGGGGAGTACCTGGTTTTATACCGCAATCAGGATTCTTTTGCCCTGATATACCCAACGGTGCCGAACATAGCCGGGCCCTTTGGATTTGGTTTGAGCGGCTCCGGAGAAGCCCTCCGTTTGTACGACGCCAATGGCCGCTTGTACCAATCGGTGTATTACGGCACAGAAAGCCCATGGCCCACCGGCGCCGACGGGAATGGATACACCCTGGAACTGATAGACTCTGTGGGCAATCCGAATCTGCCACAAGCCTGGATGGATGGGTGTTTAAAGGGATCACCTGGCGGGCCTTTTGTTCCTTGTCAAACCAGCGCTACCTTCCAACCGTTTGTGCCCGGCGTGCTGGGCATTTTCCCCAATCCTAACCGGGGTGAATTTACCCTGCAAGCCGAAGGGCTCAATGATGCCCAGCCTTTTGATCTGAGCATTTGGGATGCCACTGGCAGACTAATTCAGCAGCAAAACGGCATCCAGCAGCGCTCAAAATTACCCTTGGGACGATTAGCACCAGGAGTGTATTGGGTACAGGTAGCGCAGGAAGGTCGGTTCTGGAGCGGGCGCGTGGTGGTGATGCAATAACCCCCAGCGGCGCAGCCGCCCCAAAAAACGGCGCAGCCGCCCCAAAAAACGGCGCAGCCGCCCCAAAAAACGGCGCAGCCGCCCCAAAAAACGGCGCAGCCGCCAAAAACGGCGCAGCCAAAAAAGCGGCGCAGCTGCCAAAAACGGCGTTAGCCGTGACATTCCTGTAGCCCGCAGGGAAATGGGGAATTAATCAATATCAGAACGGCGTAGCCGTGACATTATAAAATGCCCGATTTATGATTGGTTATGATACCAACGTTGAACATGGCACAAAAATGTCCCGGCTAACGCCGTTCAAACAATATACACCATCCATTTCCACAGGAATGTCACGGCTAACGCCGTTTTTGGCGGCTATGCCGCTGTTGGGGTTATTATTAAAGTATGCAGTATCTTTCCCCTTATTTAATCAGGTTGAACCCGGAAGATTTTATGACTAAACCATATTACTATACCCAAAGTTTGCTCCCGCAGGCTAACCTCAGCTTCCGTATGGTGCATATACCGGAAGGAGAATTCCTGATGGGTAGCGTGGAGGGCGAGCCGGATATTTTAGAAACTGAATTACCGCAGCACCCGGTGCAGCTTGATTCCTTTTGGATGGCGGAATATGCCGTAACCCAGGAGCTTTGGCAAGCCGTGATGCACAGCGATCCTTCTCATTTCAAAGGCCCTTTGCGCCCGGTAGAGAATGTTTCCTGGTTTGATGCTGCCGTATTTTGCAATGCGCTGAGCAAGATAACCGGGCGAAACCCTGTTTACCTTACCCCAGGCCAGGAGCCATACGGTTGGGATGGTCAAACCTGGAAATTGCCTAATGAAGGCCGGGTAAACATAAATACCAAAGCAGACGGCTACCGGCTGCCTACCGAAGCAGAATGGGAATATGCTGCAAAAGGGGGAGCGCCAAAGCCTTTCCTTTATGCAGGTTCCGACCTGCTGGAACAGGTAGGCTGGTATAAAGGAAACTGTGAAAGCGAAACACATGACGTGGGGCTGTTGCTTCCCAATGCCTGGGGCTTATACGATATGAGCGGCAATGTGTATGAATGGTGTGAAGATTGGGTTGACAAGTACACTGCGGAACGAAAAATCAATCCGCGTGGCCCAAAAGAGAGCGATTACCGCGTTATCCGCGGCGGCGACTGGGGCGACTACCCGCAGTACTGCCGCTCTGCGCGCCGCAGCAACCACAGGCCGGGGCGCCGTTTCTTCAATATCGGCTTCCGCCTTGTCCTCCAGTCAGTTGGTTAGCCAGACGGTCCTTCCTGTGAGCATGGGGGATCGACGTTGGGGAGTTTATGCATGAAAGAGAGGAAGGGGGAGGAAATTCTAATAACAACTAAACAGTTTATATAACCTTATGATCAAACCAGCCATCATACGCAACATCGAATCTGTTATTGGCCTTACCCTGCATCCCGCAACTGAAACAGGCCATGACCCCATTCAAAATGTGATGGCCTGCCATAAAGATCCTGACCGGCCAACACTTTGGCAGCCTCAGTATGTACTCCATTCTGATAATGCAGTTGCAGGCTTAAATTTTTACGATTTAGGGTTAACAGACGAAAAATGGCTACAAGTAGTTCAACTCCTCCCGAATGAACGGATTGAAGCGCTCAATTTGCGGGGTAATGCGCTGACATCCATGGCGGGTTTGGAAAAAATGCCTAACCTGAGATTCCTCGATTTAAGCGATAATTACCTGAAAGAATTTGCATTGCCGGAGGCTGCAGACAGGTTGGAGCATTTATGGTTGGGAGGGAATGATGACTTGGTTTCACCGCCGCCTGAAATCGTAAAACAAGGTCGCTTTGCTTTGCGCAATTACTTCAGAGAGCTGGCAGAGCAGGGGTCTGAAGTAGTATTTGAAGCCAAATTGCTCATCTTAGGAGATGCCGGCGCCGGAAAAACCACACTCGCACGAAAAATTGAAAACCCGGATGCCTTGCCACCGGATGAAGTAAAAGACAGCACTACGGGAATAAAGGTGAGCAGGCTGCATTTGAAAGATCAAAGTCCCACATTTACGATGCATGTGTGGGACTTTGGAGGTCAGGAGGTCTACCACGCCACTCATCGCTTTTTCCTGACTAAAAAATCACTCTATTTATTGCTTTGCGACGGAAGGAAGGAAGAGCAATTCGACTATTGGCTGCAAATGCAGGAAATCTATGGTAAAGACAGTCTGTTGCTTTTGGTGGTAAATCAAAAAGGCGACATGCAACCCAATCTACCCATGAGCGACCTGCGTCGTGATTACCCAAATGTGCAGGATGCTAATCCCAAAGTGGTTAACCTGCTCACCAATAGAAGCGGCGTTCTGGACCTCCGTACTCACATAGAATGGCATATCCGGAGTTTGCCACAATTCAAACGAGGGGAAAAGGTTCCTAAAAAGTGGGCTAGTATTCGTCGCAAATTGGAATCTGTTGATTCAGATCATATCCCACTTGAAGACTTCAGGGTCATTTGCAAACAGGAGGGCATCACAGACAAGCAAAAACAGGACTATCTACTGGAGTTTCTGCATGATTTGGGCGCATTTCTGCATTTTAATGATATTGCAGGGCTAAACAAGCGGGTCATACTTCGTCCGGAATGGGCTACACAGGCCGTTTATAATGTGCTGGATCATACCCGGGAGAAAAAAGACAACGGCCATTTTACACGCCAGGATTTAAATCAGGTTTGGGGCTGTGAGGCTTACGAGGATTATTTTGAGGAGTTACTCCTCCTGATGGAAAAATTCGAGCTATGCTATCGTGCCCCGGAAAAAGAAGGGCTATATATCGTTCCTTCACTCCTGCCTGATGAGTCGCCGGAAGGATACGTCTGGGAAGCCCCTACCCTTTTGCAATTGCATTATCAATATACCTTCATGCCAAAGGATATTATTGCGCGGCTTATTGTTCGTCAACACCACCTGCTTGAATCACCGCCGATTATGTGGAAACGAGGAGCGGTCTTCTACGACCAGGGGGCCAGGGTTGAAGTAGTGGAAAGTTACAGAGAAAAGAAAATCACCCTACAATCTGACAGTAACGGGCGAAATAGCAAGGAGTTATTGAGTACAATTGCCCGCGATATTGATGCCATCAACCGCAGCTTTCATTTTAACGAACGTATGAAAGTGGAGCAAAAGGTACCTTGCAATTGCGACACCTGTAAAGGCCTTGCTGTTCCACATTTCTTTCTGCGCAGTAATTTAGACAAGGCGGAAAAAGCCGGGGCACAGGTTCAATGTCAGGAAAGTTTTACTTTGGTGAGCGTGCGGGAACTTTTAGACGGAATTTTTGCCACTGAAGGCTCCGGCAAACTATTTACTAATGAAATATTGGTTGAAATGGTTGAAATGGGCAATTTTGAAGAAGCATTACAAGCTGTAAAAGAGGACTTCACTGAAGCTTCAGCATTGTTGGGAGAGCTTCAAACAAATAAGCAGGCTTACAATAGTCGGCTGATTGAATTTTCTGAATTGGAAAAAATACAGACAAGGATTCGCTATGGGCTATTGGAGCACCTAAAATCGGGGGTAAAAGCAAGGCGCAACACCTAATTACTACACCCCTTACCTTCACAATTTTATCTTAATGGCTGCTAAAACAACCACTGCCTCACCAAAGAAAAAAACCAAAAAGAAACAAAAAGAGGTTCCTTACCACCGCCGTCCGGAGGGTATGCACATGGAACAGTGGCAAATTGCCCTGCGTAAACAGTTTGTGCAGGATAACGACTTTGTTATCGAAAAAACAAGTCCTGAAATTGTTTATGCCGACTACTTGGTAGGCAATCCTGCCTCTCGCAATACTTACAAGGTGGCATTGCGCAGCCCCGACCATCGTGGCCATAATTTTTGCAGTTGCTACGACTTTCGCATCAGCAGACTTGGCACTTGCAAGCATATAGAGGCAGTATTTCGGTTGATTGCTAAAAAAAGACTCCGCAAGCACCTGAAATTTCCGGAGGAAAGATCCTATACCAGCGTTTACCTGGACTATCGCGCAGGTAAGAACGTACGGCTCAGCATTGGAACTGATCAATTGGAGGAGTTCGCTGATTTGTCGATGGACTACTTTGATAATCAATTATTTCTAACCGAAAAAGGGTTGGCGCATTTTGAAGTTTTCCTGCAAAAAGCGCGCAGCTTAAGTCCGGATTTTCGTTGTTATGAAGACGCTCTGGAGTATGTATTGGAACTCAGGGAGCATCAGCGAAGGATTGAAAAAGTGTATGGAATGGACTTGGCCAAACGGAACAAGTGGCTTGGGGGGCTGGTTAGAACCGAGCTATTCCCTTATCAAAAAGAGGGGGTGCTTTTTGCTTACCAGCACGGCAGGGTTATCATTGGCGATGAAATGGGATTGGGCAAAACCTTGCAAGCTATAACTGCCGCCGAATTACTGCGTCGGGAATTGGGTATTTCCAAAATACTCATCCTTGCGCCAACTTCGCTTAAGTACCAATGGAAAACTGAATTGGAAAAGTTCACCGGTCAGCAGGCAGTTGTGATAGAAGGCAATGCCCTTGCCCGGCAAAGAGATCATCGTGATGGGGAAGCTGTGTATAAAATTGCCTCCTATCATTCAGCGCTTTTTGACAGTGCCGCTATGAATGAGGCAGGGTACGATTTGTTGATTTTAGATGAGGCGCAACGGATTAAAAACTGGAAAACCAAGATTGCGCAGAATGTGCGGCGCATCCATACGCGGCAGGTTTTTGTATTAACCGGAACCCCCATTGAAAACAACCTGGAAGAACTGTACGGATTGGTACAGTTTGTTGATCCATTCGCGCTCGGCCCCCGGCATGTTTTCTTTCCCAGATACCAAACCACCGACGATAACGGTCGGGTGATAGGGTATGAGAACTTGGGTGAAATTCGCAAACTGCTGGAGCAAAGGTTAATACGCCGAACCAAAAAGGAAGTTCTCACACAACTACCCAAGCGAAGTGATAAAAATCTGGTGGTACCCATGACCCAGCCACAGCGGGAAATGCACCGGGAATTCGCAGATCAGGTAGCTAAATTGGTGTTGAAATGGCAGCGAATGAAATACCTCGATGAGCAGGATCGCCAGAAACTGCTCAAATTTCTTAACCTGATGCGAATGGTGTGCGACAGCACTTATATCGTTGACCAGAACACCAATTACCAGACGAAAGTGGATGAATTGCGGAACATTCTGACGGAAATCCTGGAGATTGAAGGGGAGAAAGTGGTTGTATTCAGCCAATGGGCACGAATGAATGATCTGGTAGCCAAGGAGTTAGATGAATTGGGGGTTGGATACCGATATTTGCACGGGCAAGTACCGGGCAAAGAACGTGGCGCACTTTACACAGAATTCAATCAAAATCCAGAGGTACGGGTATTCCTGAGTACTGATGCTGGCGGAGTTGGATTGAATCTGCAAAGTGCAGCCTGGCTGATTAATCTGGATATACCCTGGAACCCGGGGGTTTTGGAACAACGGATTGGCCGAATTCACCGGCTGGGACAAGAAAAACCAGTGAATATTATCAACTTAGTTGCACAGGGAACTATTGAACACAACCTGCTGGGCGTAATCCAATTCAAAAAAAGTATGGCTGCAGGCGTGCTTGATGATGGTGAAGACACCATTTTCATGGGCGACAGTAAATTTAAGCAGTTCATGGCTTCTGTTGAAACCATTACCCGAGGAACTACCATTGGAGAAATGAGCTCAGTTGAGCCTGATGAAATAGAACAACCCAACATAGCGCCAAGCGACGAAGAAGCACTTGCACCGGATTTCGCCGCCGAACCGGAACCTTTGCCTCGCAAGCACACGGAAACATATGAGCCCGAAGAGCAGTCTACTTTACCTGCCCCTTCCTCCCCCCGTGCCGAACCGGCTGCATTAATCCAAAATGGGATGCAGTTTTTGGGTCAACTTGCACAAACCCTCAGCGATCCCCAGGCAACAAAACGCTTGGTAGATACCATTGTGCAAAAAGATGAAAAAACCGGCCAAACTTTCGTCAAATTGCCCGTAGAAAACGAACAGGCAGTAGAAGGCATGTTAAATTTGTTGGGTGGTTTACTCAAAGCTATGAGCGGAAACTCATAAAAAACCAATATCATCATTAACACCATGGATCTCTCCCTTCTCCACCATAACGCCCTCGTAGGCGGCGCAAGCGCAGGCATTGGACTGGCCACCGCACAGGAGCTGGCCTTGTTGGGCGCCAATGTGGTATTGTTGGCCCGAAACGATGCCAAACTTATTGCCGCCATGCAAACGCTGGATACCAGCCAGGGGCAGCAGCATGATTATCTGGTGGCCGATTATGGCGATAGTCTGACGCTTCAAAACCGGGTCAGCGCGCTGTTGCAGGAAAAAACCATTCATATCCTGGTAAACAACACAGGCGGACCTCCGGGCGGACCTATCACAGAGGCGCCTACTAAAAATTTCGTGGAAGCATACCATAACCACCTGCTTTGCAACCAGATACTGGCGCAGGCGATGCTGCCCGGCATGAAAGCCGCCGGTTATGGTCGCATCATTAACATCATCAGCACTTCAGTGAAAGAGCCATTAGACGGCTTGGGCGTATCCAATACCACCCGCTGGGCAGTGGCTTCCTGGGCTAAAACCTGGGCAAATGAAGTTGGGCAATATCAGATAACGGTAAACAACGTGCTTCCCGGTTTCACCAGTACCGGTCGGTTGGAAGAAATAGTAACCAAGCGGGCTGCAGCCAACAACAGCAGCACCGAAGCTGTGGAGCAACAATTTAAAAACCAGGTTCCCATGCGCCGCTTTGCCGAGCCATCAGAGGTTGCTGCCGCAGTAGCCTTTCTGGCCAGCCCCGCAGCCGGATATATCAATGGCATTAATTTGCCGGTAGATGGAGGGCGGACCAAAAGTTTGTGAGTGTTTGAGTGTGGGAGTGTGGGAGTTGGAGTGCGGCCGGGGATTACATATAAGTTTTTACCACTAAGCCACTGAGGACACTAAGAGTGAGGAGTTTTGCCTTAGTGCCCTTAGTGGCTTAGTGGTAATCCCCAGCCGCACGCCAACTCAAACACTCCCACACTCAAACACTCAAACACTCAAGCACTCTGACACAGCTCCACCAATACCCCGTTGGATGATTTGGGATGGAGAAATGCCACGAGTTTATTGTCGGCGCCGCGTTTGGGTTCGCGGTTGAGCGGAATGAAGCCTTCGGATTCGAGGCGCTGGATTTCCGCATGAATATCGTCTACTTCAAAAGCAATATGGTGAATGCCTTCGCCGCGTTTTTCAATGAATTTGGCAATGGCACTGTCCGGATGATTGGCTTCCAATAGTTCAATTTTACTTTCGCCAATCCGGAAAAATGAAGTGGCAACATGCTCACTTTCAACGGTTTCTACCTTGTAGTGCGGTTCGCCCAGAAGCTTGCGGAAGAGTTCGTTGCTCTCTTCCATATTTTTAACAGCTATACCGATGTGGTCAATTCTGATCATGGTGTTTGAGTGTGGGAGTGTTTGAGTGTGGGAGTGTCTGAGTTGGCGTGCGGTTGGGCATTTTTTCGTGTCTTTTTAGTGTCGGGGTGACTGCAGTCACCCCGACACTAAACTTGGCGCCTTTGTGCCTACCGCTTTGTGCCTTAAATATCGAAGACGAAGCCCTCGTTCATGAGCTGGAGGTACTTTTCCCGGTCAAATTTATACAATTTTGCGGGGCGGTGAGCAACACCTTCCTGCATTTCCGGACATTCCACCAGAAGGTTCATGGAGAGAATCTTCTTGCGGAAGTTGCGTTTATCCAGACGTTTGGGCAATTGCAGCACAGAATCGTAGAGTTGCTGCAGCTCTGTGAGGGTAAATTTGGGCGGTAACAATTCAAATCCAATGGGCGCGGTGCGCACCTTGCGCTTGAGTCGGCGCAAACAACTTTCCAGGATTTCATTGTGGTCAAATGCCAGATCGCCCACCTTATCAATGGTATGCCATTGGGCTGACTGGGCAAAAGAGGCCGCCGTAACGGTATAATTGCTGATCTTAATCAGGGAAATGTAGGCCACCGTAATTACGCGGCCCAGGGGGTGACGATTGACGGCGCCAAAGGTTTTTACCTGCTCGAGGTAAACGCCACGTAAACCCGTTAACTGTTCCAACACACGCTCAGCTGCTGTATCCAAATCTTCGTTTGGATACACCAAATCTCCCGGCAACGCCCATTTATCTTTAAATGGCGCCTGACCGCGCTGGATGAGCAGCACCTTGAGGTCTCCGCCATCAAACCCGAAAATAACGTTGTCAACGGAGAAAGCCGATTTGAAAAAAGACCCAACTTCGCCGGTAGTGTCCATATACCCGTGTGATTACGCGGCCAAAAGTAGAACTTATTGTTATTTTCACACCAATTACCCCGAAGGAAATTTCTTAAAGCGGTGTTTGACGTATTTTATACCTGATTCCTGCAACAACATACCATTTTTTGGTAAGTAGTAAATGTAAGGGCTGTACCTTTGCCTCTCATTGAAGGGTTTATCCCATTTTTTAAACCGGATGATCTTGTTTTTGCCTGTTACATACTATGCAAATTGATATCCCAGCCCACATCGAAAAACTCTTGTATCTGCACGACGCCCTGGTTGTTCCGGGCTTCGGTGGATTTACAGCTACCAGAACACCGGCTACCACAGATTACGTTGGCGGCACGGTGAACCCGCCATCCAAAACCCTGGTTTTCAGCGAAAACCTGACGGTAGACGATGGCCTGCTGACAGCAGACATTGCTGATGCACACGGTATTTCCACTGAAGATGCCGCACGCGCCGTAGAAGAGTTTGTAGAAAAAATGCGGGCCTTGCTGGATCAACGGGAAATAGTAACCCTGCCAGGCGTTGGGCGTTTGTACAAAAACTATGTGCAGAAAATTCAGTTCCTGCCCGACGCCACCAATTTCAATGCAGCCTCTTACGGCCTGCCTCCTTTGCAGTTTTCGCCCATTACCCGGTCGCGGGAAGTGAGTCCTCCCTCCCCTACCCCGGAGCCGGCAACACAAACACCATTACCTCCCGCGCCGCCGATGCCAGAGCCAACCTACGCTCCTGAACGCACAGGCGGACAAGCCGGCTGGGGCACAGCACTGGGCATTATCCTGTTGCTGGCAGCACTTGCCGTTGGTATCTGGTACTGGAAATTCCGGGATAAGCCGGCAACAGAAGAAACCGTAACGCCGGAAACCGAGGTAGTGGAAACCCCTACAGACAATAAATCAACCGACGCTAAAGAAACCGCGCCAAAAGAAGACGAAAAACCAGCCAAAGTCGCAGAAGAAGACCCCGACAAACTGGCCCAGGAATCCCTGGAAGCCAAGGAAAGGGAAGCGCGGGAAAAAGTCAATGTTGCCCGAAATGGCCGCGAATGTATTCTGGTTATCGCTTCTTTGTCTGATAAAACCAATGCCGACAAACTCCGGCGTTTGCTGCAGGAAGAGAATTACCAGGAATATTACCAGTTCAACGGCAAGGCGCACGTGGTGGGCATACGTTTCCACTACCTCAAAGCTTCAGAAATTGAAGAGAAAAAGTCAGCCCTGAAAGCCCTGACAGGCGTCAATTACATTGCCGTAAAAAAGAAGTAATCAGCGCACCAGTGTGACATCGCCCTTGGCATGCCATGTTTCGGTATTGCCGAATAGATCAGCATCCCACTCCAGTCGCCAAACGTATACGCCAGACATGGCTTCCTTCCCTCGGGTATAACCGTCCCAGCGTTGCTCCGGATCATCGGCAGCAAAAACCAGGCTACCCCAGCGATCGTACACCTCCAATCGGAACCGCAACCAGCGACAGGGCAAAAAGGCCTGCCATTGATCATTGTTGCCATCGTCATTTGGGGTAAAAACGTTAGGTACGTACAGGTTGCAGGCTTTACAGGCGAAAAAGTCCACCTGCACAGAATCTTCAAACAGACAATTTTCCGTTTGTCCAATCAGCGTGTACACCCCTGGCTCCGAAACGGGCAGAACATCCTGCTGACTGCCATTACTCCAGGTCCATTCCAGTAGGGCATTTGGTCGTACCAGATAAAGCACGTCATCAAAACAAATGGTAGTATCCGGCCTGAGCACCGGCGGTATTTCAATACCTACCGATACAAAAGAAGTATCGCCCGGGCATTCAGAAGTAGGCGGGAAAATGTAAGCATAGGTACCTGCGGCAAGCTTGGATGGATCAAAAAAGCCGGGTATTGTAGACGGCTCAGGGAACCAAATTCCGCCTGGATCAGGATTCCCCTTCAATACACTGAACAGACTGAATGGCGAAGTATTGGTGCAAACAGTAGTATCGCCAGGCAAACCTGCACTTGGCGGCGTGTAAATGGGCAAAAAAGCGCGTTGAGTACCCGCCAGGCCACAGCCCGCATACACCTGAAATTCCACCCTCCTAACCCCTTGAAGCGGGTGCACAGCAGCATCCAGGTATTGTAATTGCTTCATGACGGCCAGAAAATCTACTGGTCCGCCATTGCCCGGATTGATCAATGTAATATGATGCGCATCGTACACCACCACTTGTATAGGTGGCGGGATGGCAGGTAGTGAGATTTGATCCATCGCTGTACCGTTCAACAAGAGGATTTGAATGGAATCAATGGGGCCTTCTGCGGTAAGCAGAGGATCGTTACCCACAACGGTTACAGAAGGAGTGCAGGAGGTATCCGCCCGGTAATCGCCGTTGGTGAGCCCCGAACTGTTATCGGCATCCAGGTCAAAAGCGAAGTTACTTTCCAGGATTACGTTATCCAGGCCGCCATGGTCTACGGCGAAATGGTGAAACTCGCCACGAATGCGCAGACTGGTGATATTGGCCAACACCTGCTTAAACTGCGCTTGTGTTGGCACCAATCCGTTGGTAGTGCCTACGCGCCAGCCGGCGTCTTCGCGCAGAAAAAGGTCGTAATGCGTCCAAGCGGGAAAAGGTAAAATGGGGTGATCAAACACCAGCGTAATGCCACCGCCAATGAGCTCTACATCTGCAAAAGTATTGGGATTGGAATGGTCGTCGGCAAACTGATCATAGCGCAGGAATTTACCATAGGCGTCGCATTTGGGTCCGCGGAATTTTGCGGGGGCCACAAAGTACCAGGTACCTCCGGTGGAGCCGTCGGTCATTTCAATCATTCCGCCGGGATTTCCGCCAATGGAATTCCACATGGCATTGGTACTCACGGGGTCGCCATCGCAGCGCCAGCCTTCGTTACCGGTATCGAAAGTAGAGATTTGGGCGGCTGAAATGCCAGGTAATAGAAGTAATAAGGCAAGTTGAAATACAGGGCGCATGCAGCAAGATGGTTTTTGCTGCAAATTAGGTGTGTAAGTAATTCGGGGTGCGGACAAATGCGAAAATTTGTCAAAAATGGCGAAAAGGCGATGCAGGGATATTGCACCGCCTTTGCCGGCTAATGAATACGTGTAAGGAAGCACCGGAAAAACTATGATCATCCGATCACTTCCAACTTCATGGTTCTGTGGGATCTATAGTGGTGTAATGGTGCAGTTGTCTTCAATACGGAAACGACGGCATTCGCCCGCATCAAGTGGAATTGGACCTGGGCCTCCGTTACCTGCATTGAGATTAAGCGCAGTTTTAACATCCGTGGTGATCGAAATTTCAATTGGGGTATTCAAAGTTAGGTTAATCAATCCGCCTGGGAAAACGGCTACACCGGTCCCTTTTGGATTGCCCGGACCGCACTGTTGACATTGCTGGAGGTTCAGGTTGGTACCACAAACTGTCAAGGTAGCAGCAGCATTGACCGGGTTGTTAATCAGGGTGCAAACGCCGCGATCGGCTGCAGGTCCGTCTGGCACTACCTGTGCCAGATCTGTTTGAACATCTGCTTTGGTGCAAAAGGCAAAAATGAGGGCGGCAACTACCACCGGGATGGCAAACAAAAGCTTTTTCATGTGAAAAGTGTTTGAAGGTAAAAGATTGATGGTTTCGGGTTTCTGAATGCCGGCTATTCAGAAAGGATGCTGCAAAAGTGGGGGCAAGCAAAAGGGGGGAACAAGGACACTTTGAAGAAGCAGTTCTTGGCATTGAAATTACTTTTCGAGTAAAAACAATAAAAAATGGCCCATTTTAGTGCTGATTGCACTAAAATGGGCCGCACAAAACTGGACACTTCCAGAGGTCTGTTCCGGATTTAACCTAATTCCCGGGCTTTTTCCAGCAACCAGGAGCGTTCGGCGATGAATTTTTTTTCTTCAATCCGCTTAATAAGGCGTGCAGATCGGGCTTTGTCTTTTGGAGGAGATTGGGCTAGCTGGTGGAGGATTTTTAGGAAGTTTAGATACAACTCCCTAACGTTATCTGAGGCTACTTTGGGCGCAGTTCTCTCGATATATTTCCGGTAAGCATCAATTTTATAGATCAGCAAATCTGACTGAAGCTCATAATAAATCTTCAATTCCAGCCTTTTGGCAATTTGATAATAATGAGAGTTGGACGGCGCTTCAGGGACATAATTGGAAGCTGCTTCAAATGCCCGCTCTGAAAAAAAACACTGAGCCATATTTAACTTATAAAAAAATTGGTCAGCATCTCCCCCAACTAATCTATTTCGAAATGACTCCGTAAACTCTTTTGCCCAACTTATCTCATTGGCTCTGGTTGCAATCTGTACAATATTTACATACGCATTTGGAGAAATCTCATCATTTATAAAAAAATACCCCCTTTTAAGATTATCCAAATGAATTTTATGCTGAATTGGGACAAATTCAAGGTGGCCTGCGTTAATCAGCAAGGTACATGAGTTGCGCAAAAATGCATAAGCATGATCCAGGCTCTCTTCTGACAATTGGGTTTCATGCTGGATTAAAAAGTCCATCAAAGCCAAAGCGTCTTTTTCATTTGGCGTCTCTGCCTGAAGCATTTGGGTTATTTTAACATTCACTGCTAACTGGATACTTGTATTCTCTAATGACCTAAGTCGATCTAAGGAAAAATTGAAGTCAGCGAGCTTAGCAACTTTTTGTTGCAGGAAAAATCGATTCGCTAAAGCTGTGCGTAAATTCAGAAAATATAAGTCCAAATCCTGGATTAACTGTGGCACACCTAAATCCCCCTTTACGCGATTGTAGGTACTTTCCCACTTATGTTCTTCTTCAGAGTAAAGAAAAATTAATTGGTATTTTTCTAAGGATTCCTGTTGTTCGGCTTCTCTAATCGATTTAAGTTTGGACAAGGTTTGTTTTGCACGGTCAAAAAGCCCCCGTTCCCTCTGCCATTTTGCCCAATGTATCTGGTGCAAAATTTCATTTTCTTCAGAAACATACATTCTTTGAAGAAGGTAGGTTCTTAAATGCTTGTTTAGTTCAGACATCAATTTTTCCAACTTCCCATGTACCTGATCTTCCGTTCCGTATAAGGCCAAATAAACGTTTTGTTTTGACAACAATTCAGGCTCAAAAGTCGGTTCGACATTAAGCACTTGTTCAAAAAGTTTGACTAACAGGTGGTTATCCGCTGAATACGCCTTTAAAAACTGAAGAAAACCCTGCCTCTCTGAAGAGGTCATTACTTTAATTACGTCCAACAAATATGAATTTACCATGGGCTCCAAAGAATGACGTGGCAAAAGTGTCCATTTTTCTTAGATTGACGAACTCTACTTTTGTCCTGATTTTCTAAATAAACACATTTCAGTATGAAACTCAGACATTCTCTTTTTTTCTTCATCTTTACATGTTATTCCTTCTGGGCAAGCGCTTCAGAAGCAGCCTTTTCACCTGAGAAAGTGGAAAACGATACTTGCACACTGAGTGCACCATTCAATTTTCATGTCAAAGGTATAGGACCTGATTGGGCTCTTTTTGCATGGCAGGTAGCCAGTCCTAACATCCAGCATCGAATAAGGCTATATCGCGCAAGTGACACCCTTCTCCTCAGTACGACCATAGTGCCATCAGGTGTTGGCGAAGTTAACATTCCAATTCCACCAATGACCGATGTTTTCGCAGTTGCAAATGCCATCTGTACAAATGGCATTCACAGCGAAAACATCTCATCGACGTTTCCTATCCATGGAATTATCCTCGACCTTATTGTAATTGGTTATCAAGGATCAAGTAATGCTCCTAATTGTTCATTTATGATGAATGGCGGAAGTGGATGCCCTTTTGGCAACTCTGGGAAGTTCACTTTCAGAGTAACATTGAGTGGTAAGAAATCCAAACAATTTGAAATTGAACGCGTTTCTCCCGATGAGGAATTATATCATATTACTCAAGAGCCTGGGAATAATTTATTCAATTTTTATTGTGGGAATGGTACCCCTACTGGATGTCCTAATCCATGGATTACCATTAAGTACCTACTAAATGGAGTAGAAGTACCAGCAGCAAATTTAACCGTAAATGATTTAACACAAACTAATCCAACCCTAACGGGAATTACTTTTATGATCGGAAATGAACCTGTTGTTATCCAAAGACTCACACCTTTTGGTTTGGATAAACCTGATTATTCCTCCTCCCGTGCCTTGGAGTCGCCTGATAACATTAGCACTCTTTCACCCAATCCATTCAGCAACGAATTAACCATCTCATTCGAACAAACACTCGAAACCCCTCAAACCATCCAACTCTTCTCCTCCGAAGGCCGCCTGACCCTTCAGGAAACCATCCCCGCCAACCAATCTTCCCATACCCTCTCCACAGCCCACCTTGCCCCAGGATTCTACTTCCTGCGCATCGAGGCTGATGGCAATGTGCAAACCTTCAAGGTGATCAAATCCGCACAATAACTACTGTACAACAAAAACCAACCTGTAAACCCGGGCCGCTCTCCTGATGAAGAGGGCGGCTTTCTCATTTGGAATCGCCCGATCAATAACTCTGAAATATGTGCTGATCCAACAAAAAAGCCTCGCAAATCTGAAACCTTACGGCTCAGATTCACAAGGCTCTTTTGAACACTCGTTTCCAAACGAACATTAATAATCACCTGGCATCAAGGCATATCCTTACTAACCTTTACAGGGCGCCTCCGAACAAAGTGTGGTCGTTCCTTTGCAATCATTGCTAAAGATTACAGAACCTCCGGCTGGAATCCAGGTCGGGGTAG
This sequence comes from Chitinophagales bacterium, assembly GCA_017303475.1. Lineage (GTDB taxonomy): Bacteria > Bacteroidota > Bacteroidia > Chitinophagales > Saprospiraceae > M3007. Next base: position 76,680 of record JAFLBO010000016.1, read on the forward strand.
ATGGTGTACCGCCATTGCAGATGAAATATATCTGAATAGGCAGGAAACCATTGTTTGTAATCCGGAACGGACTGCCACTGTAAATACAAAACAAGGGGTCTTTCCCAACCGGGAAGGTTTTAGCATAACCAGTTGCCTGACCGCAAGAGGTAGTGCAAAAACGATCGCAGTAATTAACGCCATCGCCTGGCTGAAGTCCGCAAATGGTCAATCCGCCAAAGTAGGTGGAAGAAACCACCAGACTACAGCAGCAGCTTTCACCATCACGCTGCACCACCGCGATTACGTTTGGATCCTGAGCTGATTCTTCCTGAACCGCAGGAACATCGGTGGTTTTGTAACAACCGGAAGCAAGGGCTACCAGGATGGCAAAGAAGAAGATCGTCTGTTTCATAATTGAGTCATTTGAAAAGATGAAAAAGGGCGTTCCCTGGCCTTGGAGCTTACTTTTTCTTCAGACAGACAGTTTACTGAACATCTGAAGAAAGGTCTTCGAAATTGATGCCGTTGCCTCCCCAGAAGCCGCTGCCACTCGGGTTTGGCAGTGGATTTGCCCAGCCAAAGGAGTTCAAGCCTGAACCGTTGTTGCGGTTGATCAGCATGGCATTCAGGTCAATGTCAAAGCCAATAGCACAGTGTCCTGCTGCCAGGTTTGCGGCAGGGTTAACCACTGCCAGGAAATTGGCAGCACCGGCGCCGGCGCCAACACTGTACACTTGAGCGTTGCCATTAAACTGCTGAGTACCTGCAATCACGATACGGTCGCCACCATTGTCGCGAACCATGGAAAGTCCTTTGGCAGTGTAGTTGCCCATACCGGTAATTGGTCCAACATTGGTGTAAGTACCCCAGTTGTTGTTGTTATCGGTAATCGTAATCAGGCGGTTGGTGTTGCTGGCCAAACCATATACGGTATTATCCGTTGGGCTGTAGTCAATATCAGATACTGCACCGATGTTTGGATCGCCATGCGAAATGATACCAGCCTGGCCGGTTTGTGGGTTCACTTTTACCAACAGGTAGCTGTAAGCATCTACCGGGTGAAACCCTGTGGTTACCCATACCTGACCATTGTAGGTACAAACGCCTTTGAGATCATTCAGGAACACCTGATTGTTGTTAGCGTCCAACAGATACACTTGTACGGAGTTGATTACCTGGCCGTTTGCGGCGTCCATGGTGTGGAGCAGGCTTCCGTTGTTTTTGGTGAACAAGCTCACACCGTAAATAAGTGGAGCGCGTTCGCCGGCTGTTTGGTCTGAATTTACCGGATTAGCTACCTGTTGCAAATTCTCTTTCTGGCAAGCGGTGAACAAAGCGATGGAAGCAGAAACTGCCAGGAGCAGCAAAAAAGAAAAGCGTTTCATGGATGAAAAGTTTTTGTGTTAATGTGTTTAAAAGAAAAGAAAGTAGTGTTTGTGTTTCCTTTGAATGAAGTGGAGGTTTGTGGGTTGATTGCGCAATCGATGATGCAAAGATGGGGGTGGCATTATCCGGTAAACAACTACGCTTTTTTCCGAATTTCCACAGCGACTTTTCAAGAGTCAAAAGATTGCAAAATATTAAATATCAATCTGTTACACATAAAAAATTCAATAAAAAAGCCCTCACGCCAAACGGCATGAGGGCTGTGTTTTCGTAGCTGCTTTTCAGGTTATACAGGGAGCTTAGTGTTTAACCACTGGCGCCGTTGTACGACCATTTTCGGTTTGAACCGTGAGCAGATACATACCGGCAGGAAGCGTGTTTGTGGTCAGGTAAGCAGTGTAGGCACCGGTGAGCAAACTATCGAAGCTTATGTTTTGAACGATTTTGCCGGTCAGGTCTGTCAGTATCAACTGTACTGCACCGGTTTGAGCCACTTCATATATCACCTTAAATCCGTCATGAAACGGATTGGGGCTTATACGTAGTGGTTGATGAGCAAATGGCTCCAGCAAAGAAGCGGTAGTGGCCGGGGCATCTTCGCTGCCATCAGAAGTTCCGTTGGGATCAAGGGTTTCCGGGATGTCCTGCACCTGATAACCGCCTTGAGGAACATAACAGGGATTGTCCTCAAAATTAGTGCTCCGGTTATAGGTAATATTGGTAGTCTTCATGTTGTTTTGAATGAAAATCTTGCCACGTCCCGTTTCAGTGTTATAGGCAGGCTGAAGCAGTGTGAAAAAACTATTGATTTGGTTGATCTTAAACCGGATCATAGAGCAGGCTGTTTGGCCAGATCCAATTTCGCCAATGACTTCTTCCTCAGCTGTTACGGCAGCTGGCCAGTTGTTTTCCTGGTAATACTGAACCCGAATGCCCGGGTTATCCTGATCAATACAATGGCTCCAAACCAAAAACTCTGCAAAATTACTGCCCTGGCTGATTTTAACGCGGGTTACATTCACGGTTTGGTCATTTTTGTTTGCGTTTGGAACATTCAGTTCCAGAAGTCCGCCAGGAGCAATCTGTTGGTTGCCGCCAGGAGCATTTGGCACGCTGAAGCTGGCAATCACATCAATAATAATTATAGTTGTGGTGTATGTTGCTTCAGCAGCTGCACCTTCTTCATTGTTCTCGTCAATGGCCGCTACTTCAAATTGGATGGTGGTACCCGGATCGTGCGGTTGAGAGGTGAATTCCGGCTCCACCATATACTCGTCCGGCAGTTGTACGTTGTTGGTTACATCAAAGCGGGATACTTTATACTCAACAGCGCCGCTTACAGGCGCCCATTCAATTTTGATTTTGGATTCGGTGATCTCCACTGCCTGTATCCAGGCCGGCGCAGGCAGAGAATTAGGCCCGGTATTCAGGATGGACGCATTGGCTTGAATAAGCAGGGAACAAAGGAGCAAAACGCCCGTCAGGAATCTTTTGAGAATGTTCATGGATGAAAATTTTGTGTTCGTTTGTAAAAACAGCGCAAGATTTCACATTCTGCGCTTACTTTTCACCTACGATTTTTTCCATTTTTCCAAAGCGCTCCCTTTCTGAATAATTTTTCCAGCACCTTTGCCACCAGTTTTCCTTAATCCAATTGCACTGAACGATGCTGAACCGGAAACTTCTGGAGGTCCTCAAACTGTTCAAACCGCAGGAACATGCGCAATTCCGCCAGTTCCTGTTGTCGCCCTATTTCAACAACCGCAGTAATGCAGCCGAACTGATTCGTTTATACGACCTTATTATGACTGCCGGTGCAGAGGAGGAACACCCTGAACTGGACAAGGCCAAGGTAGCCGCGCTTTTTTTCCCTGGCAAGCCATTCAATGCAAACCAGAAAGGTCCTTTGGACACCCTTGCTTCGGATTTGTTTGGGCTATTGAAAAAATACATAGGGCAAAAAGCTTTTGAACATACTGATACATCTTTCAATGATGGCATAGCAATGGCCAAGTTCTATCGCGGGTTTGGGATGGAGGAAAGATTTTGGCAAACCATCCAAGCCATTCGAAAAGAGCAAGATCAAAGCCCTTTTAAGGATGCAAATTTCTTCCATCAACAATTTCTATTAGAAGAAGAGGCCGCTACATTTGAAAGCTTAAATAATAGGTTAGAGGATGATGCAAATATTTCTGTAGCAGCGATTAATTTGGATATCTCTTTTTTGATTAATAAAATGGAGCTTTTAGCTTCACTTAAGTACCAACAAAAAATGACACAGCAGGTGGACTTTGATTTTCAAGGTCCACTTGCCCAAATTGCATTAAACTACCCCGACACCTATCCTAGCAATCCTTTATACGAACTAAATTTACTCACTTGGCGTTTACTGGACAATCCCGAAGACACTCAGAGTTTTGATCAATTTGATCAACTTATAGAAATATACAAAGACCAAATACCATTTGATAAGCTTCGCAATCTAAAAGCCTTTTTCCGATTCTTCTGGTCAAGGAAATATACTTATTTAGGTGGACCTGAAGTCCGGATAAAGGTTTTTGATCTTTACAAAAAACATTTTGAGGAAGGCTATTTTTATGAAAAAGATGCCATCATCATTCACGCACTAAAGGCCCTGATCTTATTTGGTCTTCGGCTCAAACAATTTGACTGGGTAAAAAAGGTGTTGGATGAACATCCGCCAACCCGCATTTGCGGCACCAAATACCCTGTGGAAGCCCATAGTCTGTGTATGGCAGAATATTATTTTTACACCCGGGATTTTGAAACGGCCCTCAATACCCTGGTGTACAAACATTTTGAAAACCCCAATTATAGCCTTTGGGCTGATGTTTTATTGATAAAGATATATTTCGAAACAGAAGATGAGTTGCTGGAATACCGTATCAAATCACTGGACCAAAAAGTTCGTCGAACCAAAATATCTCTTGAACACAAAAACAACTACTACAAATTCCTCCAAAAGCTCGATAAAATCATCAAATACGGCCTGGATAAAAAAAGCCAAAAACGCGAAAAACTCATCGAAGAGATCAAAAATACGCCCGGTATTAACGAACGGGACTGGCTGCTGGAAAAACTGGGCGCTGGAGGATAAGTGATACTTTTCCACAAAATGTGCATAACCGCTTTCGAGTGGTGTTGGTTAAAAATACGGCCCGGTAGTGTAAAAACTGACGGGCTTTTCTACATTTGCACCAACCCCTTGAGCCTGGCAAGCTAAACTGTTTCTCTAATCTACCCATTTTATCGTGCATTCAGACTCAAATCCGGAGCGATGGCTCCGGCGTACGAGGCGCTTTTTTGCTAAAAAATCGTCGCTCGTCGCCGCAGGAGCCACCCTCACCGCAGGCATCATTGCCGCCACCCTGACCCTGAACCAACAAGATACCGCCCCCGCCGCCGCAGCCATCGCCGTAGTATCACGTCCCGACGCGCTGCCGCTGGAAACCAACAACCTGCGCTGGGGCTTTTTCATGGATGAATACATCCAGTCGCAAATTGAACTCAAACGCGGAGATATCCTCGGAAGCATACTCATGAAAGAAGCCGGTCTCACCTACCCTCAGGTGAATCAACTGGTGGAAAACTGCAAAGAAAAATTCAAAATCAACTCACTGCGCGTAGGCTCCAGCCTGCAATTCCTCCGCCGCCAGGCCGGCGATGCGCCTGAGTTGATGATCTATGAGCCTTCTCCGTATCAGTACACCATTTTCCAACTGAAGGAGCCCTTTGCCGTACAAACCTTCAAACGCGAGGTTGATACTAAAATCGTGGCTGCAGCCGGCGTACTGGAAACCAGCTTCTGGCAAGCGCTCACCGACAATGGCCTCTCTGATGAACTGGCCGATGGCATGGTTGATGTACTGGCCTCTTCCGTAGATTTCTATCACCAAAAACAAGGCGACCGCTTTAAAGTGGTGTACGAACAACACTACGTGCGCGGCGAAGCTGTAGGCACCGGCAAAATTATTGCCGCAGTGTACGAACGCGATGGGAAAGAATCCTACGCTTTCCATTTCAAGAAAGACGGCCAAAAAACAGACTACTTCGATTTCGATGGTCGCCCGGCACGCAAAGCTTTCCTGAAATCTCCGGTAAAATTCAGCCGTATCAGCAGCCGCTTCAACATGAACCGCCTGCACCCTATTCTCGGCTACCACAAAGCTCACCTCGGCACCGATTACGCTGCGCCACATGGCACACCTATCATCGCCGTGGCTGAAGGCGTAGTTACAGAAGCTACCCGTCGCGGAGGCAATGGCATTTACGTGCGCCTGCGTCACGATGGCGCTTACGAAACCCAATACCTGCACATGAGCGGCTTCGCGCGCGGTATACGCCCAGGCGTACGCGTGGCGCAGGGCCAAACCATTGGCTACGTTGGTTCCACCGGACTTGCTACCGGCCCGCACGTTTGCTTCCGTTTCTGGAAAAACGGTCGTCAGGTGGATCACCTGCGACTCAACTTGCCACAACCACAGCCTATTACAGGTCCATTGTTTGAAGAATACAAAGTGGTACGCGACGACTTGATTAAAATGCTCAACAGCGTTCCTTACCGCACCTTCAATTCCACCGAACGCACCGACGTTCAGTCTCCAACGGCTCCTTAACAAGTAACATAAAGATTTTACCAGCGCAGCATCCGGGGGTGTCCGGTGCTGCGCTTTTCTTTTGTGCGGAAGGCACAAAGCGGACGAAGGCACAAAGCGATGGCACAAAGCGATGGCACAAAGACGCGATGGCACAAAGACGCGAAGGCACGAAGAAGAAAGTTTCAGGTTCCTCCAAACACTAAAACACTAAAACACCGAAGCACTAAAACACCAAAACACTAAAACACCAAAACACCGAAGGGGGCGTTTGACGTCAGTCAAACACCCCCTTCGAGTCTTAGCACCTTAGCGGCTTCGTGCCTTAGCGCCTTCGTGTAGTCCAGGCTCTTTGTGCCTTTGTAGTCTTCGTGCCTTTATCTTACGATTGTGACATCGCCTTTGTAGAGCTCTACCACGCCGTCGATAAACTCAATTTCAACTACCCAGACAAAAACGCCCGGATTCATGGGCTCTCCTTTGTATGTGCCGTTCCAACCGAGGTTGCCGTCGTACGGATTGAAGTTTTCCAGTACGAAGAGCTGTTCACCCCAACGGTCGAACACAGCAAGGGAGTTTACTTTACGAACTGTACCAGGACGTGGGAATACGCTGAAGATATCATTGTCACCATCGTCGTTCGGTGTAAATACGTTTGGAATGTACACGTATTTGCGGCGGTCTACAATCACACGAACCTGATCTTCATCACGGCATCCGTTGTTGTCCACCACTTTAATGGAGTACGTGGTGCTGATGAATGGATACACCGTTTGGGTCAGACACTGCGGACATTCTGCTGAATCCGGCAGTGGCGACCAGATGATAGACGCCAGGCTGTCGAACGGAACGTTCACTATGGCCTGCAGGGTAGCTGATTGACCGATGGCAATATTTTGGTCGTCACCCAGTTCCACATTCAGCGGAATCGGGGTGTTTACCACAATGATTTCCGAAGTTTCACAATCGCTGAGGTCGTATGCCGTGATGGTATAGGTACCAGCACCCAAACCGGCAAACAGGTTGCTGTTTTGTGGCGCTGCGCCATTCAGAGAGAAGCGATAAGGGGCTACACCGCCTGTAGCATTCACCAAAATAGAACCATTATTCAAACCGAAACACTTTGGATCTGTAGCCGTAAAGGTGATCTGTAATGGTGTTGGCTCAGTGATGGTTACGTTAGTGGTGGTGGTGCAGGTGTTGGCGTCCGTTACAGTTACGGTATAGGTGCCTACAGAGAGGTTATTCACTGTTTGCGCCACAACACCTGTTGACCAGCTATAACTATAAGGCGACAAGCCGCCGGTAGCGCTTGCAGAGGCACTGCCATCAACGGCGCCTGGGCAGCTTACACCAAATCCGCCATAATTGGAAGTCTGAGTAGCCGTCAGGGCTGGCGGGAACAATTGTCCGATGGTAGCCTGGGCGGTAGCAGAGAAGCCGTTGTTGGAGGTGAAATTCACCGTATAATTACCTGGAGCCAGACCAGCTACCGGAGTAGGCACACCCACATTATTGATGGTGCCATTAGCAACCGGAGTATTGCCGAGCAGTACGGTGTAATTAAATGGTCCTTCACCCAGGGTAACCGTAAGGGTCAAAGAACCCGTGGTTGCACCGCATGGGATAACGGAACCGCTCAAACTTGCCGTCATGCCACAGGAAGCAGGAGGCAGCAGACTGGTTACTGTGGTCACCGTACTATCGCAGCCAAACTGGTTGGTCAACACTGTTACACTTGTGCCCACCTGACTTGGTTCGCAGGTACCAAGGTTCACCGTGGTAGCGCTGGATGGAAGCAGGGTTACGGTTTCTGTTACAATACTGTCGCAACCGAACTGGTTCACCAGCGGATACACAAACGTTCCCACCCCTGCCGGATCGCAGGTAGCCGACTGGATAGCCGTGGTATTGCTTGGCAACAGGGTGATGGTGGTAATTACGGTACTGTCGCAACCAAAAATATTGGTCAAATCCTGCGTAAACACCCCAACATTGGCCGGATTACAATCTGCACCGGTCAGGTTGGTAACATTGCTTGGCAACAGGGTTACAGTGGTAATTACGGTGCTATCGCAACCCGCAGCAGTCGTAATCACTTCCGTGAAGGTGCCGGCAGCATTTGGATCGCAAGTAGTAGCTGTGAGCTGGGTTGGCGGTATGCCATTGAAGGTGATGGTAGTAGTTACCACACTATCGCAGCCAAACTGGTTGGTGAGTGTTTGGGTAAATACGCCTACCTCATTCGGGTTACAACTTTGTCCAGATAGCGCTGTAGCACTGCTTGGCAGCAAGGTTACTGTGGTTACAATGGTACTATCGCAACCATCGGCGGTCAAAATAGTATTGCTGAACACACCAACCTGATTGGGATCACAAGTTGTGGCCGAAACAGGTGTTGGCGGAATACCGTTGAATGTTATGGTAGTAATAACTGTACTGTCGCAGCCGAACTGGTTGGTCAATACTGTCGTAAAGACACCCACTTCATTCGGGTTGCAGGATTGACCACTCAGGTTTGTTGTCGAACTTGGCAACAAGGTTACCGTTGTGATTACCAAACTGTCGCAACCATCTGAAGCAGCGGTGAGCAGCTGGCTGAAAGTACCTACCCCGGCCGGATCACAAGTAGTTGCTGTGAGGTAAGTAGTGTCCGACTCCGAATAAATCACTGTTGTGATCACCGTACTGTCGCAACCAAAAATATTGGTCAGGTTCTGGGTAAATACCCCTACGTTGTTTGGATCGCAGCTGGCGTCGAAAATCTCGGTCAGGTTACTTGGCAGCAAGGTAGTGGTTGTTATCACCACGCTATCACAACCATTCAATTGCGGCAGGGTTACAGTAACGGTACCTGCGGCATTAGGATCGCAGGTGGTCAACGAGATAATGGTTGTATCAATCGGGTTAACGATCAGGGTGGTTACAATCACACTGTCGCAACCGTGAATGCTGCTAAGAGAATCACGGTAGACACCCGGGGTAGTTTGGTTGGCGCCAGCCAGGAATGCCGACTGTCCTTCGCAGATCTGGATGGTTTGTGGCGTGGTAAACAATGGCCAAACTGCTACTGGCACCGTATCGTTTACAATTCTGGCACAAGCTACCGGAGAATTGTCGCTCACCGAAATAAGCGTATAATTGGTATTGGCGGTAGGACTTACCTGCACTTGATGACCGCTGTTGATATCATTCAAGGTAAAGTTCTGGGCTCCATCTGAATATACCACATCGAATGGGCCGTTACCTGTCATGGTGAAAATCAGGTTCAGGGATTCGCCGTTACAAATTTCCGGAACTCCATCCAGGCTGGCTGTTGGGTTCGGATTAACCTGCACATTCAGACATACTGGCGCGAGTGTATCACAATTGTTGTAAGCAGTTACGCAAATCGGACCAGAAACTGCTGTAGCGAAATTCACCCGGATGGAGTCTCCTGAACCTGTCAAGACTGCTCCGGCAGGAACTGTCCATGCATAATTGGTTCCGGGTTGCAGGGTATCCATGGTATACAGGTAGTCACCACCTTCAGTACATACACTGGTTGGACCATTTATTACAGGAGGATAAGGTTGATCACCAACAGTAAGTGGAATACAGGCAGCAGGAGAAGCGCCGCAGGAGTTATTAGCAGTAACACAAAGCTGACCTACTGGTGTATTGGCAGTCCAGGTTACGGAAATAGAATTAGGAGTCAGCTGGGTAAAGGGGTGATTGCCTGGTAAAGTCCAAACAAAGGATGTAGGAGGAGGGTTACCAGTGGCTGTGGCCGAATAAACATGTGTTTCACCCACACAAGGGAAAGATTCTCCAGTCATTACCGGCAACTGCGGAATACCGGCATCCTGAAGTACGGTTACACATGCCGTATCCTGACAAAACACACCGCCGCGGCTATGGCGCACGATCAGGCAATATTCCCCGGGTTGGTTTACCTGTACTGTTGGCTGGTTATTGAACCCAATGATACCAGGGCCAGACCAGTTAAATACCGTGGCGCCGCCTTGGGCTGTATTAATGGAGGAACCGCTTCCGTCCAGTGTGATCACCAGGTTGCCGGCACAGTCCAAAATGGCCGGAGGGGCAATCACCGCATTGGGTTCCATGATGGCCAGGTTGATATTTACGATACTATCGCACCCAAGATAACCCGTACAAACGGTGGCATATATACCCGATTCATCATAGATTTCATCACAAACCTGATACGTGGCCGGACCACAAAGGTTGATGTTCATCATGGGTGAACTGTAGATAGGAACAACCTGAATCTGACAGGTTACCACGCTATCACAGCCTTGCCATGCCTGGAGTGTAACCGGGTAGTTACCGGCGGCAAAGAATTCTTCACCGGCGCATGTAGTAGAACCACCAGGGCACATATAGGCTCTTTCTGTGCTGAAAACAGTAGGAATTACCGTGATTCTGCAGTTAATTACACTATCACATCCAAGAAATGAAGGCAGTGCTACCGGGAATGTGCCTTGTGCAGAAAACATTTCGCCTGCACATTCTACTTCATAGCCCTGACAAACAGAGTATTCTTCATCCATTTCCACATCCTCACCTACAAAAATTGGCAGGCACAGGTTTGGAGCATTTGGGCAAAGGATAGACTGGGCACAAACTTCAGCCGGTCCGGGTTCCAACCATTGTACTACGATATTCTGAGACGTAGATGGGCCAATGATATTACCCGCAGATGGCGGATTAATAGTCCAGTTTGAAATGGTGTTCGTGTTGTAGTTACTCAGGGTAGCTGAAGGCAGACACATTCCACCTGTTGGACCATTGATAGTTGGGTTTACCCCGTTGATTGAATAGTCGCACACAGCACCGGCATTACCATCAATCATCAGGTAGTAGTTTTCACCCGGTGTAAGGTTGGATGCTGTGAGGGTTTGACAAGAGTTGGTTGGGATATTACCCAAACATGGCGATACAAACTGGAAATTGATACAATCTGCCGTAGATAAAACGGCGGCCTGAATGGCGCCACCTTGCGCGCAACCGTAAGTACAGATTTCAAAAACTGCGGTTGGCGCATCAGCTGTGAAAGCAAAAAAGTGGTTGTTTTCTACCGATGTGCACCAGGATGGTGGAAGTGATACCGGTGGATCAAAAGTGGTGGTACCAAAGTAACAATCCAGATTATCCGGGCTGGGCAGGATACAAGCTTGTGTGGCATCCACAGAGGGCGATGGAGTGACACATCCGGCTGGATTACACTGCGAGCGGGCAATTTCTGCCGTAAAAAGGATTATGAACAATGGGAGAAAAAAAATGTAAATTTTCTTCATAGTTTTGAACGTTAGTTGCATGTCATCCAACTTACATCAAATGACATTCAAAAAAATATGAGATTCATTGAATGCAGCAAATGCTGCCTCAACATACAAATTCCTGGCAAAAAAGGAACCTCCCCTTCAGAGGACCTTTTACTCGTCCGGTAAAATTAACAATAAATCTGCAATTACAGCCACGCTGCAAAAGGCTCTTCCAAAATCCGCTTCAGTTCCACCATAAATCGCGCGGCATCACCACCATTAACTACCCTGTGATCCCAACCAATGGTCATAGGCATCATCAGGCGTGGTTCAAACGTTTTGTTGGCTTCGTTCCAAACCGGCTCTATTTGTGCAGCTACAATGCTGAGAATGGCAACTTCTGGCCAGTTCACTACTGATATCATATTAGTACCTCCTATTCCACCAATATTGGAAATAGTAAAGGTGCCGCCAGTGATATCGTTCATCGTAATCTTCCCGGCCTTTGTCCGGGTAGTTACGTCGATCAGATCAACAGATATCTGGGTCAGATTCTTTTGGTCTGCATTTTTGATATTGGGTACGTACAAACCTGTAGGCGTATCAACTGCTATGCCTACATTAACGTACTTCTTATAAATCACTTCATTTGTTTCAACGTCTAAACTGGCGTTGAATTGTGGCATGCGCTTTAAAAGTGTGGCAACAGCTTTTGTTAAAATAGCTGTCATGGTCAATCCGCCACCTGCTGCCTTTACCTGTTCCTTGTATTGCTGACGCAGCTCCTCCAGTCTGGTGATGTCTGCTTTTTCAGAAATCCAGGCGTGTGGAATGGTTTGTTTGGCGTAAGACATCGCTTCCGCCGTTTTGACACCTACATTATTTTGTGGTTTGCGTTCCACCTCGCCAAACTTGGTGAAATCAGGCAAAGGTTTGCGTGCAATTGCTCCGCCGCCCATGGCTGAACCGCCTCCAGTATCAAGTTTGCGCTTTACATAAGCTACCACATCCTTGTAAGATATACGACCAGAACCTTCTGATGGTTGTACATCTGCCAGGTTTACGCCCAATTCTTTGGCACGCTTGCGTGCAAGTGGAGAAGTTCTTAATGAGGAATTACCGGCGGAAGGCGCCGGGGCAGGGGCCGGTGTTGGAGCAGGCGCCGGAGCAGGTGTTGGGGCAGGGGCAGCAACTTCCTGAGCTGGCGCTGCAGGGGCCGCCGGAGCCGGAGCCGGGGCACTGGCGCCGCCTTCTTTTTTGAGTCTGAGCACTAAAGCTCCCTCAGTTACTTCATCACCTTTTTTAACCAATATTTCTTCAACAATGCCCTCTGCATCAACCGGCATTTCGGCATCTACTTTGTCTGTACCGACAACAATGACAATTTGTTCGAGCGAGACCTTATCACCTGGTTTCACCAAAATGTCAGTCACTTTTCCGCTCACACCATCTCCCAACGATGGGAGTTTGTATTCATGAAGCATACGCTGCGTTGCAATTTAAACTTGTTTGTAGTGGGCAAAGATGCAGCGTTTTACTGGTAAAATTTCAGTCTTAGATTCAGAAATAATAACTCAACCCCAAATTTACTCCCGCCAGGTATCGTTCAGGCAGTCGACGGCGGTATAAATCATTCCTTGGGAAATCGCCGGAAATGCACGCTTCAGCTTGAATACGGATGTTACGAACTGGTTTTCCCTGTTTCAATTGTTTTGCCAGACAGCTCCACCGTAGAGGTAAGCTCTTATGAAGAAATGAAACAGGCCCTGCGTAATTACTTCCAGGCAAACGGCGGCGGTGGCCATCAGGGTCACCACGGTGGTCCACGTCCACATTTGGGTTTTGTTTTTCCAATCTCTGTATTATCGCAGGACGGTGAAATTATTACGGTTAATAATGTAGACGAACTTCGCGCTTTAAGGGAAGAATGCGGCGGCGGAACTTTCGGACATCATGGCCACCAAGGTCATGGCCAGCACGGACTGACCTGTTTCGAAATTGTATTCCCAATCACCATAGAATTCCCTGATGGTACCACTGCAGAAGCAGCAGATCGTCAGGCACTGCACCAATTAATTCGCACCTGGAAACAAAATAATCCAGGCGTTCAAGGCAGACCCAAAATGGTTTTCCCAATAACTGTTAAAATGGACGAAGACGGTTCCGTGGTTACCGTTAATAGCCGCTAAGAGCTGCGACAGTTGAAGGAAGATTGCGAGTGAGACTTAGGTTATTTAGGGGTCATTTAGGGGGCATTTGGGTCATTTGGGGTCGTTTAGGGGTCATTTGGGGTCATTTAGGTCATTTGGGGTCATTTGGGGTCATTTGGGGTCATTTAGGTCATTTGGGGGGCATTTAGGTCATTTGGGGGGCATTTAATCAACGTGGGTTGTCACCCCGAGTACTCGGGGCCTACACAAACCCGGTTCCCGAAATGCCTTGGCCCAATGCACCTGAAAAGCCTGGCTTGTGCAGGTTCCGAGTACTCGGAATGACAACCCACGTTGATTAAATGCCTCCTAAATGACTCCTAATTGGCCTAAATGACCCCTAAATGACCCCTTAATGACCCCTAAATGACTCAAAACAACCTAAATGACCCCAATGACCCCAATGCCCCCTACCCCCTATCTCAAAGGCACTTCTGAAACAAGTGGTGCACTTCCCGCTCAACCTGCCCAAGTTTGTGGTGAGACTGGTAAATCTCCATCATGTCGGCTAAAATGCGGGACTTGTCTTCTTCCGTACAACAATACTGATCCTTGTAGGAGAAGATGATATCCAACGCTTCGGCATCATCGCAAGCCATGAATACCGATTTTATTTTGGCATAGGCATCCGAGGTAATGGTAGGCGCAATGAGGGCTTCCTCCTCTGTAGTAATATGGCCGTCAGTGTTGGCGGCATAGAGCATAACAAAGGCATGAAATTCAGGATAAGTCCAGTTGTCTGTCTGCATGGCGGTGGCTCTTTTTGTTCAGGTTAAAGGTAAAAGATACTCGTGGGCTTGCCGGCCCTTTTTATTCAAAATGTTATGCCGAAGACATCAATTTTACTGCCGCACCAACCTGGCTACTCCCAGTAAACTCCCTTCGCTCCAGCATTGCAACAAATACACCCCTGCAGGCGCTGCAAGCAGCGGAATTCTGACCAACTCACCTGAATCATCCAACGCTCCCTGCCACAGCAGTTTTCCAGTCCAATCCCGCAGACGCCATTGCAGTATTCCAGGCAATGCTGCTTCAGTGCGCACCATGCACCAGGTTTCTTCCTTGCTCACCGGATTGGGATAAACCAGAATCGGGGCATTTTCTGCAGCCATTACTCCCACTATAATCACTGAAATGGTGTCAGATTCAAGCCATCCAACCGGGTCACAAAATGCTTTAACGGTATAATGTCCTGATAATGAAGGCGTAAACTGTTGCTGGTTGGCGCCCTGTATATCCTGGCCATTCAGTGTCCACTGATAACCATCGGCTGGACTGGCAGTCAAGATTCCGTTGGAATAGGTTATTACTGGCAACACAGAAACCGTTATCTGTTCCTGTGAAGCCGTACAACCATTAATATCCATTACTGTAACGGCATAATAACCACATTCCAACACCTGTATGGCAGGTGTTGTGTAGCCATTGTTCCAAAGATAGGCGCTGAACCCTGTACTGGCTTGTAAAATGAGCGTATCACCGTAGGTAAGGGTAATCGAACCGGCTGGTTGCACTGACAGCAGAGGCAATGGATGCACCACGAGAAAAGTGCTAACTGTATCAGAACACCCACTGCCATTTGTCACCCGTAGCTGGTACCATCCAGCATCAGAAACGGATACCATATCCCATTCCAGCACCTGAGCATCCAGTGTATCCCCTGCCGGATTAATCCATTGATACGCAATGCCCCCGGAACCCGTTAACCAGGTGGGTTCACCTTCACAAACAGGATTTACCAGTGTAGTAATCACAGCATCTGGCAGGGGCGATACTTCTACGGTAAGTGTATTGGACAACCCCGAGCAGCCAAAACCATCCGTAACTTCCACATAATAAACGCCCGCATCAATAGCATCCAAAACAGGGTTGTTGGCGCCGCTAATCAGAAAATTCTCTAAAAACCATTGGTACTGAAACTGCCCGGCGGCCTGTACCTGCAAGCTGGTTGCCTGGCCTTCACATAGTTGCGTTGGTCCAACTGCCGCGATGGAAACCAAGGGATTGACACAAGCAACATGCACCAAAAAAGTTTCTGTTACCGCGCCACACTCAGTACTGATAGCCGTCAACTGTACGGAGTACGAGCCCGGACCGGGATACTGATGCACCGGATGCTGAGCGGTATCCAGAGGACTTAAATCTCCAAAATCCCAGATATAGGTATCAGCATGTTGTGATTGATTCTGGAAAGTGGCCGTATAACCGCTTAAACCAACGGAAAAATCAGGATCAGGAGCAACCAACACCTGCACGATTACACTATTGGAAACACCTGCACAGCCCAGACTATCCTGTACACGCACCCAATAAGTGCCCGGATTGGCTGCCCACCAGGAGGAAGTTGGAAAAACACCCTGAGAAGCGCCATTGTAGTGCCATTCATAAAAGGCATAACCGGTGGTAGCCTGCAAAAAGGCTGGTTCACCGGAACAGATACCAGTATTTCCAATGATCTCCAATTGCAAGGAAAAGCTGGCACACTGAATCGTAATCTGTTTTTGAAAACTGCGCTCCGAACAACCATTTTTGGCAATGCAGGTAACCGTGTATACCCCAGGAGTCGCATATTGGTGCACAGGGAAGGCATCTGTACTTACAGGTGTGCCATCGCCAAAATCCCAACTGTAAGTCTGGGCATTCAGTGCCTGCGGAGCAAAAGTGACCACAAATCCATTAACATTCGTTTGTATCCCGGTCCACTGAATCTCTCCCGGCCCCATATCTCCCTGCCATATACCGCCTCCCATGGTTGTAACCCAAACCCTGCAGGATTGCTGCGGATCAAAGAAAACACGCTTGGGTCGCCACCATGGATAGGTTAGCACCCGTTCCAGATCTGGCTGAGGGGATTGCAGGTTGGAAGAAAAATACAAGCCGTCGTTTTCTGCCGTGAAATAAGCAATTCCGGGTTCCGTGGGGTGTATGGTCATACTCTCGGCCGATTCATTAGCCCAAATACGGGTCCAGGTCAATCCTCTGTCTTTCGTACGGTACCAGCCTCCGTTGCCTGCATTATTGGGTCCTTGAAACACCGTAAACCGGCCCCAAACACAGGCATACCAGGTGTTTTGCGCCGGGTCATGCGGGTCAATGATCAGATCCTTGGTATACCACTGCATGGCATTATCCGTACGATCCTGCCAGGTTTGACCGCCATCTGTGGAATAAAAAATGCCACTCACCGGTCTCAGCGTTTGGCCGTCGGATTCAGCCCGGGCGGAATAACTTACCACCAACGCGCCGTCCTGCAATATCCTGATGTTATACGGCCGACCTTCCGTACGCGGGGGCGCAGACAGGCGCGACCAGGTCACTCCGCCGTTATTGGTCCGGTAAATACCTCCATTGGCAGAGTCCACCACGCTGGCATACATTCGATTGGGGTTTTGAGGATCCATTTCCAGCCAAACCACCGGTTTACCAAAATTAAACATGGTATCCCAATGCGCGCCTTGATCTGTAGACCGCACCACCAAACCTCCGCCGGCCACCTGATCATCTGTAATCCGATAACCCAAATACATATCATTCACCTCCGATAGCGCTGCGTAAATATGCTGATTATCAGGTCTTTTTACCATTCTGTACCAGTTCGGGTTGGCTAAGGTTCCCCATGGATAAAATGTATTTCGTTCAAATGTCCAGCCCTGCCCTTGGTCTTCAGAATAGGTAAGGCCAATGTCTGTATTGGCGGCATACAATCCACCGTTACCCGGCCAGAACAATTGATGGGTAGTAGTGACATCCAATCCTGAACTCTTGTAAGGTTTTGCAATGGGCGTGGGCATACCCGCTGCATTCTGGTATTCTGGCGCCACATAAATGGCTGTCCAGTTTGCGCCTCCATCCAGCGTAATATGGCCAAACCCATCTGTGGTTAACACCTGGTTTGGATCGTTGTCTGCTACATCCAGACCAAGAGCAGCTCCGCTCCACAAGTAGGAAAAGGCTCCGTAATCGCCCCCCCACCCTGTTTGGACATTTTGATTTTCGGCAGCCAGAAAGGTGTTGGTCCAGTTTTGCCCGCCATTCACTGATTTGTACACAAGAGGTAAGCCACCTTCTTCTCCCGTTGCCCAAACAGTTTGCACATTATTTTTAGCCATATCAACGCCTGTAATGCGTACACTGGCTGGAATATTTCCCCTTGTGTTAACCCAGGAGGCATTTACGGAATAGTTCATCCGATAAAAACCCAGGATTTGGGGGCGCAAATCCAGCACTTCCAGCCAGGCATACAGTTCGGCAGCCACAGCGGTTATGATAAACAAACGGGTGGTTGCACCATTTTTAGCGCCTGCCAAATGGTAAATACCCTGTGCGCCC
The DNA here is from genome assembly GCA_017303475.1 of Chitinophagales bacterium. Lineage (GTDB taxonomy): Bacteria > Bacteroidota > Bacteroidia > Chitinophagales > Saprospiraceae > M3007. The sequence continues at coordinate 94,470 of JAFLBO010000016.1, forward strand.
CCCAGGCCACTATGCGGCTCCAGATTGAATTGCTGACCGCCATCGTGCGAAACCAGCAAGCCTTTGTTTGTACCTACATAAATATGATCGCCATCCCAAAACACTCCACCCAACCACATCTGGTCGTCGGAAGGATGAAACACTTCTGTCCAGGAAATGCCTCCATTATTGGTAAAAAACAACCTGTTGTATTCATTCAACAACAAGCGCTGCGTGCTCTGTGGATCAGCCTCCAGTCGGTGCACACCGGAATCTGTCGGATCGGCCATAGACTGCCAGGAAACGCCGCCATCGGTGCTTTGGGCCAGCTCACCGCGAAAAAGCGGATCGTTCAGGTTGGTGCGCGATCGTCGACAAACGTACATAAGGTTGGGATCTGAAGTAAACTGCACCTTTCCTTTGACTGTGCTCACCAGTTCATGGTTATCGGCCATTACCCAGTGTTTTCCGGTATCCTGCGACTGGTAAAAGCCACCCATATCACAGGTTAGGAACATTTGACCAGTTTGGTGATGACTCATGGAGGGACTATACATGTAACCACCCCCACCCGGCCCATGTACGGTGAACTGTGCGGGGTATTGCATTTGGGCATTCAGGCCAGGGGCCAACAACAACAGTAAAAGGCGGATAAATCTGGACATGGCGGATGTATTTAATGGCAAATATCCATTTTATCCAAACTACCTGATTCGTTTCAAGTGATTAATCCCGTCCTTTGCGGGCTCAATCCAATTGGTATGGAGCCTTTTCAAATCCTGTTCTCCGATGAGCACTATGTGGCCATCAACAAACCGCCGGGACTGCTTATGCACCGCACCCGAATTAGTGAAGATAATGTTTTTGTAGTGCAATTGCTGCGAGATCAAATCGGTCAGCGGGTATATCCCATTCACCGGCTGGACCGGGCCACCTCCGGAGTATTGATTCTGGGCAAAACAGCGGAAGCCGCGGGCAAACTCGGGGAGCAGGTGATGGATAAAGCCATGGAGAAAAAATACCTGGTTATTGTTCGTGGCTGGACCGCCGAAGCAGACACCATTGATTATGCGCTGGACGATCCGGATTCCGGCAAAGGAAGGCTACAGGCTATCACACATTATGTACGGCTGGGCACATCTGAAATTGACCATGCCATCGGGTTGCGACACAAAACAGCCCGTTTTTCGCTGGTTTTAGCCGAGTTGGAAACCGGACGCCGGCACCAGATTCGTAAACATTTCGCCCATTTGAATTATCCGGTTATCAACGACCGGCGTCATGGCGACGTGAAACACAACACTTATTTCCGCAATGTATTTGGGATAAACCGGATGCTACTGCACAGTTTCACCCTCAAGTTTCAGCATCCATATACCCAGGAAGAAATCATCCTCACTGCCCCGGTGGATGAAGTTTATGAAAACACCCTGAAGTTGTTGGAATTGTATGATTTTTGTCCGACAACTGCTTTTCACCACTAAGTCACTGAGGGCACTAAGGGATACAAAGTTGAATATTGGTAATTTCTTAGTGCCCTCAGTGACTTAGTGGTCATAAAAACTACCACTATTTTGCAACCTCAACGCTACTCCCTCACCGCCGGCAACTTAGCCAACCTCAGCCTCAAATCATTTACCCTTCCAGACCCTGCACCGGGCGAGGTACAAATCGCCGTGAAAGCCATCGGCCTGAACTTTGCCGATGTATTTGCCATTTGGGGATTGTATGGCGCAACACCAAAAGGCGAGTTCACGCCGGGACTGGAGTATGCAGGAGTAGTGGAAAAAACAGGCGCCGGAGTCACGCACCTGCGCGCAGGCGACCGGGTGATGGGTGTTACCCGTTTTGGCGCTTACACCTCGCATTTGAACATTGATGCCCGCTACGCCATTCCCTTGCCTGAATCCTGGGATTTCCCCACCGGCGCGGCTTACCTGGTGCAAACGCTTACAGCCTATTACGGTATGCTCACCCTGGGCGCCATGGAGCGCGGACACAATGTATTGATCCACAGCGCAGTAGGCGGAGTAGGATTACAGGCTTTAAAAATTGCCCGGGCTTACGACTGTTTTACCATCGGTACGGTAGGCAGTGCTGCCAAAGTAGATTTTGCCCTTGCGCAGGGGTACGACCGGGTGATTGTGCGGGGAAAAGATTTTGAGGACCAACTTAAAGCGGCTCTTGGCGACCGCCCCTTGCACCTGTTGATGGACAGCGTAGGAGGTCCGTTTTTCAGCATTCCTTTCAATATGCTCACGCCCATGGGTCGGGCGGTGGTATTTGGCTCTGCACGGTACGCCACTTCTACCGATAAGCCCAACAAACTACACCTGCTCCGGCATTTTTTCACCCGACCCAAAGTAGATCCGCAGCGACTCATCGAAACCAACCGGGGGGTAATGGGTTTCAACCTGATCTGGTTGTACGAAAATGCTCCGCTTATGTTGCGTTTATTGCAGGAACTGGATCAATTGAAGCTTGAACCGCCGCACGTAGGGCATACCTTCCCATTTGATCAATTGCCGGAAGCTGTGAGGTTATTCCGTACGGGAAAGACACATGGAAAAGTAGTGGTAAGCCTCGAAGGGTTACCCTAAGACGCAAAGACGCGAAGGCGCAAAGATGGATTTCGGGTGGTTTTACTTGTTACTGACGGGGTGACTGGCCAGTCGCCCCGTCAGTAACAATCACCTCAGTAGTAAAAATCTTCGCGCACTTCGCGTACTTTGCGGAGAACCCCACTTAGTGCCCTTAGTGGTAAAAATCTTTGCGCACTTCGCGTACTTTGCGGTGAACCCAAACACTAAAATCCTTTCCATGGAATCTCCTCTCGACGCCTCTTCTGGCTTCACCCCTACCGACGATGACCGGCCAGCCGGTGAATGGCTGGAAGGATACTGGCGACAAATGGCGCCCTGGGCCATCAGATTGTCCATTATAGTAAGCGTGTATTGTCTGTGGGGACTCTATTGGCCCCTCCGAAACCTGATTAACAACATAGGTGAATTGCAACACTGGCTGGTACATCCTTTCACCATGATGTTGTATCTACCGGCGCTGGTTATGTGCTATTATGCCTATCAATTTGGTAAAATGCTACAGCATGCCCAGACTACACAGCATCAGCTCAAACTGGAAGAATCATTCGTGCAATTGCGCCGATTCTTGATTGCCGGCATCGTGGCAGCCCTGTTTTGGGGGCTATCCTCGTTTGCGGAACTGTACAGCACCCATCAAATAATCAACCAGCAGGAATCATTTCAAGAAGTGCCCCTGGAATCTGAATAATCATGGAAAGTAATCAAACAACACTGGAAGGACAAGCCGAAACACCAGGCCTTTGGCTCAGCAACCGATGGCTGAGCGCCGTGACCGGTATGGCCGGACTGGGCAAAACCGTCATGGTTATGGCCTTGATCGTCGGCGGCATTTGCAGTTTTAGTAGTCTGTATGTACAGTATTATATCTGGTCCACGCGCCTGATGCCGGACCGGGATTTTTTCCTGTTTGAAGATTATAATTGGCTGTACGTCTTTAATACCCTGAGCATATTAGCCCTCATATACCTGTACTTCAGAAGCATTTTGGAAGGCTACAAAGCGTTTAGCCTGTTTCAGCTAAGCAGCTCAAACGACGAGGCTTTGCTGGAAGGACAGGAACGACTGGGCAAGATGTTTACCTGGTTATGCTGGTGGGCAGGTGCTTATGTGATCCTGACAGCTTTTGAGTATTTATTTCATTATGCCTGATGGGGTTTACGGCGGATTCGGAGAATCGCTGAGTTTCATAAACTGAGAGTCTCAATTTGAGTGAAACTCTCAGTTTATGGCCCTCAGCGCCTCTCCGAATCCTCCGTAAAATTCCTCACTCCTCACCCAAAAACGGATAACGATAATCCGTTGGTGGCACCATGTTTTCTTTCATGGTACGCGGCGACAACCAGCGGTAAAGATTGATCATGGAACCCGCTTTATCGTTGGTTCCGGAAGCTCTGCCGCCGCCGAATGGCTGCTGACCAACCACCGCTCCGGTAGGCTTGTCGTTGATGTAATAGTTGCCCGCTGCATGGCGCAGTTTATCGTTGGCCAGGGCAAGTGCCGCGCGGTCGTTGGCAAAAATGGCTCCGGTTAACGCATACGGAGAGGTGCCATTGGCCACGTCGAGGATGTGACTAAACTCCTGATCTTCATACACATACACCGTGAGTACCGGTCCAAAAATCTCCTCGCACATCGTTACGTACATCGGATCAGACACTTCCAGTACCGTTGGTTCAATGAAATAGCCCTGCGATTTGTCGTAATTGCCACCGGCAATCACCTGCACTTTATCTGATTTCTTAGCCTCAGCAATGTAGGCTGAAATCTTATCGAACGCCTTTTCATCAATAACCGCATTGATGAAATTCCGGAAATCTTCTGTGGTGCCCATTTTCATGGATTGCAGGTCTTCCTGCAAATACTGTTTCACCTTGCCCCAGATGCTTTTGGGAATGTATGCCCGCGATGCCGCAGAGCATTTCTGCCCCTGGAATTCAAAGGCGCCACGACCCAACGCTACTGCCACAGCCTTCGGATCGGAAGAGTTGTGCGCAATAACGAAGTCTTTACCACCCGTTTCACCCACAATGCGCGGGTAAGATTTATAACTGGCAATATTCTCCCCAATGGTTTTCCAGATGCTTTGGAATACCCCCGTACTGCCCGTGAAGTGAATACCGGCAAAATCAGGGTGTTTAAACACCACATCGCCTACTGTTTTGCCATCTACATACACCAGATTGATTACACCTGCCGGCAACCCAGCCTCTTCCAAAATCTCCATGATCACGGAAGCCGAATAAATCTGAGATTCAGCAGGCTTCCAAACGGCCACATTACCCAGCATGGCAGGCGCAGTTGGCAAATTGCCTGCAATAGCCGTAAAGTTGAAAGGCGTGAGGGCAAACACAAATCCCTCCAGAGGGCGCCAGTCGGTGCGATTCCACACCGTGCGGGTGCTGAGGGGTTGTTGCTTGTAGATTTCCTGCATGAAATACACGTTGTAACGCCAAAAATCCGCCAGCTCGCAGATGCAGTCGATCTCCGCCTGGAAGGCATTTTTGCTTTGGCACAACATGGTAGCCGCGCTCATTTTGGCACGGTACGGACCTGTTAGCAAATCGGCAGCGCGCAGGAAAATGGCGGCTCGTTCCTGCCAGGGCATAGCTTCCCAGGCTGGTTTAGCTGCCAGCGCAGCATCAATAGCTGCCTTTACGTGTTCTGCATTGCCTTTGGAATAATGTCCGAGTACGTGCGCGCGCTCGTGTGGTGGGCGCATTGGTACTTTGTTATCGGTGGTTACGTGTTTGCCGCCAATATACATGGGAGCGTCCCGTTGTTCGGATTTGGCTTCAGCCAGGGCTTTTTTCAAAGCGGCTTTTTCCGGAGAGCCCGGGCCATAATTCCAGATGGGTTCATTAACGGGATGTGGTACGGTGAAAATAGCGTCGGTCATATTTGAATGAAAAAAGGGCATTTTTAAATCCCGGGTTGTCCGGTAACATATCCGCCGCAAAGGTACAACCACACACCGGGAAACGACGAGCATTTGAGCGCCTTAGGAAAAGAAATGCAGGCTAAATGTTGAAAGGCGGACAAATGACTAATTTAGTCAAAGATTCATTTTGTTTAATCTTTTTAATACCAAAAATCAAAATTGTTAAACAAAACACCCCTCCCCTCGTTTAACCTCACATTCACTAACTAAAATTCACCATTAACACACAGACTATGAAGAAGGTACTTTTCAGTATGTTTCTTGCCCTCAGCGCCGCGCTGACTTTCTCATCCTGCGCCGAAAACGAGGATGACAACCCAAAAAACATTGTAGAAACTGCTCAGGCTAACAGCAGCCTGACATCTTTGGTAGCAGCCCTCAACCGTGCAGGTTTGGTAGATGCACTGAATGCGAGCGGTCCGTTCACGGTTTTCGCCCCAACCAATGAAGCGTTCAGCGCATTCCTTTCTGCCAACGGCTTTGCCAAACTGGAAGATGTTCCAGTAGACGTGCTCAAGCAAGTGTTACTCAACCACGTTGTAAGCGGAGAAGTACGCGCTGCAAACGTTCCCGCTGAAGGCTACGTAAAAACCCTCGCTACTTTTGGTACCACCAGCAGCAACCTGAGCATCCTGGCCCAGAAAAATGCTTCTGGTGTAAGCATCAACAAAGACGTGAAAGTTACAACTGCCGATGTAGTAGCTACCAACGGCGTTATCCACATTGTGGATCGCGTAATTGGTCTGCCAACCGTTGTGAACCACGCCCTGAACAATGCTAACTTCAGCACTCTGGTAGCAGCGCTCACTCGTCCAGGTCTGGGAGTTGACTACGTAAGCATCCTGTCCGGTGCTGGTCCATTCACCGTATTTGCCCCAACCAACGCTGCTTTTGCTGCATTGTTGACGGAGCTGAACCTCACCAGCCTGGATCAGGTAGACAATGCTACCCTGAATGCAGTGCTTCAGTACCACGTGGTAAGTGGCGCCAACGTTTTGGCCGGCCAATTGACCAACGGTCAGGAAGTAACTTCCCTGCAAGGTGGTAAGTTCACCATCAACCTCACCGGTGGAGCAAAAATTGTAGACGGACAAAACCGTACTACCAACATCATTATCACAGATGTACAGGGATCAAACGGCGTAGTTCACGCTATTGATCGCGTGATCCTTCCATAAGGTTGTTGTTCACGAACCAAACAACAAATGGTCCACAGATCTCAGCATCTGCGGGCCATTTGTTATTTCGCCGGTACCTGCCCGGGAATACTAATTTCTCTGGGAATGAAAGGACTCGCATCAGCCCCGCCAATGATAATCTCCCTGACAATGGTACTGCTGATATGGGAGTATTCCGGCTGAGCAATCAGAAAAACTGTTTCTATGCCCCCGCCAACGATGTGATTAAGTTGGGAAATCGTTTTTTCATAATCGAAATCATAGGCATTGCGCAATCCACGTAGCAAATACCTGGCGCCAATCCTTTTGCAATAATGTGCCGTCAGGTTTTGGAAAGAATCCACCTTTACCCGGGGCTCTGCCTCAAAAACCTGATGCAACCACTCCAGACGCTGTTCCAGAGAAAAGAGGTATTTTTTAGTGCTGTTGATACCAACCGCCACAATTATTTCGTCGAATAACGGGAGCGCTCTCTTGACCAGATCAACATGGCCCACGGTAATAGGATCGAAGGAACCTGGGAAAACGGCGATCTTTTTTTCCATAAATGACTGTTTTTTTGGCCGAAACGGCTAAGCTGGCGATATTTCAGGGGCTAAGGTGAGAAAAAGCTGGCAACCTCCCGTCGATTTTGCATGAAAAGCGAGGGTTAAAAAACTTGACAGAAGTATTTTGCGTGGTAGATTTGCCCCGAATTTTATTCACCACACTTAAAACAACCTACATTAAAATGAAAAAACTGATTTTCGCCCTTGCCGTAGTGGTATGCTGCGTGTTCACGGCCCAAAGCCAAAGCACTTACAAAAGTGCTATTGGTCTGCGTCTGGGTTACCCTGCTGCCATTTCTTACAAGCACTTTCTGAATGAAAAGGGAGCTGTAGAAGCCTTTGTTGGTTTCCGCGGCTACACCTGGGTTCGTCTGATCAACGCTGGTGCAATGTACCAACACCACTCTCCAATCACTTCCGTGGAAGGTCTTCAGTGGTACGTTGGCGGCGGCGCTGGTGTTTGGCTCTGGACTTACAACAAAGACTACAACTTCGGTGCGGATTACGGCAATTTCAACATCGGTGTGATGGGCTGTCTGGGTCTCGATTATAAATTCGCAGACCTTCCACTGAACCTTTCTGTTGACTGGGTTCCTACCTTCATTGTAGGCGATGCTTACTATGGTGGTTTTGGCGCAGGCTACGGTGCGTTGAGCGCTCGTTACACCCTGAACTAAGAACAATGCTCAAATAAAAAAAGCCCGGCAGTTGCGTAAACTGCCGGGCTTTTTTGTTGTCAGGTTTTACTCGTATCGAGCGAAATCCTCTTCTGTCAGGTTTGCGGCCTGCTCACGCTCCTGCACACGGTTGCGCCACCACCAGTAGCCAATTGAGCCTACCAGAAGATATGGAATAGCGAGCATGTACAGAATGCCATTGTTCAACCCTTTTGGGTCTCCCCCACCCTGCTTCAGATTTGCTTCGGCAGCGCCTTTACACATGGCGCATTGAGCATCTGCATCTGCTGGCATCAGGCATACTATCAACCCGAACAAAGCAATGTAAAAAAGACTCCTTTTCATATCGCAGTCAGTGTTTTTGAAGGTAAAGGTAAGCGTATCAATAGTATGGTTTCAACATCAGATAGCAAATAGGGCCGGTAATAGCTACATACAGCCACAAAGGAAATACCCAACGAGCCATTTTACGGTGGCGCTCAAACTGGTTGGTATAAGCACGGTTGAAGGTGAACAAAACAAATGGAAGAATTACGGCTGCCAATATCACGTGGGTGATCAGGAAAAAGAAATAAACCGTGCGCATGGCGCCTTCACCGCCATAGCGGGTCTCCGGAGTGGTAAAGTGGTATAACACATACGAAAGCAGGAACAAGGCAGATGTACCCATTGCCAGGTAAATCATCTTCTTATGCTGCTCCACCCGTCCGTTTTTAATGTGCCAGAAAGCAATCAACAGAACAACAGCTGTAACAGCGTTTAATGTAGCATGAAAGGGAGGCAAAAAGCTAAAATCAATGCCTACATCAATTTTTACCCGTCGCATCAAGCCTACCAGCAGCAAAACGGCAGCTGAAACAACATAAGCCCATTTATTGAGCTTTTTTTCCAATGCAAAATCAGGAGTCATGTGTGTCTGTTGAACTTTATTTTTTTATCGAAAGCATCAGTGCAATTTGCTGCACCATACGTTCTACCTGTTTCTCATCCAGCGCATTGTAGAAACAACGAATCTGGCCGGTAGCATCAGCCAGTGCATATACGTATTTGTGCTCCTTCGCCTTTTTGTCGATTCTGAACTTCTCATAACCGTTGTTCAGGATAGTGCCCCAGGAGCCCAGTCCTGCGGTTTGCACCCAGGTAGCATAGTCAATGCTCGGTATTTTTTGAATTTCAGAGCGAAACTCAGTGGTACCGCCTTCAAAAATCATCACAATTTTGAAGAATGGCCTCGGTGTACCATCACTCATTTTCCCAAACTGATCATACAGGCGCTTATTCGTATCAATGATTTGCTTGTTTTCAGGAGTCAGATCTGGCTCGGCGCCGAAATTGTGGATCACACAAACACTTTCAGCCAACTGGTTTTCCTTAGTACCATCCGGGTATATAATGTAAGCGCCGCGGATTTGGCCGAACGAGCCTAATTCAGCGAGAGCGTCTTTGCGCCAATCAAGACCATTTTTAAGATAAAGCCAGGATATCGCAGGGAGTACGCCCAGAACGATCACCATGGCAACAGCCATCAGAATTTTCCGGTTTTTGGAGGTTGCTTGCGGTTGTTGTTTTTCACTCATGATACAAAATCAAACCAAGTGTAATGAATATCGGGGAATTGGGCCTTAAACAAAAAAGGCGTGGAGTTGTTCCGCGCCTTTTTGCTTTTATCCTTTCATGGTTCCGTTCAACCAATAACCAGTAGGTTTTGCGGCAGGCGCGGGTTGAACAACCTCTTCATTTTTTTGACGAATCTGCTCCCTTGCTGAGCCCCAGCGACCTCCTTCCTGGAAAAAGGCAATGATAGCCCATACCAAAAGCAACATGGGCAACAATACGCTGAGTACCAGACCTCTTACCTCATGCGCCATGTGCATGAAGAAGAATACAATGAAGTAAGCCTTGTAAAGACTAGCCCCGATCATGGCCATCATGTAAAGCGCCTGTCCGAAACCACCGTCTTTACCAAAAGTGATACTTGGTACGATGTGTCCTTTTGCGAAGAGGGCGAAAACCACCTCCACAATAGTGACGACAGCAAGCAACTTCAGTCCGTAGAACACAAGCTTTTTCTGATCTTCGTATGATTGATGTGCAGCCATTGCTGATATTTTTTAACGTTGATTGTAAGCGTTTGAATGTATGGAAGACAAAGTGGCACAGGCCACAAGTCATTTGGGAATTAGAGCAGGTAGAATACCAGGAATACGAATACCCAAACCAAATCCACAAAGTGCCAGTAAAGACCAATTTTTTCCACCATCTCGTAGCCATTTTTACGCGCGGAATACAAACCACTCATAGCATTAACCATAATGATGGTAAGGAATACGACACCGGAAAATACGTGGAAGCCGTGGAAGCCCGTGATAAAGAAAAAGAGCGCGCCAAATGCTTTTGGGCCTTCTTCTACCTGGTGGGTCTGACCAGCGTACGGACCAGAGGTGTAGCGCACATATTTTTTCTCCAGTTCAATCACACCATTGTGTTCATGGCCATGAAGCAGGTAAGATTCATCTTTCTTAACGGTCACAGGAGAGCCGTTTGCCATGATCTCTTTGCCATTTTCATCTACCATTACACCATCAGCCACAAAACGACCGAATGGGTTGCGGTTAACGGTAACGTTTTCGTATTTGATTAGGGTAGTCCATTCATAAGCCTGAGAGCCCAGGAATGTTGCACCACCCAAAATGGTCAAAAACATCCAGAATACTACGCCTCGTTTGTTTTCGCGGTGACCTTCCTGTACCGCACGAACCATTGTTACTGAGCTGAAGATCAGTACGAAGGTCATGAATGTTACAAAAACAAGGGGCCAGTGAGCCTTTACAAACGGGAAAGAAGCAAACACAAAGTCCGGTTCCGGCCAGGTTGGCATACTGAATCGGATTGCGCCATAGGCAATCAAAAAACCAGCGAAGGTGAAGGCGTCTGATACAAGGAAATACCACATCATCAGCTTGCCATAGCTCGCTTTCATCGGCTCTTTGCCGCCATCCCAAGGATTTCCACCTTCAGTGCCGTGCCCGTGAGTTTCGTGTGCGTGGGAAACAGAAGTTTCTGCCATGATAGTCAAATAGTTATTAGATCAAGTTGATGGATGAAGCAGAATAATCTGTTTACATCCACTTTCTGAATTGTTAAGATTGCAGCATAAAGAACACCATGAGATAAACCCAGAGGATGTCTACAAAATGCCAGTAATGAACCACCAGATCAAATCGTTGCTTTCGGCGAAGGGTTGGCTTGTATGGCAACACATATGCATGTGTCAAGGCTACTGCCAGTGCTCCGATACCACCCAATACGTGGGCGGCATGTAGTCCCGAAATAACGTATATAAAAGAACTGGAGGGATTCACCGTGAAAGTTGCTCCCATACTATTCAAAGCCTCCCATCCCTTGTATTGCAGCAGCACAAAAACCAATCCCAATACAAACGTTGCAATTAACATCCCCTTATACTGTTGCTCCTTTCCCTTTTTGAAGCCGGAGAAGGCCAGATGTATCGTTAAACTACTTGCCAAAATCACCGCCGTACTGACCATAAAAATATCCGGCAACTTAAACTCCAACCAGTTTCCGGCAGCTCTTCGTACTACATAAGCACTGGTAAAAGCGCCGAACATCATAATGATGGAACCAATAGCTACCCACAACAATAATTTCTGCGGGTGAATCTTGCTTTGGTTGTACTCTTGCCTCAATGCAGCCATATTTCAGAATTTTGAAGGGCAACTTTCCAGCCTACCCTCTCTGTTTTAAACTTTAAAAGAGTTTATCAAGCAATAACACAATCAGCGAAATGGGCAGGTGCATGAAAGAAACAAACATCTGTTTTCTCGCTGCACTTCTCTCACAGGTTTTGTACAACACCCAGCATTGAACCGCCCAATAAATATTGAGCAATACCAACATAGCGGTAGCCACCAAACCTACATATCCCAATCCGTAACTCAATACTGCACTACCAACCATCAAAAGGCAGAAGACGAATGACAGTAAACCTGTTGTTTCATCCTTTTCCCCATTTTTAGAAGGCAGCAGATAAAATCCGGCCTTCTTGTAATCTTCATCCGCAAGCCAGGCCACCGCCCAGAAGTGCGGAAACTGCCACAGAAATTGGAGGGCAAATAACATCCAGGCTGTTGGAGATATATACCCTTCGTATGCTACACAGCCAATAATCAGAGGAAGTGCCCCCGGAATGGCGCCAACAGCAACTGAGAGTGCTGTTGATCGCTTCATTGGTGTGTATACAAAAGCATAGCTTATCAAAGAAAGGGTTCCCAAAAAACCGGTCAACGGATTGAAGACCGATAACATGGTAATACCAAACAATGCCATTAAGCCCGCTAATAATACCGCAGTACTAACGCTCATTCGGCCTGTAACTACCGGCCTGTTTGCTGTTCTGGGCATCAACCGGTCGAAATCACGTTCCAACACCTGGTTTAATGCATTAGCCGATCCTGTCACAAAAAATCCACCAACAGCCAACAATAACATGGCGCCCCAATTCACATCGCCATTCGTAACAATGGCATACGACATCACGGCAGAGAACAGTACCAGGAGTGTTAACTTAAACTTGACCAGTAAGCCAAAATCCGTTACTGCCTGCCTCAACCCTCCCCAAACCGAAATCTGTTTTGCGTCGTTCCGCTGCATGCCCTATTAATATGACGGACCCTAAAGCCCGGTTAAAGTTTTACCAAAACTTGAATGAGCCGTTATTCACATTGTTTTGGATCAATGGCCCTCGCCAAGATCATGTTCGCCCTCTTTCAGTGGAACATACTGTGGAATAAACTCTTCTCCACCTTTACCGTAGTCATATGCCCAACGCTGAACTGTTGGGATATTGCCAGGCCAGTTGCCGTGACCTGGCTTGATTGGTGTGGTCCATTCCAGTGAGTTTGCGCCCCATGGGTTTTTCACCGTCAACTTTTTACCGCTGAAAATGGAGTAGAAAAAGTTTACAATGAACAATGCCTGGAGGAAGAATACGAAGATTGCAGCAACCGTGATGAATCGGTTAAGGTCTTCAAAGTGGCGGAAGGCATCAAATGATGCGCCGCCATCGTAGTAACGACGTGGTACGCCAGCCATACCGGTATAGTGCATTGGCCAGAAAATAGCGTATGCACCTACGAGGGTACCCCAGAAGTGGATTTTACCCAGTGTCTCATTCATGTATCGGCTGAACATTTTCGGGAACCAGTGATAAACACCGGCGAACATCCCGAAGAACGCAGCTACACCCATTACTATGTGGAAGTGCGCTACCACAAAGTATGTATCGTGTAGTGCAATGTCAATAGCAGAGTTGCCCAGGAAGATACCTGTCAAACCACCAGAGATAAACATGGATACGAAACCAACGCCGAATAAACTGGCAGAAGTAAACCGGAAATTAGAGCCATAAATGGTACCAATCCAGTTGAACACCTTCACCGCCGATGGTACGGCGATGATCAGGGTGAATATCACAAAGAAGTTCGAAATAAATGGATTCACCCCGGCCATAAACATGTGGTGCGCCCAAACAATAAAGGCCAGGAAACCAATGGCAAGGATGGAATAAACCATCGCTGTGTAACCAAAGATCGGCTTGCGGGAGTGTACAGAAAGTACTTCTGATACAATACCCATCGCCGGAAGGATGATGATATACACCTCTGGGTGCCCCAGGAACCAGAACAAGTGCTGGAACAGAATCGGGCTACCACCAATACGATCAAGGATTTCACCTCCTACCACGATTTCGCTCAGGTAGAAAGAAGTACCCATGCTGCGGTCGAACATCAAAAGCAATACACCAGACAGCAATACCGGGAACGACAATACGCCCAGAATAGCCGTTACAAAAATAGCCCACATTGGCAGTGGCATGCGCCACAGGCTCATTCCCTTTGTACGCAGGTTTAGAATTGTTGTAATGTAGTTGACACCACCCAGCAACGATGACACTACGAACAGGGCCATGGCCACAATCCACATAGTCATACCAGCGCCAGAGCCATCAGATGCCTGAGGCAACGCACTCAGCGGCGGGTAAGCTGTCCAACCACCGGAGAACGGACCAGTGCTCAGGAAGAGGGAGATGAACAATACTACGCCTGCCAGGAAGAAGAACCAGTAAGACAGTGCGTTAAGCAGTGGCGAAGCCATATCACGTGCGCCAATCTGCAATGGAATCAAAAGATTCGCAAAAGTGCCGCTCAATCCGGCAGTCAATACAAAGAATACCAGAATGGTACCGTGCATGGTAACCAGAGAGTAGTAGAACTCAGGATCCAGTTTACCGATACCAGCTTCGTTTACCATAATCCATTTGCCGAGGATTGGACGCAGCCAAGCCATATCAGCTTCCGGGAAGCCCAATTGCAAACGGAACACGATAGACATCGCTGCTCCGATGAACGCCCAGAAAATACCGGTGATCAGGAACTGACGTCCGATGATTTTGTGGTCGGTACTGAAAATGTATGTAGTCAGGAAGTTTGACTGGAACTTATCACCATGGTGATGCTCATGGAAATGGTCGTTGTAACCAAGTTCCTGGGTGAGTTTGTCTTCCAAAGTTTCAGCGACAGTATTGACGTGTGCCATGTCTTACTTTTTTATGTAGTCAATTTTGCAGATTTGGTTCAGAACAGGGGTCAAGGTGTTTTATCTTCAAAATTAGTTCAGGATCGTAAACTCCGTCCTGCGATTCTTTGCCATGTTATCCGGTGTATCGTTTGGCGCAAGTGGTTTGGTATCGCCATAACCACGCGGCTTTAAACGACCGGCTGAAATGCCACGATCTACCAGGTACTTCACCACAGAAGCAGCACGTGCGGAAGAGAGTGCCACATTGCCAGCAGGATCACCGCTGTTATCTGTATGGCCAGCTACTTCGATGCTGATATTCGGGAATGCATTGAGGCCTGTAACCAGGTTGTCAAGCTCATACTTACTGTTTGAAGTAAGGGTAGCAGAACCTGTTTCAAAACCAATATGATTCAATACCAGTGTTTTATCAGTTGCCGTAGTGGATTCAACCGCTTTCTTAATGTTCTCACCGAATTCTTTAGCGCGCTCACGAACTTCCAGATCAAGCACTTTGTCTTTGTTTGGATCGTCTGCTTTACCACGAATTTCAGTCAGATAGAATGACTTCTGCTGTTTCAACCAGGCATCATATTCTTCTTGAGTTACAATTTTCAGCACGCGACGCATGGAGTAGTGACCCTTACCGCACAATTCTGCGCAGGCAAGTTCGTAGTCAAACTTTTCCCAACGCTTTGGTCCGGTTGGGTCCGCTGCATCGAATGGTTCGTTGTATTCCGGATACTTCCGAAGCTCGTTGCGATATTCGGCTGTGGTTTTAGTTGGCGTGAACACGAAGTATGTAGGCAGGCCTGGTACCGCGTCCATTTTTACCCGGTGTTGTGGCAGATAAAAGTTGTGCAATACGTCTTTGGCGATGATACGAACACGTACTTTTTTACCAACCGGCAGGTACAATTCCTGACCAGGAATGATATCGTCCCAGGATTTAGAGTCGGTAAAATCTACACCAAGGGTGTTGGCGCCTGTGGTCAGCTTGTAATCGCGTGTACCAATTTTGCCGTCGTTGCCCGGGTAACGAAGCGTCCAGCCGAATTGCTGGGCAGTTGCTTCGATTTCCATGTATTCTTCACCTTCTTTCACGTCGGCCATTACAGTGTTCCAGGCATTCAAACCACGAACCACCAGAATGGTCATTACAACCGCAGGAATTGCAGTCCACCAAACCTCCAAACGGTTGTCGTGTGGAATGAATTTGGCTTTACGACCTTCCTGATAGCGGTATTTGTACACGAAGTAGAAGAGTGCAATGTGTGTCAGCACAAATACAATACCTGTGATTACCAGAGTAATAAAGAAGATATTGTCCAAAAGAGCGCCGTGTTCAGAGGCTGCATGGTGCGGGCCATAGCCTAGCATTACATTCTTGTAATCCCAAGCGGAGTAGAAAACACCAAAGAGGAAAACAACCAGGAATGTCAGAGAGAGCCAGCCATTCCATTTGCTGTTATCGCGCAAAACCTGCTGTTCGCCTTTAATGACGTTAGTCAGTTCGTAAACCTTCCCGATTTGCACCAGAACAACGGTGATCAGGATGACGCAGAGTAATACAATTAGCGAAGTCATTGCTGTATTTTATGATGTAGTGCGGAATGTACCGCTTTACGAATTTCAGTTAGCAAAACCTGGGGTATTTACCCCCTCAGAAATCAATGGTGTGCGTGCCCACCATCTTCACCTTCAATCAGCGCGCCGGTATCGTGGTGCAAGCTTTCTTCCAGATACGGATCCTTCATAGGAACAAGCGACGCCTTAGAAAGTTGATTGAAAAAGAAGAACAAAAAGAGCGAAAGGAAACCAATCAGGATACCAATTTCTTCCAGGCCAGGGATAGTGTAACCCAGCTTAAAAGCTTTGGATTCATCTTCACCATGATGCCCTTCGGCTGCATGCGGATCGTGTGATTCTTCGGCAGCGGGTTCTGCAGCAGCTTCTGCGGTTTTTTCTGTTTCTGCAGGTGCTTCAGCAGCAGTTACTGTGTCTTTCCCGGCTTCCGGAGCAGCAGCAGTATGATCTGCAGCGGCATGACCTTCTGTAGCATGTGCATCAGCAGCAGGTGTTTCATGAGCTGCTGCATCGTGCTTAGCTTCTGCTGGTTGTTCGGTAGCTGGAGCCTGATCTTCATGTTTGGCTTCGGCTGGAGCTACGCTGCTGTGGCTGTCACCATGTTTACCTTCTGCCATTTCAATAGCTTCGTGTGCGGTAATACGCGCACCCGGCTTGATCATGTAGAAGTAGTCCCACCAGTGACCGAAGAATACGATCAGTGCTACAAAGAACATGGTACCGAACTTACGCTTGGTATCGTTACGCATCAGGATAAGGAATGGTGTAACGAAGTTCAGCAGCAAATTACCCCAGAACAACACAGGGTAGTGTGTCATACGCTCGTTGAAGTAAATGGTTTCTTCACCGTTGTTAGCGTACCAGATCAGCATAAACTGGTCGAACCACAGATATGTCCAGAAAACAGAGATACCAAAGAGGAACTTACCAACGTCGTGGAGGTGGTTTTGAGTAACATATTCCAGGTAACCCAAAGATTTCAGGTAAATGATGAGCATTACCGTCATGGAAATAGCTCCCAGCCACATAGAAACCATAGAATACCAGGCAAACATGGTGCTGTACCAATGTGAGTCAATAGACATCACGGATTGCCACAGGAATACCGTGCTCAGAAAGCCACCAATTGGAAGGAAGGAGGCTGCCCATTTGCGCTGTGCGCGGTAGTATTTAAACTCGCTGGTTTCCATAGTATCCTGATCCACAGATGCCTGGCGCAGATTTTTTGCCCAGAAGTACCAGATGGCCAGGAAGCCAATCGTACCTACTGTAAACCAGATAGGATTCAAAAAGCCTTTTTTACCCGCCAGGATACGGTCGTAATGTGGAGCAGTTGGATCTGTGACATTCAGATCCGGGCTGTTCCAATGATACAGGTGATGGAAGTGGCCCCATACACCGAGTACGATCACGCCCATAAGGATCAATCCGACCCACATGAACTGACTCATGGATTCCCAAACACGGTTCACTACTGAGTTCCAGCCTGCAAATGCCGTGATTTGGGCAGAGAGGAAGAACATGGACATGAAAGCAATACCTGTGAAGAACACAGAGTTGTGCAGCCAGTTGGTCCAAAACCGGGTATGGTATTGGTCGTCGTTGAAAAATGTAAGTCCAAGACAAACTACGCCAAGTGC
This sequence comes from Chitinophagales bacterium, assembly GCA_017303475.1. Classification (GTDB taxonomy): domain Bacteria; phylum Bacteroidota; class Bacteroidia; order Chitinophagales; family Saprospiraceae; genus M3007. The sequence goes on from JAFLBO010000016.1 coordinate 112,217, forward strand.
CATACCGGCAAAGAGCAGTGTTTTAGTCTTATTTTGAAATACAAATTGCGTATTCAGGTTCATATCGCAAGGTCGGACAGGCCGAAATTTTGTTCAAGTAGATTGGTGGATCAGGGCACTTTGGGTTTGTCAATCCTTATTTACCTGGAGCAGGCGCCGGAGCTGCTGGTGCTGCCGGAGCTGTACGGCCCGGGCCGCTGGCAGCGCCTTTAGCTGGCTTCTCAATGTTGCTCAGCGTGTTTGACTTTTCACTGTACTCCAGATTTTTGGCTTTTGCCTGGAGTGAGCGGATGTAGTGCAACACCTGCCAGCGCTCTTCGAAAGAGAGCTTATCGGAATAACCACCCATCACATTTTTACCGTACATCATAGCGAAGTAGTAGCGGCCATTACCGGCAGCAATCATGTCATCGCCGATCAGGTTTTTAGGCGCAGCTGGATACTTGGCGTCCGGAACAGTAACCAGAACACCTTGTCCGTCGCCTTTGGCGCCGTGGCAAACACCGCAATATACATCATACAGCGGCTTGGCACGATCCAGTCCTTCCTTAGTGATCGGGAATGGGTTGTTCACCATTTCTTTTTCACAACGCAAGCGATCATCCTCCGTGTTGACATAGTAGAAAGGCGCTTCGCCATTCACTGGAGCTGCAATGGCATTAGATGCGTTTTTACCGCGTACCATGTCAAGTGCAGAAGCATCAGTGTAGTAAACAGCTGTGTAACCACGAGGAATAGTACCGTTTACTTTGCCACGCGGCTGGGAAAGTTGGGCTTTTGAATAGGCCTGTCCATCGTCAGAGCCATCCCAGTGATTCCAGTGATAGGCGCTGTACTGGTTGGCTTCATAACTAACCGGGTGATACATATCGGGCATGTATTCATGACCGGTTTTGTTCTTACCAGCTGGAGAACAAAGAGAAAACAACCAGGCAAACACAGCCACACCGAGAATCGCGCCAATTGCGTATTTCATAATTTTGTTAATTCGTTGATTTGTGGATTCAGTTCAGGGTTTTGAAAGCCCTGTAAACAGGATCATCAGATCGTTTTTACATTCACCTCTTCGGCATGCGTATTTTGGAAGAAGCCTTTCAGCTGATCTACCGTGCTGTCTGAAGCATTGGTTACATCAAAGGCAATGCAAAACTTGTCGTCAGTGATACGGTTATCAAGGGTTTTAGCCTTAACACCCGGCCACATGCCGCAGATGGTGTAGAAAGTAATGGTCATACCCCATGCAGCAAACAATACCGTCATCTCAAAAGTGATCGGAATGAAAGCCGGAACAGACCAATATGGTTTGCCACCATACATCGTTGGCCAATCGCTTACAAAAATCCAGGTCATGGCAAGGAAGCCAAACAGTGCACCTGTTGCGCCATAAATGAAGCCCAGATAGTGCAAACGGCTTTCTTTGAGTCCCAAAATTGGATCCAGACCGTGTACCGGGAATGGTGTATACACGTCCATTATATCCAAGTGCGAAGCATTGGCAGCTTTAACCGCACCTTTCAGCACTTCTTCGTCATTGTAAAGTCCGTAAAGAACCTTTGTATTTTCAGCAGCCATTTATTCTGAATGATAAATGATGAATGTTGAATTTGAATAACCAGGGAGTCAGGATCAATGCTCGTGATGGGTCTTTTCTCCGTGACCATGTTTTGCGTTAGGGCCGATGTACTGATCACCCGCAACTTTGAGGATGGACTTAACCTCTGCAATCGCAACTACCGGTGCTACACGGCAGAAAATCAGGTAGCAGAAGAAGAACAGACCCATAGTACCTGCGAAAATGGAGATCTCTACCCAGGTTGGGCGATAGTAACTCCAGGAAGAAGGCAGGAAGTCGCGGGCAAGAGTGGTTGCGATGATTACAAAACGCTCGAACCACATACCGATGTTGATGATGATGGACAAGAAGAACGTCCACCAGATGTTGCGACGCAATTTGCGTGACCAGAAAACCTGGGGAGCAATTACGTTACAGAACATCATACCGAAATAGGACCACCAGTAGATACCAAATACACGGTTGTAGAAGGCAAACTGCTCGTAGATGTATCCGGAATACCACGAAATAAAGAGCTCAGTGAGGTATGCTACACCTACAATCGTACCCGTCAGAACAATTACCTTGTTCATGGATTCGATGTGGTTCATGGTGATATACTCCTGCAGATTCAATACTTTTCTGGTAATGATCATCAGCGTTTGCACCATGGCGAATCCGGAGAATACCGCACCAGCAACGAAGTATGGAGGGAAGATGGTAGTGTGCCATCCAGGAACTACTGATGTTGCGAAGTCAAAGGATACGATGGTGTGAACTGACAATACAAGCGGGGTAGAAATACCGGCCAAAACCAGTGAAAGTGCCTCCCAACGTTGCCAGTGTTTGGCGCTGCCTGTCCAACCAAAAGAGAAGGTTTCGTACATTTTTTTGCGGAAACCTTTGGCGCGGTCGCGAACAGTTGCCAAATCCGGAACCAAACCGGTATACCAGAACAACAGTGATACCGAGAAATAGGTCGAGATCGCAAATACGTCCCAGAGCAGTGGTGAGTTGAAGTTCGTCCACAGCGGTCCGCGGGTATTCGGGAAAGGCATAATGAAGAATGCCAGCCATACACGACCCATGTGGAAAATGGGGAACTGGCCCGCGCAAATTACCGCGAAGATGGTCATAGCCTCCGCCGCACGGTTTACACCCGTACGCCAACGTTGACGGAACAGCAAAAGGATCGCCGAGATCAGTGTACCTGCGTGACCGATACCGATCCACCAAACGAAGTTGGTGATATCCCAGGCCCAGTTAATGGAACGGTTTGCGCCCCATTCGCCGATACCTTTCCATACAGTCCAGACGATTGCGAAAATGTACAATCCGAGGAAAACCGTTGACAGAGAGAAAGCAATAATCCACTCTCTGGAAGGGGTTTTTTCAGTTGGGCTGCACAAATCCTCTGTGATGTTATGGTAGGATTTGTTCCCTTCAATCAATATGTGCCGTACGGCCGCTACTGGTTGAGACATAATTATTTTGTTTATGGGGCTGATACACCGGAAAACAATTATTCTCCAGAGAAATCAACCTTAATCAACTATCAGGAAAAGAGTTCTTCGTTTGCGTTGTGCACTTTGGCGGTGTACTGAACACCAGGGCGTACGTTGATTTCTTCAAGTACTTTGTAAGCCAATGCCCCGGCTGCTTTGTTCGCCTTGCTCACTTCGCTGTTAGGGTTGTTCAGGTTGCCAAAAATGATGGCGCCGGTTGGGCAGGCAGTCTGACAAGCTGTGCGTACGTCGTTGTCCATGATTTCACGGCCTTCACGCTTAGCAGTCAGTTTACCTTCCTGAATACGCTGTACACAGAAAGAGCATTTTTCGATAACACCACGGGTACGAACCGTTACGTCTGGATTCAATACCATACGAACCAGGTTGTCAGCGTAGTATGGCTTGTCTTCTCCTTCCACATGGAATACGCGCTCTTCGTTGGAAGGCCATACGTCGGCAGTGGTGTAGTCAAGCCAGTTGAAGCGACGAACTTTGTAAGGGCAGTTGTTAGCGCAGTAACGTGTACCGATGCAACGGTTGTACGCCATCTGGTTCAAGCCCTCCATGGAGTGGTTGGTTGCGTTTACCGGACAAACGTTCTCACAAGGAGCATTGTCGCAGTGCTGGCACATCATTGGCTGATAAACCACTTTCGGGTTCTCAAAGTCGCCGTAGAAATAGCGGTCAATGCGCAACCAGGTCATTTCGTGGTGGCGGGCTACTTCTTTTTTACCTACCACAGGCACGTTGTTTTCACTCACACAGGCAACCTGGCAGGCGCCACAGCCGATGCAAGAGTTCAGGTCAACGTACATGCCCCATTTCATGCCGGTTCCAAAGTAGTCTTTGTTGTCCGGATAAAGGGTTTGGCTATTCAAATGCTCTGCTTCGTGGTGGAACTCTTCGAGTTTGTGCTCCAGCGATTGCAGGTCTTTTACGTTTGTTTGGAAAATGATGGAACGATCCGTCAAAGAACCCTGGAAGCCTTTCCAGCCCAGAGATTTTTCGTCCACATTAATTTCTTTTCCTTCTTCAGTGCCCATGGCTTTAACACCCATGGTATGGTGGTGCTGCACACAAGCGAAGTGTTTGTCTTTACCGCCGGTTGGCGTAACTACAACGTCAGCAGCATAATATTGTGTGAGTCCGTTCTCTTGCTTGAGCGCAGGATTTACGTTCACACCGTAACCTACTCCACAACCGCCGGCAGTACGGCCACCGCCAAGGGCGATAGACACGGTTCCTGCAGCCTGGCCAAAGTTGCGTACTACTGCGCAAGTGAATTTTTGACCATTTACTTCTACCTGTACTTCATCACCGTCAACAAGGCCTTTCCAGCCGTTGATGTTATTTACACCGTCCCACTCGAGCGGAATGCTGAGGTAGTTGCCCCAAACAGTGCGGGTAACCGGGTCGGGCATTTCCTGCAACCATGGGTTGTGGGCGTATTGACCGCCACCGATATTTACGGTTTCGTAGAAAGAAATTTCCAGTTCAGAAGAAGATGGCTTGGAAACGGCGCCTGGATCCACGGCAACAGCTGAATCAAATACAGCGGTGATGTCGTGTGGTGCGTTTTCATAAACGCCATCGTGCAGGCTCATTTCCCAGAAAGCATCCTGTGTCAGGTACTTGGTTTGTCCGGCGCCGATGCTATTTTGCCAGTTAGCCTTCAGGTACTCATAATATGGTTGATCTGAAGTGGCATTCAGGTTTGCACTGTCGGCCCATGTCAGCAGTGATTGTTCTGCCTGACGGGTCGCAAATAGTGGTGCAATAGTTGGCTGGATCAGGCTGTAACGACCTGCTTTTGCCTGTGCATCGCCCCAAGACTCCAGGTAGTGGTGTGCTGGAGCAGCGTGGGTGCAAAGCAGAGTGGTTTCGTCCAGATTGGTATTCAGTGAGATACGTGTAGCTACCTTTTTGAAAGCGTCGGCGAAAGCGCCTGCATTTGGGAGTTCCCATGCAGGGTTTGCGCCCCAAACAATTACAGTAGATACCTGACCGCCATTCATCTCTTCGATGAGTTTGGCCACGTTACGCTCATCACCTTTACGGCTGAAGGTTGCGCCGTTGAAATCAATGGTATTGTTCAGGTTACCGAGCATTTCATTGATTTTGTTCACAATGATTTGTTCAGCAACGTTGTTGGAACCAGATACTACGATGGATTTGCCACGAGCAGCCTGCAGGTCCTTTGCCATCTTTTTGATAGCGCCTGCAGCTTTATCGCTCAACTTAGGTCCGCCGCCATTTCCGGAAATTTCAGCGTATAATGCTGTAATAGCAGCACCCATTTCGCTAGGACGAATCTGGATACGGTTGTCTGCGTTAGAACCGGTGAGCGACATATAGCCTTCCACCTGGTAGTGGCGCGACATTTTAGCGTGCTTTTTACCAGCAACTTTACGGCCCTTGGCATAGTCATGAGCCTGTTGGATTGGATTTCCCCAGGTGCCGAGGAAATCGGCGCCGAAGGAGCAAATCACGCTGGCTTCATCGAATTTGTAATGTGGGAATGCACGGTACCCGAAGCACTTTTGGTTGGCATCAAGCAAGGCGGCAGCAGATACTGTGTCGTAAGAAACAACACTAGCACCCGGGTATTTTGCCAGGAATTCACCCAGTGCCTTTTCAGCAGTCGGGCTGATAATGGTATTAGTAATGACGCGGATATTTCCGGAAGCCAGTTTGGCTTTTACTTCGCGGTCAAACACGCCCCACTCCTGTTTTTCAACCTGGCCGTCTTTAACCATTCCGGCATGTTGAATACGACGGGTATCGTACAGGCTCAGTACAGATGCTTGAGCACGAGCGGAAGTACCACCGTTCGTTACGCCGCTGAGGGTATTGCCTTCAATTTTGATCGGGCGACCTTCGCGGGTTTTAACCAACACTGCGCAGTAATCTCCACCTTCTACGAAAGAGGAAGCAAAGTAGTTGGCTACGCCCGGTACGATTTCGTCGGGCTTAGTAACATAAGGGATGGCCTTTTTGACCGGGATTTCGCAGGAGGCTGCGATGGTAGCAGCACCGAGTCCGAAACCCATGAGTTTCAGGAAATCGCGGCGGCTTGCTGTCCATTTACCGTCGGTTTGGTCTATATTTTCCACCGAAAACTCGCTTTGCGAGGATTGCGCGAAAGCTTCGTCGCGCATCAGATCTTCGGCGCCAACCCAAATACCGTTATCGTGGTGCATATTGTTGAAATGTGGTCAATGTTCGATAATTAATAGTGGCACTTCTGGCATTCCAGACCGCCAATGTCTTCAACGGTTACTTTGTCACGCTTACCAGCTTTGAGTTCATCGTGGTAGCGCTCGTATTGTTTGTAGTAGTCGTTGTCTTTGAATTTCACCTCTGTTTCGCGGTGACAGTTGATACACCAGCCCATACCGAGGGTAGAGTACTGGTAAACGATGTCCATTTCTTCCACTTTGCCGTGGCACTTCTGACAGGCAACCTGGCCTACAGAAACGTGCTGAGCGTGGTTGAAATAAGCGTGATCAGGAAGGTTGTGGATACGTACCCATTCAATTGGGCCCTGGATTTTGCCGTTGGAATCGTTTTTGAGGGCTTTAACCACTCCTTCCCACTGGTTTTCCACTACGCTTTTGCCGTTCTCGTCCAAAGCAGTCAGGCTGTTGGCAGACATATATTCTTGTCCGATCCATTTTTTGTACAGCTCTTCGATCTGCTTGTCGGTCCAGTTTTCGTAGTTCTCCATGTACTTGCCGGTAATTGGGTCGAAACCAATTGATGCGTAGATCTTAGTGATCTCGCTGGTACCGGAAATTGTACCTTTTTTCACTGCCGAGTGGCAGTTCATACAGGTGTTAGCGCCCGGGATACCGGAGTGCTTGGAGCGACGAGCCGTATCGTGACAGTACTGGCAATCAATTTTGTTGATGCCTGCGTGAATTTTGTGGCTGAAGTTGATGGGCTGATCTGGCTTATAACCCTGCTCGCGGCCCATGCGGGTAGCATTATCTACAGCTTTGTAGCCGAAGATCAAAATCGTAGCGAAGACCAGAAAGGCAATGGCGCCTTTTGTGGTAAGGATCTGGTAGGTAGTGCGGTGCAGAGGCGCCTGACCATCCTTTACGCGGGATACGTTGGCAAGATTGTCTACAATGCGCATCAGGCCGAAAGCCAGCAGCAGCAAAATAGCAGCCAGACCAATGTAAGTCCAGGGGAGACCTTCTTCACCAGCTGCTGCTGAAGAAGCGTTAGGATCCTTGGGAGGAGGTGGTGCGCCTCCTGGTTCTTTTATGTACAGGAGGATGCTCTCGATCTGCTCATCGGTGAGACTTGGGAAGTTGTTCATCACCGTTGGCTTCCACTTTGCCCAAACTTCGTTTGCGCGAGGGTGACCAGTTGCGATAAGCGCCTGTGAGTTACGAATCCACGCATAAAGGTCTTTGCGCGGGAAGGCAGACCAACGGTCTTCCGTACCGGAAAGAGCCGGCCCCGTAAGGTCGTCCTTCATGTTTTTATTGTGACAAGAGGCGCAGTTGGCGACGAAAAGTTCTTTACCAGCTTCTTTCGTAGGCCCTGCAATGAGGGAGGCGGAGGCTGCAATGACGAGCGTAAAAACCCAGCAAATGCGTTTCAACAACATATCAGAGGTAGTTGATTTTCTTCAAACTCGGGTAAAACCCACTAATTCAGGTTTTCGGAGGGTTATCTGTTTGTCACAGATTTGTCGCTGCAAAGGTAAAAACCGCTTTTTCCCTGCAAAACAAACTGTTAAAAAGCCTTCTTATTTAGATACGCTATAAATGACAGACGGGCTATCAAAACCGTTAACGCACCGTTAAAAAGTGGCGCAAAGGTAGAAAGTGAGACTTCGTTTCCAAATGTGCTGTTAAAAATTTTGTCATAAAGTTGTCAGCCGCCCATTACTTGCCTTCTAACCAGTCTACATACTCTACTGATCCAAGCCTGAATTTCAACGGAATACGCTGTTGACGCCCCCATTGGTGCTCAATTCTGCAAAAGAAGGGCAGGCTTTCAGCGGACCACTTTGGCAAAAAAACTATCGAGGCAGGTTGGCTGACTTGAAGGGATTTGGCATAATTAGGCTTTACATAAATTTTTGAGGCCTCTACCCTACTCCATTTGGCTGGTCGAATGGCCTGTTGTAATTGGTGTAAATCCTTTCCTTCGAAAAATCCGGCGCATTGTGCCTGCAGATTACAAGCCAGCGGGAACACGCAAATAAATAAAGGTGTGCGTAGGTTCATTTGAAGAAATTAGACTTACTGCAAAAATAGTTTAGGTGCAGGTTATTTCAGATCAAACAGATCATTTACCCCTGGTATTCTGCCACAAATAAACCCTTCTGCATAGTCTACCGGAATGGACCTGCCGAATACCCGTGCTTTGCCTTCCATAAAATCCAGGAAATCTTTACCTGAAATGGGTGTATTGGGCGTTTCCCCTTCCGGGTCAAAAAACTGAGACCGGAAAGTGAGAATAGCTTGCATCTTTTTTTCAAAAAAGGGTGTGATATCAACCACAAAATCCGGAATCAACTGCATATCCTGTATATAGTGATAAACAGCTTTGGGGCGCCATTTATCCTGCTTATTTCCCTGATAATCAAACGTTTCTATTTTTTCCAAACCGGAATAATAACAAGCGTCTGCCGTCATTTTAGCTGCTCTTCCATGATCCGGGTGACGGTCGTTTACTGCATTGCATAATACTATTTCCGGCCGACAGGCGCGAATCACCTGCACAATTTTGAGCCAGTTTTCCGGCTTGTGCTCAAACAAACCGTCAGGTATATCCAGCGTTTCCCGAAAAGCTGCTCCCATAAGCGCAGCAGACTCAGCTGCTTCCCTGGCACGAATCTCCACGGTGCCTCTGGTGCCTAGTTCACCTTTACTCAAATCAAGCAAACCGAAGGTTTTTCCCTGCGCTGCGTGTCGCAACAAGGTTCCGCTGGCGCTTAATTCAACATCATCTGGATGGATTCCGATAGCAAGGAGATCAACTTTAGTCATGTGTGTTTAGGTCATTTATTGGTGATTAGGGTCATTTAGGGGTCATTTAGGGGTCATTTAGGGGGCATTTAGGGGTCAATTAGGGTCATTTGGGGGTCATTTAGGGTCATTTAGGGGTCATTTGGGGTCATTTAGGGGGCATTTGGGGTCATTTAGGGGTCATTTGGGGTCATTTAGGGGGCATTTAGGGGGCATTTGGGGTTGTTGGGTGGTGACTTTGGGGATTTTTAGGGCCATTTGGGAATTGTAGGTGAGGGAAAGGCGCAAAGTACCGACATTTGTAGCAAACAATCCAGACACTATGGAAGCTGAAAAAAAAGGCCAGGATTCTGATCGAATAACACTCTTGGAACAGCAACTGGCTGATTGCCACCAGCGAAGTCAACGCTATGAATCTGCTTGGTCTGAGTTATTTGACCAACAAAAAACCCTACGCGAAGAAACTCTGCAACTGCAACACGGATACGAGAACCTCCGTATCCAGAAGGGTGGTTTTGGGTTTAAAATGTTGCTGTTTTCAGGGTTAGGGGGCTTTTTCACGGCCCTTGTGCTTTGCTTTATTTACCTGAAACTAAAACCCAAGGACCCGCATACTTCAGCATTGCATCATTTCAAAAGAGACCATTTGTTTGAATATGAATTGGCCCTGAGTAAAGGTCAGTTTCAGGAAGTAAAAGCCTCTCTGGAATCTGCTATGCAAAAATCTGAAAATCAACCCATTAAAACGGATCTGGAAATCATCCGGGAATTGCTTGAAGCAGCTGAGAAAGGACGGTAGACGGTGGACGGTGGACGGTGGACGATGGACGGTGGACGATGGACGGTGGACGGTGGACGGTGGACGGTGGACGGTGGACAAATCAATATATTGTACTGGTTTTAAATCGAATAAATATTAATTATTTATATAATATCTTGATCTTTTGTTCATCCGGATCCCCGCCCTGAAGGGCGGGGCAACTCGCAGAGCGCGCCCTTTAGGGCGAAGAAACTCGCTAAAAAATTGCTGAAGGGCGGGGCAACTCGCAGAGCGCACTCTTAAGGGCGGGGCAATCGCTGGGCGCGCCCAAAAAAGGGCGGAGCAATTTTCCAATTAACACCCAACAACACCAAGCCGCAAGCCAACTCAAACACTCAAAAACTCAAACACCATACTTGGAGCAAATTGGGCATAGCTCCGGCTTGTGGTTTCTGGCTGGACAATATTGACGGCCAAAAAAGATGATTTGCAAATGCAGCCTGTTCCACGACGATTCCGGGAATGCTGCTTTAAGGTCTTTTTCAGTTTGTTCCACACTCTTGCCGGAACTTAATCCCCAACGGGTAGCCAGTCTGTGAATATGGGTATCCACCGGGAAAGCCGGATGTCCAAATGCCTGCGACATGACCACCGAGGCGGTTTTATGCCCCACACCAGGCAAGGCTTCCAGCGCTTCAAAGCTCTCCGGAACCCTGCCTCCATGTTTTTCTACGATGATTTTAGATAACCCACTGATCCCCTTTGACTTAGCAGGCGATAACCCGCAAGGTTTAATGATCTCTTTGATCTCTTCAACTTCCAGTTTGGCCATATCGTACGGGTTATCTGCCCGTGCAAACAGCAACGGCGTTATTTGATTCACCCGTTCATCCGTACACTGTGCAGAAAGCACTACTGCGACCAACAAGGTATACGCATCCTTGTGCTGAAGTGGTATGGGAACTTCAGGATACAGCTCTTCCAGAATTCGTTGAATATCAGCCGCTTTGGGAGACATATTTAGTGTTTAAAGTGTCTCAGGCCGGTCATTACCATAGCCATGTTGCGCGCATTGCAGGCATCAATGGAGTCCTGATCTTTGATAGAACCTCCTGGTTGAATGACCGCTGTAATGCCTGCTTCATGTGCTATTTCCACACAATCCGGGAATGGGAAAAAAGCATCGCTGGCCATCACTGCACCTTGAAGATCAAATCCAAAGGATTTTGCTTTCGCAATGGCCTGACGCAGAGCATCCACCCGGCTGGGCTGACCGCAGCCCATACCAATAAGCTGCTGGTCTTTTACCAGAGCAATGGCATTGGATTTCAAGTGTTTGGCGCAACGCGCAGCAAAAAGCAGGGAATCTATTTCAGCAGATTCCGGAGCGCGTTGGGTAGCCGTTTTTAAATCCGAAGCGTTTTCAGTGCGCAAGTCTGCATCCTGTTCCACCACCCCATTCAAAAGGCTGCGGAAACTGAGTTGCTGCACATCAAACGATTTGATTTTCAATAAAATACGCTGATCTTTTTTGGTGAGTACTTCCAATGCTTCAGGAACAAAATCCGGTGCAATGAGTACCTCGTAGAAAAGCTTATTGATCTCTTGTGCTGTATCCAGATCCACTTTAGTATTGGTGATAAAAATTCCGCCAAAAGCAGATGTACTGTCGCAAGCAAGTGCAGCTTTCCAGGCTTCCACCAGGGTATTGCGGGCGGCCACACCACATGCATTAGTGTGCTTGAGGATGGCAAACGTTGGCTTTTCTGACAAAAACTCGCGCATTAACTGCACGGCTGCATCTATATCGACCAGGTTGTTGTAAGAAATGGTTTTGCCTTGGAGTTTTTCAAAAATTTCTTCAAGGTTGCCGTAGTAGACGCCCTTTTGGTGTGGGTTTTCACCATAACGCAATACTTCAGAGGTGGTGATGCTGTGCTTGAAAGCGTGATCTTCGGAATCCTGATTGAACCAGTTATAAATGGCTGTATCATAGTGCGAAGTCACTTTAAAAGCCCTGCGCGCCAGTTCCCGACGGTCATCATCCGTGAACTGGCCATTTTGCCGGGTAAGCAAGTCCAAAAACAGGGCATATTCGCCCTGAGAGGCCACTACCACCACATCTTTCCAGTTTTTGGCGCCAGCGCGAATCAGAGACACACCACCGATATCAATTTTTTCGATGATTTGTCCAGCATCATTGGTGCTGGCAACAGTTTGCTCAAATGGGTACAAATCCACCATAACACAATCCATTTGCGGAATTTGGTAGGTTTCCAGTTGCGCCAAATGTCCGGGCTCCCTGCGTGCCAGCAGTCCGCCAAAAATAGCGGGGTGCAGGGTTTTCACCCGACCATCCAGGATACTGGGATAACCCGTTAGCGACTCAACAGCCGTTACCGGTATACCCAATTGCTCAATATAAGTTTGGGTGCCACCTGTGGAGTATAGTTGAACGCCAAGTGCATGCAATTGGCGGATAATAGGTTCGAGACCTTCTTTAGAGTAGACGGAGATGAGCGCGGAACGTATTTGCACGGGGTGTGTGAATGAGTGGGTGAGTGAATGAGTGAATGAGTGAATGAGTGGGTGAGTGGGTGAGTGGTGTTTTACAGGATGGCGAGGGCAACAAGGGCTGCGAGGATTCCGGCGGCATAACCTCTGTAAAGGGCGCCGGGGGTATGGCCGTCCAGGCTTAGGCGGGCAACACCAACCAATCCGGCCAACAGCGTAAATAGGATGAGTGCTATGTTGAGGCTAAAGCTGAAGCCGCCAAATTGTGGAGTTTGGCCTGCCCATTCATAAGACAGTGTCAGAAGCATGGTTAATAAAGCGCCCATTCCAGTGGCATGTGCGCTGATTGGCATGAAAATATTGACGAAAAAGGCTAAAAACAACGCTACTGTAGCGCCAAGCGTGAATTCTACAAACAGCAAAGGCACTGCCCCTGAAGCAAAATTCTTAAACATCCACAAGTAAAAAATCCCTGTGATAATGTAGGGCCCGATGCGTTCCTGTTTATCCGTCATGGCCATGCTTTTAATCAAACCCAGTGGTTTGAGCAAGGAAATTCCCAGAGCCGGAATGAGAAATGTGGTGGAAACAACATAAAACACCAGCACTATAGCGCGTTGATCGCTCATTTGATTCACCCCAAAAGCAAAAGGGTTGGCACTCATCATCAGCAACAACAGGTATGTAAGTACCAAAAGCGGGTGACCTAAAAAAGAAATCAAACGGGCCGGTATTGTGGGCATTTTCTTGACAATATGTTTCTGGCTGCAAAAGTAGCCAAGCCTGAAAGAAAAAACCTCTCATCGCATCAAAGCAATGAGAGGTTTTTTTCAGGGAATCTTGGGGCAGCGTAATGTTGACGTCCTTAAGCTTCAACTGAAGCGCTGCGATCTGAATTTAGCGGGCTTCTTTCAAAGAGCGACCGCCGAAAACCAGACCTAAAAGCAATAGACAAGTGAGGATAACCATAGGATTAACATTTTTTGGTGAAAACTTCGTTCAGAACCTGTTTAGAATATTACAAAAACGAAGCCAATTTTCATTTCGTGTCCTTAATGCCTCTCCTTAATTTGTCGTTAACAGTCATTTCGTTTTTTTCTCTGCACCCAAATTTCCGTTTACTCAAAGAAACCGGCACTTAACAAACCTTTCGCCGCCACTTTTAAATTCGGGCTAATGTAAAAATGTGGATAACTTTTTTTTACCCGGGCTGCGGCGCCACACGCTCAATTATCCAGCCGAGCCCCATAACCAGAAAACAACCTAATGGATTATACCACAAATAAGCATCCTTGTTGATCCAAAAACAAATCAACACCACCACCTCTGTCAGGATCGCTGCGTAAAACACCGCACGCCCCTTGACCATTTTCATGAAAAATGCCGTGAAAAAGATACCCAATATGGTTCCGTAGAACATAGAACCAATCATGTTCACCGCCTGAATGAGATTTTCAGCCAGTGAAGCAAAATATGCAAATGCTACAATAAAGGCGCCCCAAACCACTGTAGAAATGCGCGAAACCATCAAATAGTGCGCATCCGACCTACCCGGAGAAATCAGTCTCCTGTACACATCGGATACTGAAGTGGCCGATAATGCGCTGAGTTCGGAGGCCGTTGTACTCCAGGAAGCACAAAATATCATGGCCAGCATCAAGCCTACCAATCCTACCGGAATATGCCCCAATACAAACCGTATGAAAACATAATCTTTATCGTTGCCGTCGCCTTTCACTCCGGTACTCTTGATCAGATCCTGAGCATCCTTTCGCAGGTCTGTATGTTGCTTTTCCAGTGATTGAATTTCCTGAATGGCGGCGTTGGCGGCTTGCTCGTCTGAAGCCAGGTTAGCTTTACGGAAAGACTCCAATGCCAGCTTTTTTTGATCAAACAACTGATTATCAAGCTGTTCCATCTGCTGATATGCTGCAGCCTTGGGCGTACCTTCCAATGCCACCAAATTGGCCTGATTAAAATGCAGCGGCGCTCTTTCAAACTGATAAAACACAAATACCATTACACCAACAGCCAAAACCAGCATCTGCATGGGTATCTTAATGAGGCCATTAAAAATCAGACCAATACGGCTTTCCCGCAGGGTTTTTCCTGACAAATAGCGTCCTACCTGGCTCTGATCCGTTCCAAAGTAACTCAGGAACAAAAACGTTGCCCCCAGAATACCCGACCAAAAATTGTAGCGATCGTTCCAGCTAAAACTCCAGTCTACTACCTGGGTTTTACCCGTTGCCCCGGCTATTTCCCAGGCTTCACCAACCCCAACCCCATCTGGTAGTGCCCGTACAATGAGGAAAAAAGCCAGAATCAATCCGCCCAGCATAACAGTCATTTGCAATTCCTGGGTTCGGCTAACGGCAGCACTACCACCAGAAGTGGTGTAAAACACCACAAATACCGTCATAAAAAAATTGGTCAACAGCAGATCCCAGCCAAACACGGCACATAAAATAATGCTGGGCGCCAGGATACTGATTGCGGCCGCCATTCCCCGCTGAATGAGAAACAACGTGGCAGAAAGGGTGCGCATACGCAGGTCAAAACGCTTTTCCAGGTACTCGTAAGCGGTTGTAACGTGCAATTTGTAGTAAATAGGCAACACGAAATACGCCAGAAACAGCATGGCAATTGGCATCCCGAAATAAAACTGCACAAATTGCATCCCGTCGGAGAAAGCCTGACCGGGCGTACTCAAAAATGTAATGGCGCTGGCCTGTGTAGCCATAATGCTCAACCCTATGGTCCACCAGGGCAAGTCTCGTTTACCTGCCAGAAAATCATCCGGATCACTTACCGCTGCCGTACGGCTTTTCCAGATACCATAAAGTACAATGATGGCAAGCGTGCCGGCCAGAACGGCCCAGTCGAGTAAATGCATGAGGTGTAATTTGGCTGACAGGTAAATGATACCGGTTTTTATCCGGTTATCCTCTTAAAACGAGGCGTAAATGATCAGGGCAAGCAACAACAGGAAAAATAACCAGGCCCAGATACTCAGGCTGTTTTCCCGCCAAACATTGAAAAGTTTTTCCATCACATTGCGCCAGTCAAGATCGCCGCCCCGGGAACGAACCACTGGCTCATGGGCCAATAAAAAATACCTGCGCAAGCCTTTTCTGGCCTGATCTCCGTGTTTGGTAAGAATCATAAACTGTGCATTCAGAAAACGTAGATCGAACAACTCACTTCGCCCGCCCATTTCAACTATCAAAGAATTATCCGAACCTAATTGCCGCCAGCTGCCTTTCATCAGGTTGCCATCCAAGGATAACAGGTATTCGCCATTTTGACCAAAAATATGCAATATAGCCTCATGGAATCCTTCATCATCGCGAACCTCCTTCCAACGTTTGTCTAACCAAAATTGTTTTTCCCTAAGGTCCTCACCATAAGGAATAACCTTGGGCAGGATAAAATCCAAATGATTGTCCATACTTCCCAGGTCGTTGGGCAGATCCGGACTCAAGGCGCGGGAAATATCACGGGCTAAAGTGCTGAACATAATTGCGCGAGGGGTGTGCTACACTTGAAAAGGCAAAAGTCGTAAAAAAGTTTAGCTCATGTATGAATCCATGAACACTACTGCCGCTATTTTCGCCGAAATGAATCATACTCACCTCCCGGATGGCCACAAAGTGGCATTTTCCCGTTACGGATCGGGCAAGGTCCCGATTGTGCTCCTTCATGGTTTTTGTGAAGACCAGAGCGTTTGGGCGCCATTATTGCCCTATTTGAACGAGTTGCCTTTATTATTGATCGATTTACCCGGATTTGGGCAATCCGACAAGGCAACTACACCTTCCATGCAGGCCTATGCAGCCGCGGTAAAGGCTGTGCTGGACGATCTGGAAATTTCATCCTGTGTATTGGTTGGGCACAGTATGGGAGGATATATCGCCCTGGAATTTGCCTCCCTTTGGCCAGAGTACCTGGACGGACTGGGGCTCTTTCATTCTCATCCATTTACCGATAATGAAGAGCGAAAAACAGCCCGAAAAAGGGGCATCGAAACCCTGATGGCCGGGAAACGCGACCTGTATGTGACACAGCTTTTTCCCAACCTGTTTGCTCCGGCATTTCAAGCCAATTGGCCAGACATCATTCAGGCACTTACAGACAATGGCAAAAAACAATCTACAGAAGCTATTATGCATGCTTTGCAAGCCATGTTAGACCGAAAGGATCACCAATTAACCCTGGCTGCACTACCCTGCCCTTCCTTGTTTCTGCTTGGTGAAAAGGACGCTTTAATACCTCATAATCAAGGTATTCAGGCTGGTTTATTACCAGATAAAAGTATGGTTGAGCTATTACCCGAGGCTGGGCATATGGCTATGTGGGAGGCCCCGGATTTGAGTTCCGACATATTGAAAAGGTTTTACCAATGGCGTGTGTCGTGCAGGAACAAAAAACTTTAGTCTATTGCGGCGGGAAATAGCCCGACTCTGGTTCGCTTCTATAACCAAGTTCCGCAACTTTCATGGCACGATGCCGGTAAAAATCGGGGTCTGTTGGCGCCCAGGTAGCCAAGCCGTCTACATAGCGGTTAAACATACAAAAAGCTGCCGAAATCAGTACAGCATCGTGTATATCCCGGTCCGTAGCGCCTTCTTTTCTGGCCGTTTCAATTTGTTCGGGAGTTACCTGTTTACCACCTTTTTGTACACTGGCCGCAATACTGAGCAGAGCCCGCATTTTTCCACTCACTGGCGCTGAGGGCAAATCACATTTTACAGCTTCAAAAGTTGACTCGTCACCCAGGTAATGGTTGGCAACTGCTCCATGGATGCTTTGACAAAAATGACAATCATTTAAGCTCGAAACGTACGCTCCGATTAATTCGCGTTCACCTTTGCTCAGGCCCTCGTCGGTAGCCAGGAGTGCATTGGCAAAATCGTTCATGGGTTGGGCCGTTTTGGGGCTGTATGCCATCGGGCCACGAATGCCCGGGAAATCATTACCTAAATCAATGTGTGCCATATCGGGTGAATTTATTTGGTTGAAGATGGAGGAACATAGCCAATGGTTCCCATACGTTCCCCCATAGTGGCCCAAATGCCCAGTTCATCTGCTGCAGGTGTATTGGTAGCCAGGCCGTCCACGTATCGGTTGAACATGCAAAAAGTAGCAGCAATCAATACGGTATCGTGGATATCCCAGTCGTTCGCACCAAAAGAGCGAGCTGTTTCCACATCTTGAGGAGAGACATTTCTGGCATCCTGCTGAACTTTGGCGGCAATGCGCAACAACGCTTTCAGCTTATCCGACAGTGGCGCATTTTCCAGATCATCCAAGGTCAAATCCACCAGTTCTGCGTCTTGTTTAAACAGAAATCGGGCAGCAGCGGCATGACTTGAATAACAAAAGGTGCATTGATTCAGATAGCTTACATAAGCGGCGATTAGCTCGCGTTCTGCCTCTGAAAGTGGTGAATCTCCGCCCCTGAGCAACACCTGAGCCAGCTCGTATAGGGGCTTCCCTGTATCAGGCCGATAGGATGCAAGTGCCCGGATGCCCGGCAGTTCTGGCGAAAGGTCTATATGTGGCATACTACATGAATTGAGGTTAAGCGCTTCTTTCATTGGTTAATTCCGGGGACCGGTACAAGATAAGGCCAGCTACTAAAAATGCCCCCGAAAATAACAACATTGCATTGCTGTATCCACCCAATACTTCCACCAGGCTACCTACAAAGAATACGGCCGAGGTAGTAAAAAACCTGCCAATATTAAAACAAAAGCCGGTTCCTGACGCCCTGATTTCCTTAGGAAAAAGCTCTGTCACGAAAACCGTTAATGCACCCTGGCTAATGCCAAAAAACAAGGATAGCAACACCGTTTGGGCTAATAAAGCATAGGAAAATGCCTGATTGCTAAGAAAAATAAAAGAACAAAGCGCCAGCGTTCCGGCAAAATTGCTCAACAGAGTTTTACGCAAACCCAGCGTGTTGACCAATAAACCGGACAAACCCGTGCCAATCATGCCTCCCATGCCCAAAATCATCATGGTTATGCCACGCATGGCGCCTGCCATTTCTGAACCATCCAACAAACTGTCGACCCAGGTAGGCATCCAGGAAAAAATTGCCCAAAGACCTACCAGATCGGCGCCATAAATAGCGGCGCCTCTCCAAAGTTTCTGCTTATTTTGGGATTGAAACAGCTTTTTTAGCGAGTTGCCGGATTGCCCCTCTCTTTTACCTGATGCTGTTTCCGGGATAAGTAAAAACAGTAGTGGAGCAAGCAACAGAGGCGCCCAACCCAGGTTAAACGCTATCCGCCACTGGTCAATCCATACATTCAGGCTTCCTGACAGCACAATGCCAACCGGAAACGCCACCCCAAGTATACCCTGGGCAATAGCTCTGCTCTTCAAAGGCCAGCTTTCTGCAACCAGTACAGCGCAGGCAATCAATATACCTGAAACGCCTACACCCGAACACACACGCAACCAGGCCAACCATATCCAATCTGTTGCCAGGGTAGCACCGAGTGTAGAAATACCGCAAAACAACAAAGACAAACATAACACCCTGACACGCCCCCATTGATCTGAAATAAAGCCCAGCATTAATCCACCAACAGTCATACCTGCCAAATAAGCCGCATTCAACCACGGGCCTGTCTGACTCATGATACGAGGATTATTTTCCCCCATCAAATCTGTAATAATGGCTGGCAAATATACAGACAGCACCATGGAAATAGCTCCTCCGCTGATGTAAGCCAGAATACAAAGTACTAAAATTAACCTCGGAGATGCAGGTTGACTCATGATTACTCAAAAAAGTGAGGACTGCCAGACATTGCCGGCAGCCCCCGAAGAAAAACTACAGTCCGTATGTCATGGATAGGTAATAAATACCTCCTACGGCCGGCGATCCATACGCTTGTATGATATATTGATTCGTCAGGTTGTTGGCGCCCACTTTGAAAGTGGTGTTGATGCGTGGCAAACGATAACTCACTTGCGCATCCAGCCAGTGATAGGCATCCACCGTGCCCGGGCGAAGTTCATTTAGCGTGCCATACCAGTCAAATGCCTCCTGCCACCTCCAGCTAACCTGAAAACCAATTCTGTCCGTCAGGCGGGCATTGGATAAACTTAGGTTGGCTTTCCAACGTGGTGTATTGAAAGCCGGAATGTTGTTCGGATTGGCATCCTGAATATTGAAATCACTCCAGGTAGTATTAGCACCAATGCGGTAACCTTTTGGAAGCTGGTACTGAACGCCCAGGGTTGCGCCTTGCGTAGAAACTTTGTCCGCAGCATTGGTGTACAACTGGAACGCCAGTACGTCATTGTTTAAAAAGTCTTCTGCAACAGCCGGATTGATGGTGCCATCAGGTCCCTGTACATTGGTATTGTTCGGACGAATCACTACCTGATTGATGATGAAATCGGTGTATTGGCTGTAGTAATAGTTGATATCCCAGGAGAATACGTCATTAACCAGTGCTTTGTAACCAATTTCGTAGGTTTGATTGCGCTCTGGCTTGATGAATGGCACATCCGATTTTATAAATTTGTCTTTGTTCGCAAAAACGGCATCCGGGAAAGGAACGCCTTGCGCCAGAGATTGCTGAAAACCCTGGAAAAATGCCCCTACTGAAGCCGCAGTCACTGAATTTTCGTAAGCGTTCCATCCGCGACTATTGTCTGGCGCGCCACCCAGAATCACAATAGGCCCTACGTTGAGACTGATATATTGATCGCCCATGGTTGGATTACGGAATCCGCTTTGGTAGGACAACCGGAAATGATGATTGTCCACAGGCGAAACAACTGCTGAAATCCTTGGTGTAAAGCGTCCGTCGAAGCTCTCATTTTTATCATACCGGACAGAACCAACAAATTTCAACTTATTATCAATCAATGATTTAGATGCCTGAATAAAAGTTCCGTATTCATTATTAGTAACCCCTCCGTCTTTATCATCAAACAAAGTGCCCCCTGTATTCATGTCGTACCGGCGGAAGTTGCCGCCGGCCTGCAGGTCAAATACGCGCACCAGTGAACTCAAATTGTATTGTACATCTACATGATACAATTTGCTTTTGCTCAGAATACCAGCGCCAGGCAGGCCCGGAGTAGCAATCAGGCGTTCTTTTTCCCGATCAAAATCGGCTGATCCCGGAAGGTAGCGCCCCTGGTCGGCAAAAGCGCGGGCAGCCTGATGATCGCCTGCATTTACGCCGGAGATATCGCCTGCAAATGCTGTACGGTAACGAAGGAACCAGGTATCGTCTGCCTGATCTTCTGGAACTACATTTCCATTCAGGTCGCGCACCCAGGTTCTGTTAAGTTTTTGACCCAGATTGCGGGTGCTATATGAGTCATTGGAGTTCTCGCTGGAGGCATAGGCCCGCACAAAAAAGTTTTTTCCACGAAGTTCAAGTCTTGGTTGCGTGAAGGCAAAGTTGTTAAGCACATAACGGCTACTACCTGTGTAATTGGCCGTTCCCTGGTTGTAATTGCAAGCGCCAATAAGTTCAAGGCCTTTAGAAATACGGTAATGTAGCGCCGCATTTACCCGAACGGAGTAAACATCATAATTGGCCAAATCGTATTCTTCATATCCGGTTCTGGACACCTGCCCGATACTGTCCAGGTTACCGGTCACTTCGTCGCCATAAATATTCAGGGCATTTCTGGCTGGATTATTGGGGCCTTTCAAGGCCTCAGGCGTGGTTGGATTGACGTCCGTGTAGTCTTGTGCATACCAGTCTTTTCCGGCAAAATAAGAAGCATTTATTTTTAAAGCAAGTCGATCATTCCAGGCGGTGGCATAGCGGGCAGAAATTTCATACAGTGGTTGTGCGCCTCCCCGGCTATCGTTCAGGTGATTTACTCCCAGTTTGGTTTGCACGGAAAGTCCCTGATAATCCCATGGATTTTTTGTTTTGGTGTGCAACAATCCATTAAATGCCACTGGGCCCCAGAGTGCCGAAGCCGAACCAGGAATTAACTCCACGCTTTCCACATCCAGGTCGCTGGGGCCAAAGAGATTGCCCGGTGTAAAACCCAAACCTGCAGATTGATTATCCATTCCATCAATGAGCTGCAGAAAGCGCGCATTACCCGTATCATTAAAACCACGGGTATTAACAACTTTATAAGTCAGACCACTGGTTACCATGTCCATCCCTTTCAGGTTCGCTGTAGCGTCGAAATAATGAAGTGCGGAGACTTGCCGGATAGCGGTTGCATCCATTTTTTCCACTGTTACCGGAGACCGCAGGGCACGTTCTTCGGTCCTGGAGGCTGTTACCACAATTTGATCAAGGGTATTTACATTAGCACTCAGCAAAACATCCAGCTCGCCGGCTGTACTGACCAATTCTTCATGTGGGTCGTATCCGACAGCGGAGATGATCAGGGTTAATGGGAATCCGCCATTCGTTTCTATAACAAAATGGCCATTTGCGTCTGTTTGTGATCGATTCGGGGCGTTTTTAACGGCAACATTAGCTCCGGCTAAGGCTTCTTTGGAGGAAGCATCCCGGATTTGGCCGCTTATGGAAGTTTTTTGCGCAAAAGCGGTCAGCGCGAGGCATGAAACAAGCAGACAAAGAAGGTTTTGTTTGGTAAAGACTTTAATCATGGCTAGGAAAGGTTACAGGTTTCCCTTGGCAATGTGCGTACACATTACCGGGGTGGTAAAGGGCAAATAAAAGATTAGGACAAATGTATCCGACTGATTCTGGCACTTGTACGCCATCCGTCAGACTCTAAGGAGATTTTAATGGGAACAATCTACGGAAAGATCAAACCAGAGGTTTTTCGTAGCCTTCGGGGCGCCTTCCATAACTTACGGCTATTCGTTCACCAAGGGCATTAAAATATTCGGCAGAATCGGGCATTTGTGTGGCTAACCCATCCACATACTTATTGTACAAACAAAAAAGTGCGGCAATCAGCACGGTATCGTGGATTTCCAAATCAGTAGCCCCGCTACGTTTAGCCCGATCAACAGCTGCAGGAGTAACATACCTTCCACCCTTTTGGGTTAATTGAGCAATATATAGCAAAGCCTTCACTTTATCAGATATCGGCGCTGTTTCATAATCAGCCCGAATCAGGTTGCAGGTCTCTGACTCTCCGAGCAGAACATTAGTAACAGCTTCGTGGGCGGCGGTACAAAAACGACATCCATTAGCATGGGAAACAACGGTAGCAATCATTTCCCGTTCAGCAAAGCTGAGGGTACCCGGGCCGCGCAGAATGACCTGAGTGAGCTCCCGAATAGGCGCTGCTGAATCCTGGCGGTATTCTAACAGGCCGGTAATACCGGGCAAATGTTCTGGGAGTGGTATGTGTGGCATAATAGGCAAAAGTATCTCAGAGAGGATTTCCAATGCTTAAGATTTCCTTAGATCCTTCCGTTTTTTGGAAACTTATGTACCCCGTAAAGGGTTAATTTTCTTGGAAATAAAATATTTATGCACAAAATTCCATCATTATTGGCACTTTTGTAGGGTCAAACCATATGTCCACGCTGTCTCCACTCATTTTGATCCTAGCTGCCCTGCCAGGTTTACTGGTTTGTTGGGCAGTTTATCGAGCTGACCGCTACGAACGGGAATCTGTTTTGCCGGTGGTGTGTTGCTATGTACTAGGTGTGGCCATTACGTTTCCGGCCATCAGTGCGGAGAAGGTACTGATTCCCATGGTTGGTGAAATTGAAAAAGATCCTATACTGACTGGTCTGCTGGCCTTTGGCGCCATTGCGCCCGTGGAGGAATTTATGAAATGGTTTGCGTTGTTGTTTGGCGCTATGATTTGGCGTTTTTTCAATGAGCCATTTGATGGGATTGTCTATTCCGTAATGATCAGCATGGGCTTTGCCTCGGTAGAAAATTTCTATTATTTGGATATTTTTGGACCGGAAACAGCACTTTTGCGGGCATTTACCGCTATTCCAGCCCATCTGGTGTTTGCCATACCTATGGGTTATTACGCTGGTTTGGCCAAATTTGATCCGCGCGCACGTACACACCTAATGATGCGCGGGCTATTGGTAGCGATCCTGTTACATGGCGCTTACGATTTTCTTGTGTTGCAAAACTGGACCAAATGGCTGAGTACGCTGGGCGCCATTGCGGTTTACATGTGCTTGTATTATTTCGGCGCGTTGTTTCGGGAACATTTACAGCGTTCTCCCTTCCGGCCGAGAGAATCGGAGGTAGGCATATGAACTTTTTCACCGATCTTTCTTGTTAGGCTAAAATCTTGACGAACTTTGCGGGAGGTTCATCGCTAAGTACGCTAAATAACTTTGCGCTCTTTGCGTACTTCGCGGTGAACCACCTTATTTCATACCTATGGCAAAAGAATGGACGCTTGGAGAAAAAACCTCCGGGCTAAAAAAAGAAACAGAATACGCGGTGCTGGTGGGTCTTATTACCCCAAAAGTGACGGAAACTCAGGCTCATGAGTTCATGGACGAACTGGAATTTCTGGCAGAAACGGCTGGCGCCAAAACGATCAAACGGTTCACGCAGCGACTGGCGCACCCCGAACACCGCACCTTTGTAGGAAAAGGTAAAGTGGATGAAATCCGCGCTTACCTGGATCGGCATGAGGAAATTACCATGGTTATTTTCGACGATGACCTAAGCGGCAAACAAACCAACAATCTGGAAGAAGTCCTGAAAGTAAAAATCATAGACCGTTCAACCCTGATTCTGGACATATTCGCTTCCCGGGCACAAACGGCCCAGGCCAAAACTCAGGTAGAATTGGCTCAGATGAAGTATCTCATGCCCAGATTGAAAGGTTTGTGGACGCACCTTGAACGTCAGGCTGGTGGTATCGGCACGCGTGGTCCGGGTGAAACTCAGATTGAAACCGACCGACGCATTGTGCAATACCGGATGAAAATCCTGGAAGACCGATTGAAAGATATTGACCGACAAAACCAGACCCAGCGCAAAACCCGCGGGGAAATGGTACGTGTAGCACTGGTAGGATACACCAACGTGGGGAAAAGCACCCTGCTCAACTTGATGTCCAAATCAGAAGTACTGGCAGAAAATAAACTTTTTGCCACCTTGGACACCACCGTTCGAAAAGTGGTATTCAATACCATGCCCTTTTTGCTGTCGGACACGGTTGGATTCATCCGAAAACTTCCGCATCACCTGGTAGAAAGTTTCAAAAGCACCCTCGATGAAGTGCGGGAAAGCGATATCCTGCTTCATGTGGTTGACCTGGCTCATCCGCAATGTGAAGACCATATCCGTACGGTGCAGCAAACCCTACAGGAGCTGGGCGCTGCTGAAAAGCCAACCCTAATGGTGTTCAATAAAATTGACATGTACCGCGAACGGTATTATGATGATTTGCTGGATGACGCCACCAAAGCAGAAATTGAAGCTGATATGCGCAACAGGATGAAGCATACCTACGGAGAAAGTGTATTCATTTCTGCTCACACCAAAGAAGGAATGGACGATTTCCGCGAACGACTGACCCGGCTCATCAAGGAAAGTTATGTAGTGCGGTATCCGCACCAGGTAAAGGGGTGGTGATGAGGGAGCGGTTTCTGTCTAGTAAGGCTTTTAGAAATCCGAAATCTATTTGCATAGTCTATTTCCGGTTACCGGTCTTTTTCAGACCTAAAAGGTTTTAAAAACCTATGGTATGTACACAAGTATCATGTGTCTTAGCTCCGTACCAATCCCATGCTCAGGCCCCCGCCGTCTGCGAGGCAAGCCCGACCGAAGGGGATGGTCCCGACGTAAGGAGGGAGCGCCT
>JAFLBO010000017.1 GCA_017303475.1 Chitinophagales bacterium
CTTTCTGATCCGTTCAAAACCTCCTCAACTACACGCTTTTTGAACTCGTCCGAGTAATGGTTTACTTTTTTCATCTTTGTCCTGTTTTTAATTTACTTTTTGTGTAAACCTATTCCAGGACAAGTCAGAATCTCTCGGATATTTTGCCACCCTGCCGTCTTCCCATCCCCATAGTACCCCGGCGGAAACTGCAGGGTCGTAAGACCCACGCAGGGCGGAAAAAAACATGAGCCATCCCTGTGTAAAAGAGGGGATGGCTCATGTAAAAATCCAAACAGACACTCGTCTTATTTCAACCCTATCCTTTCGCCGCCGCCGGCCTCCTGTTGTTTGAGGCGTTGGAAGGTTTCGAGGCCGCATTCCAGGAAAGCTTTGTACACTTTCGGGTCGTGACCGTTTTGGTAGTCGGTAGGTTTGTTGAGCAGGGTTTTGCCATCGTTGTGCATGAGCACGTAGTATGGCTGGGCGCTCACATCAAAGTTGTTCACCTGGAATGATGCCCATTTGGAGCCCACAGTGCGCAGTTTTTCGCCTGTTTTGGGGTCGAGCAGGTAGGCAAAGTCGTTGTCGGGGAACAGGCGCACTTTTTCATCCACATAGAGCGATACCACTATGTAGTCGTTCTTCAGGTGATCCAAAATGCCGGGCAGGGGCCAAACGGTTTCTTCCATTTTGCGGCAGTTTACGCAGCCGTGTCCGGTAAAGTCTACAAACAAGGGTTTGTTTTCCAATTTGGCCACCGCCAACGCCTCGTCAAAATCGTGGTAGCAATCCAGTCCGTGCGGACAGCCGGGGCCATCGTGGTGTTTGGCTTCGGTGTTTTTCTTGAAGCTGTAGTGCACCGGAGGCGCCAGGCCGCTGAGCAGCGAGAGGGATTCGTATTTCACCAGTCCCCAGCCTACATAAGCCGCGAAGGCCAGCGAGGTGAAGGCCAGCGCCAAACGACCAATGCCGGGTTTGCTTTCGTTGCCTTTCCACTTGATGACGCCCAGTTGGTAAAGGCCGAGCGCCAGGGCGCAGATGACCCAGATGGCCATGAAGGCTTCGAATTTGAGCACACCCCATTGTTCTACCATGTCGGCGGTGCTCAGGAATTTAAACGCCAGCGCCAGCTCAAGGAGGCCGAGGGTGACTTTTACGTTGTCCATCCAGCCGCCGGATTTAGGCAGGGAGTTCAGCCAGCCCGGGAACATGGCGAACAGGCCAAAAGGCAGCGCCAGGCCCATACCGAAGCCCAGCATACCAATGGCGGGTTTCATGGGAATGAAGCCCAGGAATGCCGCGCCGGCATTGGTGCGTGCTGCTTCCACCAGCAGTGTGCCCACAATGGGGCCGGTGCAGGAAAACGACACCAATACGAGGGTAAAGGCCATGAAGAAGGTGCCAATCAGGCCACCGCGGTCGGCCATTTTATCACTTTTGTTAACCCAGGAGGAAGGCAGTTGAATCTCGTAAAAACCAAAAAAGGAGAAGGCAAAAATGACCAGCAGCACAAACATGAGCAGGTTGAACCACATATTGGTACTCATTTCATTGAGTGCTGAAGGCCCGAGCAGAGAGGTAATAGCCGATCCGAGGATCACAAAGATCAACACAATACTGCCGGCGTAAATAAATGCGTTGCGCAGGCCTGCCTTGCGGTCTTTGGAGCGCTTCACGAAGAAACTTACGGTCATCGGAATCATGGGGAACACGCAGGGTGTGAGCAAGGCTATGAGACCGCCAATGAAGCAAAGCAGGAACAGAGAAACCCAGGAAGCGCCGTCGCTGCTGCCATCAGAGGAGGTGTCGCCGCAGTTGGCTGCAAACTGGGTTGCGTTAATGTCCGGGCGTTTAGAGTAGAAAAAGCCTTTGAAATTGGGATCGTTGGGGGCCTGAGGTTGGTCGGTGATGGTAGGGGCTGAGGCAGCACCGGCGGTATCTGTTGTGGCCGGTGTTGGGGTTTCCGGAGTGGCAGCGGCGGTGGTTTCCGGCGCCGTGGTTTGGGGCGCGGAGCCGCAACCTTTCAGTGCTGGAATGGTGATGGTAAAATCTTCGTCTTTGGGCGGTTTGCAATGGTCGTCGTTGCAAACCATGAAGTTCACGTAGCCGGAAATGGGTTTGGAGGGGTCTTTTACCTCAACCCTTTGGGTAAACACGGCCTTGTGTTTGAACTTGGTGAGTTGCATGTCGAACACCTTGTCGTGCACTTTGATAATGCCACCGCTTTCCTTGGCTTTGCCTATGAGTTTGTAGTGTGGGCCTTCCTGAAAGGTAATGGAAGTGGCCACTGGTCCTTCGTCGCTCTCCAGGAATTGCGAGTAGGTGTAATAACCTTCTTCGATGGTTCCGGTGAGGATGAGGTCAACCTGGCAATTGCCGGCGTCTTTGGCCGAGAACGACCATTTGACGGGGTTTTGAGCCCAGAGGGAGACGGAAAAAACAGCTGCGAGCAGCGTTAACAAGGAGGTACGAATGCCGGTGCGCATATCTTAAGTAGAAAGGTGAATCAGTGTTTGGTATTGCAACCTTTGAGTGCCGGTGCCGTAAAGGAGAAGGGTACTTCTCGTGGAGGCAGGCACATCTCGTCGTTGCAAACCATATAAGTAATGTATCCGGTGATGGGTTTGGAGGGGTCCAATACCTCGATTTTTTGGGTAAATATGGCTTTATGTTTGAATTTAGTGAGGGTCATGAGGAAAACAGGGTCGTGTGCTTTCACGATTTCGCCGCTTTCCACGGCTTTACCGATCAGTTTGAAATGGTCTCCCTGATTGAAGGTGAGAGAAGTGGCCACGGGGCCGTCTTCACTTTCGAGGAATTGGGAGTAGGTACACCAACCTTCTTCGAGGGCGCCGGTGAGTACCAGATCGGCCTGGCAATTGCCTGCGTCGGTGGCGGTGAAGGACCATTTAGTTGGGTTTTGGGCAGAGGCCGCCAGGGTGAACAAACAAAGCAGGGCGGCAGACAGATGCAAGCGGTTCATACAGATTCAGATTTGAGATGAAGGGGTTTGGTTAAAAACGGCCACAAAGTAACAGCGAATAACAGCTGTTTGCCGCCGTCTGCTTGGCTTTAAATGTATTTTAACCCCTAAATTGTCCGCCGGAAGCTATTTCTTAACAGATGGGAGTGTTTTAGTGTTTTGGTGTTTTAGTTTCAGACCTATAAGTTTCCAAAAACCTACGGTATGTACACAAGTTACATATGGATGTTAAGGCAATCTGGAAACACATCTAACATCTTGTAACCACTCGTTTCAACGAGTGGCCAGGAATACCCCCCATCACATCTAGCATCTTTACAAAACATCAGCATCAGCCCAAAATTTGAAAAAGGCCATACTGGAAATCATATCCTTCACGGGGGTATTTGATGTTGATGTTTTGTAAAGATGCTAGGTGTGATGGGGGGGCGGCTTTTGCCCGCCGTTAAAACAGCGGGTTACAAGATGCTAGATGTGATGAGTGGGGGCTAAGCTTAGAAATTGATTCTCTATTTAGCTTGTGAACATACCATAGGTTTCCAAAAACCTTATAGGTCTATAACCCTTTCCACCTGGAAAATTCTGGTTCTGATAGCCAAACCTTATTTTTTCAGCACGATACATTCCACCCGGCGGTTGGCCTGGCGACCTTCTTCGGTGGTATTGTCGGCTACGGGGCGGGTTTCGCCGAAGCCGCGGGAGCGGAGGTGATCGGCGCGTATGCCTTTGATTTCCAGATAGTTTTGTACAGATTGGGCGCGACGCTCGGAGAGGTCCTGGTTGTATTCATCGGTGCCAACATCGTCGGTATGGCCGCTGATGCCAAGTACAACATCCGGGTATTTGAGCAGAAAAATGACCAGGGAATCGAGTTCTGCGCCAGCTTCGGGTCGGAGATCGGCTTTGCCGGAGTCGAAAAGTACTCCTGCGCTGAAGGTGTATTTTTTATCTTTGAGCAGGGCTTTTTCCAGGGATTGGGGTGGGGTAGGCGGGGTTTCCGGGGTGAGCGAGAGGTCGTCTACACACAGGTAGGTTACCCGTTTGATCTTGTCGACGGCAGAGCCTTGTTTGGCGTTTTTCTGGTTGACGAGCAGGTGCGCATCCTGGGGCAAAGAGTTGGGAGTGGTTTTATCGGAGAAAAAATTGCCCACTGTGAAGTACTGGAAAGGTTGATCGGGCACCAGGGAAGCGGAGAGTTTGACCCATTGGCCTCGGGATTCCAGGATATTCCCGAAATTAATTTGTGGTTTTAGGGCATTTGCCGCAACCGAGGCGGAAGAAATTTCGTGTACATTAAAAGGCGCCACGGTAAAGCAAAATCCGAGATTGCCGGCTTCCACGGGGACAACCGGCGTTTTGGGCGTGTACACTTTGGCCAGGTGGATTTTGGCGATGTTGGAATCTATTTTTACCCAACATTCAAATTTGTATTTGCGGCCGGGTTTGAGCGGGGCGTTGAGTTGTCCTTGTACAAACTCATGGAAATCATTTCGTTGGCCTACATCTTCAGCCGGCAGGTAAGTGATGATGCCCAGGCATTGTTCGCCGGTGTGTACGGATTTAAGCCATTCGCAATTTTCAGCGGCGCGGAGCAGGTCGGGTGTGCCGCCGGTAAATCCGGTCCAGGATTGTGCGCGGCGGGGAAAATCGTAGGAGAACTGGGTGAATTCGCAGGGGACAACGACTGCATCCGGCAGGATTTGTTCGAAGGAGGGGTTGACGATTAGGTTTTGCGCCTGTAGGCTAAGGGCTGTGAAGAGGCAGATAACAGGAAGTAGTATTCGCATATTGGGCTGTAAATAGTATGGTTTTGGATGAAAACGAATGTTTGGGGATTTAGGTATGGTGGACTGCTGGACCATGGACTTGTGCTCGGGGTAAAATATTCATACCAACCTCATTGAACGAAAGTCTAACATCCAACAGCCCAACGTCCAAAAATAAGTTTTAGTTATATTTGGAAAAAATCTGGCTTGGATTTTGTTGTTTTGCTGCCAGATTTCAAGAGCGCCGGTTACCGCTTGGGTACACATTAAAAAATTTATTGTTACCTTTGTGCGCGTGCACAGCACGTTATTTTTTTAATCCGCAACTTCTCGTTAATCTTATGCAGGGTTTTCTCCGTTAATTGCCTTCTAGACGGATACCAGATTTGGCACTCACCGGCGCTAAATCCTTGATTTCCTTGCAACTTGATTGTAAACATCTGGACCTTCTTTGCGTGAGTGAAGAGGTTTGAGAAGTCACGCTTATGCAAGATCTCAAGGAAATCATTCTGCTGTTAATTCAGCACGGCATTCATCCTTTGAAAGGAGCAGATGCCAAATCAAAACTTCTGGCATTTTGGGATGGCATTGCCAAAGGGCGGTTCTCTACCGACGAAGCGGCAGCCAAAGCCTTGTACGACGAGAGCGTAGAGGGCTCCAAGTACCGTAAACTCAAATCCGACCTGCGCGAGCGTTTGCTGGAGGCGGTTTTGGAAATTGACGGTAACCAGAAGAACTATTCCGATTACCAAAAGGCTTATTACGAATGCCACAAGCAGTGGACGGTGGTGCGCATTCTTACCGGGCAAAACGCCAATGCGGCGGCTTTGTCGGTAGCCACTAAATTGTTGCGGCAGGCCGAAAAGTATGATTTTACGCTGCTGGCCATGGATATTGCGTCGTACCTGCGCACCCAATACGGGTTGCGGGAGAGCAACGACCGCAAGTTCAGGGATGCTCATGATATTTTCGAAAAGCACCGCAAAACCTACGATGCGGAGAACCAGGCGGAGGCTTTATACACCACGCTGATAGTACGGTACGTGAACAACCGTTCGGCACAAACAGATGTGAGTAAGCTGGCCGGTGAGTATTGGGAGCAAATCCATCCGTTGATGGAGCAGCACGAAACGTACAAGTTGCAGATGTATGGATACATGATCGGGTTGATGCGGCATACCGCTGCCAATGATCATGCCCAGGCGCTACTGGCCTGTAATGAAGCGATTGATTTTTTCAAAAACCGGATGTATGAGCCGCGGGTGCCCTTGCAGATTTTTTATTACCAGCGACTGATTTGCAACATTCAGCTGCGTCAGTTTGAGGAAGGACAGGAATCGGCGGATTACTGTTTGAAGGTAATGCAGGAAGGGACCTTTAACTGGTTTAAATACAGGGAGTTGTATTTGCAACTTTCGCTGCATACGGGAGAGTTTGCGCAGGCTGCCAAGGTGTTGGATGAGACGCTGGCGCATGCGCGATTTGAGTTTTTGCCAGAGAACGTGAAAGAGATATGGCGCATTTATGAGGCCTTTGTGCATTATTTGATTTTGGCAGGAAAGGCGCCAGCGCGTTCGAACAGCGGGAAATTCAAGTTAGCCAAGTTTATCAATGATACGCCCATTTTCTCCCGCGATAAGAGCGGCATCAACATTGCAATCATAGTGGTGAAGTTGTTGTTGTTGTTGCAGGAGCGCAAGTATTCGCAGTTGCTGGATGAGGTAGAGGCGGTTGAGCAATATTGTTACCGGCATTTGCGAGGGGATAATGCGCAGCGGAGTTATTATTTCCTGAAGATGTTGCTGCATATCCCGACGAGTGGATTTGACCCGGCGCAGAGTGCCCAGCGTGCGGGGAAGTTCCTGCAAAAATTGCGTGAGACGCCGTTGCAGGTGGCCAACCAAACGCATGAAATTGAGGTGATTCCGTACGAGATGTTGTGGGAAATCATGATGGAATCTTTGCAGGCGGCGAAAAAAGTGGCCGTTCGTGCGTAACATTATGTTGAAAATCTGATTGTGATAGTTGTTGATAATCAGTGTTTTGTGTTTGATTTTAACAATTGTTAGGGTAATAGGCGCGTAACAATTTTTGCGCTTATGTTGCCTTGGTTCAGTTGTTTGAAAGTCACCTTTGTTGCGTCATTTTATTTTTAATTCAATTCATAATCGTTTGAAACTGCCTATGGACTCCCGTATGAAAAGTGTTTGCCCCGGCTCAAGCTCGGTGACAGGCACAGGTATCGTTGACACCACACAGGTGTGATCCATCGAACAGCGCTGTTAATCCTTTATTTAATCTCCGCCTTTTTCAAAGCCGCTTCCCGTTGATTCGGGAGGCGGCTTTGTTTATTTACGTTGGACCTCTTCGAGGTCCGTAGGGTGCCCTGCTTGTTTGGTGTATTGTCAAGAGAAGTGCACAGGACCTTGTAGGAGGTCTGACCAAGCTGCGGCAGTGTGTGCACACGTGGTTACGAAACTTCAAAAGATTCGTAGATGCGGCTCTTCACAAGGTGTTTCCGGGTTAATTTTTTTTCGTTTTCTGGTAGTTTTCAGGTGTTTTTTGAGGTGTAAAAAGTAACAGATTTGAAATTTTTGAAGGGTTGTAAGTGTTTGATATACAATATTTTATGTTTGTTTTATAAATTTTATTGACCATACATAGAGTGTAACATGAGGTAACAAAGCGTTTGTGCTTTAGCACCTTTTCAGGCGGACTTTTGAGCCATCAATTTCTCATAATCAATCTGCCTTCACTCATGAAAAGTTTATACGAATCCTTCACGCTGCTGCTTTCTATCCATGACGGGATCATTGTAGATACTACTATGGTCTAAATTACGCTTCACAGCCTTAATTAATCCTGTCATGCTGAATTATCAAACACTAGCGTCTCCCAATTTACCGATTTCAATAATGCCGCCACTGGAAGTGAGGATGGAAGTGGTGTTTGGCACTCCGAGCCAGAACTGTATAGGTTCCGGTGTATGCATGGTGATGCATCATCTGCCACAGCGTTATCCTTTGTATTGTCCGCATGCTCCTGCATTGATTTCGTTTCAGGGTGGACAAATACTGTTTCGCTTCCTGAAAACAGAGATGCAAAGAGCAGACGCCTGCCATCGGTTTGAAGGTCCCTGGTTTGTGGTGGAAGAAGAGTTTCGGATGCCCAAGAGTACGGCACGCAGGTTGGGTATGCCAACGGAGTGGATTCAACCCGGGGTATATGCCATAGAAGAAACCGCCAGGGAGTGGCAAATCCGCTTCAAGGTTTTCGACCAGCATGCTTTTGGCAGATCCAGGCATTAAGCCTCACAACATTGTATAAAAAATTAGGTGTAGTCCTAGATCCATATATCTGTCTGGCCTCTTCGGAGAAAAAGTTTTCCGGAAGGCCAGACAGCAAACGGCTCCGAAATCCGCCAAGGAGCAAATCCTACAGTAAAACATGTCCTTCATCGGCCGCAAACACACATTCAGCCCTGTGCTCTCTCCCAGAGGGCTATCTGCATTTTGGCAGGTATGGATGGTGTTGCAGGTACTTGGAGGCTTCACGATACACAGAACAAACGCTTCAGGTGTTCAAGTTGGAAAGACCTCCGGCTTGAACATCTTCCTTTGTTATCTTCCTACCGTTTACGGAGGAAATTCCAGCGATTGGCACAAAGCCGCGGCTTTTCTTCAGGAAAAGTTGCGGCTGCGTGTTTTCAGTTTACAATGGCCATACGTGCGGGGCATGCCGCGCGAGCCTGGCTGATGTTTTCAAAACACTTCCTGACAATACAATCATAATCAAGGGATTAGGAGCGTATGCAATGAATTGTCCGCCTTCGGACCGCCCCTTCCCTTTCCTGAAAAGAAAAATCTTCCATTTTAATATTCCTCTCATGAAAAGTACACTTTACAGCTTCCAGAAAATGGGGTTGGTTTGTGCGTTAGTACTGTTCGGGGCGCTTGCAGCTACCGCACAGTCTGGTACTGCCTTCCGCGATTTCAATGGCGACGGTACGCAAACCGGGGCTGAGCCTGGCGTAGAGGGTATCACTGTAAAAATTTACGGTAATGCCGCCCTTCCTGCCAAGGATCAGTTCATCGGTGAAACGAGAACCGACGCTAATGGTAATTTTAATTTCACCACACTCGTGCTCAGCGGCCGTGCAGCGCTTGCCGGCGAAAAAGTGCGTATCGAGTTTTCGATACCAACTTCTTACGGTTGCGACCTGGCCGAGGGTGTAGACTATACGGCCCCTGGCGGTTTGGTTTATGGCTCCAGCGTGCAGTTTATCACCGGGCAACAGAGTGGTGTAAAATTCGCCATCAACTATCCGGGCCAATGGGTAGAAGACCCAGACCCGCTGATCATGTTGCCCTGCTACTCATTCGGTGATCCGAATGCTGGTGGCGATGCTGGCAGCAAACCAGCTTTTGTTTCTTACGATTTCTCTGAAAATGGAATTCCACAGGCCTACTCCGGTGGCTACCCTGGCGTTCCGATGCCTAATATGCTGGCCACCATTGGTCAGGTAGGTTCTTTGTACGGCGTGGCGTTCTCTCGCCAGTCACAAAAAGTGTTTACGTCTGCAGTAATGCGCCGTCACGCGGCGTTCGGTCCATTGGGGCCTGGTGGTATTTACCTCATTGACCCCATCAATGGCGGAGTAAGCAACTGGCTTGATCTGGATGCTGTGGGCATCTGGACCTGGGACCACAACCTCAGTGCATATCCGCCAAACCCGGGCAACAACACCAGCCCGGTAACCGGCTTTATTGGTACCTCTGCCCAACGTGGTTTGGCAGCTAACTCAAACCAACCCAGCACCGACTATGCAGCCGGCGACCAGGTGGGTAAAGTATCTATTGGTGACATTGACATTTCCGACGACGGTCGTTACCTCTACGTAATGAACCTTTGGACGCGTAAAATATATGAGATTGACATGGTAGACCCTGCCAACCCGCAGGCGCCTACCCTTGGTAATGTGGGTTCCCGCGTTCGCAGCTGGGATGCGCCGGACCCTGGAACCATCAACCCGCAAGGCGAACACCGCCCTTGGGGTTTGAAATACTACCGTGGTAAATTGTACGTGGGTATGGTGCTTAGCGGTCAAAACCTGGCTGGTAATGTAGTAAGCCCGGTGATTACTGTTGGTGGGCAATACATTGGTACTGAGCTGAGAGGTTACGTACATGAGATGGATCCTGCTACCGGATCCTTTACAGTTCGAATCAATTTTGATTTCAACTATGGCCGCGATGCAGACTGGATTCCGTGGGGTTATAGCACCAACAGTCCTTTGAGCCGCTATTTCTCTGGTTTCGAGCGGGAAATTGCCGAGCCAATCCTGGCAGATATCGAATTTGACGATAATGGTAATATGTTGATTGGTATCCTCGACCGTAAGGGACACCAGTATGCCATCAATAATAATGACTATAATGGCAATCTTCAGTTCTACGAATACTCCACAGCAGGCGAATTGCTTCGTGCAGATGCTAATAGCAACTGTGTGTATTCTATTGTTTCAAAACCTGGAACGGCTGATTATTACGACGACAATATCATTCACCCGGAATCTTTGCAGGGCCCTCTGGCCGTATTGCCGGGTCAGAATGAAGCAGTTGCAGTAGTACTTGACCCTATTGCGATCCGCTCAGGCGGTACCATTCGTTTTAAAAATGCAACCGGCGCTAAGGTCGCCAATTCTGCTTACGAGGTGTTCGACGACCGGGAGACCCTGGGCAACCAAAATGCTACGCCAAGTAAAGCGAACGGTTTGGGCGACGTGGAGTTGACCGGCGACCCGGCTCCGATTGAGGTGGGTAACCGCGTGTGGATGGATATGGACCGTGATGGTATTCAGGACAGCGGCGAACCAGGTATTCCTGGCGTTGATGTGCAACTGAAATGGCCAAACGGAACAGTATTAGCTACCGTTACCACAAATGGTACGGGTAACTTCGTGTTCAACAAGTCTAATGTGCCGGATGGCGATCCCAATACGCCGGGTAATCAACCGGGCTTGTTGTACAACACTGATTATAAAATCTGCGTACCCAATTCAGAATTTGCCAACGGTCAACCGTTGAATAACTTCCTGGTAACGGCTTCCAATCAGGCTGGTGCCGGTTTGGCAGATTATAGCGACAACGATGGTGTGTTGCAACCAAACGGCGACGTGCAGATCATGTTCACTACCGGTGATGCCGGTGAGAACAACCACACGCTTGACATTGGTTTAATTGGTACTGACTACGGTGACGCACCTAATACCTACGGTACAACTGAGGGTAGCAATGGTGCATGGCACTGGATTCGCACCGACCTCAAGCTGGGTGCTTGTGTGGATGGCGAGATCGACGGTCAGCCAGAGCCAATGGCAGGTCTGATGGCAGGCGGCGACGACAACAACGCTGGTCTGGGTGGTTTGGAGAACTGCGGCGGTAACGGCGATGACGAAAACGGTATCGTGTTCAATACGCCGATGATTCCTGGATCACAGGCATGTATTACCATTAATGCCATGAATATGACCGGAGCCGACGCACACCTTCAGGCGTGGGTTGACTTCAATGGTAATGGAACTTTTGAACTTACAGAAACGCTGACTAATGGCGGTTTCGCCGGTGGTAGCGTTGTTGTGCCTAATGGCGGTTTGACCAACCATGTGGCTTGCTTCGATGTTCCTGCTACCGCTACTTTCCAGGGCGGCGCAGCATTCGTGCGTTTCCGTTTAAGCCCTTCAGGCGGACTTATTCCAACTGGTGGTGATGTAGATGGTGAGGTAGAAGATTACAAAGTACCGCTGGCTAAGGTTGGTACTTTGGTATGGAACGACTACAACAACAATGGCGTACAGGATGAAGCTGCCAATGCAGGTATCAATGGTGTAACCATGAACCTGACCTGGCTGGGTCCTGATGGCGTAGTAGGTGGTGGCGACGATAAAGTGTACACCGCTACTACTGCTCTGATGGGCGGCACCGATGGTACTTACATGTTCCTCGGTTTGACTTCCGGTATGTATAAAATTGCTCCAGCTTCTCCTGCCGGCTATGTAGAAGGTCGTGAGGATCTGGGTGGAAACGACAATAAAGATGGTGATGATCATGCCGGTGTGATGGTAGTGATCAACAACCCGATCAACCTGCTGACCGGTGAAAACGGCACAGGCGATGTTCCGGGTGGTACCAATGGTTTCCCTGATAATCAGGACAACCTGAGCTTCGACTTTAACTACGTAGCAGTTGATTATGGTGACGCTCCGAATACCTACGGTACTACCGACGGTAGCAATGGTCCGCGCCATATTGTAAACCCGAACCTCAAACTCGGTGCAAATTCAGACGGCGACCCAGACGGTCAGCCAGACAGCATGGCCGGTTTGATGACTGGTGGTGACGACAACGACGCTGACGGCGACGACGAAGACGGTATTACCGTTTCCGGTCCGATGATTCCTGGTCAACAGGCCTGCTTCATCGTGAACGCTATGAATATGACCGGTTCTGCAGCTAAACTGCAGGCATGGGTTGACTTCAATGGCGACGGCCAGTTCCAGCCAACAGAAGAATTGAACTCAGGCGACTTTGTTGGCGGCGCCAACGTGCCAAACGGTGGCTTGACCAACGCCAAGCTTTGCTTTAACGTACCAGCCGCCGCTACCTTCCAGGGTGGTCAGGCAATCATGCGTTTCCGTCTCAGCCAGGCTGGCGGACTGAATGCAACCGGAATTCCTCCAAGCGGCATTATTCCTGCAGGTGAGGTGGAAGACTACAAGGTGACCCTTGCCAAAGTGGGTACTTATGTTTGGAATGATTACAACAACAATGGTATCCAGGATGAGGCTTCCTCTGCCGGTTTGAACGGCATTACTGTGAACCTGACCTGGCTCGGCCCGAATGGCGTAGTTGGCGGTGGCGACGATGTGGTGTACACCACCACTACTTCCACCATGGGTGGCAACGAAGGTCAGTACATGATCCTTGGTTTGACCTCCGGCATGTACAAACTCAGCATTCCAAGCGTACCGGCTTCTTTCCAGCCAACGCTGCTGAATGTAGGTTCTGATGTAACCGACGCAGATGATCCAACCGGTGTGATGGTTTCCATCCCGAACCCGGTGGTTCTGCCTACCGGCGAAAACGGAACCGGCGATACTCCGGGCGGAACGAATGGTTTCCCGGATGCACAGGACGATCTGACTTACGACTTTGGTTATATCCAGCGCGATTATGGCGATTTGCCTGATACATACGGCACTACCAGCGGCAACGGCGGTCCTTCTTCCATTGTAGACCCGAACCTCAAACTCGGAGCTTGCGTAGATGCAGAAAACAATGGCAATCCTGAGCCTATGGCTGGCGCAATGAGCGGCGGCGATGACAACAGCACAGGCGCCAATGTAGACGGTGGCAACTCCACCTGCGGTGATGATGAAGATGGTATCCAGTTCATCACACCATTGATTCCTGGCTACACTTCCTGTGTGAAAGTAACTGCTATGAACACTACAGGTGCTGCAGCAAAACTGCAAGCCTGGATGGACTTCAACGGCAACGGTACTTTTGAAGCAAGTGAACAACTGTCTACCGGCGATTTTGCTCCAAGTGGCGCTAACGTGCCAGTAGGTGGCCTGACCGGCGCTACACTTTGCTTCGATGTGCCACAGAATGCTACCTTCCAGGGTGGTAAAGCCATGGTTCGCTTCCGCCTTTCTCCAAATGGCGGCCTGACTCCAGGCGGTAATGGCCCGAATGGTGAGGTGGAAGACTACAAAGTAGCTTTGGCTAAAATTGGTAACCTCGTTTGGACCGACTACAACAACGACGGTCAGCAAAACGAGCCACTCTCCTCCGGTATCAACGGAGCAGGTGTAGTACTGGAATACGCGGGTGCTGACGGCGACATCAGCACAGTAGCCGACAACATTACCTACACCACTACCACTGCTACCATGGGTGGTACTCCTGGTATTTACATGTTCTTTGGTTTGATTTCAGGTGTGTACGAAGTAAGCGTACCGGTAGCGCCAAATGGAGCTATCCCAACCATGCTCAACCAGGGCAGCGATGTAACAGATAGCGACGATCCTGCTGGTATCATCGTGAGCGTTCCAAACCCAATAGGTTTGCCTTTGGGTGAAAACGGTATGGGCGACGTTCCTGGTGGCACCAATGGTTTCGTAGATGCTCAGGACAACCTGACTATTGACTTCGGTTATGTTGGATTTGACTATGGTGACTTGCCAAATACATACGGCACCAGCACCGATGGTCCTAAGCACGTAGTAACGCCGGATCTTTATCTGGGCGCCTGCGTAGATTCTGAAGAAGAGGCATTCCCTGATCCGATGGCCGGCCTGATGGGTGGCGGTGACGACGGCAACCCGGGCACAGGCACACAGGGCGTTTGCGCGGTTCCTGGCGACGACGAAAACGGTATCGTTTTCGAAACACCGCTGGTTCCAGGCGTACAGGCTTGTATCCGCGTAACTGCGCACAACAATACTGATGTTACAGCCAAACTGCAAGGCTGGATTGATTTCAACGGCAACGGCACCTTTGATGCAGGTGAGGAGCTGACTACCGGCGATTTCGCAGGTGGCGGTGCAAACATCCCTGACGGTGGCGTAAACAATGCTAAATTCTGCTTCAATGTACCTGCCGGCGCTACCTTCCAGGGTGGTCAGGCAATGGTGCGCTTCCGTTTGTCCAAAAACGGTGGTCTTGGTTCCGGCAATCCGGCCAACTCCATCCCGACACTTGGTGAGGTAGAAGATTATAAAGTGCCGCTCGCCAAGATCGGCAACTTAGTATGGTGGGATTACGACAACGATGGCGTACAGGAAGCCGGCGAACCTGGCATCAATGGCGCCGATGTTCGTTTGACCTTCTTCGGCCCGAACGGCGTAGCAGGTGGTGGCGATGATGTAGTGTACAATACCACTACTTCTACCATGAACGGTGAAAAAGGTGTGTATATGTTCCTGGGTCTCGTTCCCGGCGCGTACAAACTGGATGTAGCTAATACTCCAAGCGGCTTTACCCCAACCCTGCTTAACATCGGCTCCGATGTGAAAGACTCTGATGATCCGGCAGGCGTAATGGTGATGATCCCTAACCCGATCAACCTGCCAACCGGTGAAAACGGAAATGCTGACAATCCTGGCGGCACCAACGGTTTTGCGGACAATCAGGACGATCTGACGTATGATTTTGGTTACATTGCCGTAGATTACGGTGATGCGCCAAACACCTATACTACCGACAATCCAAGCAATGGCCCGAAACACCTGGTAAACCCGAACCTGCACCTCGGTACTTGTGTAGACGGTGAAACCAATGGTCAGCCAGAAGCAATGGCTGGTTTGATGACTGGTGGCGACGATAACAACAACACAGTAGCGCTCCTGGGCACCTGCGCAGGTGGCGACGATGAAAACGGTGTAGTGTTGTTTGAAACACCAATGATTCCTGGCTATGTAGCCTGCATCCGTGTAACGGCGGTGAATACCACCGGCGCCAACGCGATCCTGCAAGGCTGGATTGACTTCAACGGTAACGGCACATTTGAGGCAAACGAACAACTCAACACAGGCGGCTTTGCTCCTGCCGGCGCTTCCATTCCTAATGGCGGTGTGGTGAACATGCAATACTGCTTCGACGTTCCGGCCAACGCAACGTTTGCTGGTGGTCAGGCATTCAGCCGCTTCCGGTTGAGCCCAACCGGTGGTCTTAGCCCGAGCGGCCCGGCTGCCGGTCCGTTCCCGCTGGGTGAAGTAGAAGATTACAAAACGCCGTTGGCGAAAATCGGTAACCTCGTATGGAACGATTACGACAACAACGGTCAGCAAAACGAACCTGGCTCTGCCGGTTTGAACAACATTGAAGTAAACCTGATCTGGGCCGGCTCCGACCTTGCGTTCAATACGCCAGACGACCGCACCTACGAAACCGTTACTTCAAATATGGGTGTAAACGGTCAGTACATGTTCTGGGGTCTGATCCCTGGTCCGTATAAAGTGGTATTGCCAACCCTCCCGGCCAACTTCATCGCTACCCAATTGAACCTGGGTTCTGATGTGTCTGACTCAGACAACCCTGCCGGTGAAATGGTCATGATCCCGGATCCGATTGCCCTGCCGCTGGGTGAAAACAGCACAGGCGACGTTCCAAACGATGTGTTCCCTGACCCTGCCAACAACATCACGATTGACTTCGGTTTGATTACCCGCGACTTTGGTGACTTGCCGGATACATATGGTACAACTGACGGCTCTCCAACTGATGGTTCCGTACACGTGGTGAACCCGAACCTGCGTTTGGGTACCTGCGAAGACGGTGAAATGGACGGTCAGCCAGACAGCATGGCTGGTTTGATGACCGGCGGCGACGACAACAACGGCGGCGCAGCAGTTGACGGCACAGCTTCTTCTTGTGGCGACGACGAAGATGGCGTAGTGTTTGAATCTCCAATGGTTCCTGGCACTCAGGCATGTCTGCGTATCACGGCTATCAACACCCTGCCTTCTGCTGCAGTACTGCAAATGTGGGTTGACTTCAACGGCGACGGCGATGTAGCTGATGCTGGTGAAGCAGTAACCTCTGGCAGCTTTAACGGTGCAGGCGGTGGCGCTGTGGTACCGGTAGGCGGCCTGGCTAACGCACAACTTTGCTTTGATGTACCTGCAACTGCAACCTTTGCAGGTGGTTCTGCCCGCGTACGTTTCCGTATCAGCCCGAGCGGCAACCTTTCGGCCAATGGTCCGGAAAACATGCCGTTCCCGGTTGGTGAAACGGAAGACTACAAATTGCCGGTGGCTAAAATCGGCAACTACGTGTGGAACGATAACAACAACGACGGTATCCAGAACGAACCAGGCACCAATGGCCTGAACAACATTCTGGTGCAACTGGTATGGGCTGGTCCTGACGCTGACTTCAACACAGCTGGCGACAACCGCACCTATACTACCCTGACATCACCGATGAACGGTGTAAACGGTCAGTACATGTTCTGGGGTCTGCCTTCAGGCTCTTATAAAGTGAGCGTACCAACCAACCCGAACGGATTCATTCCAACCCAACTTAACATCGGCAACGATATGCTGGATGCTGATGATCCAACCGGCGTAATGGTCATGATTCCGAACCCGATCAACCTGCCGGTGAACGAAAACGGCACGGGCGATGTACCGGGCGGTTTCAACGGATACCCAGACAATCAGGACGATCTGACCCTCGACTTCGGTTATGTAAGTGTGGACTACGGCGATTTGCCTAACTCCTACAACACAGATATCCCAACCAACGGTCCGAAAGCCATCGTTAACCCGAACCTGAAGCTTGGCGCTTCTGTAGACGGTGAATTGAATGGTCAGCCAGAAGCTATGGCTGGTATGACTACCGGTGGTGACGACAACAATGCAGGCGGCTACAACGAAGGTGGCGCCGGCGATGACGAGAATGGTGTAACCTTCCTCACGCCGATGATCCCTGGCTTCCAGGCTTGCGTACGGGTAAATACCATGAACACCCTGGGCGGCAACGCTGTACTCCAGGCATGGATTGACTTCAACGGCGACGGCGATGTGAACGATGCAGACGAACAACTGAACACCGGTTCATTTGCTGCTGCTGCTCCGGGCGCTATCGTCCCTGCGGGCGCATCTGTGAACTCCGACTTCTGCTTCGATGTACCGGCTACGGCTACGTTCTTTGGCGGTCAGGCGTTTGTCCGCTTCCGTTTGAGCCCAACCGGCGGCCTATCATCCAACGGTCCGGCAGCAATGCCTTATCCGATTGGTGAGGTAGAGGATTACAAAGTACAACTGGCTAAAGCAGGTAACCTCGTTTGGATTGACGCCAACGTAGACGGTCTGCAAACCCAGCCACTTGAAGTACCTCTGGGTATTAACGATGTTACTGTTCAACTGCAATGGGCGGGTCCTGACGGCAACTTCGCAACAGTAGTAGACAACCGCACATATACCGATATTACCACCACCGAAAACGGTGTGAAAGGTAAATACGCCTTCTGCGGTTTGATTCCTGGTAACTACCGCATGGTGGTGCCTCCATTCGGCTACGTGCCAACGTTGATCATAGACGCCAACGGTAACACCCAGGATGTGATTGACTCCGACAATCCGACAGGTGTGAACTTCACTGTTCCAAACCCACCAACCACACTGCCAACGAACGAAAACGGTATTGGCGACAATCCGCTGGTAATCAATGGATTCCCGGATAATCAGGCCAACTTCACGTTCGACTTCGGGTACCTCGGCTTTGACTTTGGTGACTTGCCGGAAACCTATGGCACCACACAGGGCGCCAATAACCCTGGTCCTGACGGCGCGGTGCACACTGTTACGCCAGACCTGTACCTCGGCCCTTGCGTAGATATTGATATTGACGGACAGCCAGAAGCCATGGCCGGCTTTATGACCGGTGGTGACGACGGCAATGCAGGCCCGGGCGCTCTGGGTACCTGCACGCCTCTGGCCGACGATGAGAACGGTATTTCGTTCCCAACACCATTGATCCCTGGCAATCAGGCATGTGTGAAAGTAACCGCACGTAACAATACCGGCGGTGCTGCCTTCCTGCAAGCCTGGATTGACTTCAACGGTAACGGAACTTTTGAGGCGAACGAACAACTGACCACGGGCAACTTTGCTCCGGCAGGCGCTTCTATCCCGAACGGTGGCGTAACCAACCAGAATTTCTGCTTCGATGTGCCAACAACGGCTACCTTCAACGGCGGTAACCTGTTTGCACGCTTCCGACTGTCTAAAAACGGCGGTGTAACAGCAACCGGTCCGGCTATCCCGGGCAACGGCCAGTTCCCGAACGGTGAGGTTGAAGACTACAAACTGCCGCTGGCTCTGATCGGTAACTATGTGTGGATGGATAATCCAGACATCCAGGGCGATCAGGATGCAACAGAAATGCCTTTGGCAAATGTGAAACTGAACCTGACATGGGCCGGTGAAGACGGCGTGTTCCAAACGGCTGCCAACAGCAGTACTCCTGCCGGCGACGACCGTGTGTACATGACAACCACCAACGCCAACGGTTACTACGAGTTCCGTGGTATGATCCCAAGCAGCAACTACCGCATCCTGGCCGACAAGTACACGGCTCCAAACGGTATTGCAGGCGATCCGATCAACCCGGTTAACAAGATCCTGACGATCCCGAATCTGCCTGGCAACGACAACATTGACAGCGACGGTACTCCGTTCATTTCTGTAACTATTCCGAACCTGACTACGGTATTCCTGCCAACAGGTGAGAACAGCTTGCAGGATGCAACCAACACCGGCTTCCCTGACAATCAGGCCAATGTATCGCTTGATCTCGGCTTCATCGACGAGCCACAGATCAACGCAGCGATGGCTATCGTGGGCTTCGACCCAACGGTTTGCGGTGAGTTTGCGGCTTGGATGGATATCTGTATCGAGAATACCTCTACAGCCCCATTGGCCAACCTGCAGGTTATGCTGGATCTGGCAGGCGCAAACGCCTTCGGTGCAGCCTTCAAGGGTATGATCGGTTCTCCGATTATAGTGGAAAGCACGGCTCAACAAAACCCTGTGTTTAACAATGGGTACTCCGGCGCTTCTGCAGCTCCTGGCAAGAACCTGTTCGATGGCAACAGTGGTCTGTTGTGGCCTGGTGAGAAATTCTGCTTCCGCATCAAGTTTGGCGTGGATCCGGACGCTCCGGGCGCACCAGCCAACCCGAAAGCTCAGGCTATGGTGAGCGGTAAAGCGCAGAACTTCCAGGGTGTTCCAATTCCTGACTACTGGAATGGCGGCGCACAGTATATGGCTATGGACCTCTCCGACGTAGGTACAGAACCAAAATCCACCAACCCGGGCTTCGTAGGCGATACCGGCGGTGCTGACGACCCAACCGTATTGGGCAACTGCTGGCAGACCAGCCAGGTGTATGTGTGCAACGATCTGGTGTACATCTCTATGGACGCTGATTGCAATGCACTCGTAACCCCATCCATGGTGCTGGAAGGCGAAGATCCTGACTGCGACGAAGACAACTACCCACTGGGCGGCTTCTTCGAT
Source organism: Chitinophagales bacterium (assembly GCA_017303475.1). Taxonomy (GTDB): domain Bacteria; phylum Bacteroidota; class Bacteroidia; order Chitinophagales; family Saprospiraceae; genus M3007. Next base: position 19,820 of record JAFLBO010000017.1, read on the forward strand.
ATCACGATCACCACGCTTACCGGTCAGCCGGTGCCAAACCCGATCCCACCGTCTTACTTCGGTCAGACGTTGAAGTACAGCGCCAAACACATTATGACTTGTAACTCCTGCTGGGGCAACCTGAAGTTGGAAGACAAGCTGGCGCCTGAAATTGAGTGCTCCGACATTCACCTGAACTGCGCTATCACGAACTACACGCCAGACTACCTTGAAAACGTGTTGGGTCTGGATAATGCAAGACCAGAAGTGTTCGATTGCGCTACCTACACTTTGACCAATGTGGATACATGGCACGATGTAGCCTGCAACCAGTCTGTAAATGGCAACGACGATGTGTCTGCTTATGTTGAGCGCATTTGGACGGCAAAAGATGCCTGGAACAACGTTTCAACCTGCACGCAGTATATCTACTTCGACCGTATCCATGTGTTTGATATTCAGTTCCCATCCGATGCTGAGGTATCTTGCACAAATGGTAATGCTGATCCATCCGTAACAGGCGTACCATACTACGAAGCATTTGGTATCCAGTGGCCGCTGTGGCCAGATGCCGGCTTCTGTGAGTTTGCTACTTCATACACAGATGATCCGATTGTAGAATGCGACGGTACAACGAAGATCCTGCGTACCTGGAAAGCGATTGACTGGTGTTTGCCAACCTCTCCGCTGCCTCCGCTGTTCAACCCGATGTACTACATCCAGGTAGTAAAAGTGGTTGACCACGAAGGTCCGGACATGGTTTGCCCAGCCAACCTGACGGTATCAACCGATCCGTTCGCTTGCTGCGCAACGACCAACCTGCCTGATATGATTATCGAGGACAACTGTTCCCGTATCAACAATATCGAGGCGAAGGTGAAGACGTTCGAATACTACACAGGCGCTCCTACCGGAACGCATGTAGTAGGTGGCACGCTGCAAGATTTTGCCGGCAACAACTGGTGGGATCTGGACACCCTGGGCAACTTCGGTTTGACACCATGTCTGCCACTTGGTACCCACACGGTGATCTACACAGCACAGGACGACTGCGGCAACACCTCAACTTGTGAATTCCAGTTGACGGTAGCAGACTACATTCCTCCGGTAGCATCCTGCGATGAAACCACCACCGTGGCCATCGGCGGCGATGATGTGGCAGACTGCTACACACCAGCTGACGGATGCGACTTTGCGGGTGTTACCTGGGTAAAAGCCTCTACGTTCAATGATGGTTCTCACGACAACTGTAACGATGTACGCTTTACCGTACGCCGCATGAACCCGTACACAGATTGCATCAACAATCTGAACCACGATCCATGCTACCCTGGCGGTCAGAGCGAATTCGATATTGCAACGGCTGAACTGGATTCTATCAAGTTCTACTGCTGCGAGGTAGGCACTACCCAAACGATCATCCTGGCGGTTTACCAGGTGGATGTAAACGGTAACCTGATCAACGGCCCAGACGGCACACCGGTTAAAAACGAGTGCATGATCCAGGTAGAAGTACAGGATAAACTGAAACCATTCTGCCAGTCTCCTGCCAACGTATCAGTGAACTGTGAAAACTTCGACCCAAGTCTGTGGGCATATGGTAAGGCAACTGTAGCCGACAACTGCTGCCTCGACCTGACGAAGGAATACCAGGGCCAGTGTGGATTGACGCACGCTGTGAACTATACATTGTTCGATACGGTTTGTAACAAGGGTACGATTACCCGCACCTTCCGCGCCTTCGATTGCCACGGCCAAAGCAGCCAGTGCACACAGCGCGTGTTTGTGAGCTACGAACAGGATTACTTTGTGAAGTTCCCGAACGACGTGATCGTAACGGTATGCGACGGCACGGGCAACTATGGTGAGCCACTGTTCTTCGGTGAAGACTGTGAACTGTTGGGCGTATCTTACGAAGATGAGGTATTCACGGTTGTACCAGATGCCTGCTTCAAGATCGAGCGTAACTGGCAGATCATCAACTGGTGCACCTACGATCCGAACCTGCCATGTATCAACGTACCGAACCCGAACCCGAACCCAATCAGCAATGCAGCGGCCAACCTCCCAGGTCCAACCGTATCTGCATGCGGCACGATTGCACCATGGGCTCCAACGAGCGTACGTATCAATCCAACAGATCCGCAGCCAACGAACTACTGCCAATTCTGGGAGAAGAACGCGAACTGCTACCGCTACAAACAGATCATCAAGGTAATAGACGGTCAGGCGCCAACGGGCACCTACACCGTACCTGCCTGCGATAACCAGAACTGGGTAACACCAAACCGCAGCGACCTGTGGAATGAGACCTACTGGTGGGAAAATGGTTTGCAAACACATGACCTGTGTGAAGAACCAACCGATCTGAGCATTACAGGTACAGATGCCTGCTCTGGTTCTAACATCAACATCGAATACCTGCTGTTCCTTGATCTGGACGGCGACAATGTGATGGAAACGGTAGTAAACTCTGTGAACACAGGCCTGGCTGGTTTGGGTTGGAACAACGTGTTGTATGGCAACCTGAACACGCCAAACTTCCAGGGTGGAGTTTCCCGCCAGTTCGATGAGCGCGCGGTGCCTGCCAACCAGAAGTACGGCTTTGCGATCCAGGAAACCGTAACAGGCAACAACAAAACGGCAAGCGTACGCTGGAATACCCAGCAGCAGCAGAACAACTACGTAGTACCTGAGCTGCCACACGGCACGCATAAGATCAAGTGGTTTGTAACTGACGGCTGTGGCAACAACAGCGAATACGAGTACACCTTCACGGTGAAGGATTGCAAAGCGCCAACAGTGGTTTGCCTGAACGGCCTGAGCACGAACATCATGCCAACGGGTATGATCACACTGTGGGCAAGCGACTTCCTGCAGTATACGGAAGACAACTGCACACCATCCGGTTTGATCAAGATTGGTATCCGCAAGTGCGGTACCGGCACTGGTTTCCCGGTTGATGCACAAGGCAATCCGATCACGCAGGTAACGTTCAACTGCACAGAACTGGGCACGCAGTGCGTAGAACTGTGGGCAATTGACGCGGCAGGCAATGCCGACTACTGCGAGACTTACGTAATTGTACAGGACAACAACGGCAACTGCGGCACAGGCAACACGGTTAACGTGGCTGGTGTACTGAAAACCGAAATGACCGATGGTGTAGAAGAAGCCACTGTGAATGTAAACGGCACCAGCACGTTTGCACCACCGTACAGCTACTTCGATATCACGAACCAGGAAGGAACGTTCGAGTTGATGAACAATGTGCCAATCGACGCTACGTTCACGATTGCTCCGGAGAAAGACGACAACCCGCTCAATGGTGTAACCACCTACGATTTGGTGTTGATCTCCAAGCATATCCTGGGTCTGGAACCGTTCAACAGTCCGTACAAAATGATTGCAGCGGATGCGAACAAATCCGGTTCTATCACCACGTTCGACGTAGTTGAGTTGCGTAAACTGGTACTGGGTATTTACACCGAGCTTCCGAACAATACCAGCTGGCGTTTTGTAGACAAAGGCTTTGTGTTCCCGAACGCGAACAATCCGTTCCAGACGGTATTCCCTGAAACGATTTCCGTGGCCAACGCCATGAGTCATCAGGTAGGTGAAGACTTCGTAGGGGTTAAGATTGGCGACGTGAACAACTCAGTGGTGGCTAACGCTACCATGCAGGTTGAAGATCGTACGAGCGGAACAGCGATCCTGGATATCGAAGACCGTGCAGTGGCTGCAGGAGAAGTGTTCGATGTAACCTTCACAGCTGCCGAGCAGTTGAAAGGCTTCCAGTTCACAATGCTGCAGAAAGGCCTGAAAACGGTAGGTGTTAAAGAAGAAGACGGCATCACCGCCGGCAACTTCGGTACCATCTTTGAAGGCGCCACAACAGTATCTGTGGATGGACCGCAGGCGTTCACGCTGCAAATGCGCGCTGAGAAATCCGGCAAACTGAGCGAAATGCTTGGCGTAAGCGGATCAATTACCCGTGCAGAAGCATACAGTGATGCAGGACGATTGAACGTAGCGTTCCGCTTCAGGTCCCCAGAGGGGATGACAGTTAGCGGTGTAGGGTTCGAACTCTACCAAAACCAGCCTAACCCGTTTGTGAACAAAACGACGATCGGATTCTTCCTTCCGGAAGCCTCCGAGGCTACGCTGTCGATCTTCGACGAGGCTGGCCGTATGGTGTACCAGCAGAAAGGACAGTTTGCGAAAGGTGAGAACGCCGTGGTGTTAGACCGCGCGCTGTTGAACACCACCGGCGTGCTGTACTACCAGCTGGAAACCGCAACGGATCGTGCCACGAAGAAGATGGTTCAGGCGAAGTAACGTACAGGCGGGTTTAGCCGCCTTGTATCCCGGAATGTTATTCCGGGAAAATGTTTGAGTGGTTTGAAAGGTTTGAGGGGTTTGATGTGTAGGTCGCTGAGCTTGGTTTAAGTTTGGTACCTAAATGGAAAAGCGGTGAATGTCAGTTAGATATTACGCTTTCACATGGGCGGAAAGATCCGCCGGCACATCAAACTCTTCAAACCCATCAAACATCATCCCGGAATACCATTCCGGGATACATCAAACCCCATAATCAAGAAAGAGCAAGTTTTCCAAGCTCCATCCCGGGTAAAACAGGGATGGAGCTTTTTATATTCCCAACCAATAAATATGGGATTGTTGCTATACAAACATCAGCGCTTTGTTGGTTCAAATAAGCCGGCGAATTTTCTTTGGTAAAACCAAAAAGAATCGTTCAGATTAGCTGTTTGGGAGTTAACAAATGTGAATAATAAAATTATCGGCCTTTAACATATCAGGACTTCGCGATTTTGTTTGAATTATTTTCGTATTTAAAATATTGATATTCAAGTTTTTATGAATTGTTTTTTTGTTATTATTGAACTAGGAAGTTTATACTAGATTCTGTCGGCACAGATACATTTTTAATTTTTTTCCAAAAAAAATTTGGTTTGATACATGAATATGTAGCCTTTGGCCATACTTTTGCCCCGTCTTTGCTAAACGAGTGATGTGACTTTTTCCATCTTGCACGTTTAAGCAATCGATTTTAATCCTGCCATCCCCCCACTTGCAGGTTAATCTTCTCCTACCGTTTTTGTAATCTTCTTCCTTTGCCCCATGCTCTACGACGAAATGTCGTACAGCTACAACTTCTCTTATGCGCTTCATTGCGCTACTACCGTAGAGGTCGAAGACGCTTAATCATTTTACCCTAGGTTTGTTCCTTCCTAATCCGTCGAGGGAGCAGGTCCTACGCTTCACATTTTTAATTTTTCTGGCGCCTGAAACAGGCATTGGTCGCGCATTCGCGAGCACTGGTATTGTTTTGCCCAATTTTTTGGGCTAAATAGTTCCTGCTGCTGGCTGTACCCTTTTGCGCGCTAGCCAAAGGCATGTTTTCCGGCAAATTTTCGATTTGAAATCGGTACCCAAAGGTGTGTGTGACGCCTTTGGGCTGGTCATATATTGGTTTTTTCAAACAAACACAACAGGACTTTTACAGGCCTAACACATGTCGACAAACACTGCTTCATTAACCATCCAATTGCCATTGGGAACTGCATTAAAGCTTTCAAAAATAAACATTATTAGCATGATGAACGCATTCTACACCCTGCTTTCCGATGCCATTCAAATCAAAAAACAAACTGTTTTTGGATTCGTGGCGCTCGGGGTGATTACCGCTTCAACCATGAATGCTCAAGTGGTAGCGCCTTCCGGCAACGATGCCCCTGCATCCATCGAAGAAGTTGTTCCGTCAAACGTTCATCATGCGCTGGGTAGTTACTCTAACTCCCCAACACCCAATAACCCCCAACCACCTGGTGGTACTGTGTTTTTTGAAGACCAATGGTCGGGCCTGGTCAACTGGACTAAAAATCAGGGGGTGCCGGAAACGGACTGTGATTGCCCGAATAACAAAATTGTCAATCCAAGCTTCGAAAACGGAACGAACAGCTGGAACTGGTGGAACGGTAATCTCCAAACCGGTAACTACGCTGCTCAATGCGGCTCCAATTCCGGCCAATTCCAGCATTCCGGCAACGGTGGCTGGGGAGGCGCTTACCAGGATGTAGCTAACCTCACGGTGGGCGCGCCTATCCGACTCAAAGTGTACTCCGGGGTGCACAACACTGGCAACAAAGCCTATGTAGCCCTGGAATTTTACGATGTAAACTGGGACTGGATCAGCGATATCAAAACTGAGGTGAATGCTCAGTTGCCAGCCATGAGCCAGTATACACTCAATACCACCATTCCTGCCAATACCAAATATGTACGTATGGTTGGTTATTGCGACTGGGATTGGATCAAGATGGACATGGTTTGTTTGCAAGTGATTTGCGACAACGTTACCAGCGGCGGTACCATCGGTTCCGATCAGGTGGCTTGCGGCGTTTCTTCTTTCAATCCGGCATTGTTGACCAATATCACGTCACCTTCAGGTGGTAGTGGTAATCTTGAGTACATGTGGCTCAAAGCCAATGGTCCTAACTGTCCGCCAGTAGGCGATCCGGCCTGGCAGCAAATTGCAGGCGCCAATCAGGCTACTTACGATCCTCCGTCTATCAGTGCAAGTACTTGTTATATGCGTTGTTCACGCCGGGCTGGTTGCCAAGACTGGGATGGCGAATCCAATATCGTAAAGGTTACCTTTGATCCGGTGATCAATTTGAGTACCACCAAAGTGGATGTGAAATGTAATGGCGCTAGCACAGGTTCCATCGACCTGACGGTAACGGGTGGAACATCTCCGTTTACATACGCCTGGAGCAACAGCAAAACCACCCAGGATATTTCAGGGTTGGCTGCCGGCACCTATACTGTTACGGTAACTGATGCTGCAGGTTGTACTAAAACTACCTCTGTAACCATCAACCAACCAGCTGCTTTATCACTGAGCACCACTAAGGTGAATGTGACTTGCAATGGTGGCAATACAGGTTCCATAGACCTGACGGTTACAGGAGGTACCCCTGGCTACACCTACTTCTGGACCAACGGCGCCACCACGCAGGATATTTCCAACCTGACGGCCGGCACTTATACGGTTACGGTAACGGATGCCAATGCTTGTACCAAAACCATTGCCACCACCATTACTCAACCTTCTGTATTGTCGTTAACCTCTACGCAGAAAAACCTGCAATGCTATGGCGCAACAGATGGCGACATCGATCTGAGCGTTACGGGTGGTACTTCCCCATACACCTACAGCTGGAGCAATGGCGCTACTGTGCAGGATTTGTGGAACATTGGCGCAGGCACCTATACCGTAACGGTAACAGATGCCAACAGTTGTACCAAAACCATGTCGGCCACCATTACCCAGCCGGCAGATATTACCCTTACCAAAACAATAACGGATGTCAAGTGTGCCGGCCAAAGCAACGGCGCCATCGACCTGACGGTAAGTGGAGGTACTCCGGGTTACAAATACAGCTGGAGCAATGCTGCTACAACGCAGGATATTTCCAACCTGGCTGCTGGTACCTATACGGTAACGGTAACCGATGCAAACGGCTGTACCAAAACAACCACTGCCGCTGTAAACCAGCCCGGCGTATTGACCCTCTCCACCACCAAAGTAAATGTAGCTTGTAACGGTGGCAATTCAGGGTCTATCGACCTGACCGTAAGCGGTGGTACGTCACCTTATACCTATAACTGGAGCAACGCTGCCACCACCCAGGATATCAGCAACCTGGTGGCGGGCACTTATACCGTTACGGTAACAGATGCCAACCTCTGTACCAAAACCATTGCTACAAGTATCACACAACCAGCGTCTGCACTGAGCGTGACAGAGACTCACGTGGATGTGAACTGTAACGGACAAAACACCGGCTCCATTGATGCAACGCCATCCGGCGGCACCACACCTTATACATACAGCTGGAGCAATGGCGCCACTACCCAGGATATCAGCAACCTGGCTGCCGGCACTTACACCCTGACGGTAACGGATGCCAACAGTTGTACCAAAACAGTATCTGCCGTTATTAACCAGCCATCGGCACTTACTCTGAGCACTACCAAGGTAGATGTGAAGTGCAACGGTCAGAGCACAGGTTCCATCGACCTGACGGTAAGCGGCGGCACCTCCCCGTACACCTACAGCTGGAGCAACGCAGCTACCACCCAGGACATTTCTAACCTGGCTGCCGGTACCTACACTGTTACGGTAACGGACAACAAAGGTTGCACCAAAACAACCTCCGCAACCATCACACAGCCGGCTGCCCTGGCACTTAGCACCACACAGGTGAATGTATTGTGTAATGGTGCTGCCTCGGGCTCTATTGATCTGACAGTAACCGGAGGAACCTCGCCATTTACTTATGCATGGTCTAATGGCGCTACTACTCAGGATATATCCAATTTGTTGGTAGGTACGTACACTGTAACGGTAACCGATGCCAATGCTTGTACCAAAACCACTTCAGCAACCATTATTCTGGCGCCTGCCGTATTGGTATTAACTACTACCAAAGTAGATGTAAACTGTAATGGTGGAAACAATGGTTCCATCGACCTGACAGTAACCGGTGGTAATTCTCCTTATACATACCTCTGGAGTAATAATGCTACCACCCAGGATGTCAGCGGACTCACAGCAGGCACCTATACTGTAACGGTAACTGATGCCAATACCTGCACCAAAACAACTTCGGTAACCATTAACCAACCTGCAGCCCTCACAGCTACTACTACCAAAGTAGATGCTACCTGTGGTAACTCCAATGGTTCTGTGGACCTCACCGTAAGCGGTGGCACTTCACCATATACATACAGCTGGAGCAACAGCGCCACTACACAGGATCTGACCAATGTAGGCGCGGGCACTTACACAGTCACAGTAACAGATAATAAAGGTTGCACCAAAACAGCCTCTGCAACGGTGAACAACATTGGCGGTCCGAGTTTGAGCAGCACCAAAGTGGATGTGAAATGTAATGGCGCCAGCACAGGTTCTATCGATCTGACGGTAACAGGCGGCACATCTCCATTCACTTACGCCTGGAGCAACAGCGCCACCACCCAGGACATCAGCAACCTGGCTGCCGGCACGTACACCGTAACCGTAACCGATGCCAACAACTGTACGGCCGTTACTTCCGTAAACATCACCCAGCCATCTGCCCTGAGCCTGAGCAATACCAAAGTAGATGTACTCTGCAACGGCGCAAGCACTGGCTCCATCGATCTGACAGTAACTGGTGGCACTTCACCATACACTTACAGCTGGAGCAACAGCGCCACCACTCAGGATATCAGCGGCCTGGCTGCCGGTACCTACACTGTAACGGTAACCGATGCCAACGCTTGTACCAAAACTTTGTCGGCTACCATCACGCAGCCATCTGCGCTTAGCCTGACGAACACAAAAGTTGATGTGCTTTGCAACGGCGCCAGCACCGGTTCTATTGACCTTTCTGTCTCTGGCGGCGTTTCTCCATACACTTATGCCTGGAGCAACAGCGCAACTACACAAGACCTCAGCAACCTGGCTGCCGGTACGTACACTGTAACCGTTACCGACGCCAACAACTGTACTAAAACCACTTCTGTAACCATCAACCAACCAGCTGCCCTCACGCTGAGCTCTACCAAAGTAGACGTACTCTGCAATGGCAATAGCACCGGTTCCATTGATCTGACAGTAAGCGGCGGTACTTCTCCATACACCTACGCCTGGAGCAACAGCGCCACCACTCAGGACATCAGCAACCTGGCTGCCGGTACGTACACCGTAACCGTAACAGACGCCAACAGCTGTACCAAAACCCTGTCAGCAACCATCACGCAGCCAGCAGCATTGAGTCTCACCAACACGAAAGTGGAAGTAAAATGTAACGGCGGCAACGATGGTTCTATTGATCTTTCTGTAACGGGCGGCGTTTCTCCATACACCTACGCCTGGAGCAACAGCGCCACCACACAAGACATCAGCGGACTGACTGCCGGTACTTACACTGTAACGGTAACTGATGCCAACGCATGTACCAAAACCACATCCGTTACCATCAACCAACCAGCTGCGCTGAGCCTGAGCAACACAAAAGTGGACGTGAAATGTAACGGCGCAAGCACTGGTTCTATTGATCTGACGGTTTCAGGCGGCACATCTCCATACACATATGCCTGGAGCAACAGCGCCACTACCCAGGACATTAGCAACCTGGCTGCCGGAACATACACCGTCACGGTAACGGATGCCAACAACTGCACCAAGACACTGTCGGCTACCATCACGCAGCCATCTGCATTGACGGCCAGCACCACCAAGGTGGACGCTACCTGCGGCAACTCGAATGGTTCTGTAGACCTGACAGTAAGCGGCGGCACCTCTCCTTATACTTACGCCTGGAGCAACAGCGCAACCACGCAGGATCTGACAAACGTAGGCGCGGGCACCTATACCGTGACCATCACGGATGCCAACAACTGCACCAAAACAGCCTCTGCAACGGTGAACAACATCGGCGGACCAAGCCTGAGCACCACCAAAGTGGATGTGAAATGTAACGGCGCGAGCACCGGTTCCATTGACCTGACAGTAACAGGCGGGACCTCTCCATACACTTATGCCTGGAGCAACAGCGCAACCACGCAGGATATCAGCAACCTGGCAGCCGGTACTTACACGGTAACAGTAACCGATGCCAACTACTGCACAGCTGTTACTTCCGTAAACATCACCCAGCCATCTGCCCTGAGCCTGAGCAATACCAAAGTAGATGTACTCTGCAACGGCGCCAGCACTGGCTCTATTGATCTGACAGTAACTGGTGGCACTTCTCCATACACATACGCCTGGAGCAACAGCGCAACCACTCAGGATATCAGCGGCCTGGCTGCCGGTACCTACACTGTAACGGTAACCGATGCCAACGCATGTACCAAAACTTTGTCGGCTACCATCACGCAGCCATCTGCGCTTAGCCTGACGAACACAAAAGTTGATGTGCTTTGCAACGGCGCCAGCACCGGTTCTATCGACTTGAGCGTAAGCGGTGGCGTTTCTCCATACACCTACGCATGGAGCAATAGTGCCACTACACAAGACATCAGCGGTTTGGCTGCCGGTACATACACTGTAACCGTTACTGACGCCAACAACTGTACTAAAACCACTTCTGTAACCATCAACCAGCCAGCTGCCCTCACGCTGAGCTCTACCAAAGTAGACGTACTCTGCAATGGCAATAGCACCGGTTCCATTGATCTGACAGTAAGCGGTGGTACTTCTCCATACACCTACGCCTGGAGCAACAGCGCCACCACTCAGGATATCAGCAACCTGGCTGCCGGTACGTACACCGTAACCGTAACAGACGCCAACAGCTGTACCAAAACCCTGTCAGCTACCATCACACAGCCAGCAGCATTGAGTCTGAGCAGCACCAAAGTAGACGTGCTCTGCAATGGAAACAGCACCGGTTCTATCGACCTTTCAGTATCAGGCGGCGTTTCTCCATACACCTACGCCTGGAGCAACAGCGCCACCACTCAGGATATCAGCAACCTGGCTGCCGGCACCTATACTGTTACGGTAACTGATGCCAACAGTTGTACTAAAACACTGTCGGCTACGATCAGCCAGCCAGCGGCCCTGAGCTTGAGCAACACCAAAACAGATGTACTTTGTAAGGGTAATAGCACTGGCGCCATCGACCTTTCAGTATCAGGCGGCGTTTCTCCATACACCTACGCATGGAGCAACAGCGCAACTACACAAGACATCAGCAACCTGGCCGCCGGTACGTACACTGTAACGGTAACCGATGCCAACAACTGCACCAAGACTCTGTCGGCTACCATCACGGAGCCTTCAGCTAACCTGGCGCTTTCCACCACCGTAACCAACGCAACCTGTGGCAATGCCAATGGCGCCATTGATCTGACTACCACTGGCGGCACCTCTCCTTACACCTACAACTGGGGTGGCGGTGTTACCACTGAAGACCGCAATAACCTGCTAGCCGGTACTTATACTGTTACTGTAACAGATGCCAACGGTTGTACCAAAACCGTTTCCGCAACAGTAAACAACCTCAGCGGACCAACCCTGGATATTCTGGTAACCAATGTTAGCTGCTTCGGTGGCAACAACGGCGCACTGGACTTGACTGTAACCGGCGGCGCGGCTCCATACACCTATGCCTGGAGCAACGGCGCTACCACGCAAGACCTGTCTAATCTCACAGCCGGAACCTTCACCGCTACCGTAACGGATGCCAATGGTTGTGTGGCTGTGCGCAGCGGTACTGTACAACAACCTGCCCAGCTTACCCTGAGCACCACCCAGGTGAACCTGCTTTGTTATGGTACTTCTTCCGGTTCTATCGACCTGACAGTAACTGGCGGCACTTCTCCATATACTTATAATTGGGAAAATGGTGCTACCACTCAGGATCGCACCGGTTTGATGGCCGGCACATACACGGTTACTGTAACGGATGCTAATTCTTGCACGAAAACCATTTCGGCTACCATTACCCAGCCAACGGATATTTCTCCAATCTTCCTGCCTACACATATTTCCTGCTATGGCGGCAACAACGGCGCTATCGACATGACGGTAAATGGCGGTACACCGGGCTACACCTATCTGTGGAGCAATGGCGCTACCGGTCAGGACCTGATCAACCTGACTGCCGGTACCTACACCGTTACCATTACAGATGCCAACTCTTGTACAAAAGCAGTGGGTATTATTCTCATTCAACCAACAGAAATTACCGTTACCGAAACCCACGTTAACGTACTCTGCAACGGCGCCAGCACCGGTTCTATCGACCTGACAGCCAGCGGCGGTACCGGAATCCTGAGCTACGACTGGAGCAATATCCCGGGCGCAGGAAATCCGCAAGACCAAAGCAATATTGCAGCCGGTACCTACACAGTTACCGTAACAGACGGCAATGGCTGTACTAAAACCCTCTCCGTTACCCTCACGGAACCACCGGCATTGGTATTGTCTAAAAACGTAACCAATGTGCTTTGCTTTGGCGGTAACAACGGTGCTGTAGACCTGACGGTGAGCGGCGGTGTAACCCCTTACACCTACAACTGGAGCAACAGCGCTACTACCCAGGACATCAGCAACCTGACAGCCGGTACTTACACCGTTACCGTTACAGACGCCAATAGCTGCACCAAGACCCTCACCGCGGTAGTGAGTCAGCCTCCGGCAGCATTGGCCCTTACGGAAACCCATGTAAACGTACTTTGCTACGGCAACAGCACCGGTTCCATCGACCTGACAGTAACGGGCGGCACACCTGCATATACCTATAACTGGAGCAACAGCGCTACTACACAGGATATTCAAAACCTGGCTGCAGGCACTTATACTGTAACCGTGACCGACGCCAATGGCTGCTCCAAAACGATTTCTGCCACCATCACCCAGCCAAACGCCGGGTTGACAGCTTCCGCCACTACCGTAAACTCCACCTGCGGCAATGCCAATGGTTCTGTAGACCTGACAGTAAGCGGCGGTACTTCTCCATACACTTACCTGTGGAGCAATAATGCCACCACGCAAGACCTGACCAATGTTCTGGCAGGTACTTACACCGTAACGGTAACAGATGCCAACGGTTGTACCAAAACAACTTCCGCAACAGTGAACAACACCGGCGGTCCAACCCTGAGCGAAACACACGTTAATGTACTCTGCTTCGGCAACAACACAGGTTCAATCGACCTGACGGTAACCGGCGGTACCGCACCGTTCAGTTACAACTGGACTGGCGGCGTTACCACCCAGGATCGCAGCAACCTCACAGCTGGCAATTATTGCGTAACCGTTACGGATGCCAACAACTGCTCCGCTACGCTTTGTATAACCATCACAGAACCAGCCAATCTGGTACTGACTGAAACCCACGTAGATCTCCTTTGCTACGGTACTTCAACGGGTTCTATTGACCTGACTGTTACAGGCGGCGTTACACCATACACCTACAACTGGGGTGGCGGTATCACTACCCAGGATCGCACTGGTTTGATGGCAGGTACTTACAACGTAACAGTAACAGACGCTAACAACTGTACCAAAACGCTGTCGGTTACCATCACCCAGCCAACCGATATTTCTCCAATCTTCCTGCCTACGCACATTACCTGCTTCGGCGGAAGCAATGGCGCTATTGACATGACCGTAAATGGCGGTACTCCGGGCTACACTTACGTGTGGAGCAACGGCGCTACCAGCCAGGATCTCGTTGGTCTTACGGCGGGTACCTACACCGTAACCATTACAGATGCCAACTCCTGTACTAAAGCAGTGGGTATTATCCTGATCCAGCCAACCCAGATCACGGTAACAGAAACCCATGTGAATGTACTTTGCAATGGCGCCAGCACTGGTTCTATCGACGTTACAGCCAGCGGCGGTACCGGCGTGTTGACCTACGACTGGAGCCATATTCCTGGTAATAACAACCCACAGGATCCACAAAACCTGGCTGCAGGTACCTACACCGTAACCGTAACCGATGCCAACAATTGCACCAAAACCACCTCGGTAACCATCACTGAGCCACCTGCTTTGGTGCTCAGCAATACCAAAGTGAATGTTTCCTGCTTCGGTGGAAGCAATGGCTCAATTGACCTCTCTGTGAGCGGCGGCGTTTCTCCATACACCTACCTGTGGAGCAATAATGCCACTACTCAGGATATCAGCGGACTGACAGCTGGTACTTACACCGTTACTGTAACCGACGCCAACGCTTGTACTAAAACCACCTCAGTAACCATCACCGAACCTCCTGTGCTGGCCCTGAGCACAACGCAGGTAAACGTACTTTGCCACGGCAATGCCACAGGCTCCATCGACCTGACTGTAACGGGTGGTACTCCGGGTTACTCCTATAACTGGAGCAACGGATCTTCCTTGCAGGATCCACTCAACCTGGCTGCAGGTACCTACACCGTAACGGTGACCGACCTGAACGGATGTACCAAAACCACTTCCGTAACCATCACAGAACCACCTGCGCTGAGCCTCAGCACTACGGTGACTAATGTAAATTGTAATGGTGCTGCTACCGGCGCGATCGATCTGACAGTAACCGGCGGCGTATCGCCATACACCTACCTGTGGAGCAATAACGCCACCACACAGGACCTCAGCAACCTCGCGGCCGGTACTTACACCGTAACGGTGACAGATGCAAATGGCTGTACCAAAACCACCTCTGCTACCGTTCAGGAGAACTCTTCTTTGAGTGCAACTGCTTCAGCTACTCCTGTTAGCTGCTTCGGCGGAAACAACGGTGCAGTGGATGTAACCGTTTCAGGCGGTGTAGCTCCTTACACTTACCTGTGGAGCAACAATGCCACCACGCAGGATATCACAGGCCTCGTGGCTGGTACTTACACTGTTACCGTAACGGATAATGTAGGTTGCACCAAAACGGTTTCAGCAACCGTAACCGAACCTACCATTCTGGTACTGTCCACCAACGTGACCAATGTTAGCTGCTTCGGCGGCAACAACGGCGCAATCGACCTGACCGTTAGTGGCGGCACACCTGCTTACACCTACAACTGGGGTGGCGGCGTTACCACTCAGGACCGCACTAACCTGACAGCCGGTACCTACACCGTTACCGTAACGGATGCCAATGGTTGCACCAAAACCATTTCTGCAACCGTAACTGAACCAACGGTAATTGCACCTTCTACGGTGGTTACCAATGTGTTGTGCAACGGCGCGGCTACAGGAGCTATTGACCTGTCTGTTTCCGGTGGAACACCAGGTTACACCTACAACTGGAGCAACAACGCTACCACTCAGGATATCAATAACCTGCTGGCTGGCACGTACACCGTTACAGTAACAGATGCCAACGGTTGTACCAAAACCATTTCTGCAACGGTTACCCAACCTCCAGCACTCGCACTGAGCAGCATTGTAACCAATGTGCTTTGCAATGGCGCAGCAACCGGCGTGGTGGATATTACCGTTTCAGGCGGTGTTTCTCCTTACACTTATACCTGGAGCAACAATGCAACCACACAAGACATCTCTAACCTCTTGGCCGGCACTTACACCGTAACGGTAACAGATGTCAACGGCTGTACCAAGTCAACATCTGCAACCGTTACCCAGCCAACCGCTATCAATCTGAGCTCTTCTGTAACCAATGTGCTCTGCTTCGGCGGCAACAATGGCGCAGTTGACCTCTCAGTTTCCGGCGGTACCCCAGGCTACACCTACAACTGGAGCAATGGCACAACCACTCAGGACATCAATACCCTGATTGCCGGTACCTACACCGTAACGGTAACAGATGCCAACGGTTGTACTAAAACCATTTCCGCAACCGTAACTGAACCGCCACTGCTGACCCTCAGCACCACCAAAGTGGATGTGCTTTGCAACGGCTTTAGCACCGGTTCTATCGACCTTACCGTTACAGGCGGCACTCCGGCATTTACCTATGCCTGGAGCAACAACGCTACTACCCAGGATGTATCCAGCCTGGCAGCCGGCACTTACACGGTAACGGTAACCGATGCCAACGGTTGCAGCAAAACCACTTCCGTAACCATCACCCAGCCAACTGCCATTAGCTTGTCGGTGAACACCACTCCGGCTTCCTGCAATGGCAACAACAATGGTAAAGTGATGCTGACGGTAAGCGGCGGTACTCCTGCATATACCTTTAACTGGAGTAACGGTGCAACCACCGAAGACCTGAATAATGTACAGGCCGGCGTTTACACAGTAACGGTAACCGATGCCAACAGCTGTACCAAAACCATCTCAGCAACCGTAGCCGAGCCAAGCTCACTTCAGGTATCCGCCACTTCGGCGCCGGTATCCTGCTTCGGTGGCAATAATGGTTCCATAGACCTGAGTGTGTCTGGCGGTACTCCGGGTTATACTTACAACTGGAGCAACAGCGCTACTACCCAGGATATTTCCGGTCTCATTGCCGGCACCTACACCGTAACGGTAACGGATGCCAACGGCTGTTCTAAAATCCTCTCCAAAGTAGTGGATCAGCCTGCTGATCTGGCCCTTACTACCTCACTGACACACCTGCTTTGCTACGGTGTGCCAACGGGCGCCATCGACCTGACCGTAACAGGCGGTACCACGCCATATACTTATAACTGGGGCGGCGGTATTACCACCCAGGATCGCAGTAACCTGTTTGCCGGCACTTACACCGTGACGGTAACAGACGCCAACGGTTGCACCAAAACCACTTCAGCAACCATCACTCAACCAACCGACATCTCTCCGGTATTCCTGCCAACGCATATTTCCTGCTACGGCGGCAATAACGGTGCGATTGATATGACCGTATTTGGCGGCACGCCTGGCTACACTTACCTGTGGAGCAATGGCGCTACCAGCCAGGACCTGATCAACCTGACGGCCGGTACTTACACCGTAACCATCACCGACGCTAATTCCTGCACCAAGGCAGTGGGTATTATCCTGATCCAGCCAACAGAAATTACTGTATCAGAAACCCATGTAAATGTGCTTTGCAACAGCGCCAGCACCGGTTCTATTGACCTGACTGCCAGCGGTGGCACCGGCAATCTGACCTACGACTGGTCTAACATCCCGGGAAATACCAACCCACAGGATCAAAGCAACATTCCGGCCGGTACCTACACCGTTACCGTAACAGACGCCAATAACTGTACTAAATCACTGTCTGTAACCATCACCGAACCGCCTGCATTGACGGTTTCTACCGTGGTTACCAATGTTTCCTGCTTCGGCGGTAACAATGGCGCAGTAGATCTGACCGTGAGCGGCGGCGTTACGCCATACACCTACAACTGGAGTAATGGCGCTACCACCCAGGACATCAGTGGCCTCACAGTTGGTACATACACCGTTACAGTAACAGATGCCAACGGTTGTACCAAAACCACCTCTGCAACCGTTACCCAACCAACCGTTCTGAGCCTGAGCGCAACGGCCACCAACGCCTCCTGCACAGGTGTAGCTGATGGCTCCATTGATCTGACGGTAACGGGTGGCACTCCTGCTTATAGCTACAATTGGAGCAACGGTGCAACAGTACAAGACCCAACTGGTCTGCTGGCTGGTACCTACACCGTAACAGTAACTGACGCCAACGGTTGCAGCAAAACCATTTCCGCAACAGTACTGGAACCAAGCATTCTGGTAACCGCAGCAGTACCATCTGCCTGCGATCCGGACAACAACACCTATTCTGTTGCCGTAACCGTTACCTGGACCAATGCTCCATCTACATCCATCACTGTAACAACCACAGAAGGCGGTTCTTCTACCATCAATATTGCACTTGGCTCATCAGGTACCCAAACCATCACAGTGACCGGATTGACTGCTAACGGCGTACAGGATATTGATGTAAAAGCAGCCTTCAATGCTAACTGCTTCCACACGGCAGCAGATATTTACGATGCACCGTTGAATTGCACCCCGGCTGAAATCGGTAATTACGTTTGGGAAGATAAAAACGCCGATGGCGAACAGGACGGCAACGAACCTGGTATCCCGAATGTAACGGTTACACTCACTGGAACCGACCAACTGGGCAATCCGGTGAACCTCACTACCACCACAGATGGTACAGGCTTCTACATCTTCACCGATCTGGTGCCTGGTACCTACAAACTTACTTTCGGTCAACCTGCCGGTTATGAACCAACGGCTCAAGACCTTGTAGCTGACGACAAAGATTCTGACATGAATCCGACAACGTTCATGACCATCAATACTGACCTGACTGCAGGGGAGTCTGACCTCACCTGGGATGCAGGTTTCTACAAACTGGCTGAAATTGGTAATTACGTTTGGGAAGACACGGATGCTGACGGTATTCAGGACGGAAACGAAGACGGTATTCCAAATATAACCGTTTCCCTGACCGGTACCGACGGCGCCGGCAATGCAGTGAACCTCACCACTACCACCAATGGTACAGGCTTCTACATCTTTGAAGACCTCGTACCTGGTACGTACAAACTGACCTTCGGACAGCCAGCGGGCTTTGAACCAACCGTTCAGGACAATGGCGCCGACGATCAGGATTCCGACATGAATCCGGCTAACTTCATGACGATCAACACTGATCTGGAATCTGGTGAAAGCGACATGACCTGGGATGCCGGCTTCTTCGAGCCAGCCGAAATTGGTAACTACGTTTGGGAAGATACAGATGGCGATGGTATTCAGGACGGCAACGAAGATGGCATTCCAAATGTAACCGTTACCCTCACCGGTACCGACGGCGCTGGAAATGCGGTTAACCTGACCACCACCACCGATGGCACTGGTTTCTACATCTTCACCGATCTGGCGCCTGGCACTTACAAACTGACTTTCGGTCAGCCTGCCGGCTACGAAGCAACCGCACAGGATGAAGGCACAGACACCGAAGACTCTGACGCAGATCAGACTACCCTGATGACCATCAATACGGTGCTCATTTCCGGTGAAAGCGACATGACCTGGGATGCCGGCTTCTACAAACCGGCAGAAATTGGTAACTATGTATGGCTGGATACCGATCTGGATGGCATCCAGGACGGCAACGAAGATGGTATTGCGAACGTAACGGTAACCCTCACAGGTACCGATGGCGCAGGTAATGCCGTTAACCTGACCACCACTACCGATGCCAACGGTCTGTACATTTTCGACGACCTTGCTCCGGGCACTTACAAACTGACCTTCACTTCTCCGGGCGCCAGCTACGAACTGACGCTGCAGGATCAGGGCAACGATGCCGAAGACAGCGATGCTGCACCTGGTACGTTAATGACCATCAATACCGTATTGGAATCTGGAGAGAGCGATCTGACCTGGGATGCCGGTTTCTACCAGCCAAACCCAAGCATCGATCTGGAGAAATTTGTTAACGGCCAGGATGCCGACAACGCGCCAGGTGTTATCCTGCTCGTTCCGGACAACAACCCGCCTACCGTTACCTTCACCTTTACGGTAACCAACACGGGTAACCTGACCCTCAACGACGTTGAAGTAACTGACAATATTTACGGTGCAATCTGCACCATTCCAAGCCTGGCTCCGGGTGCATCTCATACCTGCACCATCACGGCGCCTGCACAGCGTGGCCTGCATACAAACATCGCAACAGTAACCGGTCAGCCGGTACTGCCAAACGATGATCCGTTCGGTCCGCCGCTCGACGATGAAGACCCGGGTAATTACACCGGTGTGTACATCAACATGGATAAGTCGGCCAATAAAACAGAGGTGTGTGCAGGTGAAGAAGTCACCTACACTTTGATCACACGTATGTTGGGTGGTACCACCGGTATTGAAATCCGCAATATTTCAGCTACCGACAACAATATGCCAGGCAATTTTGTCTGCGGCGATTCCCACTGGGTAGATTGCGCAGCCAACGGCGGTGTGTTGTGCGACCTTGATGGCGACTGCGTGCTGGACTTTGTGGATGCCAACAATGATGGCAAATCTGACGAAGAGTTCAAATGGCAGTACACTTTGGCCATCAACCAGACCACCGTTAACGTGGCGGAAGACATGGGTGAAGTGTGGTACGTGGATCCAATTACAGGTGTAGAAACCTATATTGGTATGGCTGGTAATGACGACGAGGTAACCGTAACCGTTAACCCGAACCTCTGTGCTGAAATCGGCAACTACGTTTGGGAAGATAAAAATGCTGATGGTATCCAGGATGGCAACGAAGACGGCATTGCCGGCGTAACCGTTACCCTCACTGGTACCAATATCGACGGCAATCCGGTTAACCTGACCACTACCACCGATGCAGACGGTTTGTACCTGTTCTCCGGTCTGGTTCCTGGTGATTATCAGGTAACCTTCGGAACTCCAACAGGTGGCTACTTCCTGTCGCCACAAGATCAGGGCAACGACGCACTGGATAGCGATGCTGCTCCAGGTACCCAGCAAACCATTGTTACCACTCTGGTAGCTGGTGAAAGCGACCTGACCTGGGATGCCGGTTTCTACAAACTGGCTGAAATTGGCGACTACGTTTGGGAAGACACCGACGGCGATGGTATTCAGGACAACGATGAAAACGGTATTCCAAACGTAACCGTTACCCTCACAGGTACCGACGGTGCGGGCAATCCGGTTTCTCTGACCACTACCACCGACGGTACGGGCTTCTATGAGTTCACCGATCTGGTACCAGGAACTTATAAACTGACATTCGGCCAGCCTGCCGGATTTGAGCCAACAGCTCAGGATGAAGGCGGCGATGCTGAAGACAGCGATATTGACCAAAATACCCTGATGACTACCACCACGGATCTGGAATCCGGCGAGGTAGATCATACCTGGGATGCGGGCTTCTATCAGCCTGCCGAAATCGGCAACTTCGTATGGCTCGACACCGATGCCGATGGTATTCAGGACGGCAACGAAGTAGGTATTGAAGGCGTAACCGTTACCCTCACAGGTACTGACGGAGCCGGCAATGCGGTGAACCTCACCTCCACTACCGATGGCACCGGCTTCTACATCTTTGAAGACCTGGCGCCAGGCACCTATAAACTGACCTTCGGCCAACCTTCAGGCTACGAGCCATCTCCGGCTGATCAGGGCGGCGACGCAGAAGACAGTGATGGCGATCCGGTAACATTGATGACCATCAACACGGTACTTGTTTCCGGTGAGTCTGATCTCACTTGGGACCAGGGCTTCTATGGCAATGCCGAAATTGGTAACTATGTTTGGGAAGATACTGACGGCGACGGTATTCAGGACAATAATGAAAACGGAATCCCGAACGTAACCGTTACCCTCACGGGTACCGACGGCGCCGGCAATCCGGTTAACCTGACCACCACCACCGACGGCACCGGCTTCTACCTGTTCGATAACCTCGTACCAGGCACTTATAAACTGACCTTTGGTCAGCCTGCAGGCTACGAGCCAACCGCTCAGGATGAAGGTTCTGATAGCGAAGACAGCGATATTGATCCAAATACGCTGATGACCATCACAACCACCCTCGACGCAGGTGAATCAGATCTTACCTGGGATGCTGGCTTCTACCAGCCTGCAGAAATTGGTAACTACGTGTGGTTTGACCTGGACAAAGATGGTATTCAGGATGGTGGCAATGAAGACGGTATTCCGAACGTAACCGTTACCCTTACGGGCACCGACGGCGCCGGCAATCCGGTTTCTCTGACCACTACCACCGACGGCACCGGCTTCTACATCTTTGAAGACCTGGCGCCTGGAACATACAAACTGACATTCGGCACTCCTGGTGCAGGCTACATTGCCTCTCCGCAAAACCAGGGCGCTGATGATGTAGACAGCGACGGTAACCCGGGCACTTTGATGACCGAAAACACTGTACTGGTTTCCGGTGAATCTGATATGACCTGGGATCAGGGCTTCTATCAGAACATCGACCTGACTACACTGGTAGTGAATGTATCCTGCTACCAGGGTCAGAACGGCTCTATCGACCTCACCGTGAACGGCGGCACAGCTCCGTACACCTATGAATGGAGCAATGGCGGTACCACTGAAGACCTCACTGGTTTGTCGGCCGGAACCTATACTGTAACGGTAACAGATGTAAACGGCTTCACCGCCTCTACAACGGCTATCGTAACCGAACCGCTGCAACTGTCAGTCAGCACTTCCGTAACTGATGTGCTTTGCCATGGTGGTTCCGACGGCGATATTGACCTCAGCGTAAGTGGTGGCACAACGCCATACACATACCTGTGGAGCAACGGCGCTACCACGCAAGACCTGACTAACGTAACGGCGGGTACTTACACCGTAACCGTAACCGACGCTCAGGGTTGCAGCATGACCATCAGCGCTACCATCACCGAACCTACTCCGCTCAACCTGAGCGCTGTGGCAGAGCCTGTTTCCTGCTTTGCCGGTTCTGATGGTACGGTGGATCTGTCTGTTTCCGGTGGTGTTCCGGGCTACACCTACCAGTGGAGCAACGGCGCAACTACACAGGATTTGACTATTGTAACGGCTGGTACTTACACCGTAACCGTTACAGATACACACGGTTGCACCGCTACCACCAGCGCAACAGTTACCGAACCTCCGGTGCTTGAACTGGATGTAGACGTAACCAACGTTTCCTGCAATGGCGGCAATACTGGCGCCATCGACCTGAGCGTGAACGGCGGTACTCCGGCCTACAGCTACCAGTGGAGCAACGGTGCAACCACGCAGGACATCTTTGCACTCGCTGCCGGTACTTACACCGTGACAGTAACAGATGCGAACAACTGCACCAAGACGATATCTGCTACCGTGGAAGAGGCCACGTTGCTGAATGTAACGGCACAGGTAACCAATATCCTTTGCAATGGCCTCTCTTCCGGAGCTATTGATGTAACAGTAAGCGGCGGCACGCCAGGCTACAGCTATCTGTGGAACCCGGGCGCTGCAACCACCGAAGACCTGAGCAACATCCCTGCAGGTGAATACTGCATCACCGTAACGGATGCTAACGGCTGCGTAGCTTCTCTGTGCAAAACCGTCACTCAGCCAACAGCGCTGGTACTGACTACCACAGAAGTAGCAGTGCTTTGCAACGGCGGTGGAGACGGCTCTATCGACCTGTCAGTTTCCGGTGGTGTTCCAGGTTATACTTACCTCTGGAACAATGGTCTCACTACACAGGATCTGGATGGTTTGTCGGCCGGCACTTACTGCGTAACCGTGACTGACGCCAACGGCTGTACCAAAACCATCTGTGCGACCATCACCCAACCGCCAGCCATCGATCTGACGGACGAAGTGGTGGATGTTTCCTGCTTCGGTGGAAACAACGGTACCATCAATCTGATTGTAGTAGGTGGCACGCCTCCTTACACTTACCTGTGGGATAACGGCGCTACTACGCAAGACTTGTCTAACCTGGAAGCCGGTACCTACTGTGTAACGGTAACAGACGACCACGATTGCGAAGCATACCGCTGCATCTCGGTTGGTCAGCCTACCGATCTTCAACTGAGCGTAAGCGTAACGGATGTGGCTTGCAACGGCGGCAACACCGGTGCGGTTGACCTCTCTGTAACGGGTGGTACTCCGGGCTACACCTACGATTGGCAGCATATACCGGGTGCAAGCAACCCGCAGGACATCTCAAACCTGACGGCCGGTACCTACACCGTGACCGTAACCGATACACACGGCTGCACGAAAGTGATCGAAGCAGTGGTGGAAGAAAGCTCCTCTATCGAGGCAACGCTTGAAGTAACCAACGTACTCTGCTTCGGCGGCAACGATGGCGATATTGACCTTACCGTAAACGGTGGCACCCCAGGCTACACTTATCTGTGGTCTTATCAGGGTCGCATCACGGAAGATCTGATCGATGTACCGGCTGGCAACTACAGCGTAACGATTACCGATGCAGCAGGTTGTCAGAAAATTGCAACAGCTTCTGTGGGTCAACCAACAGCGCTCAACCTGAATGCAACAGTAGCCAATGTGAACTGTAATGGCGGTTCCGATGGCTCCATCAACCTGAGCGTTTCAGGTGGTACGCCAGACTACAGCTACAACTGGAGCAATGGCGAAACTACGGAAGATGTAAACGATCTGACTGCCGGTACTTACACCGTAACGGTAACCGACGATCATGGTTGCACAGCCACCCTGGTGCGCACCATTGGCGAGCCAACCCCGCTCAATCCTGGCGTACAGGTTAGCGATGTGCTCTGCTTCGGCGGCAACAGTGGTTCCGTGAACCTGAGCATCAGCGGCGGCACTCCGGGCTACACCTATGTGTGGAGCAACGGCGCAACTACCCAGGACATCAACAACCTCTTCGTTGGCGATTACTGCGTAACGATCACCGATGCTCACGGTTGCACAGCAACCATCTGCGCTACGGTGAACGAACCAACGCCGCTTGAACTGGATGCAGATATCACTACCGTGGTAGGTTGCACCGGTGGCAACAATGGCGCGATCGACCTGACAGTAACCGGCGGTACCCCTGCTTACAGCTACAACTGGAGCACCGGCGCTACCACACAGGACATCAACAACCTGGTGGCAGGCACTTACACCGTTACCGTAACCGATGCTAATGCTTGTACCAAGGTTCAAGCCTTCACGGTTGACCAATACGGTGATTTGGCATTGTCTATTGATGCTGAAAATCCGGTTTGTGCCGGTACCTTCAGCGGTTCCATCGACCTGAGCATCAGCGGCGGTCTGGCGCCATACGTGATTGACTGGTCTAACCTCCCGGGCAACAACAATCCGGAAGATCAGAACAACCTGCCTGCCGGCAACTACTCCGTAACCGTTACGGACGAAAACGGCTGTACGGCAGTAGCGAATGTAACCTTGATTGATCCGGTAATCAACCTCACAGCAGTACCAACTCCGGTATCCTGCTTCCAGGGCAACAACGGTTCTATCAACCTGACAGCTACAGGCGGCAACGGCGGCTTCTCTTACAACTGGAACAACGGCTTCCAGGGTGAAGATCCAACGGGCCTGACAGCTGGCACATACACAGTTACCGTAACTGACTCAAGAGGCTGTACCAAAACGATTTCTGCAACGGTAACCCAGCCACCGGCTATAACCGTAAGCTCTGTGGTAACCCATGTTTCCTGCTTCGGCGGCAACAATGGCGCCATCAACATCACCGTTGGCGGTGGTACTCCTGGCTACACATACCTGTGGACTCCGGGCGGCCAAACCACGCAGGATATCAGCGGCCTCACTGCTGGTACTTACACCGTAACCATCACCGATGCCAACGGTTGTACCAAAACAGGGTCCTTTACGATCAATCAGCCGACACAGCTGAACGTTTCAGTAACCCAGGTGAACAACTCCTGCTTCGGAGTGAACACAGGCGATATCACGATCAGCGTAAGTGGCGGTACTCCAGGTTACAACTACCTGTGGAGCAACGGCGCAACTACGCAAAACCTCGTGAACGTAGCCCCTGGCACTTACTGCGTAACAGTAACCGACCAAAACAGCTGTACCAAATCTGTTTGCGCAACCATCAACCAAAACCCTGAGATCATCCTCACGGCTACGGTAACCAATGTATCCTGCAACGGAGGTAACAACGGCGCCATCAACCTCACGGTGAACGGCGGGACCCCGGCTTACACCTTCCTGTGGAATACAGGCGCAACCACCGAAGATTTGAACAACCTCACCGCTGGCACTTACACTGTAACCGTAACAGACGCCATCGGTTGCACACGCACCCTCTCGCAGGTAGTGACTCAACCAACGGCACTGGCTCTGAGCACCAGCGTAACCAATGTGAGCTGTTTCGGTGGCAATAACGGTGCAGTAAACCTGACGGTAACCGGTGGTACAGCGCCTTACAGCTTCAACTGGGGACATATTCCGGGCGCCAACGATCCGGAAGATGTATCCGGTCTGACAGCTGGCACGTACTGCGTAACGGTAACGGACGCCAACGGTTGCACGAAGTCTATCTGTGCTTCCGTATCCCAGCCAACCCTGCTGAAACCAACGGCAACGCTGGAAATCAGCTGCGCAGGCCTGGCTACCATCGACCTGAGCGTATCCGGCGGTACTCCAGCCGGTATCCCGCCTTACTTCTACGAATGGTCTAACGGAGAAACCTCTCAAGACCTGGTAGACGTGCCAACCGGCGATACCTACTGCGTAACGGTAACCGACGGCAACGGCTGCGTAGCCACCACTTGTGTAAACGTGCCAAACGTTGGTCCTATCCAGTTGAGCGCTGCAGTAACCCCGGCATCCTGCTTCGGCGAGTGCGACGGTGAAATCAACCTCAGCGTGACAGGTGGTACAGGCGGCTTCACTTATTTCTGGTCGCCTGATAACCAAACCACACAGGATATCGACAACCTTTGCTCTGGTATCTTCACAGTAACGGTTACCGACAACCGCGGATGTAAAGCAGTAGGTACTTATGTGGTATCACAACCACAGAACATCGTACTAGCTACCAGCACCACACCTGCCGGATGTACAGGCGCAGGCAGCATTACCGTAGACATTACGCACGGTGGCGTACCTCCGTTCACCTACGACTATGCCTGGGATGGTCCGGTTTCCGGATCTGCCAACAACCAGCCTGATCCTTACACGATCAACGGTTTGCCTTGCGGAACTTATACCATTACAGTAACTGCCGACAACGGTTGTACCAAAACCACTACCGCAGTAGTTGAATGTGATGGCAACGGTATCATTGCCACAGCTACACCAACACCTGCTTCCTGCGGTCAGAACAACGGTGCAGTGAACCTTACGGTAACTGGTGGCTCAGCTCCATACACCTACAACTGGTCAAATGGCGCCACTACCCAGAACCTGAGCAACGTAGCGCCAGGCACTTACTGTGTAACCGTAACCGACAATGCGGGTTGCAGCGCTACCGCCTGCGCTACCGTAGGATCCGGCAGTAACCTGACAGCCACCGCAACGGCTACCGGTACGAACTGTGGCCAGAATAACGGAACCGTAACCATCGACCTCACAGGTGGCGCAGGTCCATACAACTGGAGTAGTTCTTACAACCAGAACGGCAGTTCTCCAAACGAGCCGTTCACGATCAACAACGTTCCGGGTGGTACACATACCTACACCGTTACAGATGCCAACGGTTGCACCGCTACGGTAACCATTCTGGTGCCAAACAGCACACCGTTGACCATCAGTCTGACCTCTTCTCCTGCTACCTGCGGCGAAGACAACGGCACCATTACGGTGGATGTAACCGGTGGTACACCTGATTACAACTACAACTGGACTAAAGTGGGTGGCGGTAACGGTAATGGCATGGCTATGTCTGATCCGTTCGACATCAGTGGCCTCAGCGCAGGTACCTACAACATCACCGTAACGGATATCAGCACGGGTTGTACGGCTACTGGTCAGGTAACTGTAAACTCTGTTTCCGGTATCACGCTGATTACCACGCCAACCAACGCCGCCTGCGGACAGGCAAACGGCTCTATCCTGGTAGACGTAGTAGGCGGCACGCCAAACTACACTTATCAGTGGGCTGGTCCTGAAAACGGCAACTTTGGTCCAACGAACAACGACCCATACACCATTGCAGACCTGACACCGGGCACCTACAACATCACGGTAACCGATGGTAACAACTGTCAGGCATTTGCAACGGTTACGATTAATGGTGCTCCGGCTATTACCGCTTCCGTCTCCACAACCAATACTACCTGCGGCCAGGCCAATGGCACGGCTACGGCAGTTGGTGCAGGCGGTACTGCTCCTTATACATTTGTTTGGAGTAACGGCGGTACTACAGGCACAATTACTAACCTCACAGCAGGTAACTACTGTGTAACGGTTACAGATGCCAACGGCTGTACAGCAACAGCTTGCGGAACAGTGGGCGCATCCAACGCCATCACGGCTACATCCACCAGCACACCAGCTGCCAACTGTGTAACGCCTAACGGCACCATCACTGTAGATGTAACGGGCGGTGTTCCAAACTACTCTTACAACTGGGTAAATAGCACCAACGGCGCTTCCGGCAACAACGGTGGTATCCCGATCCCGGGCGAACCATTTACCATCACCCTCCTGCAGGCAGGTAATTACTGCGTAACGGTAACGGATGGCAACGGTTGTACTGCCGTAACTTGTGTAACAGTAAACGGCCCAACGCCGCTCTCTCTGTCTGCTTCAGCAACACCTGCCGACTGTGGCGTGAACAACGGTTCTGTAACAGTAACCGTAATTACCGGCGGCGGCGCTCCTTACAGCTACAACTGGACCGGCCCGAACGGCAGTAGCGGCAACGGCACAGCGCCAACCACCATCTTTACCCTGGGCAGCCTCAATGCAGGTACTTACTGCTTCACCGTAACGAATGCCAACGGTTGCTCAGCCACCGTTTGTGCAGTGGTTGAATCTGAAGATTGCTGCGTGGCTAACGCCATCGTACAAAACGCTACGGCTTGCGGCACGCCAAACGGATCTGTAACGGTTACCATCACCAATGGTGTGCCTAACTACAGCTACAACTGGACCGGCCCGAACGGTACAAGCGGCAACGGCAACTCCAATGTTCCGATCTTCACGGTTAACGGTCTCGGCGCAGGTAACTACTGCTTCACCGTAACCGATGGATCAGGCTGCGTATCTACCGTTTGCGCAACCGTACTGTCAAACGGCACCTTCACGGTGACTCCGTTGCACATCTGCGCACCAAACTGCGGCGCCCTGGATGGCAACTTCATCCTGGATATTGCCGGCGGTCAGGCGCCGTTCACCTACAGCTGGACTGGCCCGAACGGTACAAGCGGCAACGGAATTTCTGCTACCGAACCAATCACTGTTGACGGACTGGGCAGCGGCGACTACTGCATCACCATCACGGATGCTTCCGGATGTCTGGCAGTGTTCTGCGAAACCATCCCGTCGCCAATGGGTCTGATCATCGGTGCTGTACCAACCTGCGCAACCGTTTGCGGTGGTACAAACGCCAAGATTTCCATTGGTGTGTTCAACGGCAGCACGCCTTACTCTTACAACTGGGTGTCTAACAGCGGCGCTACAGGTCAGGGTACCGGCTCCGGCAATCCGTTCAACATCACTGGTCTGACTGCAGGTACGTACACTGTAACCATCACCAGCGCAGAAGGCTGCACCGGTACGGTAACGACTGAAATTGAAAACATCTCCTTCCTGCAGGCTTCTGCCATCACCACCGGTGTGGTTTGCGGCGGCACAGAAGGTACGATGACAGTTAACCTGGAAAATGGCACCGGCCCGTATGTATGGGAAGGCAGCGGCCTGAATGGCGGTACTTCCACTACTGAGCCGTTCACCATCTCCAACCTGGGCTCCGGTACGTATTGCCTCACCATCACCGACGCCAACGGCTGCTCAGCTACCGTTTGCGAAACAGTGGGCGGCAACATCGGCGGTATGGCGTTCAACGACTTCAATGCCGATTGCGACTTCGGTACCGAAGAGTTTGGCCTGGACAGCGTGCTGGTGTACCTCTACGAATGTAATAACCCGATTCCGGTGGATTCAGTGTACACGGATGCAACAGGTAACTTCCTGTTCCCGAACCTGAACAACTATCCTTACCGCCTGGAATTTGTAGTGATCAAGGATTCCTGCTGCCTCAAGCATTCTCTGGCATGCGCAGGTGTAGGAACCTCCGTACAGTTTATCAACGAAGCCAATTGCGATATCAAAGTAGGCTACCTGAACCCTGCAGAATACTGCCAGCTGGATCCGGATATTGCCTTCACCGCATTTGCACAAGGCCGTACAGACCTGGTTGATGCTCCGGTATTGGGCCTGATCCCGTACAACGCAGCCAACCGCAATGCACTCTACGGTCAGGTAGCCGCTAACAACGAACTGATCGGTTCTGTATACGGCCTGGCTTACGACCGCTCGAACAAGTATCTGTATGCTTCCGCGTTCCTCAAGCGTCACGTGGGTCTGGGTCAGTTGGGTCTGGGCGGTATCTACCGCGTAGATTACCACAACGGTTCCGCAAACCCAACCGTTACGCCGCTGTACACCGTGCCAAACGTAGGCCAGGTAACCCGCCCGGCCGACCTCGGTGCGCCGAACGAAGCCAGCAAGGATACCGACGCCTTTAGCAAAGTAGGTAAAGTGGGTCTGGGCGACATGGACATCATGGGCGACAACACCCTGTGGACCGTGAACCTGTTCAACGGTACCCTGGTGCGCGTAGACAACATCCTGGATACAGCAAACGTGAGCTCTGTAGAAATTCCGATCACGTCTGCTCCAACCTGCGTAAACGGAGTATTCCGTCCGCTGGGTCTGAAGATCGATTGCGACAAGATCTACGTGGGTGGTGTGTGCACGGGCGAAAACGCCAACGGTACACAGGATAACCTGAGCGCATCTATCCACATGTTCAATGTGAAAGACAGCACCTGGACCCAGGTACTGGCCTGGGATCTGAATCTGCCGGAATACAACCACGGTGACATTGTAGGTTCTGTGAACCCGAACATGGCACAGTGTAAAGAATGGGAAACCTGGACAGATGTATACACCGAGCGCAACCTGGTGGCCAACACCGGCGCCGGCGAACCTGCCCAGATCTTCAACGGTAACTTTGAGATTGTGGGTGGTGGCCCAACCGGCGCAGAATTCCGTTGCCGCGGCCAGGCTCTGATCTCCGACATCGAGATTACCCGCGAAGGCATGATGGTGATTGCCATGATGGACCGCACCGGTCACCAGTTTGGCTACCGTCAGTTCCGTCCGGATACAGATCAGGGCAACCCGATCTCTGCAACGGCAGGCGGCGACGTGCTGGCAGCATACCCGGTAAATGGCGTATGGACGCTGGAAAACAACGGTACGATCCCGGGTCTGAACCGCACCAGCCAGTTTGGTCCAAACTCTAACGACGGTCCTGGCGGCGGTGAGTTCTTCTACGACAATACCCGTTACCACCACCTTGATGCTGAAGCGGGCGGTCTGTTGTACGTTCCTGGTCGCGATGAGCTGCTGGGCGCTATCAACAACCCGAACACGTCTGAGTACAACTTCGGCGGTGGGGTAGTGTTCTACGACCTGTTCTCTGGTGCTGCAACACGCAACGACCTTACCCTGCTCGATCCGGTGAACAACTCAGTGGGCATTGGTATGGCCAATACGATTGGCGACCTCGAAGCCATGTGCGACGAAGCGCCAATCCAGATCGGTAACTATGTTTGGAACGATGCCAACGAAGACGGCATCCAGGATCCATGCGAAGACCCAATCCCGGGTGTACTGGTAAGCCTCTTCGACGGGGTGAACGGCAATCTGTTGGCCAGCACCATTACGGGCCAAAACGGTGAATACTACTTCACCGGTATTGGTACGGTCAACGAAGCCTGGATAGCAACGCCTGGTCGCGACAGCGTACATCCGTTCCATCCGTATAAGATTGTGTTTGGCCTCAACGCCAACCTCAGTCAGTTCGACACCACCGAAAGCCAGTTGGCAGTGAATGGTTTCAAATACCACCTCACCGTAGCCAACACCGGCGCAGGCTGGCACAAAGACTGGAACGACTCCGACGCATTGATTGCCGACGCGCCAAACAACGTATGGCATAAATACCCAACCATCATGCTCACTACGGGCATGGCAGGTTGCTCAGACCACACGTTCGATGCCGGCTTCATCGTGGATTCTACCTGCACCATCATTGTGTGCGAAATCCAGCAGGGAGCGGCTCAGGGTCAGTTCATCCTCACGGATGCCGGTCAGATCATTGATCCACAAGGCACGGCTACGATCACCTACCACGCCAGCTACGCAGCGGCAGAAGCCGGCAACGGTATCCTGTCCAGCCCGTACACGGCAGCAAATGGCGATCAGGTGTTTGCCCGCGTACAACAAGGCGCTGTGGTAACCATCCACACTGTGAACCTGGAAGTAGCTCCGCTGCCAGTAGCAGTATCTGCTGAACTCGGCGCTTGTCCGGAAACCTTCGATGGCCCGACAGCTGCGTTCAACCTGAGCAATGCCAACACGAAAGTGACCGGCAATGCCTCCGGCCTGACGGTTACCTACTACGCATCTCAAACAGATGCAGAACTGGGTATCAACGCGCTGCCAACGGCTTATACCTCCGCTGCGAAGCAGGTTTGGGCACGTGTGGAAAATGCGGCTGGCTGCTACGATGTTGATGCACTGCAACTGAGCGTACTGGGCAACCCGGGTCTGGTACTCACGGCACAGGATAACACCTGCTCCGGCGCTGCCCAGGGTGCAGTAACCGCCACGGTATTCGATGGTCCGGCAGATTACACCTTCCAGTGGTCTAACGGCACAGTACAAGGTCCGGTGAGCACGGTATCTACGGTGATCAACAGCCTCAACGCCGGTGCATACGCGGTGACCATCACCGACGGCAACGGTTGCACGGCAACGGCTGCAGCTGAAGTAGAAGATGCAATGGTGTTCAACATCATTCCGATCCCGGATTACAATGTTGAAGCGGGAAGTCAGGTTGGTCCGATTGTGCTGCAAACCAGCACCTGGGGCGCCAACTTCATCTGGACCGGTGGTTCAGAGGTGGGTATGCCAAACGGTGAAACCACGGCTATGTCGCCAATCATTCCGGTATTCACGGCCTTGAACAACACCGTGACCATCACCGTAACGGCCACACTGGGAGGCTGCACCGCTACAGATCAGTTTGTGGTGAATGCAACCGACCAAATGCCTCCAACGGCAGTTTGTCAGGATATCACCGTAGCACTCGATGCCAACGGCAACGCCAATATCTCTGCCATCCAGATCGACGGCGGTTCAACCGACAGCTATGCTGCGGCCAACACCCTGACGCTGGAAGCATCAGCTACTGCGTTCAACCTGAACAACCTGGGTCAGAACACCGTAACCCTGGTAGTAACAGATCCTGCCGGCAACACGTCTACCTGTGTGGCTATGGTAACGGTAGTAACCGAGCAATTGGTAGCGCCTACTGCTGCCTTCGCTGAGGTACAAACCCAGCACTGCATGGCTCCGTTCGAGGTGAAATTCACAGACCATTCTGTGGGCGCCCCAACGGCCTGGTTCTGGAGCTTCCCTGGAGGTACGCCATCGGTATCTACAGATCAGCATCCGGTGGTAACCTATCAGGAGCCTGGTGCGCATGAGGTAACGCTGGTAGCGGTGAACGCAGTGGGTGAAAGCACGATCACCAAAGAATGCACCACAGTTTATGTGGGTATGCCGGTGGCCGACTTTACGTACACGGCGAGCGAGCTGCAAGTGGCATTCAACAACCTCACGCAGAACGCTACACACTATAGCTGGAACTTCGGCGATGGTGCAACAAGCACAGAGAAGAACCCAACACACCAGTACGCGCAGGTAGGTACCTATCTTGTAGAACTGCATGTTGACAACGACTGTGCGGCGCATGTTTACCAGCAGTTGCTGGTACTCGGCTCAGTAGGTACGGATGAAGAGCAGTGGCTCGAATCCTTCCGCTTGTTCCCGAACCCGAACACCGGTATATTCACAGTAGAAATGCTGGGCAAAGACCGCGGCAAGGGAGAAGTGAACTTCATGCTGATGGACGCGCTTGGTCAGGTAATTAAACGCGAAACAGCCGACTTCCGCTCGGGCAACCTGATCCAGGTGTTCGACTACAGCGAGCTGCCGGCTGCAGTGTATACGTTGGCCATCCAAAACGGCGAAGAGGTGATCTACGCCAAAGTGGTGGTACAGCGATAAGACAGGAAATTCTTGAGATGGAATATTCACGCCGCCTCCCGGGAAGCTGGGGGGCGGCTTTTTTTGGGGGGATTTAAAGGGGATAACGCCCAAATCCGACCTCGTAGGTCTTAAACCTACCGGGTCCTAACTCTAATACACATTAAACCTTCCCTCACGCAAAAATCCCACCAACACTATCCCAAATTCCTTCGCCGTTTCCACCGCCAAACTGGAGGGCGCGCCCACCGCGCATACGCAGCGGATGCCGGCCATGGCCGCTTTTTGCAGCAATTCAAAACTGGCGCGGCCGCTCAGCATCAGAATATGTTGATTCAATGGTACCTGGACATTTCGTACATAATGCCCTATAAGTTTATCCAACGCATTATGCCTGCCCACGTCCTCCCGCGAAGCAAGTAAATTTCCCTCCGAATCGAACAGGGCACAGGCATGCAGCCCGCCTGTAGCGTCAAACGTTTCCTGAGCACTGCGCAGTTTCTCTGGTAAACTGTAAATCACCTCGGGCCGGATCTCCCAGGGCGTTTCCTGCAACAGACATTCCGCAGAAACAGTAGTCCTGACAGCATCCAGCGATCCCTTGCCGCAGACACCACAACTGGAACTGGTGTAAAAATGCCGTTCCAGTTTTTGTACATCAAAGGAAAAATCAGGTTGCAGCGATACTGTCACCAGATTATCATCCCAGCCTTTTACAGAAAAAACATCTCCCGCCTGCCGCACGATCCCTTCAGTAAACAAAAATCCCACGGCCAGGTCCTCATCCGCACCTGGTGTGCGCATGGTGATGGAAATATTCTTGCTTTTACGCTGCTTTAAAGGCCCATATTCCACCCGTATCTCCAGCGGTTCCTCCACCGCCAGCAGATCAGTCGTGTCTTGAAAGGTATCGCCTTTGTATTTTCGGATTTGGACGGATTTGGTGTGCATGTATGGAGTTTTTTTACCACTAAGGCACTTAGGGCACTAAGAGCCTTAGTGGTTTTTTCCAAAAAATTTGTGCCTCTTAGTGCCCTCAGTGCCTTAGTGGTTTTTCCAAGAAATTTGTGCCTCTTAGTGCCCTCAGTGCCTTAGTGGTTTTTTCCCAAAAATCGCTGCCTCCCCTCCTTATCATCCACACTCCGCAAACAATCCACTGTCAGCGGCGCTACTTTCTCCACCCGGTCAAATTTCAGGAACCGGCGCAGCGATTGTTCCCCCAATGCATGCGCCTCCCGCATGCGCACACCCGCACTTGACTCATACACCCCGATTAGCGGCTCCAACATACTGCTTTCCGGATGCTCAAAAACCGTAGCCAGGGCTATTGTATTGCGATGCTCCAATAACCAATTCAGGTCTTCAGTACGTAAATAAGGATAATCACAACCCACTACCAGCCAGGGTCCGTCGTACACCTCAAAAGCAGAAAGCACCCCACCCATCGGACCAATATCCCCAAACATGCCATTATCCGGCAGGGTAGGGCAGGGGCTGAACCAGTGCTCCTGCTCCGGCTTGCAGGAAATAAACACCTCCTCGCAATAAGGCATCAGCAAATCCTGCAAAAACAAATATTGAGGCTTGCCATGATAATCAATCAGGCTCTTGGGCTGCCCCATCCGACTGCTTTGTCCGCCGGCAAGTATGAGTCCGTACATGGGGTAAAAGTAAATAAATCACTCAATCTCTTCAATAAACGACTCCAGCACGTCTTCATGTTCCAAGCCAAGTTTTTTGCGCAGTCGCTGCCTGCCTTTTTTTACACTTTCCGGCGAAATACCCAACGTGGAAGCAATTTCCTGTCGCGATAGTTTCAGTTTGATCAGTAACAACAGCCGCTCCTCAGCAGCCGTTAATTGTGGAAAACGATCGCGCATTTTTTGGATAAACCCGGGATGGCTTCGTTCAAAAAAGGTCTTGAACATCCCCCAGTCCTGATCCGTTAATATTCGTAAGTTATAAATGCCCTCACTCGGATCATTGGGTGCGACATCTTCCGGAAGGTGTACCGTTTCAGTTGATCGGGTTTCAGTGATTTCCGCAATCCGGGCGTTTTTTTCCTGCAATAAATGGGTCAGGTTTTGCAAATCCTCTCTGCTCTGTAACAATGCTTTTTCCACTTCAAGGGCCTTGTCGCGCCGCCTCCGGTAAAGCAATCCGCCTACCCCTAATACTCCCAGCGAAAAAGTCAAAATCCAGTAGTTAATAACCCGATGGGTAGCCTTCTCCGCCTGTAAAGTGCGGATCTCCTGGTCTTTTTGCCGGGTTTCAAACTTTACCTCCAACTCCTGAATACTCCGGTGTTTATCTGCTTTCAGCAAGGAGTCTAATATGATTCTCGACTGCCGAAAATGTGTCAGAGCATCTGAAAAATTGCCGCCGGCTTCCTCGGTTTGGGCAATCCGTTCCAGAATTTTAGCCTTCACGTGTACCTGATTAAGGCTGTCGGCGCCGGCCAGCGCGGCATGTAAATACTGCCGGGCTTGCGGCCATTGTTTAAGGTTACGGTGGCAATCACCTATATTCAGTTGCATGCTGGGCAATTGATCCAATACCTCAGAGGCTATCATGAATTGCAGGGCCGAATCCAACAGGGGTAGCGCCGCTGCCCAGTTGCCGGCATCTGAATATACAAACGCCATTTGGTTGTACGTGGCGCAACGGTGAATCAACGAAGGATGATTACGTAACAACGCAAACCCTTTTTTTGCTGTTTCAAGCTGCTCCTCACGCCGGTTTGCGTGATAGTAAAATCCCGACATGGTGGAATATGCCCTGCCAATTCGTAAGGTGTCGCCACTCCGATGGTACGCAGCCACAACTGTTTGCGCCAAAGCAATTGCTTTGTCAAAATCCATCAGTCGTTCGTGTACCGTTGCCTGATCTAACATGGCATCATAATACCCGAAAGAATCAGCGTCAATCAACGCAGAATCCATAGCCGCCACATATACCTGAACAGCCTCCTGGTAGTGGCCTTCAGTTTTGAGAGAATCGGCCACCTGATTCAGGCGGTATGCAACACTTTCAGGCTCCTCTTCCTGTTCAGGTGATTGTGTATTAGTCTGGGGAGCCGGTGTAGGGGTATTCTGACATTGAAGCAGACAAAGCAAGGCAAATAGCCAAAAGAAGGATTTCATAAACAACCAATCGGAAGGATTTGGGCAAAAGTAGTCTTGTTTTTTATGCAATTAATCTGTTTATCTCAAATTGTCCCCCCTTTTGTCCCCTCACCCGCTTCGTGCCGTTCTGAGGCCTGATCATAGCTTTGCACCTAATTGCAAGGAGTTGCTCTCTTCACTTTTGTTTTAATCAATTTAACCTGTCCGTATCATGACTCATCTAAGAAATGTTTTTTGCCTGCTGCTCTGGCTGGCATCCATGCACGCTGCAACCCTGTTTGCACAATCTACCCCCACTAAATACGACCCTGCTACATTCCGCGACGAGCCGGTATGGATCGAGATGATGAACGATCCAAATGCTAATTTTTTTGAAACTCTCCAGGCTTTCCGCACTTTCTGGGACGGCTACATTATGCCGGAAGAACCCGAAGAACTGGAAAAAAATGGTCGCTTCAAACGCGATATCGGCATGAAAGATAATAAGCCGGTTTCCCGCGACCCACAAGCAGAAGCTGAACGCAAAAAAAGCCTGAAAAAACGCCCCGGCCGCAGCTACGACTTTGAAGTAAAACAGTTCAAAGGCTGGCTCCGCGATGTGCAACCCTGGGTGCAGGCAGATGGCCGTATCCTGACAGAAGAAGAACGGCAGAAAATCGTGGATCAACAACAAAAAGAGTTGAAAGCGATTGAACAAACACAGAAAAACTAACAAACACGCCTCTTAATCCGGCTCGTCCGTTCCCGTCTATGAAAAAACATATACTTGCTTCCTGCTTTTGGATTCTCGGCACAGCAATTTCTTTCGCCCAGTTGGCCAATTGGACTGATATCTCCCAAACAGAATTTCCCATCAATATCAGCGGCCAGATCAATGGATTTTGCCGCATCACTCAGATGGATTTCCATCCCACTAATCCAGATCGTTTTTATGCCATAACATCCGAAGGCGGACTCTTTATCACCAACGATGCAGGTGAAAACTGGAGCGTAGCAGCCGGTACAGAAGGATTTACGTTCGACTGTGCTTCTATTTGTGTTGATCGAACCAACGACCAGATACTATACCTGGGCACTGGCGATCCGAACTATTATTCCAATGGTTCCGGCGTGTATAAGTCTACCGATGGCGGCGCTACATTCACCGCCACCACCCTCACCAACTGCCTCGTAATCGAAATCCTGCAGCATCCCACAGACCCAAATACTTTTGTGGCGGTAACCAACAAAGGCATTTACCGCAGTACCAATAACGGCACTACCTGGACCGCAGCAACCGCCACCAATATTCCTTTCTGCGATCTGCAACAGAATACTGCCGCCAACTCACTCATTCTGTATGCTGGTACCAACGAACTCGTACCACGCCTCTACCGCAGTACCGACTTTGGCTCCAGCTGGACACAAATTACCAGCGGTCTGGTGGCTCCTGCCATTGATCTGGAATCTGGTTGTCGAATTGCAGTTACACCTGCCGACCCCAACATTGTGTACTTTTCCAACGTGGGTGGCTACGGAATGGTGTTTAAATCTACTGACGGTGGCCTCAATTTTACCCTGAAAAAAGGTGAAGTAGCGCCTTATCTTACTTTTTACGACAATCTGGTTTCTTCCAGCGGACAAGGCAATTACAATAACACCTTGTACGTAGACCGCAATGATCCGGACAAAATCTGGCTTCAATCTCAAAATACCTGGACTTCAAATGATGGTGGTGTGAACTGGACAATGCTCCTGCGCTGGTCGGGCGTGTTACACACAGACCACCACTACCTGATTCAAAGCCCTTATGATGCCACAAAATTATACAACTGCAACGACGGCGGCGTATGGCTCAGCACCGATCAGGGCAACACCTGGACGCCTAAAAGCAATGGCTTGTACGCCTATGAGGTAGCAGCAAACGCCGGCAAAAGCAGTCACACAGATCCTTCTTTGGTATCCATTGGTACCCAGGATAACGGCCGTTTGTACCGAAATCAGGATGGCTGGTTCACTACCCTTGGAGGCGACGACTATGAGGACCGTGAAACAGATTATCTGCCCAACGGTGGTTATTTCTACAACATGGACCACAATACCCGGACCAAATTCCCAAATGCAGGTATAGGTACATATGGTATTCCAACTGCCACGGTGCAAGCTATGGCCTTCAACCGTACCAATGTGGAACTTGGATTCATGGGCAATCAGGAGGTTTATCGTACTGCTAATCTCTCTGCCGCCCCACCCACCTGGACACAAATTTCTACCCTCAATAAAACCATTATGGCCATGCACTCCTGCATAGCCAATGCAGATCGACTGTACGTGATTACCAGCGATCAGAAAATATACGTATCCAACAACGCTACTGGCGCATCCCCTACTTTCACAGAGTACTCTTTGCCAGCGGCATCCAATACCATTGCCAGCATTGTAGCCATCGCCAACAATGCCGATATTGTATACATTTCCATCAACAACAGGGTATATAGATCCGCCGATGGAGGACAAACCTGGACAAACATTACCTCCAACCTGCCTAATGTGAACCACCGTAAAATCCTGGCTGAGGAATACGGTGGTACCGAAGAACTGGTGTTCGTTGCCACCAATAATGCCGTTTATTACAAAAAAACCGGCCAAAACAACTGGACCAACTACAGCACCAATCTGCCTGCACGCCGCAGCCCAACAGACTTTTCCATATTCGACGATGGCACCAACCGCGCACGCATCCGTTATGCATCATACGGTCGCGCTGTGTTCGAAACAGGCTTTGACAATCTGAGGGTTTCTTCTGCTGATTTTGTTGCGGACGTAACCAGTAATCTATGTCTCACCAACGGCGAGGTGCATTTCACAGACCTGTCGTTGGGTGGCGTAACAGCCTGGTCGTGGACCTTCAACGGGGGTACTCCGGCTACTTCCACACAGCAAAACCCGGTTGTAACCTATTCCACACCAGGTACCTACGATGTAACCTTAACCATCACTACCTCAGGAGGTAATTTTACCGCCACAAAAACAGCCTACATCACGGCAGGGGGAACGGTTCCGGGCGACACTTACACGGTAGGACCGGGCAGTGATTTCACCACGCTCACCGCTGCTGCAGATTACTGGAATAAC
This sequence comes from Chitinophagales bacterium, assembly GCA_017303475.1. Taxonomy (GTDB): domain Bacteria; phylum Bacteroidota; class Bacteroidia; order Chitinophagales; family Saprospiraceae; genus M3007. The sequence continues at coordinate 60,287 of JAFLBO010000017.1, forward strand.
AACTGCATCAGTGGTCCGGTGGAATTTCAGCTTACCGCGGCAACCTACACCACACCCGCTGAAACATTTCCCATTACTTTTAATGCCAATAACCCTAATGCCTCGCTGCTGATCAAACCAACCGGAACAGCCTCTATTACAGGCTCCTCCGCCTCCGGATTGCTGATCATCAATGGCGCAGATAATATTACCATCGACGGCTCCACGGGTAATACCAATAATACCATCTGCCCGGCTGTTTCTGCCTCCCGCGACCTTACCATTACGAACACCAACTCTGGTACTTCCAGTGCCGTAGTTTGGATCCAAAACAATGGCGCCAATGGCGCTACCGATAATACGGTGAAAAACTGCAACATCGTGGGCAATGGAAACTCGACCACACTGGTGGCACTTGGCAGCGGCAGCAGCACGATTAGTATCAGCTCAGCTGGTCGTGGCAACCACCGCAACGCATTCATTAACAACAACTTGCAAAAAGCCCAATACGGAATTTACACCGGTGGTGAATCTGTGGTAAACAAAAACCAGGGTACGGTTATCAACCAAAACCTCATTAATTCCGTTTCGCCAAATAACATCCTTCGCACGGGCATTCTGGCTAAATTCGAAAACGATATCGATATTTCAGGCAACAACATTGCCAACATGAACCCTTTAAACAATACCAGTGCTCATGGTATTGCACTCACACGCGAAGCCAGCACCGCCCAAAACAATTACCAATCCTTTTCCGGAAGTGAAGTAACCGGTGCTACCATCTCCTACAATATCATTGATAACGTAGTACGTGGTGCAAGTTTCGGCAGCGCAACAGGTATTTACATTGGCACGGTATCTTCCACCACCGGCAATCCAAACCTGGTGTACAATAACTTCATTACCCGTATCGGGGCTCCAACAGCAGATGTAGGATACGTGGTGGCTGGAATAGCCGTTGGCGCGGGTAATACCAGCGAAACTTATGTGTACAACAATACCGTTCACCTCACCGGAACGGTCTCTAATAATGTTCAGAGCTTTGGTGTGGTGATCGGCGGCAATGAAAACTACAGCACAGTTTATCTTCAGAACAACATCATTTCAAACCAACTCAGCTCCACCAACCGCAATTACGCCATCGGTACACAATACCCGGCGCCGTTCCCCCGCCTGTTTTCTGATTACAACAACTGGTACACCAGCGGCGGACATTTTGCCGTGGTAGGCGGTATTGCCAATTCCCCTGCCGGCGACCGCACTACGTTTGCTGCCTGGAAATCTGAAAGTGGCACGGATAACAATTCCAAAAACGTACTCCCGGAATTTACCTCCAGCTCCAACCCGCACCTCAATATAGCTGGCGCCAACAATATCCAGAACCTGTTTGGCTTTGCCACTCCGCTCAGCGAAATCACCGACGATATTGATTGCGAACCACGCCACCCTTCCAACCCAACCATCGGGGCGGATGAAAATTGCGCCGGCCCAACCACCCCAACATTGTCTTCCTCGGTAAGCAGTATCTGTCCGGGCGGCAGCGCCACCTTGAGTATTGCCTCAGGCAATCTGAACAGCGCCACCAACTGGCACTGGTACACGGGTAGTTGCGGCGGTACATCCGTTGGAACCGGAAACTCCATCACGGTTTCCCCTTCTGCTACCACCACCTATTATGTGCGTGGCGAGGGAAGCTGCGTTACGCCCGGCAGTTGTGCCAGCATCACCGTTACGGTTGATGTGGCGCCTACTTTCACCACCTGCCCTGCCAATCAAAGCGTAAATACCACAACTGATTTATGCAGTGGAACGGCCACCTACACTCCGGTTACCGCCGGCACAACGCCTGTAAGCATTACGTACAGCTTCAGTGGCGCTACTACCGGAAGCGGTAACGGCACAGGCAGTGGCTCGGCCTTTAATACCGGGGTAACCACCGTTACCCTCACCGCTACCAACGTTTGTGGAACAGCAACCTGTATCTTCACTATCACTGTCACAGACAATCAGGCCCCGGCTATTTCCTGTCCTGGAAATGCTTCTGTAAACACCGGTTCCGGCGTTTGCACTGCGGTGTATAATTACGTTGCTCCAACCGGAACCGATAACTGCCCGGGCGCTAATACCACCCAAACGGCTGGCCTGGCCTCCGGATCATCCTTCCCGCTTGGTTCAACAGTCAATACTTTCCAGGTGACCGCAGCGAATGGCCAGTCAGCTACCTGCCAGTTCACCGTTACAGTAAACGATGCAGAACCTCCGGCGCCGGTTTGTAAAAACCACACCGTAAACCTGGATGTAAATGGTATGGCAACCATCCAGCCTTCAGATGTATACCTCAGCGGAACAGATAACTGCGGCTCCGTTAACCTCGTCTCCGTGAGTCCTAACACCTTTGGTTGTAATACCCTCGGCGCACAAACCGTTACCCTTACGGTAAACGATGGTCATGGCAATACTGCAACTTGCACAGCCACAGTAACCGTAACGGATAACGACGAATTCTGCTACAATAACCTGCCGCCAATAGCTGCTTGTAAAAATATTACCGTGGCTGTCAATGCCTCTTGCCAGGCCTCGCCCTCTGCCAATGCGGTAGATAATGGCTCTTCTGATCTGGAAAATGGTCCATTGAGTTTTGCCATCAGCCCTTCAGGCCCGTTTGGCCTGGGACCAGTAACCGTTACGCTGACTGTTACAGATGACGGAAGTCTTTCTGCCACCTGCACAGCTGTTATTACGGTAGCCGATCAAACCGCGCCAAGCGTAACCTGCAAAAACGCCACGGCCGTGCTCAACGCCTCCGGTCAGGCCAGCATCAGCACCGGCGATGTGTTCCAATCCGGTTCTGACAACTGCGGTTCGGTGAACCAAAACTCCGTGGCCCCATCCAGCTTTACCTGCGCCAACATCGGCGCCAACACCGTTACGCTGACAGTTTCTGACGGCAGCAACAACACCAATACCTGCGTGGCCACCGTTACCGTTTCGGATCAAACCGCGCCAAGCGTAACCTGCAAAAACGCCACGGCCGTGCTAAACGCCTCCGGCCAGGCCAGCATCAGCACCGGCGATGTGTTCCAATCCGGTTCTGACAACTGCGGACCTGTAACCCAAACCTCCGTGGCCCCATCCAGCTTTACCTGCGCCAACATTGGCGCAAACACCGTGACACTGACGGTATCTGATGCTGGTAGCAACACCGCCACCTGCACTGCCACAGTTACCGTTGCCGACCAAACCGGCCCAACAGTGGTGTGCAAAAACGCTACGGCAGTACTCAATGCCTCCGGCCAGGCTACCATTACCCCCAACAGTGTTTACCAATCCGGCTCAGACAACTGTGGTCCTGTAAACCTGAACACTGTAGTGCCATCCAGCTTTACCTGCGCCAACATCGGCGCAAACACCGTGACACTGACGGTATCTGATGCTGGTAGCAACACCGCCACCTGCACTGCCACAGTTACCGTTGCCGACCAAACCGGCCCAACAGTGGTGTGCAAAAACGCTACGGCCGTGCTAAATGCCTCCGGACAGGCTACCATTACTCCCAACAGTGTTTACCAGTCCGGCGCCGACAACTGTGGCCCTGTAAACCTGAACACTGCAGTACCCTCCAGCTTTACTTGCGCCAACATCGGCGCCAACACCGTTACACTGACGGTTTCTGATGCTGGTAGCAACACCGCCACCTGCACTGCCACGGTAACCGTTGCCGACCAAACCGGCCCAACAGTGGTGTGCAAAAACGCTACTGTTAACCTCAATGCTTCCGGTTTAGCGAACATCACTACTGGCGATGTATTCCAGTCGGCAACCGATAACTGTGGATCGGTGAATCAGACATCTGTGGTGCCATCCAGCTTCAATTGTACCAATTTGGGCGCCAATACCGTTACCCTCACAGTTACTGACGGTGGCGGCAATACCTCTACCTGTACGGCGACAGTAACGGTTCGTGATTTGATAGTTCCCACCATGTTGTGCAAAAACGCCACTATTCAGCTGGGCGCCAACGGTCAGGCCACACTCACTACGGCACAGGTGAACAATGGTTCTTTTGATAATTGTGCCATTACAGTCTTCTCGTTGAGTCAAAGCGTATTTACCTGCACCAACATTGGCAACAATCAGGTAACCCTCTTTGGCAGAGATGCCAGCGGTAACCAGGGACAGTGCACGGCCACAGTGACTGTTACTGATCCGGTATTGCCAATAGCAAAATGTAAATCGGCGGTACTCAACCTTGGCGCCAACGGAATCATCGTTGTTCCTCCTTCAGCCATTGACAACGGCAGCTCGGATAACTGCTTCTTCTCCTTGTCGGTAACGCCGGCAAGCTTTAGCTGCGCCAATATTGGTAAACAAACTGTTACACTGCGCGCAACCGACGGCGGCGGCAATACTGCTACCTGTACGGCGCTTGTAACGGTGAGAGACAACAGCGCTCCGGTAGCCAATTGTGCCAACCCGACCATTTTCCTAAATCTGCTCGGACAAGCCACCCTGAACATCAATCAGGTAGATAATGGCAGTTCCGACAACTGCGGACTCGCCGGCCGAAGCCTGAGTAAAACAGCATTTAACTGCTCGGAAATTGGCGCACCACAACCCGTTATCCTTACCCTTTCCGACAACAATGGCAACAGTTCCACGTGTATTTCCTACGTAACGGTAAAAGATGCTATTGCACCTGTAGCCAATTGTGAGGATGTGACGGTAGAGCTAAATGCCAATGGCATAGCCACTGTGTATGGCTCCGATCTGGCCCTGGAAAGCACTGATAACTGTTCCGTTTGGTCGTATAGCCCCATTGCCAAGGTGTACACTGCCGCCAATATTGGGCAAAATAACCTTACCATTACCGTGAAAGACTGGAGCAATAATGCTTCCACCTGTGTATCGGTGGTAACGGTAGAGCCGCACAATGGATTCAACAACCAGGGCGACAGAAATGCCTCAACCCTGGCAAACGACCGGAATATTCTTGTATTCCCTAACCCAACCGAACAGGATATGACCCTCCTGTTTGATCTGAGTTACACACAACCTTACCGGGTGAGGGTAATGGACACTACAGGTCGCCTGATTTACGAGCAGGATGCCCAGGGCCAGATTGGCGAAAACAACGTACTCATTCCATTGAAAGAATACAGCGCCGGCGTTTACTTCCTGGAGCTACATTCAGAAGAAATTACAACGGTAGTAAAGATGCTCATAAAGGCCTAGAAACGTCCGGGCATTTATGCGTGATGAAGGTAGCCGCTCTCCAGATTTCTGAAGAGCGGCTTTTTTTTAAAATCGCTCCAACAACCATTCCTTTTCGGCCAGGGCAGGCTCCGCGGCAATCCGCTCCCGAAGTGCCTGAACCTCAGCTTTGTTCATCCAGTTAAGGTGTATCAGTTTTTGCGTATACCGGGCCATCTGCAGGTAATGTTGTCGGTGATATCCCAGGCCGGGTTTGCGGCGTATGTACTTGATAAAAGCCTCCAAATGCGCATCCAATACCTCATATTCGTCTAATTCGTAGTAAATCTTGATGGCCATGGTTTTGGCAGCCATATTGAGCAATGGCTCGTGGTAATTGGAGTGCTGCAATAATTCCAGCGCCTCCGGATACGCCTTTCGGGCAAATTTCAATCGGGCCAGGTTGAAGCTGTAAGCGCTTTCGCGGTAACGGCGCTCCAGGTTATTTCGGTAATCTGAAATAAAGGCCTCTGCCCAAACGTAATCCTGTGTTTGCAAGGCAGCCGCCACGATATTATAGAAGGTAAAATGCGATAAAACACCATGATCCAGCAGATGGCCTTTGGTTAACCCATCCTTGTAAAAATCCATAACATCGTGGAAAAACCGGCTATGTCCCTCATTCACCTGCCGGATACAATAATTAATGGCAAACAGGTGTAAATCCCGCATTTCTTCAGCCCGGAAAATCAGACCGTGTGCAAACACCTCTGTTTTAAACAATTGAAAAAACTGATCGGATTCCGGAGTTTCCAGCATTTTTAAACAATAATACCAGGTGACAACAGCCGGTTGCCGGAAATATTCGGGCTGTTCCAGCATAAGTTCCACCTCGGCCCGGAAAGGCAGCGCCTGCGCTGATTGAAATCTGGCCCTGAAAGCAGTATGCAAGCACAAATACCGCAGTTTTTGTGTCAGCCAGGTCATATCCGCGTTTTCCGACAAGGCCAGTAAGTAGCGTTCTTCCTCCGGATGGTGCTGGGTTTGAAACCTCGCCTCCTCCCAAAGCAATTGCCCTTGTTGCACAAAATAATCGCTGTTGCGCAAGGGACTGCGCTCCAGTTCGGATTTGGCTAATGCCAGTGCATCTTCAAAATGCCGCTCCAAACCGCGTTGCCGGTAGGCCTGCGCCAAATCCGTTTCTACTGCAGCAGGTTTTACCAGCCAGTGTTCCAGCGCCAGAAATTGATCCAGTTGCTTCTGCAAATCGCTCATCAGCAGCCTGAAAGCCGTGGGCGACCAGTTTTTACCGGGATATACGCGCGCATACAAGGTTTCATTATCTTCAGGCGCGTTTTTGTCCAGTAAAACCTGATACAAAAGCGTCAATTCCTGACGCTGATTGAAAAAGGGGACGCTAAGAAACGGGCAAATCGCCGGCGCTCTACACCGGAGAGTGATTCAAGGGTCAAACTGAGCTTTTGTGCCTTCATATATGGTATGATCAATGATGTGTTTTCAGACCTAAAAGGTTCCCAAAAACCTACGGTATGTACACAAGTTATAGGTGGATGTTAAGTCAATCTGGAAACACATCTAACATCTTGTAACCACTCGTTTCAACGAGTGGCCAGGAATACCCCACTAATCATATCTAGCATCTTTGCAGAGCATCAGCATCCATAACCTCTTGAAGATGTGATGTTTTGTAAAGATGCTAGGTGTTATGAGTGGGGGCTAACCTCAGAAATAGATTCTCCATTTAACTTATGTACATACCATAGGTTTCCAAAAACCTTATAGGCCTGAAACCTTCCGCCAAAATCTTCGGAAAAAAATTTGTGCAAACATCCCCTCGTAATCACCAAAAAACAAAGAATCACAGAAATTAAATATCTAAAAATCAATTGCTTAAACAACACTTCGTCAAAAACACCTGCTACAAAAGTACAAAAATGTATTTGTTGCCTGATACACCTCTTCGCACTTTTGTATCGAACTAAATGTATCTCTCATGAAAAAAATCGGTTTACCCTTGCTTTTATGGTGTTTACTGCTGCTGACAGGTCAAACACACGCTCAAAGCCTGGTCTGTAACGACCTGGTACAAATTGCCCTAGACAACAACTGCACCTACACTATGCAACCGGAGGATATGCTGGAAGGCACCATTTTTCCGAATTGTATTGTAGAAGTAGATAAGGTATTGCCCTTAGGCAACGGCCCCTGGGTGCCTGCCGTATTCGGTCCTGCGGATGCGGGTAAAACTTATCAGGCGCGCGTTTCACATTTACCATCCGGCAATAAATGCTGGGGCAACGTAAAGCTGGAAGACAAACTACCTCCGGCACTCGATTGCACCGGGGCAACCACTATAGACCTGAACGCGGCCAATCCGGCAAATATAGCTGCTACTTCGCTCAATATCGATGCCTTTGAGCCTTGCGGCACGTTCACTTACTCCCCGGCCTCCTTCCAGTTTGACTGTGCCGATCTGGGGGTAAATATCGTACAACTCACCGCTACCGATGCTATTGGCAATACCTCAACCTGCCAGCACACAGTGCTGGTGTCTGGCACAGAAGCCTGCTCTCCCTGTGTAAGCCAATGCCCGGCTTCCGTTACCCTCACCTACGATGAAGGCAACAATCAATTACTGCCAGAATTCCAAAGTAACAATCCGGCAGCCTTCGACCCCTACGGCGATGCCTTGTTTAGTACTAACTGCAGCTACATAGACTCAACCTATCTTGTTGACTATCAGGTAGGTACGGCAGGTCAAAGCTGGTTTCAGCGCCAGTGGGTTTGGGTAGATGGCGGCGGACAGTTCATCACCTGTCAGCAAATCATCAGTTTCCCCACCACCCACAAGGTGACCATCTCCGGCGAAATTTACCTGGATGGAAACGATAATTGCACAGCAGATCCAACAGACCAACGGGTAAACGCCTTCCCGCTGATCCTTACCCTGCAACCTTCCGGCCTTACCCAATCCGTGCCGGTAAAGAATGATGGTTCTTACAGCGTAAGCGTGGTGTTTGATGTCAATACCACCGACGCCTGGCTGAGTGTCCAGCTGCCAGCAGGCGTAAACCCGGTTTGCGCTTCTGCTGTCAATGTGCAGAACTCCACCATCAATCCAACGGTTGATTTTGATTTCGGTATTCAAACCAACGGCGATTGCCCCAAAATGCAGGTAGATTTGGGAGATGTTTTCCTGCGCAGGTGCCGTGATAATCAATTCTTTATCAATTATTGCAATACCGGTCTGGATACTGCTTTTGGCGCCTTTGTTACCCTCAATTTAGATCCATCTATCTCGTTTGTAAGTGTTAATACACCACATACAGTTTCCGGACCAGATAGTATTTACACCTTCCAGTTAGGTAATGTGCCGCCATTTTTCTGTGGTTCGGTAAAGGTTATTTCTATGGTCAGCTGCAATGCTACCATGGGTCAAACCCTTTGCAATGAAGTGCAAATCTTCCCGGACGTGCCATGTGAAGGCGCCTGGCAGGGAGCAAAAATTGAAGCAAATGCTCAATGCGAAGGCGATTCTGTAAGTCTGACCCTGAAAAACGTGGGCATACAAGACATGGGTTCCCAACTGAACTACATCGTGGTGGAAGACTTTATCATGTATAAAGACGGTAATTTCCAACTCAATGCCGGCGAAACCCTGACGATTAAAGCCCCTGCCAACGGCGCTGCATGGCGCATTGAAGCAGATCAGATACCGGGCTATCCTGAGGTCATTACCGTAGCTGCCGGCCTGGAAGGCTGCGGCGGTACCAACAATCCGGGCGTCTTGCTGTCGCTCGGCCAACCGCTTGATCCTCCCACTTCCGACGAACATTGCGGTCCGGTACTCGCCTCCTGCGACCCGAATGATAAAACAGCCATCCCAACAGGTGTAACTGTAGATAATGTAATCCGTGCCAACCAGCCTCTCGATTATAAAATCCGCTTCCAGAATACCGGTAACGACACCGCCTTCAAAGTGGTGATTGTAGACACCCTGTCTAACCTGCTCAACATCCAAACCCTCGAAACAGGGGCTTCCAGTCACCCTTACCGCGTGGAAATCTACCCGGACAATATCCTGCACTTCGTCTTTGATCCCATTGCCCTGCCAGACAGCAACGTCAATGAAGTGGAATCCCATGGCTTTGTGCAGTTCCGCATTCAACAGCAGCCAGATCTGCCTGATGGCACGGTGATTGAAAACCAGGTGGCCATTTATTTTGACCAAAACGACCCTGTATTCACCAATATCGCCTTCCATACTATCGGGTATCCTATAATTCCAAATCCGCCATTGGCAGTATCTTCCGTGCAGCAAAACCCAAGTTGCGCTGGACTGTCTAATGGCGAAATCGAGGTGGACGTGAACGGCGGTGTTCCGCCCTACAGCTATCAGTGGAGCGATCCAAATCTTCTAGGCAATCTGGTAAATGACTTGACCGCAGGAACCTACACTATCACCATCACAGACGCTTACCGCGGCGAATGGATCAACACCTTTACCCTGGTGGCTCCTGCAGCCCTGGATGTAACCCTTACAGCTACACCAGCGGGTAATAATACCTCAGACGGCACTGCTACAGCCCTGGCAATTGGCGGAACGGCGCCCTACACCTACCTCTGGAGCAACGGCGAAACCAATGCTACCATTACAAACCTGTCAGCTGGTGTTTACAACGTAACCGTAATTGATGCAGGTGGCTGCACCGCAGAAGGATCAACAACAGTTAACCTCATTCCTGCGCCGGCATTTTCATCGATTATCGCAAATCCGCCACTGTGCACTGGCACAGCCACCGGATCAATTAGTGTAACAGTAACCTTGGGTACAAGTCCGTATACCTACTCCTGGAACGATCCAACGCTCCAGGGCAACAACCTCTCGAATCTCCCTGCCGGAAATTACGAACTGACCGTAACCGATCATAACGGTGCAACCCTGACAGCAAGTTTTGCACTGTTGGATCCGGCTCCGGTTGTGTTGCAAATGGCGTCTACGCCGCATAATGACATTCCACACAACGGAACAGCATCTGTAACGGCTACAGGAGGCGTTGGTCAGTACACGTATCTGTGGAGCAATGGCGCTACCACCGGGAACATAAGCGGGTTGCCGGCAGGAGAATACACCGTAACAGTAACGGACAACAATGGTTGTACCCAAACCGGAACGGCATTTGTAGCCGAGTTGGTAGCTACCGGCGAACCATTCCTGAGCGCCAACATCAATGTTTGGCCAAACCCGGCGCATGATCACCTCACCATCGAATTGAAACAGGCGCTACCTGAGCTGCTCAGCATGGATGTACTTGCCGCCGATGGACGGGTGCTTCAACGTTACCAGGCTAATCAACTGCAACCCGTTATGCGTTTGGAACTCGGGAAGGATACGCCATCAGGACTCATCCTGCTCGTATTCCATGCCCGCAACGGTTCAATAGCGTTTAGAACGCTGGTAGAACGCTGATAGAACGCGGATTTGATTTGGAACGCGGATGACGCGGATGACGCGGATTTTTTATGCTGCCTTTGGCAGCAAGGTTATAGAGGTTTGGCATTTTCAAACGCTTTAACCACATAATTGCCGAAGGCAATTAATAAAATCCGCGTCATCCGCGTCATCCGCGTTCCAAAACATCCGCGTTCCCAAACAAAAAATCCGCGTCATCCGCGTCATCCGCGTTCCAAATCATCCGCGTTCCAAATCATCCGCGTTCCATCCGCGTTCCAAAACAAAAAATCCGCGTCATCCGCGTCATCCGCGTTCCAAATCATCCGCGTTCCATCCGCGTTCCATCCGCGTTCAAAAGGGCGCTGGGCGTAACCCCGAAACGCTCCTTGAAACAAGTAGAAAAATACTTCGCGTTCGGGAATCCTGTTCGCCAGGCCACCTCCGAGATACTGCCCTCTCTGCGTGCCAGCATCTCTTTCGCCCGATCCAGCCGGTAATTCCGCACAAACTCTGTCAACGACAATCCCGTCAGCGCATGGATTTTCCGATGTAATTGGGACCGGGATAAAAACATGGCGCGTGCAAAACCATCAGCGTCCATAGCTTCATTGTCCAGGTTTTCTTCAATAACCTGTACCAGACGCTGCAAAAATTCATGTTCCTTGGCGGGCAACCCATGTGGGATGTTTTTTTCCAAATCATTCCCATTCGGCAACTGCGAGAAATGCGCGCGCAATCGCTCGCGCGAAGCCAGCAAATTGCGCACCTGAACGGTTAATTCATCTGCCCGGAAAGGTTTGCTCAGAAATACATCCGCCCCGTATTCCAAACCTGTAACGCGCGCATCGGCGCCAGATTTGGCGGTAAGCAGTATGAGTGGAATATGCGAGGTGGTTGGGTTTTTCTTCAGGGCTTCGGCAACATCAAGTCCTGTTTTTTCCGGCATTACCCAATCGGATATCACCAAATCAGGCACCAAATCCAGGGCCATTTGTATACCTTCTGCGCCATTGGCAGCTTCAACAATCCTGTATTCCATGGGCAGAGAGGCGCGGAGCAATAACCGTAAATCCGGATCATCTTCAATAAGCAACAACAAGGGCTTTTCTGCCACATTTGATTTTTGATCGGGTTTCAACAAGGCAGGTTCCGACTTCTCTGCTGCCTGGTGCTGCAATGATGGCGCATAAGGAAGCGGTACAAACACACGGAAGCTTGTACCCTGGCCCGACACGCTTTCGGCCAGAATATTTCCGCCCATGCGTTCTACCAGTTCCTTGCTCAAAGCCAGTCCAATGCCCGTACCGCCACGCCCGTGTTCAGTTTGATAAAACCGGTCGAAAATACGAGGCAACACCTCCGGCGCCATGCCAATGCCGGTATCTTTTACCACCAGGCGCACCAGGGCGTCAGTTGGCTGTTCCGTAATGCCGAGTTCCAATGTTACAGAACCGCCGGAATCGGTAAACTTCAAGGCGTTCGATAGTAGATTGGACACCACCTGTTCCCAAACAAGGGTGTCCAGCATGACCTCCTTTTCGGTTTCCGGCAACTTTAGCATTAGGTTAATCTTTTTTTGTTCGGCCATTGGCAAAAACGGCTCTGCAACCGCCCGGGTTGCCTGCACCAGCAGGGTAGGGCGCGCATCCAACGGCATTTGCCCGGCATCCAGTTTCGACAAATCCAGCAACTGATTGACGTATTGAAGCAAACGGCGCGCATTGCGGTCAACCAGTTCCAGACGATATCGGCTGGTTTGGTCTTTTACTTCTTGCAGCATTTGCCGCACAGGCTCAATCATGAGGGTCAGTGGTGTGCGGAATTCATGGGTTACACCGTTAAAGAAATTGGTTTTCATCCGGTCTAGCTCTACCAGGCGGTGGGCTTCTCTTTGTTCAAAAGCCAGTTTGTTGCGCAACTGAGCCCGGTTTATCTGAAAACGGTATATACTCCACAAACCACCCAAGGCCAGGATGAAGAAACAGCCGTAAGCCCAATAAGTCTGATACCAGGGTGGTAAAATTTTCACGGTTAACTGAGCAATCTTGCCATTCCACACCCCTTTGCTTCCCCCGCTTTCTACTTGTAATGTATACGTGCCTGGTTCCAGGTGGGCAAATGTGGCTGTATTATTCACAGTTGGCTCCACCCAGGCCTCCGAGACGCCTACCAGCCGGTAACGGAATTGATTCATGCGGGGGGCCGCAAAATCAATGGCAGCAAATTCAAACGTTACCTGGTTTTGATCGTGCGCAAGGGTGATGCTGCTGGTTTCTTCCAGACTTTTTTGCAGCCAGCCGCCCTCTGCTGTGGCCAATTGATTGTTTACCCACAAACGGGTGATCCTGACATCGGGACTCCGGGCTTCCTCCAGCAATGCCTTTGGATAAAATGCCGTGATGCCATTCACCCCGCCAAACCAAAAACGGCCATCAGCCCCCTGAGCATAACTCACGGTATTAAACTCATCGTCCTGAAGCCCGTCTGCACTGAAAAAGTTTTGAAACAACTTTTTGTCCGGGTGAAATCTCGATAATCCCCGGTTGGTACTCAACCATAATGCGCCGCCCGAATCTGCCATAATTCCATACACTACATTATTGGGCAACCCATCCTCTTCAGTAAAATGTATAAAACGCCCGGTGGTTTTGTCCAATCTGCTTAAGCCGCCCCCTTTGGTACCAAGCCATAAATATTGCTCTGGTGCAACAGGATCATTCAACAAACAAAGCACCGAATTGCAATTCATACTCTGCCTGTCGGGTGGACTCGTTTTAAATCGTTGAAAGCTCATGCCCTTGCCATCGGGCTTCCCGTGCAGCAATCCATGTGGCGTTCCCATCCAGATACTGCCGTCGGCATCTTCCAAAAATGCCAGCGACAGTTCCTTGAACCCGGTTACATGACTGAATGAAACGGTGTCGCAACGCCCTGTTGCCGGATCAAAGGAGCCTAGTACACTTTTGTTGCCCAGTATCCAGAATTTGCCGGTTTTGCTCCGATGTATCCTGCTGTATACCCCAATTACCATGGGCAATTCAAACCTGGCTTCCTCCTGTAGCGTTTCTTCATTCCAGCGGATCAATACACCATCACCACGCGGGCTGGATCGATGCTCTCCTAATAGCCATAGGTGCTGTTGTCCGTCAGATAACAGGTCGTGCTCTATTAAATCATACTCATTAATCAGGTCATTGTGTGTATCGCTCGTCAGGTAACCAAATGCTTTGTCGGCCAGCCAAACCCAGATTCGGCCTTTAGTATCGGCTACAATTCTACGCGGACTCTTGCCGGCCAGGTAGTGGTAAAAATGCCGGTTGCCGGGGTTGTACTTATACACACCGTAGCCATTGGTGCCAATCCACAGAATACCGCCCCGATCCATACACATACGGGTAGAGCCCATTACACCTGTTTCTTTGAAGCGATGGAGGAGGTGAAATTCAGCTTGTTCAGGAGTTACAGAGGAGGGGTTTTCAAACTTGTAAATCTGTTTACGGGTACTGACATACAGATGTCCCTGTGCATCAAAAACCAGGTTGGTGTAAGGATAAGGAGATTTTTCCGGCAGCTTGAAATGAGTAGTTTGACCGTCTTTGATCCTTACCAGTTGTCCGGATTGCCCAATCCAAAGGGCGCCATCCGGCCCGGTTTTAAAATAGGATGTGTTGTTGTATAAATCACTGTCAGGCGAGGTGTCCCAATATTTAAAGAAGGCATGGGATTGGGGGTCAAAATAGCCGATCATCCTGAAGGTGCTAACCCAGATTTTGCCATCAGGAGTACAATGTACATCCACCACCCGATTGCCGGCCGAACCATGTAAAGGAGCAATCTTTTCCCAATGAAAAGTTTCTACCCGGGCAATATTGTTCAGGTCATGCCCGGTATTTGGCGGAATATCCCCTAGTTCTATCCTGAAAACGCCACTGCCCGATCCTGCCCATATAGCCCCGTCGGCCGATTGGGCGAAACAGGAAATATCCTGACTATTCAGATTATTGAGGTGGTAAAACCGATTCAGAATTGGGTCAAAAATGTTGATGCCGTTATTAACCGTTCCGCACCATATTCTCCCGGAACGGTCTTCCAACATGGCCTGAACCTCATTGTCGGATAAGGAATAAGGCAGAAACGGATCGTTTTGGTATACTTGAAAATGATAGCCGTCGTAACGGTTTAACCCATCCTTGGTGGAGAACCAAAGATAACCCCGCCGGTCCTGGAGCAAGTCATATATCATGCCCTGGGATAACCCTTCCGGGGCGCCTAAATGCTCCAGCAACGGTGTCTGAGCAGACAAATATGAGAGTGCCAGCAAAAGAAGGCACCCTGTTAACGAAAGCGTCGGTTTGGGCACGGAGATGATTAATTTCGGGCAAAAATAGGCAATTATCGTGCCCTTTTAGTAAAAAATGCGACAATCCCTAACCATTCTGCAACATAAACAAACCTGTTGAAAGCCCCGGAGCTGCACCTTTGTGCCTGTTGTGAGCCGTAAAAGAATGGTTTGTGACATCAAAATCTCCACGGTAGGAAGATTAACAATGAAGCAAAAGTCGCCCCATTAAAAAGGAGGCGGCTTTTGTTTTTTCCACGCTATTTCAGACCTATAAGGTTTTAAAAAAACTATGGTATGTACACAAGTTAAATGGAGAATCAATTTCTGATGTTAGACACCACTTATCACATCTAGCATCTTGTAACCCGCCGTTTTAACGGCGGGGAAAGTCGAGCACCCATCACATCTAGCATCTTTACAAAACATCACATCTTCAAGAGGTTATAGATGCTGATGCTCTGTAAAGATGCTAGATGTGAATAGTGGGGTATTCCTGGCCACTCGTTGAAACGAGTGGTTACAAGATGTTAGATGTGTTACCAGATTGCCTTAACATCCACATATAACTTAGGTACATACCATAGGTTTCCAAAAACCTTATCGGTCTGAAACCAAAATGTCAAGTAGTGTAGTTTTTCTACGCATTTTTTCATGCCTAATGATAACAATTGAGGCTGTTCCGGATATCCGGGGCAGCTTTTTTTATGCGGTGTATTGTCGTAAAGATTGCAAAACCCCAAATGCTGCCGTCCGGCCATTTAATCCCCACTATTTTTCGAACCGAAATCCTCCCTCCCGTCTACCCCGAGTACTCGGGGCCGTCCACCGTCAACCGTCCACCGTCAACTACTCCTTATGTCAACAACCAAACAACTATTCCTTACCACCCTGTTCCTCATCCTGGCCGCTCCAACATTTGCCGCGCATATTGTTGGAGGTGGAATCACTTACGAGTGCCTTGGCCCTGCCGTTGGCGGTATCCGCTACCGGTTCACCATGAAAATTTACCGCGACTGTGCAGGTGGCGGCGCCGGTTTCGACAACCCGGCCAATATTGCCATCTACCAGGGAAGTTACACCAACAATTCCTATTTCGACGACTATCAAATCAACATTGACGATGTTTTTCCCTTAAACATCAATGAGCCGGATTGTATAGACAACCTGCCAAACCTCTGTCTGCAAGAGGGTATTTATGTTTGGGAAGACATTCTGCCGGTCAGCAACGAAAGTTATTTCATTGTGTACCAACGCTGCTGCCGAACCAACGCCATCGCCAACATCACAACTCCGGGCGATATCGGCGCTACCTATTACATTGAAATTACCCCGCTGGCACAGCAATTGTGCAATAACAGCCCGGTTTTTAACAATTTCCCGCCTATTGTTATCTGCAATAACTACCCCCTGGAAGTAGATTACTCCGCTACTGATGCAGAAGGCGACCTCCTGGTGTACAGCTTCTGCGCGCCTTTTGCCGGCGGCGGCAACAACCCGGCCGGCCCGGGTGGCGGCTGCGACGATATCATCCCAAGTCCGCCATGCTCACCGCCGTTTACAGAAGTTCCCTTTATCTTCCCTAATTACTCCGCCGCAGAACCCATGGCTGGCAACCCGGTGGTATCCATAAACGGCGCCACAGGTATCATCAGCGGTACCCCACAACTAAACGGCCAATTCGTAGTGGGCGTATGCGTGGAAGAATACCGGAACGGACAATTACTCTCCGTTACCCGACGCGATTTCCAGTTCAATGTAACCGACTGCGATCCGCAGGCTACAGCCCTGGTGCAATACGATGAACTGCTCGGCCCAAGTCGGTATTCCATCAAAAAATGCGATGGCGCCACCGATCTCACCATCATCAACCAAAGTATTCCGGTCAATAATATCCAGAATTTTGAATGGACATTCGACCTCGGCGGCGGCAACGTAGTGCAAAACTCTTCCGATTTCGACTTGCCCATTACTTTCCCCGGACAGGGCGTGTACAACGGTATTTTGGTACTCAATGAAGGCCTTGATTGCGGAGATACGGCCTTTATTCAGGTGGAACTTTATGCACCGCTGAGTCTGGACCTCGGCCCAGATTATTCCCTCTGCCAGGATACCAATATAGTGCTGAATGCCGGCCCCGGATTCAGCAGCTACCTCTGGCAAAACGGCTCCACCAGCCAAAGCATTAACATCACCACCACCGGCGTGTATTATGTGGAGGCCACCGACCCCTGCGGCAACGTATTGCGCGATACCGTAACGGTAAGTGTAGGAACGCCTCCTGCCATAAACCTGAGCAATACCAGCATCTGCCCGGGCGCCTCGGCCTCCTTCAGCGCACCCGGATTTGCCCAATATGCCTGGACCGGCGCTGGTCTCAACTGCAATACCTGCGAAACAGTCTCGGCTTCTCCGGCTTCCACCACTACCTATACGCTGCTGGCCAGCACCTCCCAGGGCTGCACCGCCGAAGCCAGCGTAACCGTAGAGGTACTGCCTACGCCAATGCAGACCTACCTGATCCAGTTTTATCCGAATGAAACGGTTACTGTTGGCGGACAAACCTACAACCAGTCGGCAACCGTTACAATTCCGGTGCCTTCCACCACCGGAGGTTGCGACTCGCTGAATACCTATATACTGGAACTGATTCCAACCACCCTGGACCTTGCCTGTCCGGCCGATCTAACCGTTGCCCTGCCCAATAACAGTGGTAGTATTCCGGTAAACTACAACGCGCCACAGGCCACAACAGATTGTCCTGGCGTGCCGCCCACCATTACCCTCACGCAGGGTCTGGCATCTGGAACGGCATTCCCGGGCGGCGTAACTACCGTGTGCTACCAGGCTACCAATACCTGCAACAACGAAGCTACCTGCTGCTTCACCGTCACCGTTACCAGCCTGGACCTCACTTGTCCACCCAACCTCACCGTGGCTATGCCATCCAATGCCAATACCGTGGTGGTGAACTATGCATCTCCCGGAGTAAGCACCGATTGCCCTGGCGCAGTGCCCGTGCCCGTGCGCACTCAAGGTCCGGCCTCTGGAAGCGCATTCCCGGCCGGCCTCACTACCGTTTGCTACCAGGCTAATAATACCTGTGGTAATCAGGACAATTGTTGCTTTACGGTTATGGTAAGTACCCTTAGCATCCAGTGCCCGCCCAACCAGAATATAGAACTGCCGGTAGCTGCAACCACGGTGGTTGCTAACTACGCAGCGCCAACCACTGCCACCAATTGCCCTGATCCTGCGGTAACCCTGAATCTCACCCAGGGGCTGCCCAGCGGCGGAGCATTCCCGCTTGGAGTGAATACTGTGTGTTATCAGGCTACCAATACCTGTGGCAATGTGGCATCCTGCTGTTTCAACATAACCGTACAGGATCCGCCGCCGCCTTGCGATATCAAGGTGATCGGTTGCATGAAATTTGAACTGCTGGATATCCGACTGGATTCCATCAATCAGCCAAGGTTCCGCATCAGAGCCACCAATTTCTGTGCTTCAGAGGTGAATTATATCCTCAACGAACTACCTCCGGGCATCGTGGCGGTAACACCGGTAGAAGGCAGCATTTACACAGCGCCCAACACCGGCAACACTTACCTGGTGCGCAACCCTAACTTCTCGCCATTCTATTCCGTGCGCTACAAATCCGTTTCTCCGGGATTGAAAAACGGTCAGTCTGATGTGTTTGAACATCGCCTGCCGCAACAGTCGTTCCCGAATAACTATATCCACATGTACGGCAAACTGAAAAACGGAGAAGGATTCGAGGCCTACCTCAACACCTTCTATTGCCCGGTACAACCCTGGATGGGCAGTCGCCTGGAAGAGCGGAACGAACCCGAAAGCCAGCTCTGGGATACAGATATTTCCCTGCGCCCCAACCCCACACCCGGTCAGGTTTGGGTAGATATGCAGGCCTGGATGGACAAACAGGTGAGTCTCCGTGTATACAATACCCTCGGACAAGAAGTGTACAGCCTACAGTACACCGTCAACCAGGAATGGCTGGAGCTTGATATGAGCAACGCACCTTCCAATGGACTGTATTACCTTATTGTGCAGCCAGAAGGCGGGGCAAGAGCCAGAGCAAGTTTTGTCCTGGAAAGATAGGAGAACGATGAACGATGGGCGTTGCGCCCGGCTTTTCGTTCGTAAGCCGGGCGCAACGCCCATCGTCCATCGTCCATCGTCCATCGTCCATCGTTCATCGTTCATCGTCCCAACATGAGTCATCCTGACAAAGGGTGGCTCATGTTTCGTTTAGGGATAATCGTATCAGACCCCTAACCCACATTTCCCCAAAAATCCCGTCACCACCGTTTTATCTTTGTGAGCCGCACTCACTCATCCACTCACTCACTCATTCACATCGTATGGTATTAGGTATTCTCTTCCACACCATCGGCGGAATCGCTTCCGGCAGTTTTTACATGCCATTCAAGAAAGTGACTGCCTGGGCATGGGAAGTGTTTTGGCTGTTTGGCGGACTCTTTTCCTGGCTGATCGCACCTTTTGTGGCCGCCTGGCTCACTGTGCCGGATTTCAATGGCATCATTGGCGCCACCGAAGGTAATGTGAAAGCCTTCACCTACCTGATGGGTTTGCTCTGGGGGATAGGGGGGCTGACCTACGGACTCGGGGTGCGGTATCTGGGCATGTCGCTCGGCAACTCCGTGGTGCTGGGCTTCTGTTCCGCATTCGGATCGCTGGTGCCGCCGGTGTATTATGCCTTTCACCCGGTAGCGGGCAAAGTGGGTATCGTAGAAATGGCGCAACAAACGGGAGGTCAGATCGTATTGTTCGGTGTATTGATTTGTCTGGTGGGTATTGCCGTAACGGGTCGCGCGGGCATGCGCAAAGAGCGCGAACTCACCGACGATCAGAAAACGGCCTCCACAGCCGAGTTTAGTCTGGTTAAAGGCCTGATCATTGCCGTGATCTCGGGTGTGCTCAGCTCTTTTTTCAATTTCGGGATCGAAGCCGGCAAACCCATGGCCGAACAAGCCGTGGTGAATGGCGCTAATCCGCTGTTTCAAAACAATGTCACCTACATTGTAGTGCTCTGGGGTGGACTCACCACCAACCTCATCTGGTGTGTATACCTGATGTGGAAGAACCGCAGTTTTGGCGATTTTGGCAAAAAAGATGCGCCTAATACCCGAAATGCCCTGCTTTCGGCCTTTGCCGGCACGCTCTGGTTCCTACAGTTTTTCTTCTACGGCATGGGTGAATCCCGACTCGGCAACGGCGCCTCCTCCTGGATCCTGCACATGGCCACCATCATCCTCACCGCCAATGCCTGGGGACTCCTGCTCAAGGAATGGCAGGGCGTTTCCAAAGCCACCTTCCGCACTTTTCTGCTGGGACTGGCGCTGATCATAGCCTCCATTTTCCTGGTAGGCATTGGAAATGCAATGAAATGAAGTTATTTGGCACCGCAGAGTCGGAGAGACGCAGAGGTGAAATAATTGATTAGTGAACTCTCTGCGCCTCCGCGCCTCTGCGGTAAAAATTACCTTTGAGCCACCCTTAAAAGATCTACTACCAAAAATCCCTGTAACATCCGCTCATGTTGACCAAATACCTGCACGTTTCTTACCTCTGGGACGAAAAAAAAGCCTCTGAAATGGCCGGCAACGAAGTCGCCCTGTTCATCTACCGCTCCAACCTCCTGGGCGCTGATCTCCGCCTCACCAACTATGGTGGGGGCAATACCTCGATGAAAATCCAGGATAAAGACCCGCTCTCCGGACAACCCACAGTCGTCATGTGGATCAAAGGCTCCGGCGGCGACCTCGGTACCCTCAAACGCTCCGGCTGTGCCGCACTCTACCTGCAACGCCTGCTGAGTCTGGAAAAGGTGTACCGCGGACTGGCCCATGAAGACGAAATGGTGGAGTTGTTCAACCACTGCATCTTCGATCTGAATTCCAAGGCCCCGAGCATCGACACCCCGTTACACGCGTTTTTACCTTTTAAACACATTGATCACCTGCATCCGGATGCTGCCATTGCCATCGCGGCAGCCAAAGATGGCGCACGTATTACAGAGGAGCTTTTTCAGGGAACGATAGGCTGGGTGGAATGGCAAAGACCCGGTTTTGATCTGGGATTAAGTCTGCGGAAATGCCTGCAGGACGCTGAAATCCGAGGAATTGCGCTGAAAGGCATCATGCTGGGCTCGCATGGCTTGTTTACCTGGGGAAACACCTCCTACGAAAGTTATGTGAATACCCTCGATGTGATAGAAACCTGCGCGCAATACCTTGAAGAACATTATGGCAAAAAACGCCCGGTGTTTGGCGGCGCCAAAACAGAAACACTACCCGAAGCGCAACGCCTGAAAAAAGCAGCCGAAATAGCGCCCGTATTGCGC
The DNA here is from genome assembly GCA_017303475.1 of Chitinophagales bacterium. GTDB lineage: Bacteria > Bacteroidota > Bacteroidia > Chitinophagales > Saprospiraceae > M3007. The sequence continues at coordinate 81,659 of JAFLBO010000017.1, forward strand.
GGCCTGTGCTCCGGTTCCCAAAAAATGCTTGGGCATTACTCCGACGATCCCAGGGTGCTGGAATTTGTCAATTCCCATGACCTCAGTCGGCTTGCGCCGATGGGCACCAGTTGTCCGGATCATTTTTTGCGCACTAAAATTGCCCCATTGGTGCTTGATCTTGACCAAATGGACCAAGGTGATTATCTGGAACAACAATTTGCCCAATACCGCGAAGCATACCAACAATACTACGAAGCCTGTAAGCACCCGAACTCGCCTGCCATGCGCGATCCTAATCCCGTGGTAATCCTCATTCCGGGCATAGGCATGTTCACCTTCGCCAAAGATAAAACCACCGCCCGGCTGGCAGCTGAGTATTACACCAATGCCGTCAATGTGATGAAAGGTGCAGAGGCCATTTCGGAATACACCGCGCTTCCCCGGCAGGAGGCGTTTAATATTGAATACTGGTTGCTGGAAGAAGCCAAACTCCAGCGTTTGCCCAAACCCAAACCACTGAGCGGGCGTGTAGCATTAGTGACCGGCTCCGGAGGCGGCATTGGCAAAGCTGTGGCACGAAAATTTGCATCAGAAGGCGCCTGCGTGGTACTCAGCGATCTCCACCCGGAGCGACTCGAAGAGGCCCGGCAGGAGCTCGCCAACACCTTCGGGAAAGATGCCGTAGCGGCTACCCTGCTCAATGTAGCTGATGCAGCATCTGTGGCTGAGGCCCTTTCAGTCGCCTGTCTGGCCTTCGGAGGGGTGGATATTTTGGTCAACAATGCCGGAATCAGCATTTCGCAATCCATTGAAGAACACAGCGAGGAAAACTGGGATAAACTGTATGATATTCTGGTAAAAGGACAGTTTTTGGTGAGTCAGGAAGGTGTGAAAATCCTGCGCAAACAAGGATTTGGCGGCGATATCCTCAACATCGTCTCCAAAAACGCCGTGGTGGCAGGCCCCAACAACGCCGGTTACGGATCCGCCAAAGCCGCCCAGGCCCACCTCACCCGACTCCTGGCTGCAGAGTTGGGCGCAGATAAAATCCGGGTTAATATGGTGAACCCCGACGCCGTTATTGCCGGCTCCAACATCTGGGCTGGCGGCTGGGCTGAAGGGCGCGCCAAAGCATACGGCATCACGGTGGAAGAACTACCCGCTTATTACGCCAAACGCACCCTCCTCAACGAGATCATATTGCCCGAAGACATAGCCAACGCCTGCTTTGCTTTTGTGAGTGGGTTGCTCAATAAATCCACTGGTAATGCCTTGAACGTGGATGGCGGCGTACCGATGGGCTTCCTCCGTTAAGAACGCGGGGAACGCGGGTTTTATGGAACGCGGATGACGCGGATGACGCGGATTTTATTTTTGCTGCCTTCGGCCGCAAAATCACGTGAGCAGCCCAGCCGAACGCCCTCTGCGAAAATCTGCGGTTCAATCTGCGAAAATCTGCGGGAACCCCACTCTCCGTGTGAAAAATCTGTGTAAAATCTGTGCGAAACAAAACCATGACTCACCCATCCATCTCCGCCCACAACGAACAAAAGCTCCCGCATCACCGTTCCGACCTCCAACACCTCACGGAAGTCCTCTCCCGGCGCGGCATCAACATCGAGCCAATTCTCCACAAAATCCAGGCATTCCAGATTGCCATTCCTTCCTGGGCCCTCGGCACCGGCGGCACGCGCTTCGGCCGATTTCCCATTGGCGGTGAACCGCGCAACCTCGAAGAAAAAATTGAAGACGTAGGTCTGCTCCACGCCCTTAACCGCTCCTCCAATGCCATTTCCCTGCACATCCCCTGGGATATTCCCCGAGATATCGCCGCCCTGAAACAACTGTTCGCAGCACATGAACTCAGCATAGATTCCGTTAATTCCAATACCTTCCAGGATCAGCCGGATCAGGCGCTGTCCTACAAATTTGGCTCCCTCGCGCACACAGAGGCAGGCGTGCGCGCGCAAGCCGTAACCCACAACATAGAGTGTATCCGGCACGGACAAGCTCTCGACGCCAAAACCCTCACCGTTTGGCTGGCTGATGGCTCCAACTTTCCCGGTCAGCAACACTTCCGTCGGGCCTGGCAGCGCACCGCCGACGCTCTCACGGAGATCTATCAGGCCATGCCGCCGGATTGGACCATGCTCATTGAGTACAAACCCTATGAGCCCAATTTCTACTCCATGGTCATTCCGGATTGGGGTACCTCCTGGTCCTTGTGTCAGCACCTGGGTCCGCAGGCACAGGTATTGGTAGATCTGGGCCACCACCTGCCCAATACCAACATCGAACAGATTGTAGCCCGTTTGATGCACTTCGGCAGGTTGGGCGGATTCCACTTCAACGGCTCCATGTATGGCGACGACGACCTCACCACCGGCAGTATAAAGCCCTATCAGTTCTTCCTTATTTTCCACGAATTGGTGAGCGCCATGGAAGATCCCGCCGTTAAAAACCCGCCATTGGCCTGGATGATCGACGCCAGCCACAATACCAAAGATCCGCTGGAAGACCTCCTGCAAAGTGTGCAAAACATCCTTTGCACCTATGCCCGCGCCTTGCTGGTAGACCGCGTTGCCCTGCATGCCGCTCAGGATGCCAACGACGTAGTAACTGCCGAGGAACTTTTACGTGATGTTTTTGCGTTGGATGTACGGCCCCTGGTGGCAGAGGCCACTCTTCAATCCGGCGGCGCCATTGATCCGGTGGGCGCATTCCGGAGCATGAAAATCCGGGAAAAACTCATTGCCAAGCGCGGTGCTAAAAGCGTAGCTACAGGACTTTGATATGTTCAATCCAGTCAGGAGAAATAGAAATATTGGCACAGCCAAACAAGGTAAGGGAGCAGATAACCTGTTCGATATCCCTGGTTCCTGGCATAATGCACTGAGTTTTTTTGAAAAACTGGATTCACCATTGGAACTAAAACTGCATGGCTGGACCATCCTCGTGGAGTCTACGCGTGAACAATCGTTCCATGCCTGTACGGTGGAAGATATACTGCAGGTACTCAGTTGGCTGCCACCTGCAGATTTGAAAGGTTTGAATTTAATAGTGTTGCGACAACCCAAAAGAAAAGAGGAGTTGCTGAACCCGGTTTGGGGAAGGCTCATTTACTCTTTTGAATACCAAAAACCACAGCCCGCTATTATTTTGGAATCGGTTGATCTGACAAAACGATTTTCCAAAATCAAAAAAATGGGCCCGGACGCTATGTTGGAGTTTGAGCGGTTGAAGGAAGATGGGCATCGATTTGAAGAAACCAACAAGTTATTTGTAGCTGATTTTCACCTCGAATTCGTGCGCAACACCCAACTTTACCGAACATTACCACATGAGGTTGGGCATTTTGTCCATTACAACATGTACATAGAGGCAAATAAAGAAGACGACTATTTTGCCCTGCCCAAACAGGAACTGGAAAAGTTTGCCCACCAATACGCACAAAAATGGCGCAAACAATGGCAGGATCAGGCACTCATTCCATTCCCCAGAAAACTGGATCCGGCTTTTATGCAGCAACATGCGCTAAATTGGGCGGATTTTCAACCCGGCGAATAAGTTTATGAACCACTGTCTGGTACTCGACATTGGCAAGACCAATAAAAAAGCCCTGGTGTTTGACGAACACTACCGGGTGGTGCACGAGCAAAACGCCCGGCTGCCCGAAACTACCGACGACGATGGTTTTCCCTGCGAAGACCTGCCCCTGCTGGAACAATGGATCCGGGACACCGTTGCGGAAATTCAGCGTGATCCGCGGTTTCAGATCCGTGCCATGAACGCCACAGCTTACGGCGCCAGTTTTATACACCTGAACGCAGATGCCGTCCCCGTAACCCCTTTGTACAATTACCTGAAACCTTTTCCGCCCGACCTGCTGGAATGGTTTACAAAAACCTGGAAAACCATTGGCCTGGAAACGGCCTCCCCGCTGCTGGGTCACCTCAATTCCGGCCTGCAACTGCTCTGGCTGAAACACCGCAAGCCGGAGTTGTTTCGGCAGATTAAATGTTCCTTGCATTTGCCGGAGTGGGTGTTTAGGGTTGGGTTTGGTGGTCTTAGTGACGGGGTGACTGCCAGTCACCCCGTCACTAAGACCGCCAAACCCAACCCCGCCACCAGCCTAGGCTGCCACACCATGCTCTGGGATTTCCGGAAAAACGATTTCCATGAATGGGTCGGAGCAGAAGGTCTGATCAACCTGCTTTCACAGCCGGTTCCTGGCGCCAAACCCCTTGGTTTGCACGATAGTTCCGCAGCGCTTATTCCTTATCTGGCTACTTTTACAGAACCTTTTTTGTTGCTTTCCACGGGCACCTGGTGCATTTCCCTCAATCCGTTTAACCAGGAACCCCTCACGGAGGCGGAGTTGAAGGCGGATTGTTTGTGTTACCTGAGCTGGACCGGCAAACCCGTCAAAGCGGCGCGGTATTTTGGCGGAAATGAGCATGAAAAAGGTGTAAAAGCCATTGCAGAAGCCCTGGGTTTGCCCGAAAATTTTTACACCAATACCGAACCCGGGCCGGCTGAAGCCATGGTACAATATGCCGCCCTGATGGATGAAATGGTGCAAAAACAACTTGCTTCCATACAATTGGCGCTGGGCCATTCAGCTGTGCAACGCATCTTTGTAGACGGAGGTTTTGCCCGCAATGAGTACTTTATGCAAGGTCTCGCTGCAGCTTTTCCAACAATGGAAGTATATGCCGCTGAAGTACCCCAGGCCACAGCGCTCGGCGCTGCCCTGGCCATACACCGCGACTGGAATCCACAACCTGTGCCCAATTCGCTCATCACTTTGAAACGATACCTGCCATGAATTTGAGTTACAATACCAAATACCCCGCAGTAGACGATTTGCGCAAGCGCGCGCGGGAACGTATACCCCGTTTTGCCTTTGAATACCTGGATGGCGGCTGCAACGAGGACGTGAACCTGCACAAAAACACCGCTGAATTGCGGGAGGTGGAGCTCAAACCCTATTACCTGAACGAATACGGCGGCGCAGACCTCCGTACCGAATTATTCGGCCATGTGTATGATGCGCCCTTCGGCATAGCGCCTGTTGGCTTGCAGGGCCTGATGTGGCCGGGGTCGCCGGAGATACTGGCCCGGTCAGCCCGGGAGCACAACATTCCTTTTGTTTTGAGCACCGTAACCACCGCCAGCATCGAACGAATTGCGGAGATTACAGAGGGCAAGTTCTGGTTCCAGCTTTACCATCCGGCCGATCCGGCCCTGCGCGACGACCTCCTGCGCCGGGCAGAAGCAGCCGGATGTGAGGTGCTTTGTGTGCTCTGCGATGTGCCCAGTTTCGGGTATCGCCCGCGCGACATCCGCAATGGCCTGGCTATGCCGCCCAAAATGACCCTGGCCAATATCCTCCAAATACTGGGCAAGCCCAACTGGGCCATTCGCACCCTCCTGCACGGTCAGCCGGAATTTGCTAACATGAAAGCCTACATGCCCAAAGGACTGGATATGAAACAGTTAGGGCAATACATGAACCAGACTTTTTCCGGGCGGGTGAATGAAGAGCGCATAGCCCCCATACGCGACCGCTGGAAAGGCAAACTCGTGCTAAAGGGTGTAGCCAGTGAGGAAGACACCGAAATGGCCGTAAGGCTCGGTTTCGACGGTGTGATTGTATCCAACCACGGCGGCCGGCAGCTGGACGCCGGACAATCCTCTATTCGTTCCCTGGGTCCTATAGTGCAGCGTTACAAAGGCAAAACCCGGATCATGCTCGATTCCGGCGTACGTACCGGCCCCGACGTAGCCCGCGCCCTGGCCAGCGGCGCTGATTTTGCGTTTTTGGGTCGGTCCTTCATGTACAGCGTAGCCGCTCTGGGAAAAGAAGGCGGCCGGCACATGGCATCCATCCTGAAAATCCAGCTCAAACAGGTCATGGAGCAGGTTTGTTGTGGGAGGGTAGGGGAGTTGGAGAGGCATTTGGTTGTATAAGGGAGGCTTTTCACCACTAAGGCACTTTAGGCACTAAGAGAAGATCACCATGGCCGGTTTCATCATAAAGTCACTCAAGCATTTAGTGCCCTTTGTGCCTTAGTGGTAAAAAAATCTTAATTCCTTTGCTTTCTGACATAAGCCACCAACTGCTTAAACGTACCCCCAAAACCTTGCTTCATGCTGTCGAACATATTCCGGTAGAAATCCTGTTCTGCCTGGGAAGCATTGATAGGGAAGCCACTCAGTGTAAGTCGCGTTTTGTCGCCCAGATCAGTGAGTGTCAGTACATTATACGTTTCTACAGGGAATTGATCTGAAAAAGGCGCACGGATAGCGTTGCCTTGCGCATCGGCAAAGGAAGTTACCCAGATCAGTCGTTCCGGCGGTAAAACGTCCCGAAAAACAAATCGTCCGTACATCATGCCTCCATTGGGCGCTTTCATGCCATAATGGAAAATGCCGCCTTGCTGAAGTTCCAGTTTCAAAACAGAAAGCTCCATGCCTGCAGGGCCCCACCAATGCGCAAGATGCCTGGCCTCTGTCCACAATTGATACACCAATGCGCGAGGAGCGTTGATGGTTCGGGAGATACGGAATACAGGTTCGTTCCGCAGGTAATTGGGCAGTTCGGTGCGCAGAAAACCTGTCCAACCCATTTTGAAATTGCCGGCAGCCAGATCCGGATTGCTGGATGGGAAAGTTTCCAACCCAGCATGGGTGAGTCGCAACAGCGTTTTATCCCCTTGCGGGAACAATTCGAAGGTTACCAGTGAATTGCCCTCATAACCTTCATAGCGCCAAGTGTAGGAAAGACGCTGGTTTGGTAGGGCTTCCGTAACCTCACACAGATGCATGTAGATGCGTCCGGGAGGCCCTCCTTCAAAGCGGAATTGATACCCCACCTCTGCACGAAATCCCGGCAGATCAAAATACCATTTTTTCATTTGTTCGGGATCGGTAAGCGCCTGCCAGAGTTTTTCTGCAGGGGTATGGAAAACCCGTTCCAGCTGTAATGGCTGGTGCTTTTTTGTGTTCATAGTCAATAAGTTAGATTGATTTTTTAGGCTCCAGTTTGTAACTTTTTATGCCAGAGGAAATAAGAAGCAAACATAACGCCGATAAACACGAGCATGACCAACAAGCCCGGTTTGAAGCCTTCCACACAAACCAGTGAATAGAATGCAGCGCCCAGATCAAAAAACAATCCGGCATAAGCCCATTCTTTTATACGCCGCAATCCTGGAATGAGCAGAGCAACGGCGCCTGCAATTTTAGCCGCGCCCAGAAAGGGAATAATGTAAAGCGGGTATCCCAGATGTCCGTTGAGAAATTCAACAGATTCCGGAGATGCCATCAGATTGGGAATGGATGAGAACACCATGAACACGGAGAATAGTCCGGTAACAATCCAGTAAGTAATGTTGAGCTTGTTCATTGTAATGATGGTTATGTTGGTAAATCAGCCAGATAACGCTCCAGCGCATCCAGTTTTTCGTTCCAAAACTGCCGGTATTGTTCCGTCCATTCAGCTACTTCTCTCAATCTTTCTGGCTGAGCGATACAAATGCGCTCTCTGCCTTGTTGCGCTACGGTTACCAGACCACATTCTTCTAATATTTTCAGGTGCTTTGAAATAGCTACCCTGCTGGTGCTGAAATGCTCTGCAACGCTGTTGACATTTAATGATTGCCGTGCCAGCATGCCGATAATTTCCCTGCGGGTAGGATCGGCTATTGCCTGAAAAACATCGCGTCTCATGAAAGTACCTGCTTGTTGTGTAACCGAATGGTTGCGCAAAGGTAATGCGAAACCGTTTGGTTACGCAATAGTTGATGAAAAAAAATCTTATCCCCCAGGTGTAGCTGAAAAATTCACATCGCCGATTTTCACGCCAATAAACGGAAACTCGCCTGGTGGATTGGGTTCGGAGGCTGGAAAGTGGTAAAGCGTAGGGAATGGCGGCTCAAACGGGTTGACTGCATTGGGAAAAACGTACCCTTGGGGCAGGAAACGCCAGGACTTTCCATTGGGCAGCTCATCAATGATACCCAGGATCAATTTGCGCAATACTACCACATCAAAGGTGGTTACTTTCCCATCCTGATTAGCATCTGCAGCAATGATTTTGTAGGGCGAGTCCAGCATTTCCAACCCCAGAATATGTTTGGAAATCAAAGAAAGATCGTAGGTAGTTACCCCGTTGAGGGGATTAATGTCCTTAAGCATTTCCACATAGGTTTCATTACCAGGATACAAAGCGCCGTAAGATTCAAACCACCCGGGCATTATAATGTAGGCGCTGGAGAGGTTGTGCGGATCAATGGTTCTGGGAAATGTGTCGCCAAGGCAATTTTGTACCCGTATTTTCACTAAAACATCATCAAAACGCTTCTCCAGTGGCGTGCTAACCTTAAATACCAGTATGGGATCACAAAAAGCATTCACAGGGAAATTCAGGGATACGCTGGTCGTACAGGTACTAATATTACCCAGGGAGTCTTTAGCCCATGCCGAAACGGGTTGTAGTCCACCAAAGGCATCTCCAAAATAAGTTTGATCTGACAGGGGGAAATCAAATCCCATACACTGGCGGTGGATGCCCAGCTTAATCGGGCCACTCTGGTCTGAGAGACTATCAATGATATCGGCGGCATGCACAATACCAAAACAGTCTGAAAGGACAACCTCTCCCGGCTGTTTACATCTCAAAAACGGTGAAATGGTATCCGGCGTTTGACTGTTCAGTACGCTTGTAAAAAGGCATACATATAATAATAAAAATAAATAACGCATTGTCGTTTCCGGTGCTTTTCACCAAAAGTACAGGCATTCCGCCGCATTGATTGATGTAAAGTGCCGTTATGCCTTGAACTTGGCAAAAAAAGGTATGAAGGGAGGTTCACCACTAAGGCACTAAGGGCACTAAGAAGATTTAAAATCTGACACCTCTTAGTGCCCTTAGTGCCTTAGTGGTGAGCGGTTGAAGGGAAATTGAATATCTTTGTCTACATGTTTTCCCTCTTACACAAAACCATAGAACAGTTCATCCACCTCGATCCGCAGGAAAAAGTGTTGTTTGAAAACGCTTTTTCCTTCCGGGAGGTGCCCAAAAAATTCACCCTCGTGAAATATGGCCAAATCAGCCGCGAACTGTATTTCATCAATAAAGGCCTGCTCCGACTCTATTACGACAAAAACGGAGAGGAGATTACCGGTTATATTTTCCGGGAAGGACTCTTTTCCAGTAGTTACGACAGCTTTTTGCGGCAGTCGCCCAGCATACAGTACCTCGAAACCCTGGAAAACTGCGAACTCCTGGTCATACGCCTGGATCAGCTGGAAGAGCTATACCGCACAGTACCAAAGATCAATATTATGACCCGCAAAATTGCGGAACAGCGCTTCATCAACGGCCAGATGATTCTCTCCTCTTTCCTGCTGGATACCCCGGAGGAGCGCTATCAGAAATTTGTGGAACACCACAGCGATCTGCTTCTGCGCGTGCCTCACCATATCATTGCCTCCTACCTGGGCATCACCCCCGTATCCATGAGCCGTATCCGTAAACGCCTCACCTATAACAAGACACAAAGTTGATGGAAAGGCACAAAGGTGCGAAACACAAAGGCGCGAAGGCACTAAGACACTAAGGCGCAAAGTGACATTGACTGACGTCAATGTTGAGTTTATTAGGCTGAAGGCCTGGAGTTTGTCTTCATGTTTTAGTGCCTTTCGCCTCCATCATTGTAGCTTTTCTTTACAATTGTTAATGGGGCTGTAGTCAGACCAACTTTACCTTTGTATCATCATTAGAGAGTACTACCGGTAGTTATTTTCAATCTTTCATTTTTTTGTTTAACTGGCTGACTGTGAACGTTTTGTTCCGATGTTTGCCCAAACCCTCGTTATTCGTTACCATGAATAAGCCCACTTTCTTTGTTCTTTCTTTAATGCTGTTTTTGGCTCAGATATCTTTTGCACAATCCAGCAAAAACACACTCAAGCCCGGTCGTTTTGAACTGGAAATTGATCCCATTGCGTATATGCTCAAGGGTTATTCCGTTCATGGCATCTACCGGATCAACAGGATGCGTTTTGATCTTGGAGTTTTTGGAATTGAGCAGCCTGGCGCCTATACAGGTAATAAGGATTTTACCACGTATACCCAAGGAGTAGGTGGGAAAATCAACTACTTGCTCAATGCCAAACAAACCTGGTTTGCCGGCATTGGTGGCGGTTATGCTGATAGTCAAATTACCCTAAAAGAAACCAACACCACCCAACACCTTTATAATTGGAGCCTGGGTGTGTTAGCTGGCTACCGTTTTTACTTGCTTCGCAACACCAGGATGAACGGCCTGTACCTTACACCATGGGCCAGTATTGATTATAACATGCCAGTAAATAGCGTACATTTCGAAGGGAAAACCTACCTGCTAAAACGCTGGTCGGTTTTTCCAACCATACACATCGGTTACCGTTTTTAACTCTCGGCTCTTTGGAGTGGTGCAAATGGTCAAAACAAGCCATTTCGCACCACCTCAGGGATATCTTTATTTGCTATGAAAATCAATGACTTAACCCTGTTTACCCATTCACTTCAGGAAACTCTTCACTTTTATCATGGTTTGCTGGGTTTTACCCTGCTGGAGCAAACCCCTCAGGCAGTTTGCTTTCAAATCGGGTTTTCCAGGCTTCGTTTTGAAACGATAGAAAATGCTCATCCGCAGTATCATTTTGCATTCAGCATTCCAAAAAATAAAGTGCAGGAGGCCCGGCAATGGTTGGAACAACGAACACCGCTCATTCCGAACCCCGAATCTGAGACCATTACCCATTTTGTACATTGGAATGCACACGCCATGTATTTTTACGATCCTCAAGGTAATATTGTAGAGTTCATAGCCAGGGAAGACTTGCCGGCAACACCCGATGAACACTTCTCTCCGGAATCCATCATGGCCATCAATGAAATAGGCCTGGTGGTGGACGCACCTTTGGAATGGGCGCAACAATATGTGACAAAGGCCCCAGTCTCTTTTTTTGAAAGAGGTCCCATAACAGAAACTTTTACCGCACTTGGAGATGATGAAGGGTTGCTCATCGTATCACAACCGGGGCGCCATTGGTTTCCTACCCGCATGGCAGCAGATAAGCATCCAATGCATGTAATATTAAGTTCCGGTGATCAACATTTTTCGCTTCACTTGGAACAATAATGCTTCCCGGTAACGTTACAGCCTTTCACTTCGCCCACTTTTTTATGTATTTGCCACCTTACCCGGATTATCCGGTACTTATTGGGAATGTGGTCAAACTCCGACCTGCTGTTGCCTCAGATGCTTCGGTATTGCTGGATATTTCTTATTACGACGGCCATAAAGCCGAAACCATTGCTGAAGCCGCCGATATGCTCGGTAAAATCCATCAGGACTACCTGCTTGGCGAAAGTATACACTGGGCAATAGAAGACCTGCAAACCGGCGAACTTACCGGCACCTGTGGCTACTACAGGGGCGGATTCGGACAGGGCGCCGGAGAACTTGGATGTGTCTTGCTTCCACAACATCGCGGCAAAGGATATATGTCGGAAGCCATTGCCCTGGCAGCAAGGTTTGGCAGGGAACAAATGGGGTTGAAGCGCGTTTTCGCCATAACTACTATGGATAACGCACCCGCTATTCGCTTGCTGGAAAAACAAGGATTCGAAAAAACCTCCGATGGAGCAGATGGGGTTGTGACTTATGATTGGGGATTAAACTCAAAAACGGAATAAAAGAGGGTGTCTCAAAAGTAATTTTTACCGCAGAGGCGCGGAGACGCAGAGGTTTAAATGATTGATTTTCAATCTCTCTGCGTCTCCGCGCCTCTGCGGTAAAAATTACTTTTGAGACACCCTCTTATCCCCCGCTTTGCGCCTTCTTCACCACTTTCCAGACTCCCGCGCCCGTGCCCGCGCGCAACTGCAACGCATACACACCCGCAGGAAGCCCTTGCAAACCCGATAAAGTGTTTTGCCCAAGGTGCAAAGGCATACGATTATGCCAAACCACTCTGCCTGAAATGTCCAGAAGCCGCACATCTGTTTCGCCCTCCAGAGCCTGATCTAACGTAATCACCAACTGATCCTCAAAAGGATTAGGCGAAATTTGGACCTGTAAACGGGTATTCGGCTCCTGTGCACCCACAGAGTAACACGTATTTTGTGTAATGATTGGACTAAAATAATCAGCTATTTTTTGCAGCCGCAGCACCGGATTGGCGGTGTAGTGGTAAGAGCCGTTATCCCCATATCTGATACAATCGAACAGCGCAATAGCCGGGTTGAAATCCGGGCATTGGTCAAAATCAATGGTGTACTGCATTTGCGCTTCAGCAAAAGCTACCGAGATGGCGCCACTGCCAAAGGTGTGCATATAATTGGTGTGCCAGGGGGTAAAACCCAGGTTGCAATAGCTGGAAAGCACAAAAAACGGGATGCCCAAACCAAATGGCACCACCCCGTCGCAGGTTTGGTGATAGAGATACACCGCGGGCGTATCTGGTCCTTGCAGCCAGTTGTTGGCAGCGCCTTCGTAGGGCACTCCGCCAAAAAGGTTCACCACCCCGAGCACATTGGCATCGTAGCCATTGAGGTTCAGGGTGCCGTCTACCGGACCCAAATCCGGTCGGTTCAGCGCCGGGCCGCTGGGCTGAATTATCTGGGTAGTACAATTCAGGGAATAACTGTTAGTAAGGTTGGAGGCCGGGGTAGGGGCAGGTGTCAGAGCGCCACAGGAAACCGGTTTTTCTTCCGCCCGATCCAGGAAGCCTACCGCCATGGATACAAAACCGCCGGCGCTTTCGCCACCCACAAGCACGCGTTCCGTGCAGGTGGAGTCAAAATCTGCCCGGGCTTTCAGCCAACGTATGGCCCCTTTCACATCCTGTTGCCCCCGGTACAAAGCGCGAATCAGCTCGGAAGAATCGGCGGCATACAACGTAGCCCCAGCCTGCGCATCCGTGAGTGGATTGGCAATCGGCCCGGCGCTTTTATGCCAGCCCAAACGGTAATTCACCGCCGCCACCACATAGCCTCGCTGCGCCATTTCGGCTGCCATGCCGGCATAGCCATCCTTGCAACCGCCCAGCCACGATCCGCCATGCACCAGCACTAGCAAGGGGCGTGATGGATTGTTGTCGCCCACAGGCTTGTACAAATCCAGTAGTAATGTGGTGGAAATGCCGGCATAATTGGGCATGGTTCCGTACACCAGGTCTTTTTCAACCCGGAATCCATATTGTTTTGTAGTGTATGAATTTTGAGCAATGCTACAAATGGCGGCCAGCATAAAAGCCAGTAACAGGAATTGTTTTTTCATAGGATGGTGATGGTTTGTTTTTGGTTTCAGACGCTGGAGAGGGTGGATGGTTACTTTTTACCGCGAAGTACGCAAAGATCGCGAAGTTTTCACCACTAAGGCACTAAGAGCACTAAGGGGTGGGCAGCTGCGCTGCCGGGTCTTTGTACCTCTCCAAGCCTGGCAGCGCAGCTGCCTAGAAGCTGCCTAACCTTAGTGCCCTTAGTGCCTTAGTGGTGAACCCCTCTTAGCGTACTTAGCGGTGAACTAAACCTCACGCTTTCCTTCATGTCTTTCCCCCTCTAAATGAGCCACTTACACCCCCTTTATTTATCCAAGTTTTTACCCCTCTAATTTTATCCACAAGAAGTTATCCACATTGTTGACAACTTGACTCTCAAAAAAATGCCATTGAAAATCAGATACTTACAAACGTTATCAACATTTTGTGGAAAACTAACTTTGACACTCGCCAAAAAAGCCCTACTTTCGCTTTCGCTTTTCAGCAGGTTATTTTACTCCGCCTTTCTTCCTGATTGTCCCTTCACTCATATTGAGCGTGCCTGAGCCGGTTTATCCCGGATCCGCCCGGTGTCTGCCTCAAAAATATGCGTGTTGAACCAATTTTTTGAAGCAAAAAACATCACGTCAATATAGTAGTCAAAATTTACACGAACCAATGTCTAACGTAACTGAACCCATTCTGGCGGAAAACCCCGACCGCTTTGTGATCCTGCCGATCAACTACGCGGAAGTGTGGAAAATGTACAAAACCTCTGTAGCCTCCTTCTGGACTGCTGAGGAAGTTGACCTCACGCAGGATATCAACGACTGGGAGAATAAACTCACAGATAACGACCGGCACTTCATCAAACACGTGCTGGCTTTCTTTGCCGCTTCCGACGGTATTGTCAACGAGAACCTCGTACTCAATTTCATGCGCGAGGTGCAAATCCCGGAAGCCCGTTGTTTCTACGGTTTCCAGGTAGCCATCGAGAACATCCATGCCGAGATGTACTCCCTGCTGATCGACACCTATATTAAGGATCCGAAAGAAAAAGATTACCTCTTCCACGCCCTGCAAAACCTGCCTTGCGTGGCTAAAAAAGGCGAGTGGGCCCTGCGCTGGATCGAAAACGCTCCCACCTTCGCCCACCGGCTGATTGCCTTTGCTGCCGTAGAAGGTATCTTCTTCAGCGGCTCTTTCTGCAGCATCTACTGGCTGAAAAAACGCGGCCTCATGCCCGGACTCACCTTCTCCAACGAGCTGATCAGCCGCGATGAAGGTATGCACACCGATTTCGCCTGTCTGCTGTATTCCATGATGGAAAACAAAATTGATCCGGCCGAAATCCAGTCCATCATCACAGAGGCGGTTGAATTCGAAAAAGAATTTGTAACCGACGCGCTGCCGGTATCCCTCATTGGTATGAACGCCGATATGATGAGCCAATACATTGAATTTGTGGCCGACCGCCTGCTGGTGTCTCTCGGTAACGATAAAGTGTATGGCACCGCCAATCCATTCCCATGGATGGACATGATTTCTATTCAGGGCAAAACCAATTTCTTTGAAAAACGCGTTGGCGATTACCAAAAAGCCGGCGTTATGGCCAAACGTGAAGAGCAGGTGTTCTCCATGGAAGCCGATTTTTAAACCATAACACTTAAAACAAATACACCAGAATTATGGGAAAGTTTGTTATTTCCACCCGTTCTAACGGCGAATTCCAATTCAACCTCAAAGCCGGCAATGGCCAGGTGATCCTCAGCAGCGAAGGCTACTCCACCAAAGCCGCCTGCATGAATGGCGTTGAATCTGTACGCAACAACTCCGGCGACGACAATCGCTACGATCGCAAAGAATCTTCCAACGGCAAATTCTACTTCAACCTCAAAGCCGGCAACGGCCAGGTAATTGGCAGCAGCCAGATGTACGAAAGCGAAGCCGGTCGTGATAACGGTATCGAATCTGTAAAAACCAACGCGCCAGACGCCACGGTGGACGACGAAACTGCGGCATAAATGATTCACCGCAGAGACGCAGAGGCGCAGAGAAATAACACTCCGCGTCTCAGCGCCTCTGCGGTAAAAAAACAACACTCCGCGTCTCAGCACCTCTGCGGTAAAAAACATGAAAACAACTGCCCTTTTCCTCACCCTCTTCCTGCTCACCGGACTTGCCTGCAAAGACAAGCTCGACAAAAGTTGCGATGCCAACTTCCTCGAAGCAGATATCAACAACGTTTTTTGGCAGGCAGAAGAAGTAACGGGATTCAGTTTTGGTGTCGGAGGTCATATTACCATACAGGCAAAAGCAAATTTTGGACAAGTAAGAGAAATAGTTATACAGGTACCCATGGTTGTAACAACAGGTACCTATCAGCTGCAAACCGGCGTATTTCTACACTCCATTGTTGTTATCCCAGGAGCTTTTCAGGCAGAAACAGGAGAATTAACGATTACCGTTCACGATACCACCAATAAAATCATCAAAGGCACCTTTTTCTTCAGCACCCCCTCCGAAGGACTCACCGTAGAAGCAGGCAGCTTTTGTGCGAAATATTGACGGCTTACGGTGGACGGTAGACGGCTTACGGTAGACGGTGGACGGCCTACGGTGGACGGCCCAAGGCCAACGGAAACCCAAGCCCAACGCCAACTCAAAAACTCAAACACTCGAAAACTCAAACACTCAAAAACTCAAACACTCGAAATGAGATTTGTTCTTTCTCTTCTGATTCTTTTCACGCTCTCCGGCTTGCAGGCCCAAAGCAAAAAAGAACTTACACAGTCGCTCAAACGCGACCTGGAAGACTACCGCAAGTTCACGCTGGCTATGAATTTCGACAGCAGTTTTCAGTTCATGTCGCCCAGGATGTTCGACATCGTTCCCTTTGATTCGCTCAAGGCAACCATGTTGCAATCCATGGACAATGAATACATGAAAATTGAGCTGACCGGCCTGGATTACACCCTGCTCAAAAAGCTCAAAATCAAGCAAACCGGCAACTACTACTGGGCCATGGTGCCCTACACCGGCAGTATGAGAATGGAGCTGAAAGGTGAAGAAGATTTCAAAAAACTGCTTATCCCTATCATGAAAAGGGAGTTTGGTAGTGAAAATGTGAAAATGGAAGGCGAATCGACCATGTTGCTGACCCTCAAAAACAAAAACCTCATTGCCGTGAAAGAACCCGGCGCCAAACGCTGGTACATGCTGGAAGACAAGCGAAAGGAAAAAGGCGATCTGGATGACATGCAAAAGATGATTTACGAAACCGTGATACCGGAAGAAGTGCGGAAAGCGATTGACGGGAATTGAATTACATGATTGACGAGTACATGATTACATGATTGACGAGGGAGGCGTTGAGCTTGAGATTTACACGGGCCAAAGGCCTCCAAAAAAGCCCCAGCGGGGCAGCATTTTAGTAGCCCGGAATGATATTCCGGGAAAGTCAATCAGAAAACAGGCCGGAATACCATTCCGGCGTACGTAGACAGTAGCCCGGAATGATATTCCGGGAAACCAAAACAGAAAACAAGCCGGAATACCATTCCGGCATACCAGGCCGAACGCCAACTCAAACACTCGAAAACTCAAACACTCGAAAACTCAAACACTCGAAAACTCAACAACTCGAAAAATAACCACCATCAACATAACAATCTGATCATGATGCAAGTAATCAAACGCGATGGCCGAAAAGAGGAAGTGTCGTTCGACAAGATCACGGCGCGCCTCCGCAAAATGACGTACGGACTGGATACCAACTACGTCAACCTGATCGAAGTATCCAAAAAGGTGATCATGGGCCTGTACGATGGCGTGACCACCGTGGAGCTCGACAACCTGGCGGCTGAAACCGCCGCTACCATGGCTACCATCCACCCGGACTACGCCCTGCTGGCTGCCCGTATCGCCGTGAGCAACCTCCACAAGGAAACAGAAAAATCCTTCTCCAAGGTGGTGGAAGAACTTTTCAACTACGTTGATCCAAAAACAGGCGATCGCGCGGGCCTCATAGGCGAAGAAACCAACCGGATTGTGCAAAAACACAAGTCCAAACTGGATTCCGCCATCATTTTCGACCGCGATTTCGAGTTTGATTACTTCGGGTTCAAAACCCTGGAGCGCTCCTACCTCATGCGCATGAACGGCAAAGTGGTGGAACGCCCGCAACACCTCTTCATGCGCGTAGCCGTGGGTATTCACGGTGAAGACATCGAAGCGGCCATCGAGACCTACAACCTCATGAGCGAGCGCTGGTTCATCCACGCCACGCCAACGCTCTTCAACGCCGGCACACCCAAGCCGCAGCTTTCCTCCTGCTTCCTGCTCAGCATCACGGAAGACAGCATCGCGGGCATTTTCGAAACCCTGTCGCGCTGCGCACTCATTTCCCAGAGCGCCGGTGGTATCGGCCTAAGCATCCACAACGTACGCGCCACAGGCTCCTACATCAAAGGCACCGGCGGTACCTCCAACGGCATCATCCCGATGCTGCGCGTGTTCAACGACGCTGCCCGCTACGTAGACCAGGGCGGTGGCAAACGCAAAGGCGCCTTCGCGGTGTACCTCGAGCCATGGCACGCCGATATTTTTGAGTTCCTGGAACTGAAAAAGAACCACGGTAAAGAAGAAATGCGCGCCCGCGACCTCTTCTACGCCCTCTGGATCTGCGATTTGTTCATGGAGCGCGTGAAAGACGACAAAGAATGGTCGCTCTTCGATCCGAACGAAGCGCCTGGACTGTTCGATGTGTACGGCGCCAAATTCAACACCCTGTACGAGCAGTACGAAAAAGAAGGTCGTGCGCGCAAAACCGTCAAAGCCCGCGATCTGTGGAACGCCGTGTTGGAAAGTCAGGTAGAAACCGGCACCCCGTACATCCTGTACAAAGACGCCGCCAACCTGAAGAGCAACCAGCAAAACCTGGGTACCATCCGCTCATCCAACCTCTGCACAGAGATCATTGAATACACCTCCAAAGACGAGGTAGCGGTGTGCAACCTGGCTTCTATTGCCCTGCCGAAGTACATCACCAACGGCAAATTTGATTTTGAAAAACTGTACGACATCACCCGGGTAGCCACGCGCAACCTCAACAAGGTGATCGACATCAACTACTACCCAATCCCGGAAGCGCGCACCTCCAACATGCGTCACCGCCCCATCGGTTTGGGCGTACAGGGCCTGGCCGATGCCTTCATCCTCATGGGGATGGCGTTCGACAGCGATGCGGCCAAGCAGCTGAACAAAGACATTTTTGAAACCATCTACTTCGCGGCCGTGACCGAATCTGCCGATTTGGCCGAAAAACACGGCACCTACGAAAGCTTCCAGGGCTCGCCCATGAGCAAAGGCATGTTCCAGTTTGATCTCTGGGGCGTAACGCCATCCAATCGCTGGGACTGGGACAGTCTGCGCGAGCGCGTGAAAAAAGTAGGCGTGCGCAACTCCCTGCTCGTAGCGCCTATGCCAACGGCGTCTACCAGTCAGATCCTGGGCAACAACGAATGTTTCGAGCCATACACTTCCAACCTCTACACGCGCCGCACGCTGGCGGGCGAGCACATCGTGGTGAACAAACACCTCATGCGCGACCTCGTACGCCTGGGCATGTGGAACGAAGAAATGCGCGAAGCCATCATGGCCGCCAACGGCTCCATCCAGGGCATTGAAGACATCCCGCAGGAAGTACGCGACGTGTACAAAACCGCCTACGAGATCAGTCAGAAAGTGATCATCGACATGAGTGCCGACCGCGGCGCCTTTATCTGTCAGAGCCAGAGCCTCAACGTATTCATGGAAGCGCCCACGTTCGCCAAGCTGTCTTCCATGCACTTCTACGCCTGGCAAAAAGGCCTCAAAACCGGCATGTACTACCTCCGCTCCAAGGCCGCGGTGGACCCCATCAAGTTCACCCTCAGCCAGAAGCACCAGCAGAAGTTTGTACAGAACGCCAAAGCCACAGAGCCTATCGCCACAGCGTCGGTATCATCTGCCCGGGAAGAACAAAAGCCCGTACAGATGTCGGCCCTCGATATCGAACAAGTATCCGGCAAAATTTGCAGCTTAGACAATCCGGACTGCGAAGCATGCTCAGCGTAAGAACGATGAACGATGAACGATGGACGATGAACGATGGGCGTTGCGCCTGGGGTTGGAACGGATACCAGACTTAACGCCCATCGTCCGTCGTCCATCGTTCATCGTCCATCGTTCAAAAAACACGGCTGCCGGGAGTAGCAATCAACAGTTGGAATTCCTTTCCCTCTACTTGAAACGCTTTTCCCACACTAGTTTCTTCCAGCTGGCTACGGCCTGGTGGCCGTTAGTTTTACCCTCTAGCCCCAGCGGGGCGATAAACTGCATCAGATTCTTTATTCGAACAAAAGGACTTTGATGAAATTTTGGAGTCAATTGAATAAGTATTTCAACCTGTGGCTTCAGTCGTTTCTTTCCATTATTTCGTTTCGTGATTTTTTTGTAATATTTGACTTGTTGTATATTCATTAATTCTATCCTTTTTTCAATAATCATCGTTTTCTGAACAATTTTTATTAATCAATTGCAAAATGAAACTAAGCAAATCGCACAAAGACAAAATAATTGGCGGTTTAATCACTGTCATTTTATCTGCATTGGGACTTTACATAAATCATAGTTTTGAGAAGCCTGATTCAAAATCAAAGGGCAACTCAACCGCCTTTCAAGCGTATGATACTTCCAATCAAACTATAATTCAATCTTCCCAAAACAATACTAATGTTGGTAACGTTTCAAATGAATATATTGGCACTAAGAATGTTATTCATGAACAAATACCCAAAAGCAATTCGGCAAATAGAGGTACTAAACAATCTGAAATTAATATTGAGGGCAACAATGGCAGCAATATCAACACCGCTCCCATACAAGGTAACTTAACACAAATAATTAATCCCAATCAAAAAAATTTAAAAAGGGAGCAAACCTCAGACATTCTTTCAACAATCCCAATAGGTTATACTGTCGAGATAAGGTATTCTCACCCAGACCAAGAAGCCGAAGGCTTTTCGGAACAAATCATGGATTTACTAAATAGCTCAGGCCGCAAGACATTTAAAATACGAAAAAGCAGTATTGAGGCTGTTCCTGGGAAGGATTTCGGCATAGAGCAATATCCAAATGTTCCCAATACAATGATACTAACGGTTTATCCTCAAAAATAAATATAGTGGGTTAAACAAGTGCATAATCGTCTTAATTTTAGTATTATCCAGTCACAGTTGGATGAACGCCCGATTTTCTAAAATTAGGTTTCTTACCATGGCTAAAGACTTTTTCGCCACGCTTGGTTTTTTTTTCGCCTCGCCCGGTCTTCCCGCCCCAAAAACCTGTCACTAATCACCAAAAGTGTACCACCGGTTTGCACCAAATGTGTACCACTTGGTAAATCAAAATTCTCGCCTCGCCCGGTCTTCCCACCACCCAAAACCTCACCCCAGATACTCCCCGCTGTACTTGGGTCTTTCTTGGCCCACAACAAGTAATGGCTTTCTCTCCTGATTTTGGGAGAATCTAAGGTCAAACTTGATCAAAATTAAACTAAAATGGAGTTTAGGTGTGTTAAAAGAGGCAAAATGCTAAGTTACTTATGAAAAGGAATCCTTTCAATCTGATAATACTAAGTGCTTTTATGCTCACACTCGGAGCTTGCAGACTTTACTTAAATGAGTCCAAAGGTACTTGCTTTATGAATGAATATAATTGCATCTGCCTTTACAAGGATAAATATGTCGCCAGGTTGTTTTCTCCATACACCGGAAAAACGCTTACTCATTCTGGAAGGTATACCCTTACTAAGTTTGGTGATACAATAATTTTGAATAGCGTTAGAAAACCTACTCATCATGGAATGAAATCTATTCAAATGTATGATAATCACCATGAATTGGATTCTATACTAATTTATGTCATAAATCCAGATAGCTCACTCCTTTATTCTAAAGTTGAAATCGGGGGGCAAGTTTATTATATTGGCTCTGATGGAAAAAAAGTGGGTAAAAACGGCAGTGATTCAGTTATTCTTCATGGTTGGCAGGGCGATTTCGCACCTATTAAATTACAGAGCGATTCTATTAACACTATCAGGATGACGTACTCATTTATTGATAGAGAATTTTGTTTTGCAGAGAATAGTTACTTTATTGATGAGTTGTTCACCTTAAAAAATGACACATTAACCAATTTGCGGTTTAAATATATTCTTAAAAAGTGCAATTAAGTACTTTCATTGGTTAGTTTTCCGCCTCGCCCGGCCTTCCCACTGCCCAAAAACTCACCCCGGCATGGCCTTTTTTGACCAGCGCAACGTCCGTGAGTGGCTATGCTTTTCCTGAGTTCTGCGCTAAAATCAGCCAGATTTTAAGTGGTACATAATTGGTGCAAACTAGTGGTACACTTTTGGTGATTAGTGACATTTTAGCATACAACAATTTTTTGGCCATAATCATCGTTAGCCATCACGCTTTACGCTTTCTGTGAAAATCTGCGGGAACCCCCTCGCGCGAAGGGTTGCCCGCAGATCTACGCAAATTCTCCCGCAGATTTCCGCAGAGGCGTTCGGTTGGGCATTATATCGCAGTTTAGTCTGATTTTTCGCTGCGCTCAACATTTGGCCTGTTAAGCTATTACCGATTGATAGCAATCCACAATAGCTCTAATATTAAATTGACACAAATGAAGTTTTATTCCTATTTCAATTTAACATCTCTTTTAAGGTGTTTTTTATTTGCGATTCCGCTAATTAGTTGCAATCCCTCATCATTGCATTTGGCTGATTTAAAAAATCAAAATTCTTTGTATTATTATCGTGATATGCCATACTCTGGAAAAGTCTATAGTACTTATGATGGAGGGCAGATTTCATTTAGAGCAGAATTCAAAGATGGTATTCCTTACGGCGAATGGCAATCGATAGGATATCAAGGAGAGATAATTCAGTATGGATACTATAATCCTGTTATTGTTGATAGCTTAAAAGTCAAATCGCATGGTAATGATTTTGATGTTAAAAGGATTGTTTTTAATGAATTTTATGAAGGTGATTACTCTATACTTTATGTTGATTTAATAAGCAATAATGTTATTGAAGAAATCCCAATAGTTGATTCTATGATGCAAATTCAAGCAAATAGGTTTATGCCTCCGAAAATAATTTCAAAAAAATTTAATAAGGTTTTGTATTTGTGTTCTCCAAAAGAAATATAATGAAAAACGCTGTACTGAAACATGTAAGAATAGGTTTGAGGATTTAGGTTTATGACCCCACCGCATTTAAAATCTTAATGGAAGGAACATTTTAACAGGTACTTTTTTCCCATTGCAACTTCCAGCACTCCATTTGGATGTTTGTTCTAATACATCCAAAACCTTTTTTTCTGCTTCGGTCAACTTGGAAATATCTTTACCTTTTATTCGAGGAGCTGTTACCTTTCCTTTCTTATCTACAATGAATTCCATTATAAAAGTTGCCTGAAATTGTTCTTGTTTCGGGTATTCAAAGTTGTTTGCAAAAAATTGCAATAATGCCATGCTCCCGCCTTCATATTCAGGCATTTTATCGACGAAAACGTAAACGCTTTGATTGCTTAAAGGGTCATAATCCAACAAACAATCTATGTTTGTAGATTGGGGTTTACTTCCTGATGCACAGGCAAGTGTAAAGCTTAACGATGTAATTGCTATTATTTCTTTCATGCTTTATATTTTTCTGCTTCGCCCAGTCTTACCCCCCCCAAAACCTCACCCCGGCATCTCCCCGCCGCGCTTGGGTCTTTTTTTGACCCAGCGCCACGTCCGTGAGTGGCTATGCGGCCCCCTGCCCAGATCTTTCGCTGGCCTCAAGATGGCAACTCTCGTTTAATCTCAGCATTTAACGTCTGCATCCCACTTGCTTACACAATATACTGCCCAACGAAGTTCAGATACCCGCGTTGCCCGTCTCTTTTATGCCAGTTGCGGGCTGAATCCAGCAGGCGCTCGAGGCACAGCACGATGATGCGCAAGGGTACGCGTGGTAATGGTTCGTCTGGAACGACATCCTCCTCACCTCCTTCACGACGACTTTCGCAAACAGTTTTCATGAAAGTAAAGACGGCTATACTGCCCTCCGGAAGTACAACAGGTAACTGTGGCAGCCCCTTTTTCATCCGGGTGTAATAAGTGATCAATTTTTCCAAAGCCATGATTACTTCCGGATCGCGCAATTCAGGGCGTTCACGGTAGGTAGAAACGATGGCAAATTCAATATTTTGAAGGATGTCGGAGTGTTGTTCTACTACATTCATGGCATTAGACTTTTGGTGCGAAAATAGTTAGGCTTGAAGGTTATAGTGTTTTCCATAACGCTTTTTCTTCGCCTCCTGCCCCAGATCTTTCGCTACGCTCAAGATGACAACTCACTTCGTTCCCAGCATGCGCCGCAAAATCATCGTGAGTCATCAAACCGAGCGCTTTCTGCGAAAATCTGCGGAAAAATCCGTGAACATCTGCGGGAACCCCCTCGCGCGAGGTTTCCCGCAGATTTACGGGGATGCTTCCGCAGATTTTCGCAGAGGCGTGCGGCTGGGCGTTATAACGCGGCCTGGCCAGATCTTTCGCTACGCTCAAGATGACAACTCACGTTGTTCCCAGCATACACCGCAAAACCACCGTGAGCCATCAAACCGCACGCTTTCTGCGAAAATCTGCGGAAAAATCCGTGAACATCTGCGGGAACCCCCTCGCGCGAGAGGTTTCCCGCAGATTTCGCAGATGCTTCCTGTTCGTGGAAGACAATCAAATTTGAAGGTTCCTTTGCAACAAATCTTTTGGAGTATAAAGTGAATAAACTGTTTACCAGATGTTTCGCCAACCAATTAGATCGCCTGAACGTCTTATGGTATAAACGACTTTGTCAAAAACATTTGTTTCTATGAAAAATGTAGTTCATCATAACCGTACTTTACCTACGCTCCTGATTTTCTTTTTCAGCATTACTTGTTCGGCTCAAAAAGAGGCCTGGAACTGGCATTTCGGATCTTTTAATACCCTTCGTTTTACCGAAAGTGCTGTAACCGTAGAATCGAACAATAAATTACGATCCAAAAAAAGCCCGTTTTCCATGAGCGATTCAGAGGGTAATCTCTTGTTCTATGGGAAACCAGGTAATGAAACCTATGGCAACAATGTTTATACTGGAGTTATTTACAACCGTTTCCACTCACCCATGCCTAATGGAAGCCTGCAGACATATAGAACTGCGCTTCAGTCAGCCACCGCTTTTCCTAAGTCAGGATCTGGTAATCAGTATTATGTAGTAAATCTATCCGAAGACTGGCAGAACGTCGGACACAAGCTCAGGTATTCAGTAATTGATATGGATTTAGATAATGGCAACGGAGATGTCAGCCAAAAAGACAACATTGTTGCCAATGATCTCCTGGATGGATTGAGTGTAACCCAATCAGTTGATCAGGAAAGTTTTTGGATCTCAACCATACGTTATCTTTACTCGATCTCAGATGTTGATTATATTGTTGATATTGAAATATATCGTGCAGATTCCAGCGGGATTCAGCTATGGTCAACTTATAGAGATACTTCGAGTTTAGGATTTAACCACATGAAATTTTCGCCCAATGGGCATTTTTTACATCATAGAGATAAGGTTTATGATTTTGATCCTGAATTGGGTGTGATTACCGGATACAGAAGTATTGGTAACTACGAATCTTACAGCATTTTGAATGACAAGAGTGAATTCTCCGCTGATAGTAAAGTATTATACACATTTGGTCCAGGTGCCACCGGATTTTGTATTGCGCAATATGATTTGACTAAAGCCAACCTACTTGAAAATATTTATATAGTAGAAGGAAATGGTTCAACAACAGATTGTACCGGACTCATCAAAGGAGGAATGCAACTTGGGCCTGACGGTCGTATTTATATAAACGTCAATTTATCCTCCTTTTTAAATCGTATTGAGCATCCTGAAATCATTGGACCAGGATGTGCTTACAACATCGCCCAAATTGAGTTGAATAACTATGAGTTTTTTTTTGATTTCCCAATTTTTCCAACCAACTATTTGGCAGCATCAACCACGACCCAGGTGAGCAATCAGATAAGTGCAGAAGAATGGCAACTATTCCCAAACCCCGTTCAAGATTTTTTCACCCTTTCTTCAAACTCAAGTAACCTGGGGAATTATCAAATTTTAATCAATGATTCATCCGGCAGGATTATAAAAAATGAATACATTGACACTCCTGTTCACAGGGTGGATATGCAGGCCTTGCCTACAGGATTTTATTTCGTTCAAGTGATATCTGAAGGCCAGAAACAGCTATTTAAAATAGTGCGGCTGTGAGAGCTATAAGCTGGATTTCAGCCAATTTCCGTCTCGCCCGGTCTTCCTCTAATCAATAGACTTAGAGCTTCTCCACCGCAGTGCTGCGGTCTTTTTTCACCCAGCGCTAGGCCCGTGAGGATCCTGGTATAAAATATAAGTCAGCAAGTAGGCTTTCCCACTTGCTGACTTAAAATGACCCATGAATCATCATGCGCAAAGCATCCTATTCGATACGTCCGAAACGTTTGGGTAATGTAAAAGTACAGATTTTAGTGGTATGTCAGTAAGATGATGGTGAAAATGTTCCCCTCTTCAGATCTATCGGTGCACTCAAGATGCCCCCCCGCTTTGTTTTTAGCATCCAACAATATTTTTGACTAAAATCACCGTGAGCCATCAAACCGCACGCTTTCTGCGAAAATCTGCGGGTGAAATCTGTGAAAATCTGCGGGAAACCCACGCGCGAGGGGTTTCCCGCAGATTTACGCAGATGCTTCCGCAGATTTTCGCAGAGGCGTTGAGCTTGGCTTTATAACGCGGGCTGGCCAGATCTTTCGCTACGCTCAAGATAACACCCCACGTCGTTCCCAGCATACACCGCAAAATCATCGTGAGCCATCAAACCGCACGCTTTCTGCGAAAATCTGCGGGTGAAATCTGTGAAAATCTGCGGGAAACCCACGCGCGAGGGGTTTCCCGCAGATTTCACACAGATTTTTTTCACAGATTTCACACAGATTTTTCACCGGCCGTCCACCGTCCACCGTAGGCCGTCTACCGTCCACCGTAGGCCGTCTACCGTCCAAAGCTTTTCCACAGCACTTCTTCCGGTACAGGCGCTTCAAGTTGAATGGTTTCCATGGAAATCGGGTGGATGAATCCCATTTTCCAGGCATGCAGGTGTATGCTCCGGTCGGGATTGGAACGGCGGGCGCCGTACTTGACATCCCCTTTCACCGGACAACCGATGGCTGCCAGCTGGGCGCGGATCTGATGATGGCGACCAGTAATGAGTCGTATATGCAACAGGTGGTAGTGGGTGCTGCTGCCTAAGAGTTTGTATTGTAATTCTGCGCGTTCGGAGCCGGGTTGCTCTGTATCAAATGCATGACTGGTGTTTTTTACCGCATTCTTTTTCAAAAAATGCACCAGTACGCCTTCCGGCTGCGGCGGTGGATTGTGCACTACAGCCAGGTATTCTTTTTGCACGTTTCTGCTCTGGAACAAGGCCGTAAACAGGGCCATGGTTTCGGCGTTTTTGGCCAGCAATACCAATCCGCTAACAGGGCGATCAAGGCGGTGCACCAAATGCAAAGGATGCCCGCAATGCGCTTCGGCCTGTGCGAGCAAGGATTCATCGCCCGTTTTATCTGGCTGCGTGGGCAAACCACCCGGCTTGTTCAGGACGATAAAAGCGGGATTTTCGTGGAGGACGTTCATAGGACGGTGGACGGCTTGCGGTGGACGGTTGAGCGTAGTGAAAGATCTGGCCCGGCGTCAACGTAGCTTTGAATGGCGAAGGTACACCTTTACGTAAGGGTTTCAAACTAAGAGGGGTTTCCCGCAGATTTACGGAGATTTCCCCGCAGATTTTCGCAGAGGCGCTCGGCTTGGTAACTCACGGAAATTATAGTCAAATTTATCGTGAGTAACCAAGCTCAACGTCTTCTGCGAAAATCTGCGGTTTCATCTGCGAAAATCTGCGGGAAACCCCTCTCGTACGATGACACACCAGCCTGGCCAGATACAAACGTCGCCGTCCACCGTCCACCGTTAGAAACACCACCCGCCTTCTTTCCGAACCACCTCGGCTACCAGTCGGCGTTTTTCCTTGACGTTGACTGGCGGGTATTTGGTAAAACGTTTCACGCCCATGAGGAAGGTTTTCAGCAAATCGCCTTCCGCAAAAGACGCCAGGGCATCGGTGGCATTTTTGGCCATGCGTGCCGTAGCTTCATGGAAGAACACCTGCAACATGGCGTCGTAAAACTCCTGGGAGTGCTTTTTCTCCATTCCGGCCAGCTTTTGTATACGCAGCAGCATGGATTCGGCCGCGTACAGATCAATGAGCATGTCGGCCACGTTCATCAGGATTTCCTGCTCGTCTTTGAGGTTGAGCTTGCCGTCCATCTGCATTTTGGCGCCGCCGCCGGCTACCATCAGGATCACTTTTTTGAAATCGGCAATGGCCTTGTGCTCTTCCGCATAGGCGCCTTCCAAACGCTCCATGGAAGGCATAGAGGTGAGCTCTTTCTGTACCGCCCAGGCCGGTCCCACAATGTCGAGCTGACCTTTCAGGGCGCGTTTGAAGAGCTGATCTACCATGAGCATGCGGTTGATTTCGTTGGTGCCCTCGTAAATGCGGTTGATACGACTGTCGCGGTACGCGCGCGCGGCCGGGTATTCCTCGCTAAAACCAATGCCACCGTGAATCTGCACGTTTTCGTCCACGCAAAAATCGGTGACTTCGGAACCGAATACTTTCAGGATAGAGCATTCAATAGCATATTCCTCAGCAGCTTCCAGCGTAGCCTGACCAAATGATTTGCCAGCCGCTTCTTCCTTGGTCTTTTTGTCGTGCATGCACTCGGAAGTACGATATGCAGCACTTTCTGCAGCAAAATTCCGGATAACCATCTCGGCAATCTTGTGTTGAATAGCCCCGAAATTGCCAATTGGCTGACCAAACTGGTGGCGCTCATTGGCATACGAAACGGCCATGTTGATCACTTCTTTGTTGCCGCCAATACACATTACACCAAGTTTGAAGCGACCAATGTTCAGGGCATTAAAGGCAATGAGGTGACCTTTGCCAATCTCGCCCAGCACGTTTTCAGCGGGTACTTTGGCATTTTCAAAAAACACCTGACGGGTGGAAGAACCCTTGATGCCGAGCTTGTCTTCCTCGGCGCCCAGGGTGATGCCCGGCGTATGCGCGTCTACGATAAAGCCGGTGAATTTTTCGCCGTCAACCTTGGCAAATACAATGAAAAGATCGGCAAAACCAGCGTTGGAAATCCACATTTTCTGGCCGTTCAACACATAATGTGTGCCATCGGCGCTCAAATCGGCGCGTGTTTTGGCATTGAGCGCATCAGAACCAGAGCCTGGCTCGGTGAGGCAATACGCCGCTTTGATATCGCCCGAAATCAGTCCGGGCAGGTATTTCTGTTTTTGCTCTTCATTGCCGAAATACAAAATAGGCAACATGCCAATGCCGGTGTGCGCCGCAAACGGAACACTGAATGAGCCCATTGGTCCAAACACATCGGAAATGACCGTGTTGGTATTGGTATCCAGTTCGGTACCGCCGTAAATAGCCGGCATATGCGCGCCAAGCAGGCCCAGCTCGCCCATTTTTTTCAGCAGGCTGGCCGCCAAACCAGGCTCCTGTTTTTCAATTTTGGCACGGTTGGGTGCAATCTCATTTTGAAGAAAATCAACGGCCATTTGTTTGACCATGAGTTGCTCCTCATTGAGCTCCTCCGGAATAAAGATGTCTTCCGGACGACTGTCGCGGATCAAAAATTCACCGCCTTTGAGGATATCTGTGGCTTCTGCTATTGCTGACATGATGGGATATTGGTTAGAATTTGAGCAAAAACGAGAGGAAAATTCAATTTAGCGAATTTTCGTTACAAAGGTATTCCTTTCTGACAAATGAGGAAACAGACCGACGATAATTTTTATTCTTTCAAACATTTTTAACAAAAATTACTGAATCGCCCTACTTTTCCGCCCACAATTCTGTATTTAGCGCAAACACAATCATGTCGGCAATCAAACCCAGTCTCAGTTTTTGGCAAATCGTGAATATGAACTTCGGATTTTTTGGAATCCAGTACAGTTTTGGTTTGCAACAAACAGCCATCAATCCTATTTACTCCTTCCTGCACGCCGATCCGGAGCAGTTGCCGCTGCTCAATCTGGCGGGCCCTATGACCGGCTTGTTGATTCAGCCCATCATAGGAGCCATGAGCGATAAAACCTGGCATCCGCGCTGGGGCAGGCGGAAACCTTATTTCCTGGTGGGTGCTATTTTTTGCAGTTTGTGTTTGTTTGCTTTTCCGTTTAGTAGCACCCTTTGGATGGCGGCAGGTTTGTTGTGGATTTTGGATGCAGCCAATAACACCGCCATGGAACCTTACCGGGCTTTTGTGGCCGATAAGCTGCCGGAATCGCAGTATGGCATGGGTTTTCTGACTCAGAGCTTTTTCACTGGTCTGGGCATCACCCTGGCCAATTTATCCCTTTTCTTTTTTCAGGGCGCTATCGTGGGGCAATCCGCCTCAGGGATTCCGTATTGGGTGTACGGATCGTTTTTTGTGGGAGCGGTATGCTCTATTTGTTCCGTATTGTGGTCGCTCTACACCACACCGGAAATTCCGCCCACCGAGCAGGAATTGGCCTATATTCGGGATAATAAACACGGCGCTCTGCAGCCTGTGATTGAAATTTGGGATGCCATTAAAAATATGCCCACGGCCATGTGGCAGCTGTCGTTGGTATACCTGTTTCAGTGGTACGCCCTTTTTATTTACTGGCAGTATTGTTCGCACAGCATCGCGCAATCTGTTTGGAAAACCAACAGTGTGGATAATCCGGCCCTTTATGAGGAGGCAGTAGGCTGGACCGGCCTGATAAACGGCTGGTATAATATTGTCACTTTCCTGTCGGCTTTCGGATTGGTGTTGCTGGCCAAAAAATACGGTCCCAAAAAGGTACATTTTGTGTGTTTGTTGATTGCCGGCCTGGGCTTGCTGGCCTTTGCCAACATTGAGGACAAGCACTTGTTGTTTGCGCCCATGACCGGCTTTGGCATTGCCTGGGCGAGCATGATGGGCGTGCCGTATATGCTCGTAGTGGGTAGTATTCCCAAAGAGCGTTTCGGGGTGTACATGGGCATTATCAATATGATGATTGTGATTCCCATGATCATACAAACCCTCAGTTTTGGCGCTATTTACAAGCATTTGCTGGGTAGCAATCCCGGAGTAGCCATCATGGTTGCAGGCGGGATGCTGTTGGTAGCCGCCGCCGCTGTGCTAAGGATTCAGGTAAAACAAACGGATGAAGAAGTGCGGGTAATGGGCGGCGGGCATTGATGAAATGCTGGAACTCATTTTTTAATTTGGGCATATTTGCCCCGCCCTTCAGGGTGGGGAATCAAGATGAAGAATAATTAGAGGGGCTTTAGCCCCATATCATGAAAGGGCTAAAGCCCTCCAAATCATTGTGATCCTAAATCCCCGCCCTGAAGGGCGGGGCAAATATGCCCAAATTGAAAATACAGGCAGTTCATCATATTTGCACCCAATTGCCAGAGCTACACCAAAACACTAAAACACTCGCCAACTCAAACACTCAATGTTCGACAGACATTTACATCCACGTATTCAGGAATGGTTGACAGCGGCCGGAGCAGATTCCGGCTTTGCCACCCGGTTAATGACCAATGCAGTGGCCATACGCCAGTTGTATTTGGAACTTTATGGCAATCACCCCAGAAGTACACAGGGTTTTGAAACCTTAATGCGCGTGGTTATTCAGGCAGCGACGAAAAGACCGGCAGTACTGCTGGAAAAAGACGCGCAGAAGAACAAGGAAGCCCACTGGTACCTGAGCAACAACATTGCCGGAATGAGTCTGTATGTGGATCGTTTTTGTGGAAATTTGAAGAATTTATCTGGTAAAATGGACTATTTTCAGGATCTGGGTGTCAATTTTCTGCACCTGATGCCTATTTTCCAAAGTCCGCCCAATGAGAGCGACGGCGGCTATGCGGTGTCAGATTTCCGGCAGGTAGATGAGCGTTTTGGCAGTCTGGAGGATTTGAAAAAAGTGATTGCTTCCATGCAGGAATCCGGTATGTACCTGATGCTGGATATTGTTCTGAACCATACTTCTTACCACCACGAATGGGCCAAAAAGGCCAAGCAGGGCGATCCGAAATACCAGGACTATTTTTATTTCTACGATGATCGTCGTCTTCCGGATCAGTTTGACCAAACCATGCCGGAAATATTCCCTGAAAGCGCGCCGGGTAGTTTCAGTTATGTGGAGGAGTGCCAGAAATGGGTAATGACCGTTTTCCACCGCTATCAGTGGGACCTCAACTACACCAATCCGGATGTGTTGTGCGATATGCTCGACAACGTCTTTTTTTACGCCAACCTGGGGGTAGATATCCTGCGTATTGATGCTCCGGCCTTCATCTGGAAACAACTGGGCACCACCTGCCAAAACCTGCCGCAAGCGCATAGTTTGCTGAGGCTTATACGGCTCTGTGTAGAATCAGCTACACCGGGGATGGCACTCTTGGGCGAGGCCATTGTGGCGCCCAAAGAAATCATGAAGTATTTCGGTACGGATGCGTTTTTGGCGCGGGAATGCGATGTGGCGTACAATGCCACCCAAATGGCCATTCAATGGGATACCCTGGCCACCGGCGATGTGCGTTTGATGCTGGCTTCCCAGCACGATCTGATGCAAAAACCCTACGGCGCTACCTGGATTACCTATACACGCTGTCACGACGATATCGGGTTGGGATATGAGGATGCGGCCATTGAAGCTGCGGGTTTTACGCCCTATGATCACCGGAAGTTTATCAAAGATTTTTACTCCGGCGGCATTGACTATTCACCTGCCAAAGGCGCATTGTTCTCGGTGAATCCCAAAACGCAGGATGCCCGCATCAGTGGTACCCTGGCCTCGCTTTGCGGACTGGAAAAAGCGCTGGAATCCGGCGTTCCTGCCGAGCTGGACCTGGCCATCCGGCGTATCCTGCTGATGCAGGCCATGAGTTGTTTCATTGGCGGTATTCCCATGCTTTTTTACGGCGATGAGGTGGGCTACACCAATGATTACAGCTATTTGAACGACCCGGGCAAGAGCTACGATAACCGTTGGATGCACAGGCCGCTGATTGATTGGAAAAAGAACAAAAAAGCTGAGAAAAAGGGCACAATAGAGCACCAAATCTACGCCGGAACCCAAAAGTTGCTGCAACTGCGCAAGTCGCTACCCGTAGTTTCTGATCTGAAAAACCTGTATTGGCTCAACACCCACCATCATTTCCATGTGGCAGGTTTTGTGCGTTATCAGGGTGATCAAAAACTGATTTGTTTGTTCAATTTCAGTCCACAAACCGTGTACCTCTACGGCGGACTGTTCCATGAGCAAGGCATACATTTTCCCCTTCACGACCACTGGAGAAACAAGCAGGTAGGCCTTGAGGAAGAAAGTGCCTTCCTCAAGGTAGAGGGGTATGGTTTTTTCCTGCTTTCCCCGTTATGAAACGCATCCTCCTCGCTATTCTTGCCATTTCCATCGGCTTGTACCCTCTGTATTATCTGGTTACCCTGGATAAAGTTGGTCTGCTGCAAATGAAATCAGATGCTTTGTGGGCCGCTACAGCCTACAAGGCCGGATTTTACACCCACGTGTTGTTTGGTGGAATAGCCATGTTGCTTGGCTGGGCACAATTCATGCCGGGGTGGCGACGCCGGTTTCCGCATCGTCACCGGCAAATGGGAAAAGGTTATGTGCTGGCAGCCATTCCCGCCTCACTGGCAGGCGTGTACCTCTCTTTTTATGCAGAAGGTGGTCTGGTAGGTAAAACCGGTTTTTTTCTGCTGGGATGGATATTTTTAATCACCACACTGATGGCTTATTCCGCTGCCAAAAAGCAGGATTTTGTGGCCCACGAACGTTGGATGTATTACAGTTACGCGGCTTGTTTTGCAGCGGTTACCTTACGACTCTGGATGCCGATTCTGGTGCCATTGTTTGGTAGTTTTACGCCGGCCTATCAGATAGTAGCCTGGTTGTGCTGGGTACCTAATATGCTGTTTGCCTGGTGGAAAACACGGGATTTGTAAACAAGGCCGCCCAATAATGCTTGAAACCTACTTTTCTTCACTTTTTTCTTGCACTATTCCAAAAAGCCCTTATGTTTGCACTGTCATAGTACACTGATACATGCGGAATCAACTCGTTTCCTTTTTTGGCTTTTACTTTTTCTATTTCTTTTTTGGAAACAAAAAAAGGAACAGCCACCGCATGTTGATACCTGATTAATACATTCAAAATCAACGAATAAGGGGAGTTCCTGACACAGGAGCTCCCCTTTTTTATTTTATGCAAAAAATCGTCATTCAAGGTGTTCCGGGAGCGTTTCATGAAATTGCTGCCCGTCAGTTTTTCGGTCGCCAGATTGATGTGGTGCCGGCATTGTCGTTCCCGGAGCTCTTCAAAATAGTGGCATCGCCAGCAGAGGCGGATGGTGCAGTGCTGGCTATTGAAAACAGTATTGCCGGCAGTATTCTGGGCAATTATGCTCTGCTGCAAAATAGTCAGCTGGCCATCATCGGCGAGGTGTATTTGCCTATTCGTCAAAATTTGCTAACAATTCCAGGGGCCAATCTGGCTGACCTGCAGGAGGTGCATTCGCATCCCATGGCTCTGGCACAGTGCGCAGAATTTTTTACCCGGTATCCCCATATCCGCCTGGTGGCTTCTGAGGATACTGCGGAAAGCGCCTCTTTCGTGGCCCGAAACCGGAATACTGCCATTGGCGCCATTGCAAGTGAACGGGCCGCCGAGATTTACGGGCTGGATATTCTGGCGCCGGCCATAGAAACAGTTCCGGAAAACTACACCCGCTTCCTGGCCTTGCAGCGTCGACCGGAGGCTGCTCCCGTGCCTTTTGCCGATAAGGTGTCGCTCTCTTTTACCCTGGCCAACGAACCGGGAAGTCTGGCGCGTATACTCAGTCTGATGGCTGCCGA
The DNA here is from genome assembly GCA_017303475.1 of Chitinophagales bacterium. Taxonomy (GTDB): domain Bacteria; phylum Bacteroidota; class Bacteroidia; order Chitinophagales; family Saprospiraceae; genus M3007. The sequence goes on from JAFLBO010000017.1 coordinate 116,138, forward strand.
AAACGCTAATCTGAGTAAAATTCAATCTGTCCCGCTGCTCGGAAAACCCTGGGAATATCAATTCTACGCTGATTTCACTTGTTTGCCCGAGCGCATTCCGATTCTGCTCAAATCCTTGTCAACCCTGACTGGCGACCTCAAGGTCCTGGGCGTTTACAAGAGCGGCTCCATGTTTAACTGAAAAATTTAGACCTATGATGATTGCAACAGCCAATAGATTAAACCTGGTTTCTGAATACTATTTCGCCGCCAAATTGCGCGAAATAGCCAGGATGCGACAAGAAGGCAAGCCGGTACTCAACCTGGGTATCGGATCGCCGGATCAACCTCCGCACCCGGATGTGGTGGATGCGCTGAACGACAGCGCGCAATCTGCTGCCGCGCATGGTTACCAGTCTTATACCGGTTTGCCTGCCCTGCGCACGGCCTGGGCCAACTGGTATGCCAGGCATTATCAGTGCACACTTGATCCCGAGCATCAGATTTTGCCCCTGATTGGCTCCAAGGAGGGAATAGCGCACATTGCCTTTACCTTTCTCGAACCGGGCGATGTGGCCCTGATCCCCAATCCGGGATACCCCACCTACCGGGCTGCCACCCTGCTTGCCGGCGCGGAGGCGCGCGCGTACGACCTGCTGGAATCGCGTCAATGGCAGCCGGATCTGGAGGCCCTGGAACAAACGGATCTATCGAGGGTAAAAATCATGTGGATCAATTATCCGCACATGCCCACAGGAGCAACAGCTGCTGCGGATACCTTTCGCAGGCTGATTGATTTTGGCGCCAAAAACAAGATCCTGATCGTACATGATAACCCCTACAGTTTTATCCTCAACAAGCATCCGCAAAGCATTTTGGCTGAAAAAGGCGCTATGGAGGTAGCTCTGGAGCTGAACTCCTTGTCTAAATCGCACAATATGGCAGGTTGGAGGGTAGGTATGCTGGCCGGACATGCCCAATACCTGCAGGCGGTATTGCGCTTCAAAAGCAACATGGATTCAGGACAGTTTTTGCCGGTACAGCAGGCGGCTATTGCAGCGCTGCAGGCGCCCAACGACTGGTATGACCAGCTCAACGAAACCTACGGTGAGCGCCAGCAGGAAGCTTTTGCCTTGCTCCGGCAGCTGGGATGTTCATTCGATCCCAATCAACAAGGTATGTTCGTGTGGGCCAGAATACCGGACCATTTTGCAGATGGTTATGCTTTGAGTGATAACCTCTTGCAGCGGTATAACCTTTTCATTACGCCGGGGGGGATTTTCGGAGAGGCCGGACGCTGCTATGTCAGGGTTTCTCTTTGCTGTCCTGTAACCCAATTCCGTGAAGCGCTCCAACGAATACAACAAGTTTAACTTATGCAACTCACTGTTATCGGACCCGGTTTAATAGGCGGCTCAATGGCGCTTGATTTGCGCCGAAATGGATTTGTACGGCGTGTGGTTGGTGTAGAATCCAATCCGGTTCATGCCGCTCAGGCCCTGGAAGCAGGCCTGGTGGATCAGGTTTTGCCCCTGGAAGAAGCCGTGGCGAACAGCCACCTGATTGTGGTGGCTATTCCGGTAGATCATTTAGCCCGGGTATTGCCCATGGTGCTGGATTTGATGCATCCTGATCAGGTGCTGATGGATGTTGGGTCGACCAAGGCCGCGGCGCTGGCTGCGGTGGAGCACCATCCACTTCGACGGCGCTTTGTGGCCACGCATCCCATGGCCGGAACCGAATACAGCGGCCCGGGGGCTGCCCGGAACAACCTTTTTGAAGGCAAATGCTGCGTATTGACCAACGTAGAAGACTCCGACCCGGATGCGCTGGCCTTAGTTGAAAAACTGTATGCCAGCCTGCACATGCACCTGACATACCTGGATGCGCAGGCGCACGACCTGCACGTGGCGTATGTGAGTCATATATCGCATATCGCCTCCTTCGCGCTGGCACTGACCGTGCTGGAAAAAGAGCAGGATGAGGCGCAAATTTTCGAGCTGGCCAGCAGTGGCTTCAACAGTACAGTTCGGTTGGCAAAGAGTCATCCTGATACCTGGGTTCCCATTTTTCAGCAAAACCGGGACCATATCCTGGACGTGCTGGACACGTATATCAATACAGTGAGCAAGTTTCGCACCTTGTTGATTAAGAACGACTTTTCCACTTTTCACAGCTTAATAAAACAGGCTAATGAGATTAAAAGAATACTCGATCCAGCCTGAACAAACGCTATTTTAATACATCAAGATTATGTTCCAGAGAAAAGACAACCGCCCATTTTTGATAGCCGGACCTTGTTCGGCAGAAACCGAAGAACAAGTGCTGCAAACAGCCCATGGTTTGAAACATACCGGTATCCATTTGTTCAGAGCAGGTGTTTGGAAGCCTCGTACACGTCCTGGCGCCTTCGAAGGAGTAGGAGCTGGCGCTTTGCCCTGGCTGCGACGGGTGAAACAGGAAACCGGCTTGCAAACCACCATAGAAGTAGCCAATGGTAATCAGGTATATGAGGCCCTAAAGCACGGTGTAGATGTACTTTGGGTAGGCGCACGTTCTACGGTCAATCCGTTTTCGGTGCAGGAAATTGCTGATGCGCTGAAGGGAGTGGATGTTCCGGTGCTGATCAAAAATCCGGTGAATCCGGACCTGGAGCTTTGGCTGGGAGCTATAGAGCGGGTGGCTAATGCCGGCGTGACCCGGATTGGCGCCATACACAGAGGCTTTTCTGCGTATGCCAAATCGCGCTTCAGGAATGCACCTTATTGGGAGCTGCCCATTGAACTGAGGCGCAGGATGCCGGATGTGCCATTGATTTGCGACAACTCGCACATCTGTGGCAATCGGGAAGATTTGCGTGAAGTGGCCCAACAGGCTATGGACCTGAACTACGATGGGCTTATGACTGAAGTGCATCCTTTGCCGGATGAGGCATGGAGTGACGCCAAACAACAGATTACACCTGAAATCTATCAGGCATTGATCCAATAGCTGGTGTTGAGAAGGGAGACAACTGACGACCAGGATTTTCAGGAACATATTGAAAACCTGCGCCACAAGATTGATGAAGTAGATATGGAGCTATTCAACCTGCTGGCCAGGCGCATGCGGATTGCACAGGATATTGGTCGGTACAAGTTGCGCAACAATATTTCTATCCTGCAGAGTGTGCGCTGGAATGAGATATTGGAAAAAGGGTTTGAGCAGGGCGACAAGCGCGGATTGAGCCAAACGTTTGTGGAGAAGTTCCTGTCGGCGGTGCATCAGGAAAGCATTGCCAAACAACAGGAGCTTATGGGGGCTCAAGTTGCTCCCTTCACTTGCGACAAAGCGTTGTGACCAATAAACAATGTGGTTGCAAAAATCAGGCAAAACAGTTGCCAGGCGTTTTAAACCAGATGGACTTCCAAACAATAAAAAAACATCCTCCATTGTAACCTATTTATAACAATAACCATCCAAGTGTAATCCGAAGGTTAATTATGGTTGATAAATGGCATTAGCCCTTGATTCAGCCATTTCCCCAACTATACCTTTGGAAAACAATCACCTTTCCGGCTGATTTTTTCTAAACCACTTTCAAAGGAAGTCTGACTAAACAATTTAGCTATGATCCAACAAATTCTCAGTTTAACTCTGGGCGTATTCCTTTTTTGCGCCCCACTCCAGGCACAAACCCTCAGTGCCGAATTCAAACAACAAAGCGTTCAGCAAATAGGCGAACTATTGCAAAAACGGTATGTGTTTCCGGATGTGGCCAAAACAACTGCCGAACACCTTGAAGCCCGACTAAAAGCCGGAGCTTTTGATGGGAGCAACGATGTGAAATCCTTTGCTGCGGCACTTACCACCGAGGCCCAATCCATCACCCACGACAAACACATCCGTGTACGCGTAATGGGTGATAAAGGCAACTCAAAGGCTGGCCGACCGGACCCGCTTACCTCCTTTCTGGACAACCGAAGGGGTGGCTCCGCTGGATTTTCAGAGGTGAAAATTCTGGAAGACAACATCGGGTATCTTGATTTGCGTGGATTTGCGCCTCCAGTAGAGGGCAAACCAATGGCGGATCATAGCATGGGATTGTTGGCTGGCACGGATGCCATTATCATTGATTTACGCCGGAATGGCGGTGGCAATCCTGCCATGGTACAATATCTGTGCAGCTATTTTTTTGACAAAAAGGTGCACCTGAACAGTCTTTACTACCGCGAAGGCAACCGTACGGAAGAGTTCTGGACGCTGGATCAGGTGGGTGGTGTAAAAATGCCCGGGGTGCCATTGTTCATTCTGACCAGCGATTACACTTTTTCAGGCGCTGAGGAGTTTTCGTACAATATGCAAAGTCGTAAGCGGGCCACTCTGGTTGGTGAAACCACTGGTGGTGGCGCTAATCCGGGTGGGATGGTTCCGGTGAATGATCAATTGGCGATATTCATTCCGGGCGGGCGAGCCATCAATCCGGTTACAAAAACCAACTGGGAAGGCGTAGGGGTCATTCCGGAGGTCAAGGTTTCCAGCGAAGAGGCTCTGGACAAAGCTTTGGTATTAGCTAAAGAGGCCGCGGTGAAATATCGGCAGCAAAATCAGGAGAGAGATATGGAGCTTGCCAAGCCACTTTTCGATGCGCTGTCACAGTATCCAAATGGTAAAAGTGAAGCAGAAGTGCTGACACTGTTCAAATCCTGTGTGGAGGCGGGTTTGATGACTGAGGCAGATATTAATATGACAGGGTATGAATACCTTATGGGGCTGGACAAGCCAAAAACAGCCGAGCAAATCTTCTGGTGTAATACACAGTTGTTTCCGACATCTGCCAATACCTATGATAGCTATGGAGAGGCGCTTTTGGCCAATGGCTCCACAAAAAAAGCCCTAAAAGCCTATCAAAAGGCGGTTGAATTAGCAGAAAAATCTAAAGACCCCAATACAGAGCAGTTCCGGGAAAATCTGAACAATCTGGAAAGAGACCTGAAAAAATAACGGATTTACACCAATTTCATATAAACTTAAAAACTGCTTGCTAATCTTTAAGAGGAGGCGCCAATACTTTTAGTGCTAATTTTTATTGAAATGCACCTCGTTTTCGCTGTTTATATGTTTGGTATTCGTTTGGGTAAAGAGGAGGGGATTCCCTGTCGGTATCCCCTCCTCTTATTTTTCTTTTTATGGTATTCAGCGGCTACTGCCCAACAACAGTTGCCACCCTGGGAGCCCGGCATGTTGGATATTCACCACATCAGTACCGGCAGAGGAAACGCCGCTTTTTTAATCCTTCCCGACACTACAACGCTGGTGATTGATGCCGGCGAAATTTCTGATACTCACCCACGCACACGATCCACCAGAAATAGTGCACTCAGGCCGGATACCAGTCTAAGCGCATCCGGATGGCTTTGCGACTATATCCGGCAATTTCATCCTGATAAAAATGGGCCTTCGCTTGACTATGCAATTATCACGCATTTTCATGACGATCATTTTGGAGAATGGGACCCTGGCAAACCACTGGCAAGGGGCGGGCAATATGCGCTTACCGGTATTATGGGACTGGGTGATCAGATTCCAATTAAGCATATGCTGGACCGTGGTTTACATTTCCCGGTTGACGTTTTGGGCGAAGCATTTATATCCCAAAATGAAAAAGATGAATATCACATCGTTCAGACTTTGCAGGAGTATCGCAAATTTCTGGATTGGCAAACTCAGAAATACCAACTTCGCCATGATTCCGTAGTGCCTGGAAAGCTGGGGCAAATTGCATTGAAACATCCGGAAGTGTGTCCGGAATTTCAGGTTCAAAACATTGCAGCAAGTGGTAAAATCTGGACCGGCTACAAGGATGGCGATGTACAGGAGTTATTTAAGGCCGGGCAATATCCCGGAGAAAATCCACTGAGCGTATGCCTGAAATTCACCTATGGTCCTTTTGATTATTTCACCGGGGGAGATATCAGTGGCATGGATGAATGGGGCGCCGGGAATATGTATTCCGTAGAAGCCCAGGTAGCACCGGTGGTGGGTGCTGTAGATGTAGCCACATTAAATCATCATGGAAACCGGGATTCTCAAAGCCCGTTTTATGTTCGTACACTTCGACCGAGGGTCTGGGTGCAACAATGCTGGTCGTCTGATCATCCGGGAGAAGAGGTATTGCGACGCATTAGTTCCAAATCTTTGTACCCGGGAGAGCGCCATATTTTTACAACAGACATGCTTTCGGCTAATATTCAGGTCATTGGAGAGAAAATTCCCCATTCCTACGCCAATCTGCATGGCCATGTAGTCATCCGGGTGATGCCAGGCGGAAAAGAGTATTGGGTTTATGTATTAAATGATTTTTCAAAAAGCAGAGAGGTATTGCAGGTGTTTGGACCATTTGAATCCAGGTAAATTCAACGCTGAGTGTTTCTGAAAATAGGAGGGTGTCTCAAAAGCAATTTTTACCGCAGAGGCGCAGAGGAATTGAAAATCAATTGTTTACGCCTCTGCGCCTCGGCGGTAAAAATTACTCGTGAGACACCCTTTTTGAGTCTTCGCGACTTTATGCCTTCGCGCCAACCCTTTGCGCCTTTTTAATCAAAGGCGTAAAATGAATCAGCAATATCTATGGCTTTATCCCGGGCGCCGTCGGAGTTGAAGGCAATGATAACAACAAGGTTGGTGCTGCTTTTTTTATCGAGCAGTGTGATGATAAATGCGCCCACGCCATCTTTGGTGCCTTCTACGTAGTAGCCTTCAAAATCGTCGATTTCGAGTTCGTCAGCATCGCTGATTTCGTCGTACTGGAGTTCTTTAGCGGCTGCCACAAGTGCTTCCGCCAGGGTTTCTTTGGTAACTTCGCCATCTTGTTCCACGTAAATGGACAGCAGCAGGTCGCTGCCTTCGGCGGTGAACTCGCTGGCATTGTTGGTGGTGATGCGCATGTTGGCAGGAGCGCTAAAACCTACGCCATGTTGTTCCCAGCGCCAGTCTTTTTGGGCAGAAACTGTTTGAACAATAAATGCCAGGAAAAGAACGAGGGTCAGTTGCAAGGGTTGTTTCATGATGTTTTTCATTGAATTGGTAAAAAATCAGTTTGTTTGGTAAACGGGGACGAAAGTACAGGCATCTTTCAGGTTATTATGAAAGAAATGTCTGGTTTACAGCCCGTTAACCGATTTTTGAAAATATTCACATTAATACCCTTCTTTCACCCATTTTCGGGTTTGTTTTTGGTCTAATATCAATAAGTAAACACCTGCAGGATACCTGGAAACCTCCAGGGAGCAGCCGGATTGACAAGACTGTTTCAGAACTGTTTGGCCGAGCAGGTTCAGGATTTTTAACTGGTGGGTTTCCACGTCGTCAAGTTGAATATGTAGTTGATTGAGGGCGGGGTTTGGCCAAAACGTCAATTCCGGCGAAGTGGGTTCTGTGGCAGTACTGGTTATTACCTCGCCGCAACGCCACATGCTGTGATCAAGATTGGTTTGCTCCTGCCAGACCTGAAAGGCTTCAAAGGTTTCGCCAATGGTGGCCCATTGCAAGTATTGAGGTGAAATGTTGGACAGGGAGTCAATGACCTTGTTTACTTTTTGAAAAAACAGTGGACCATATTCCCGCTGGTTGGTCATGATACGGGTAATGTAAAACCGGTTGGGAGGCCAAAGTCCCTGTTTGATGCTGTCTACCTGCGCCTGAATGAGGTCAATTATTGCTTGTGCGTCCGACAAAGAATCTAGTACAGGAGCGCAGCCGGTCCCCAGGCACCAGAGGTTTTTGTCGGGGTTATGGTGGTAAAAATTATTGGGAGAATCGGGTTTGAATACACCGAAATCGTTTAAATCGTTTGAATGTGGCGGATAACTTCCCGCGCCGGTGATAATGCTGCATTGCCAGCTGTTGCCGTAAATATTGCCAACCACCGGGTTGCGGTATTGTTCCCAGTCGATTGGTTGGATATTGGGGTTGGTGGTGTAATAAATGCAGCCCCCCAGATGAGTACTGGGGTTTGCTCCGCAGGAATCGAGCAAATGGTATAAGTCGGCAATATTGCGTCCGCCACTGTTTTTGGAACGCGGATCAATTTGTATATTATCGTTAAACGGCACGGCGTTCAACAGTTTAAAAATATTGGAGCCGGTAGATGCTTCATCTTTCAGGGCGCCCAGCACAAATCCGTCGCAGGTTTGCAGGTTCCATTTCAGATTGGCATTGTTGATAATGTTGGCCATTTGCAACACATTGGCCTTGGCTTTCTGGTAATTCAGGGGAAGCTGCAGGTTGTCGTTGGGCTCGTTGTGTGAAACGAAATGGATATACAATTTAGGTTGAGCGGTGAGCGTGGAGGCGTAGAAGGAGAGGAGAAGGAGGAGCAGGCGCATAACTTATATTGTTTATGCAATTTGACTATAGCAAAACGAATAAGATTAAGAGCATGTGAAAATACTTGTCGGGTTTTTGTCAAGTCCGCTTTTTCCAGTTCACGCAGTGGGTTGTTAGTAATAACTTTGATGCCCGAATGTTAGTTTACGGTTATCCAATCCAATAGACTTTCAGGAAATTCGGGTCATTAGTATCATTCCGGAATGTTTGACTTAATTCCTCCTTACATGACCAAGATTTTTATATCATTTTTTTTAGGCTTATTTTTTTCTATTCCAATGCAAGGACAGGCAGATACTATACCTCCGGCTTTGACCTGTAAGGATAAAGTGACCAGGTTTATATGGATTAACACCCTTTCTTGCTCTGTTGATGTATTGGCCTCAGAATGTGTCTCGTCTGTAAGTGACGATGGCGGACCTGTTCGTCTGGGTATTCAAAAGCCATGTACTGGTTTGGGATTTCCTCAGGATACGGTAGTGCCTTACGATGTAATGGAAGCAGGAAGCTCAACTGCGGAAATATGGGCCAGGGATACTGCCGGCAATCTGTCAATGTGTTTGATAACTATTGAGATTGGCGATATGAGTATATGTGATCCTTCCTCAGCAGTAAGGCTAATGGATCATAACTGGGATATCATTGAGCAGGGTGAGGTCAAGGTAAAAGGCCACAAATGTTCTGGCGACTCCATTGATTACACTATACCGTATACTCATGGTCCCGGTTCTTCTCACTGGTCTGGTCCGGATGGGAATTGGAGTGCCTGGGGCGGTTTTGTTCCAGGCCCGGGATATGATTACGAAATAACGCCATTTCATGGTCATAATCCCTTAAACGGTGTTACAACCTACGACTTGGCCCTTATATCCAAACATATCCTGGGACTGGAATCTCTGGATGATCCGTTAAAGATTATTGCTGCCGATGTTAATCAGGATGGCAAGGTTACTACTTTCGACGTGGTGGTACTGCGTAAATTGATTTTAGGCATTACCTCAGAATTGCCCAATGGCAAATCCTGGCGTTTCATCCCTGCCAATCATGTATTCCTGAATCCCTTAGACCCGTTTTCGTCGCCGGTTCCGGAAAAAATCATTATATCCCATAGTTTTCCAGTCTCTTGTGGAACCTATGAGTTTAAAGGCATCAAGATTGGCGATGTCAATTTTTCGGCTATTCCATAACTGGAGCATTAATTTTTCGTGCCCGGCACAGTACTCTTTGGCTTGGTATCCAGCTTTTTTTTCATCTGGGCCGGCTTGTTCCAGCCTTGCTTTTTGATGAGGTCTTCAAACATCTTGTGCAATTCCTTCAGCCCTTTGGGAGCGCCAAATATTTCTCCCACTTGCTTGTACTTTCCATCAAGTTCGAGAAATACAACAGTGGCAGAGGCGTCCGCAATGGGATCTGCCGGATACATATCGTTGAGTTGCAAAAAGCCAATACTACGCGCCTTTTCCCGCAGTGCTTCCAGCATGTCGGGACTTATTTTTCCATTCTTTTTGCCCAATGGCTGTGTGTACGCAATACCTTCCCACTGTATGGCTCCATTGGCAAAAATGGTTACGGTATAGGTTGGGCACTTGCCCATGCAAGCCGTTTTTTTGAATCCTGCTACAGGCCTGATGGAGTCGTGGCACATGGATTCTTTATTGGGAAATACAGTCAGTTGCTTGCAGGTTTTGGTTCCTGTATCGTGGTCCGTACATGGCATGCATTGGCTCATGGTTTTACACTCCTGATTGGCTTTTTCCTGCATTTCTTTCCCATAAACCTCTGCCACCTGGTGACAATAAACGGCACTTTCCATAGCCGGCGCCTTGGCCGGATTTTTGGGGTTTTGTGCAATAGCCGGACCAGATAGCATCAGGCAAAGTATCCCGCAAAAAAGGATAGGCAAAGAAGGAGAAACTGATTTTAGCATAGTAGGCTTGATTTAGATGGTACAATTGCTGATTTAAACGGTGGCGGCCTGACCGCAGCAAACCGCATCTAAAGGTACATCATGTGGCTCTGTTGGCAATGCTGAAACCATTTGAAACGGATAACAAACCCCAACTTTATAGCCTTTGGACTGGGTTAGCAAAAACTTGTCGTAATACCCTGCCCCATATCCCACCCGGTTGCCCAGGGCATCAAACGCCAATCCCGGTACCACAAACAAGTCGTACGCGCCCGTATACACCTGCCCGCCCGCGGGGTGCGAGGTGCCAAAAATGCCCGGCTCCAGTTCATCCAAAGATCGCAGGATAAGGTTTTCCAACTGGCGTCCTTTGAGCGATTTGGGTGCTACGATGGTGATGCCAGCCTGTAGCGCTTGTTGAATGAACGGGCGCACATCAACTTCATCGCCCATAGGCAGGTAGGTATGCACTACTTTGGGTTCATGCTCCAGGGTCCAGGTCCAAAGTTGCTGGCAAATGGCCTGGTCCAGCAGGTTTTTTTCTGCAGCCGGCATGGCAGCCCGTGCGGCCAGCATTTCCTGACGAAGGATTGGTTTATTGAACATGCGTTATCACTTTAGTTGCCATTTTTCCATGAATTCAAGTCCCAAAAAACCTATGCTAAAGCTAACCCTGCAACTGTCTGACTGCTCTGCGAGCGCCTGGCTGTCACAGTCCAATTCCACATTTTTTCCCTGATAATGGACCACCACATACGGCCGATGAGCAGCAGAGTCGGGTTTACTACAGCCCTTGCATCCACGGGAGCTGATAGGAAGGGTGATGTGTTTTTGGGAAAAAGACAGGTTTGCATTTCCGTAAAAGGCCAGAAAAAGAAGTATAACGGATATACTGGCGCTACTCCATACATTGGCAACGCCCCACAGCCATTTGACTAATCCACCAATCAACAGGAAAAGCACACCGGCAGCAAACAGCACGAGCCAGCCGGAAACCAGGGTATTGTCCAGCAAGCCCAGCAGCATGCCGGTGCAAAGTATCCCGGCAATAGGAATCAGTTTGAGGATTGTTGGCATGGGGCTAAGGTAGTGGAGTTTGAAGGCCTGGGGACTAGTATTTTCTTTATTGAATTTTGATTTGTTAGTTTTTGGGGTTAAATTTGAAAAGTAATTACAATAAAAAATCAGACCCTTCGCTGCGCTCAGGGTGAAAAAATTGAGCAGTTTGAGCCAAATAATAGCCCAAAGTATAGAAAAAGGCTTGGTAAGCGCATTCACTTTGCTTAACTATTGCTACTACGATGCCTTGTCACCCTGAGCGCAGCGAAGGGTCTGAATACAAACTCCCAGCTACTCAAATGAGACATCACAGCTATTTTCTTTACATTACAACAAACCCCAGAAAAACAGTGCTTTATGTTGGAGTAACCAATGATTTAGATAGGCGACTCCAAGAACATCTTCATGATAACATGAATGACCGGAAAACATTTGCTGGCAAGTTCTTTTGCTACAACTTGATTTATTGTGAATGGTATCAATACATACAAGCCGCTATTGGCAGAGAAAAAGAAATAAAAAAATGGACCAGAGATAAAAAGGTTGCATTGATCAACTCTTTTAACCCTGAGTGGCGGTTTTTAAATGATCCTGCTGAAATAGCTAAGGGGGATTTACCTGTTTTATATGTTGGGGAATCTTATTGGCAACCAAGTTTAGATAAAAGGTCTGAATGAGTGTCGAATCCAGACCCTTCGCTGCGCTCAGGGTGACAAGGCATCGTTAGTGCAATAGTATTGCCAGGTGGAAGCGTATGCCAGGATTTTGTTGGCGCAATAGGTTAAGCTATGGTTCACCATGCCCAACTTTGTCACCCTGAGCATAGCGAAGGGTCTGAGTGTTCGCCGAATCCAGACCCTTCGCTGCGCTCAGGGTGACAAGGCATCGTTAGTGCAATAGTATTGCCAGGTGGAAGCGTATGCCAGGATTTTGTTGGCGCAATAGGTTAAGCTATGGTTCACCATGCCCAACTTTGTCACCCTGAGCATAGCGAAGGGTCTGAGTGTTCGCCGAATCCAGACCCTTCGCTGCGCTCAGGGTGACAAGGCATCGTTAGTGCAATAGTATTGCCAGGTGGAAGCGTATGCCAGGATTTTGTTGGCGCAATAGGTTAAGCTATGGTTCACCATGCCCAACT
>JAFLBO010000018.1 GCA_017303475.1 Chitinophagales bacterium
GGCCGGCGCCGCGACCGCTTCCAAAAAGGCGGCGCCGCGTTTTCTGAAGCCTTCAGCAAGGTCGTGTACGACCTCGACGCGTTGCTCTGGCTGCAGTTCCGGGCGCAAGTCGGCGACCCGCACATCCAACGCGTGCCCGGCTTCTGCGAGCTCATTGGCGTTCCGGACGTCCGGCAGCAAGTCCAGCTCGTAGGTGAGTTGGTTGGCCGTGGGGACTCGGAGGTTGGCCTTCTGCTGCTCGAGATTCAAGCTGTCGACGTCAATGCGTCGAAGTTCCTCGCGTACCCAAATGTAGTAGAGAGGGCACTGGCGGGGGTCTGCGTTCGCGCTGAGGTCGCAGACGACCAGCAGAATCGGCTCCGCAATGTTGCGGTATAAACGCAAGGTGGAGGCGGACAATTGGATGGAGATGAACTTGCCGGCTTCGATGAGCGTCGGGCTTTTGGTCCCTTTCAACTGCAATCGGAAGATCGCAGCTGCTTGACTCTGCGCTTTCAGCTGAATCTGAAAATCAAGGCCATAGTCGTCCGTTCCACCCAAGTCCTTGGGTGGAACCCAGTTCTTCGGGGCATTCGTATGCAAGCACCGAGTCGCGTCTTGTCCGATCTCCTGCGACTCTCCGATTCCCGGAAGTCCCTCCTCGTGCGCCATTACCGCCCCCCTGTTCATTGCTGCGCGCTTCGCCACATGCCTTCCAGTGCGCCAGAACAGCCGTAGCGCTTCCGCCTTATTGCCGCTTCGATCAGGTTGAGCTGGGGACGGCCGTCATCCAGCGGCTAATTCAGCCGTTTCAGGTAGCCGCCGCGTGGCAATTATGCGCTTGGTTTCACCATGCTGGTTCTGGCCAACAGTATGCATCGCATCCGCTGAAAGCTGCCGCTCATAATCCTGGCCGACGTGACGACGGGCTTCCTGGCGGCACTGGGTAACTGGGGCTACCAGTTGCGGAAGTTTGAAGATTCCGGAAAGCGGCCATCCGAACAACTGCTGAACTTTGGAACCTAAGGGAAGGCCGATTCACACAACTCGGCCGGGGCGGCAGTTAATTCTCGACTGCGCGGACGGCCGGAATGTGCTCCGATGGCGGTATGAGCAACGCGGCTTACATGTAACTTGACCACCCCAGACTCCGCGCTTTCTGCCCGAGCGCGATCCGCCGCTACATCAGTAGGGAATGAAGATGCCCGGAATACCTGAAACTGAACACTACCCGCTTCATGCAAAAAACTATTGCGTCGGCTTCGTTGATTTGCTTGGACAGCGCGCGGCCCTGCGAAACCAGCATCTCGTCGTGCCACCTGCCGACGACCCAGAACATGCGAACTTCATCAACGCGATTCGTTCCAGTGTCGGCGCGATCCTCAAGCTTCAGGGAGACGCCCGGGCTTTCCTCGAACAGTCGGGCCGCAGTTTTCGGCCGCCACCGCTCGACTCTGCAGAGAAACGCGCGGCTTACGAAGCGATGCGCCGGACGCACCGCAAGGAACAGTGGTGGTCCGACGGGATCCTGCTCTACGCTAGTCTTGCTGAAGCCGATGGCCTGTGCCCAATGAATGGCGTGTATGAAGTCGTCGTCACGCTTGGTTGCCTATGTCTGCTGGGGCTAGCACAACGTCGGCCGATACGCGGTTCGGTTGACGTGGCCTGGGGCGTCGAGATCCGCGAGGGGCAGTTCTACGGCGCCGCGTTGTCCCGCGCCTACCAGTTGGAAAGCGAGGTCGCCGGGTATCCGCGCATCGTTGTCAGTGCCGATGCCGTCGAGTTCCTCAACAGCTTGGCACGATCAACGGCGCCGCAGCCAGAAGACTACATCGGGTCGTTCAATCGCGAAATGGGGCGACTCTGCTTGCAGATCTTGACGACCGATGCCGACGGCTATGCCATCGTTGACTATCTCGGCGTGCCGTTCCAGAAGCTAATCTGATGATGATAGTCTATTGGCAAGGGTTCATTTATGCTCAAAAATTCGATTATGTTTGGGTAATGGGTCGTGAAAATCAGACCCTTGATACAACTTTTGGGGGAGGGCTTTTAGACTTTAATTTCACCCCCCCCAAGGCGAGTTATCATTACCGTGAGCATAACATGTACCTCACGAACTCCAGCATTTGTGATTCTACAGGGAGTCTGCTTTTTTACACCAATGGATGTGTTATTGCAGGAGCAAATGATGAAATTATAGAAGGCGGCGAAGGCATTAACCCTGGTAACGGTCACACATTGTGGTGTGATACGTACAACGATGGATATTCCGGTGGGCCGGGAAACTCTATTGTTTTACCTATGCCGGATTCATCCGATCTGTATTGTTTGTTTCATAAACGTTTTGTACTCTACAGTAATCCTGCAAGCTATGTATTTGACAAATTGTATTATACTTTAGTTGATATGAAGCAGAATGGCGGGCAAGGTAAAATTCTTGAAAAAAATGTGGTGCTGTTGTCTGATAGTCTAGCATGGGGTGAACTTGCCGCCGTTAAACACGCCAACGGCAAAGACTGGTGGCTGGTTACACCTCGGCGCAACAGCAATCAGTTTTATATTTTCAAGTTCACCGGCCAGGGAATCGTGGATACCTTTCAACAGACCATCGGTATCCTCCCGGATCCGCAGGGCGAAGGATTTGGTCAGATGGTTTTCTCACCGGACGGCAGTAAATTATACCGTACCTATCGGTATAACCCCGTTATGGTCTATTCCTTTGACCGTGAGGCAGGTGTATTTACCCAATTTGATACCATATCCTTTGATTATGGCGATCAATTATTGGGTGAAATTGGCTGTGCCATTTCTCCCAACAATCGTTACTTGTATCTCTCTTGTCGGAAACTTTTGTTTCAAATGGACTTATGGGCTTCGGATATTAGTTCTTCACAAATTACGGTGGCTGAATGGGATGGATTTGCTAATCCTTTCCCCGCTATGTTTTGGCAATGCCAATTGGGGCCGGATTGTAAAATATATGTTATGGCTGGTGGCGACACCCGATATTACCACGTCATCCACAACCCGGATGAGCCAGGTCTGGCCTGTAACGTGGAGCAGCGCGGGGTACAGTTCCAGACCCCTACGGGAGCCTCCATGCCTTCTTTTCCCAATTATCGTCTGGGTCCTATAGACAATCCCGGGGTGCCGTGTACGGCTACCGTGAGTGTATCGCCTCCGGTTTTTGCGCCCGTGGTGGGTGGGGTGAGGGTTTGGCCCAACCCTGCTTCAGATGTATTAACGGTTGAATATGAAGGCATCAATGACATGCCTCATCAACTCCTGCTTTTCAATACTTTGGGCCAGCTGGTGCAGTCGGTTGATCTTCCGCAGGGGCAAAGTAGCCGGCAGCTAACCTTGATGTATTTGCCTGAAGGTATTTATTGGTATGCCATTCCTGGCAATCCGGATGCTTCCGGTAAACTTATCATCAGCCGATAATTTATCGCTTATTCGGGGGATATATTATCATGTTGATTGCAGTCACCCCTACAATTTGTTGGCTGTTAACATCAAACATTCATGAAGATTCCTAAAAAATCATCCAAGTAAATTGAAAATTCAATTTTCAATTTACTTGGATGATTTTATGTTTTTAACCTTTGGCAAAACCTCAGTTCAACACAAACCTCGCCACTTCACGCCTGCCTGCCTGATCCCGTACTTCCAGGAAATACAAGCCTGCACTTAGCTGATCCGCCAGCTGAATGGCCTGCGCATCACTGCCACCTGTTGCACTCCACTGTTGCAACACAGCGCCACGGGCATCCAGCACACGTAGCTCCAGCTGTTGATCCTGCCAATGGCTCAAATCGGCGAACAACAACCCGTCCGTCGGGTTAGGGAATAACACCAGACCCTGTGCGGCGCCTTGGCTAAGTTGCTGAGCGGCATCGCGGTTGCTGGTTCCAATCGGACAGTTGAATGTATTCAGGTGTGCCGAAAGGAAGATCTGCGGCTCCAGTCTGCTGATGATATTGATGAACGTTGGTTGCGATTGTGCCGGCAGTGTATAGCTGAACACATCCGATTCGCCGTTGGAAATGCCATCGCCAATACTCTTGAAGCGAATGGAATAAAATGGCGAGAAATTCGGGTTGCGCACCGCATAATCATTGCCATCTGGCGAATTGTAAGTGCTCAGGTTGGCTGGCGTCACAGCTGTTACACCTGAAGGCAACTCAATGGCCGTGTAAGTCAGCTTGTTGTTACAATTGTTCGTAACACGAATGTTGTAGGTTCGTTCCTGATCAGCATTTGCTGTGATACTCAACAGCTCATACACCAGGCAACCGCTGGTTTTGGTATCGCATGGCGCTTCTTCACGCACGGTTACGGTAAAACAGCAGGTTTTTTCTGAACCACAGGCATCTTCAGCCTTAAAACAAACCTGGGTATTGCCCACCGGGAACAAAGCGCCGGAAGCGGGGCCGTTCGTCTGACTGATGTCCATATCATCGCAGGCGCAATCGCTACTGGCGGTTGCAGCCGCAAAATTCACGGCCACCGGACCCGTACCAGGCGTGGTAGCCACATTAATGGTGTTCGGACAACTAATGCTTAGATTAGATGGTGGTAAATCTATGTAAGACAGGTTGTAGGTTATGACTGTATCACAACCGCCTCCGGTTCCGGGTATGGTAACCAATACCGTACCGGGTTGCGAATAACTTTGCCCATTGATGGTGACCGAGGATCCCGGGCAGAATGTAACGGTTTCAGAGCGGGCTGGCGCAGGGAGCCATTCCAGATGGTAGGTAACCAAGGTGTCGCAGCCTGTGGCAGCTGGTAAAGTGGCCTGAACTATGCCAGGTTGGGTATAACTTTGACCGCCAATGACTACTGAACTTCCGGGGCAGAAACGAAGGGTGTCAGATATCTGTACATTTTGCAACAAACTAATGATTACAGTTACAGCTGTATCGCAGCCAAATCCGGTGCTGTAAAGGGTGTCAGTGAAAGAAACTGGCTGGTAATACACATTGCCGTTGAATTTGACTGAATCACCCGGACATATCCCAAAATTAAGGATACGGAAAGGCAACGGGAGTTGATTCAAGAAGTAAAATACAATGGTGTCGCAGGCATCTGCTGAAGGAACGGTATCCCGTACCAAGCCGCTGTCTTCATACGTTTGTCCGTTGATGGTTACCGTGGTAAACGGACAGAAATTGATATTGATGATCTTTTCCTGATAAGGCAGCTGGGTAATATTGAAGGTAGCCACTGTGTCGCAATCACCATTAAATCCGGGAATAGTTCTTTGGTAAGTGCCGGATTGATTAAAAGTGAAACCACGAACGGTTACAGACTTTCCTGGGCAGAAAGAACCGCTTTCCTGCACCAGCGCCAATTGATTCACCTGAACAGTGATAGTATCAAATTGTCGGAAACCGCAGGCATCGGTTACTGTAATGCGGTAATTGCCACCAAAGTTCACACTTGTGGTTTGGGTAGTGGCGCCGTTTGACCATTGATAACGGTAAAAGCCCGGGCCAGCGTCGAGCGTAGCTGATTGGTTGGCACAAATAACCTGATCTGCGCCAAGGCTAAGCGTAGGCGCAGTGGGCAGATTGACAATCATGCTATCCATGTTGTTGGTATAATCGCATTCTGCCAGGTCCGACAATGGGAAATCTCCCAGCGAATAGGGCGTATTGGTGCCACCCGGATCGTTAACCACAATAAATAACCTGTCGCCATCTTCCACATTGGCAGCGCCCAGCAGAGAGGTTAAATCTACGAGCACCTCATTGGCACAGTTTTGTACCAGGGTAAAAGAAGCGGAGTCGTGCGCGAAGGTGTATAAACGGTCTGCCGGTTCGATAAACGGATTGCCGTTATAGATACTCAATGAAAGGTTGTCTGGCAACAAACCTCCATCAAAATCGCAGAAACTGATACCCAACTGGATTTTCCCGTTTACGCAGTCGAGTCCGGTGAAAATGGTTCCAAAATCATTGTTTTCCGGACAAGGATCAGGCTCTGTGCAATCCGGACAAACCAGGGTTTCCGGAAGGGAATTGTCTGTAAGCACAGGACTTGCATTGGTAAAATTGGCCGTGCTGATGGTAGTTTGTAAGTCTACCGGAATATTTCCCGGATTGATAATAAAGGTAGATTGTACCGATAAAACACTGTCATAGTCGCAGGAATCAACCATCGTGCCATCAGTCAGAATTTTCCAAAGGGAAACATCACTCACTCCGGAAGTGGAAATGCCCGCGAAGTACAGAGAATCTGCCGCCAGGGCGCCCATGTTGGGAGGAAGGTTGCCATCGTCTGTTTGACCAATTGGTCCAAAATCAAGGATTTTACTCCAGGTTACTTCCCCTTCTTTGTTGGTTTTCAGCACAATATGCTCGTTGCCCAATCGGTTGCCGTAGATTACATATCCATCCGGTACACTGAGCAAACGGGTAGCACTTGAGTACACATTATAGCTGCGTACCCATTCAATGATACCATCCAGATTTGTTTTTTGCAGGTACAATTGGTAAACACCCGCTGAGCCGGCTGTAGCGCCGATATAGGAAGAAATCAGTGCGTCGCCATCTGCAATCAGATCCCGGCCATATAAATCAGCTTGCTGGGTGAAATCCAGGTGACCTAAACGCGCCCAGATTGGCTCGCCGTTTACCGGATCAAATCGTGCCAGCAACACCCGCCTGAAATCAGTGGTATTGGAATCTACCTCACTCCAGCCCAATCCAAACAGAGATCCGTTGACATGGATCATTTTAGAGAGCCGATCGGAGGAAACAAACTCATACCTGCGGGCAAATGCCGGAATCACATTACCGGTAGCGCGATCGAGGTTTAGTATTTCAAAATCAGATTCTCCATTGTTGAGAATAGGATTTTGGTAATAAACATAATGCCCTCCGGCGCCATTTTCCACTATCCCTCCTGCAACAGGATTATTGCTGGAAATGGGGTGGGCCCAGAGAACCGTATTGGTTGCCGGATTGTACCGGAAAACAAAACCACGACGCGCACCGGCAAATTGTGCCTGCGTACCGCTGCCCACAATCATACCCTCTGAATCCACGATGATTTCAGCAGGAGTGATAGGTTCAAACGGACTGATTTGAAAATCACGCATCCAGATTACCTGTCCGGAAAGACTGATTTTCTGAATAAAAGTGCGGTTGTTGTTTCGCCCGGCAACATACAACTGGCCGTCCGGGCTGTTAGTAATGGCGGTAGCGAACTCGCTCCTGTCTGTCTGGCCAAAGGTTTTAAAAAAGGTTGGCGCCGGACAATCAGGATTCTGGCTGAAAGCCAACAGGTTATGTAATAGAAGAGCCAGCGTCAGGACAATGCGGGCGGATGATTGAAGCATAAAAATGTAAGAAGTTTAAGGTTGTCTGCTGCGGTTCGACAAACGTATTAAAACCTTTGGTTTTAGCAGTAGGCAAAGTTTTGATTTGTCGGCAAACCGAAAGTTATTTCCGGAAACCCCTACCATATTTTGGGTACAGGATGGTTCCTTCTCAGGGTAGGCTGTCTGGGAAATTTGGATACAGCGCGACCAATCATGAGGTCAATAAAAAAACGGCAACAAAAATCCTGCTACATTGGCGGGCAAATTTCAAATGCATTGCACAACCCTTGCGTATTCAAATCATTTTCACCTTTTCATGAAACAAATCCTTACGTTCTTTCTGTGCTGGTCTTTTCTGACCCAAATTTCGGCTCAAAAGACCATCCGCCTGGACGACCCACCACAGGTTTACCAGCCTTCAGTTTCCAAAGGCGAATATCTTGGCGCTATACCTGCGCTTAGAACGCTTAAGACTCAAACAGAAGCGCCTGCTGAAGTGACTGGCAAGTTGGCTCAAAAGCGGAACTATTTCTTCGCCAACAAAATCAACAATCCAAATTCTGAACCCAGAAATGGCGACCCATTGGCAACCCCAAAGGCAGGTAACCGCGAAGGTGGGCCGGAAATAACCTTATTGCAGAACATTGAAGGTTTGCGCGATCCAGGTGGTATCACCCCACCGGACCCAACTGGGGATATTGGCAAAAACCATTATATGCAAATGACCAATGCCAATGGTGGCTCCTGGATACAGGTTTGGGATAAACATTCCGGGCAATCTGTTTGGGGGCCTGTACTTAGTTCAACCATCTGGAGCCAGGTGGGCACTGGCAGCATTGGCGACCCAATTGTTCAGTATGATCATGCCGCAGAGCGCTGGCTGATCATGGAACTACAGGGTATTTTTACCAATGAACTTGTGCTGGCTATTTCTGACGATAGTGACCCAACCGGATCCTGGAAAGCATATCGCTTCCAAACACAGGGCTTTGGCGATTATCCCAAATTATATGTTTGGCCAAATGCATATTTTATTACGGTTAATGAAATAACCAGTGGTAATGAATGCTCAGGTTATGCGCTGGAACGCGAAGCAATACTGAATGGAGAGCCTTTTTTTGATCTGTACCGCTTCGTAATGCCTAATTACCAGGCTATCGCTTATCAACCCGCTACAGGAGCTGACTGGGAAGGTTTAACTCCTCCTCCTGCGGGAAGTCCGGGATATATTTTTAGGGTATATGACGATGGATGGGATGGCGGCCAGGACCACTTACAAATATGGAAAGTCAATGCAAATTGGAATGATCCAACTCAAAGTTCGCTTTTTGGACCTGAAAAGGTATTCCCTGCGCCTTTTGAGACCCGGGTATGCTTTGGCGGCGGTCTGTTTGATTGTATAGAGCAACCAGATGTGAATGCTCCGCGACTGACGGCACTGGAAAATATCATCATGTACCGCGCACCGTATAGAAACTTTGGTACGCATGAATCCGTGGTGCTGAACCACGTTTCTGACGTGTCCGGACAGCTGGGTGACGGTGGTGATGCTGCTGTTCGTTGGTACGAACTACGCAAAATAGGTGCAGGTAACTGGCAAATACACCAGCAAGGAACTTATGCCCCGGACCTGGAAACCAATCGGTTTATGGGCACGATTTGTATGGACGAGGCCGGTAACATTGCTATGGGGTACTCCGGAGTGAGCCCATCCAAATTCCCGGGCCTGTATCTCACCGGACGTCGTGTTACAGATCCTAACGGAGATATGCCGGTAGAAGAGTTTCCTCTGGCGCCAGGCGCTCAGAATCATACCCAATCTAATCGTTGGGGGGATTACAGCAACATGAGCATAGACCCTGAAGATGGTCGTACTTTCTGGTTTACGGGTGAATATCAACCTGGAAATGCCAACTGGGGAACCAAGATAGGCGCGTTCAAACTGCAGGTAGATACTTTCGACATTAAGCCAATTGCCCTGTTGGCGCCACAATCCTCTTCATTGCTTGGCACTAATGAACAGATAAAGGTTCAAGTGTTGAACGGTGGTTTGGTAACTGCGCAAAATTGCTCAGTATCCATTTGGGTTAATGGCAATTTGTTGGCTACGGAAAATATTCAGGATCCAATTCCGGCCGGCCAAGCCTACGATTTTACCTTCAATGCTACAACAGACATGTCGGTTGTAGGGCAGGATTATCAGGTAACTATTGTTACTAATTACGCCCCAGACCAGTTCACTCGCAACGACACGCTGCGGACCACTGTGCAAAAACTGACTTCCAATGATGTAGCCGCTGTTGGCAGATACAACCTCCCTGGGATAGTGTGCGGCTCAGAAACAGATTTTGGAATTATTTTCAGAAACGCTTCCGGTTTGCCACTGACAAGCGCTAAAATTCACTGGAACATCAATAACCAACCCGTTAGTATATACAACTGGACGGGTAACCTCCCTGCCGGTGCGCGCGATACTATTTACCTGCATGCTACAGGCATTAAAGAAGGATTGAATGGTCTGAAAATTTTCACTACTGAACCTAACGGCGTTCAGGATGAACGTACATCCAACGATACTTTATCGGCCATTAAATTCATTGGCAACCTGGATGGCACCTACCTCACCGCAGAAGCTGCAACAACCACTGGAGTACTCGCCTGGGAACTGCGCACACAAACGGATGTTTTGTTGGCAACCGGAGAAATGAGTGCTGGTCAGAATTTTACCCAGATTTGTAGTGAGGACAATACTTGTTACAAGGTGTACCTGAAATCCTCAACGTTTAGCTGGCAAGGCCACTTCACCATGACCGATATTTTCGGTAATGTGCTGGTAGAAGCCTTTAGCGCTACACAGGATCCACAGTTGTTCAATATCTGTACGCCAACGCGCGTAAGTATTGATGTTGGTGCATTTAGCCTGAAATCTCCGGTTTCAGGTCCGGGTCTGACGGCGAATGAGACTATTACCGTTGAGTTCAGGAATTTTGGTTTGACCGCGCAATCTGGCATTGAGTTGTCGTACAGAGTAAATGGAGGCGCCTGGAAAACAGAAACTTACCCTGCAGTGGTGTCTGCCGGCGCAACCATAGAACATACCTTTTCTACTACCGAGGATCTGAGTACGGTTGGTTCAAGTTATTATTTTGAACTTAAGGCTACCGTTCAGGGAGATTTGAGGCCGATAAATGACACAACTTTTGCCATAGTTAAAAACAGAGCCAATCGGGAGCTAGAGGTTCTGGATGTTCAGCTCATTCAAGGGTGTAATGATCCATCCATTGCAGTAGCTAATGTTATTATTCGTAACAATGGCTTGGGCGATCAACATCTGTTTGATCTTGAGTTGGTCAAAAATGGTGTTCCACAAGCTAATTTGCCTGTGCTGCTGGTTCTCCCACCTGATGAAATAGCTGAATACCCGGTTATTATTCAAGGACTCCAATTTGGACAAAATACTGTTGAGGTGAATATCACGAATGTACAGGGCCAAGGTGAAGATGAATTCCCGGCGAATGATGGTGGTTCTATCACCTTCACTATATCTGCCGACGGATTCCCTGTACAATTGTTCTTCAGCACAAATGCTAACCCGGATCAGAATACCTGGGAGGTGAAAGATGACCAAAATAATGTAGTGGCATCGGGAGGTCCATATCCTGCAGCCTTCAGTGGCTACGGTCAGGAAATTTGTTTGGATTCAGATAAATGTTACACTTTCCACTTGTACGATTCTGGTGGCGATGGCATGGAGGGCGGAATTGTAGACCTGTTCAACCCGCTTGGCGGATCTTTCTGGTCTTACATGGGGGGCAATTTTGGCTCTGAAACTGTTGGTAGTTTTTGCACACAGGATCTTTGCAGCAACTTCGTGGTTAATTTCACTACAGATTGCCCGTCACCATCCAATGCTACCATTACGGCCATTGCATCTGGAGGCGCTCCACCATTCCAATTCAGTCTGAACGGGGGGAATTTCCAAACCGATCCGGTATTCCCGAATTTGACTGCCGGATTATATAATCTGTTTGGTTTGGATGCAAATGGTTGTACTTTCCAAACGCAGGTTGATTTGTGCGCTGTTTCTACCTCAGAACCTGGCGCTCTGCGCAAGATGACGGTTTATCCAAACCCAACAGGAGGTATTGCACAAATTGAAATGCCGGCCCTGGAAGGCGAACAAGCCCTCATAGCCGATATCCTGGATGCCAAAGGCAAACTTGTACAGCAACTGCGTTTGGTACGCTGGGATAACGAATTGAAAGGCATGGCCATTTTAGACAAACAGCCAGCCGGAATTTATTTCGTGAAGGTGAGGGTAGGAAACAGTGCAGTTGTAAGCAAAATCATCAAAAAATAACCTATTTTTTGAGCTAAAAACCGGGTATGTTCCATTACTCAGAGTTGTCTGAAAAAATTTAACATATTTCAGGTTAAAATTTTTCTTTATCTGAGTTTTTTGGCACGGTTTTCGAAAATAACGTAATCAGAAAGGGCTAACATTTGATTGGTTAATTGTTTTCATGGTTATGTTGTGAGCCTCAAAGTCGAAAAGACTTTGAGGCTTTTTCTTTGTGCATTCTTGTAATGCGCTGTAAATCAGCAAATTATACGGTATTTAAAATATGCCAGGTTTGATGCGTGCAACAAACGTGTTACAACAAATTCACTTCAGGTTCCAGGGCAATTCCAAACTTCTCCTTCACAGAATCAATAATGGCGTAGGCGAGTTGTTTAACCTCCTGACCTGTAGCCCCGCCGTAATTGACCAGCACGAGTGCCTGTTTTTCATAACATCCGGTATTACCCACTCGTTTCCCTTTCCAGCCACACTGTTCAATCAGCCAACCGGCTGGAATTTTCACTCTTCCATCGGTTAGTGGATAAAACGGCGCCTGAGGATGGGTTTGCTGTATCTTTTGTAGTATTGCCGTAGTGGTTTCTGGATTTTTAAAAAATGAGCCGCAATTGCCCAGGTTGGCCGGGTCAGGTAATTTGGATGACCGAATTTGAATGACAGCTTTGCTGATGTCGGCAATGGTGGGCTGAGTTACCCCATTAGCTTCCAGGGTTTTCTGGATATCGCCGTAAGAGGTATTCAGTTTATGCCGGGTTTTGGTCAGGGAAAAAACCACAGAGGTAATGCACCATTTCCCTTTTTCTGTTTGTTTGAACAGGCTGTCGCGATATCCGAAGCGACATGTTTTGCGACTGAAGCTTTTGGTTTTGCCTGTTTCAAGTGATACAGCTGTCAACCTGAGCATCACATCTTTCAGCTCCACCCCATATGCGCCTATGTTTTGAATTGGAGCGGCGCCCACCGTTCCGGGTATCAGGCTCATGTTTTCAACACCGCCAAAGCCTTGTTGCACGGCCCACAACACAAACTGGTGCCAGTTTTCCCCGCCGCCAACCTCTATCCATACTTTATGGTCAAAAGTTCTGACGATACGGATTCCTTTAATATCATTTTTCAAAACCAGCGCCTGCTGATCCTGAGTCAACAGCATGTTGCTGCCTCCACCTAACAACAAAACCGGCTTAATACCTGTACGAAGGCACTGGCGCAAAGCCGCTACGCTGTCAAATGAAGCAAAATGAGATGCCCTGGCTTCCAACCCAAAGGTATTAAAGGGACGAAGCGAAATATTGTTTTGGATGGTCATGGTAAAAGGTTGGAAGTCTATTTCCCTGAAACACAGTTTGCCTGCCGCATGAGCAAATCTACCTGCTGAATGTCGTAATCCTCATAACCTTTGCTCCAGGCAATTCGAATCTTGTCAGACTCCTCATTCCGCAGTTTTTTCATTACTTCAGCATTCAGCGGATATTCCGCACGGTAAGTCATGATTTCTGTTTCAGGATTGTACACACCGTCGTCGGGTATGGCGTTTTGTAACACAAACATGCTGCCGTCTAAAAATTTGAGCTGGGCAATGCTGTTTTGCTCCAGTCGGCCAAAGGCTTTTCGGGCATTAGGATCTTGAATAGTGAAGGTGAGCAAAAGCGCCATGTTGGGCCCGCTCGATCTCAGTGCAGCCTCACAAATAACGTGCGTTTTACCCTGCAGGTAATTGCGTAAGGCCGGATTGGTATATCGGAACCATTCACTTCGACTCATTTCCCGGGTTATTTCTCCTGAAAATTCATCTCTTACTGTTGAAGCCACTGCACAGGGTGGAACAGGTGGATTCAGCATCACATCGTTTGCCGGATTATACCGGGCTGTTTGTCTGACCAATGGCGTACTGGCAGGTGCAGGCGCCTTGTCAGCTTTAACGGCATTTTCCGTTTTGACGTTCGACAGGGTATCCTGGGCAACATCGGCAGGCGGCGCAAGGGGTGGGGGAGGATACAGTTCGTCGTACAGCTGCCTTGTTTGTTTCCAGGCCTTGGGCAGGTTTTTGCGCAGGCTGAGGCTGTCGTCCATGGGTACAGATGCCAGCATTTGTAACAATTTGACTGCCTTGGATTGTTGCCCGTTGGCTTTTTTTGATACCTCTTTAGCCTGTCGGGCTATTTTGCTCAAAGAGTCCTGAACGGATTTGGCCACGGTAGAATCTCCTTTTACGGCCATCCATTGCTGTGTTGCCAAAGATTGCAGACTGTCTGCTTCTGTGGCTCTGATATGCAAGGTGCTTTCCAGCGCTCCAGTGGTTAACAGCAAACTGGAGAACCTTGATTGCATATCGCTCAGGTTTAAACTGTCCAATGGCGGTAAATCCGCAGGCCGGTTTTGAGCCTTTAACATTGGCATTTGAATTATTCCCAGCAACAGGCCGAAAAACAGGCTTATTCTTATTAGGAAACGCATTTAGTCTATTTTTGGGCAAAAGTAAGCGGGCTTTGCGGTTTTTCGCCTTCAGATTTTTCAACTAAACCGAAGTTATGAAGTATTTAACACCTGCCATCTTCTTTGGAACCCTCATTTTTGCGGCTTGCAAGGGAGGAGATAATGCCCCATCCAATGCCATCATGGACTTCAAACAGATTCCCGTAACCTATCCGGCTACCCGGAAAGACACATCAGTTACTGACCAATACCATGGAACAGCCATTGCTGATCCTTATCGTTGGCTGGAAGACGACCAAAGTGCCGAAACCAAAGACTGGGTTTCACGCCAAAACATCGTTACCTATGGCTACCTAAGCCAAATTCCTTTCCGTGAAAAGGTAAAGGATCGCCTGGAGCAGATTTTCAATTTTGAAAAATTTGCCCCGCCTTTCAAAGAAGGAGGTAAATACTATTACTTCAAAAATGATGGCCTGCAAAACCAAAGTGTGCTTTACGTGCAGGAAAACCTGAACAGTCAGGCTGAAATTGTGCTTGATCCCAATAAATTCAGCGATGATGGCACAACTTCCCTGGGTGAACTGGATTTCTCCAAAGATGGTCGCTACCTGGCTTATTCTACTTCGGTGGGTGGATCAGACTGGCGCACCATTGTGGTGAAAGACCTGCAAACTGGCCAAATGCTGGAGGATAAAATTGAATGGGTAAAATTCAGTGGCATTGCCTGGCAGGGAAATGGATTTTATTACACCCGTTTCCCCGAACCTAAAAAAGGGGATGAACTGAAAGCTGCCAACAAGTTTGGTGCGGTGTACTACCATACCCTCGGCAAACCGCAAGCCGAAGATCAGCTGGTTTATGCTGATAAAGCGCATCCTGATCGTTCTTTTGGAGCAGGCACTACAGATGATGAGCGTTTCCTGAATGTTTCAGGCTGGGAAAGCACCAGTGGTAATGCCTTGTTTATCAAAGACTTGAGCGTTTCTGGGAAGGACTTTGTGACCATTGTCAATACCTTTGAAAAGGACTTTGCCGTGGTAGACAATATTGGCGAAAAGCTGTTGGTGCTCACTAACCACAACGCGCCTAATCAGCGTTTGATTTTGATCAATCCAGCCAAGCCAGAGGAAGCAGCCTGGGAAACGCTTATTCCTGAAGATCAGGCAGATGTACTGCAAGGCGCCGCCATTTGTGGCGGGAAAATAGTGTGTACCTATTTGCACAATGCTTCCAGCAGCCTTCGTGTGTTTGACCTTGCTGGAAAACCCATTCAGGAGGTGAAACTCCCTGAAATTGGTACAGTTGGTGGATTGAGCGGCAAACCTGCCGAGTCGCAGGCATTCTTTGCATTTACCTCTTTTCTCCGTCCAAATACTATCTACAGTCTGGATATGAACTCCCTGGAGATCAAGGTGTTCAAAGCGCCAAAGCTGGATTTCAACCCGGATTTATTTACCACCGAACAGGTTTGGTATACCAGTAAAGATGGTACCAAGGTGCCCATGTTCATCACACGCAAAAAGAACATAGCCTTCGACGGGCAGAACCCAACCCTGTTGTACGGTTATGGAGGCTTTAATATCAGCTTAACCCCAACGTTCAGCGCCTCAAGGGCTGCACTGTTGGAAAACAATGGCATCTACGTGGTAGCTAACCTGCGTGGTGGTGGCGAATTTGGGGAAAAATGGCATAAAGCCGGCACTAAATGTCAAAAACAAAATGTGTTTGACGACTTTATCGCTGCGGCTGAATACCTGATTGAGAAAAAGTATACCTCTCCGGCCCGCCTGGCCATTCAGGGCGGATCAAACGGTGGTTTGTTGGTGGGCGCATGTATGACCCAGCGTCCGGACCTTTTCGGAGTTTGTTTCCCGGCAGTAGGCGTTTTGGATATGTTGCGCTATCACCAGTTTACCATTGGTTATGCCTGGGCAACCGATTATGGTCGTTCCGACAATCCGGAGGAGTTTGCCTGTCTGATCAAGTATTCTCCACTGCACAACATCAAAAAAACAGCCTATCCGGCCACTATGATTACGACTGCTGATCATGACGACCGGGTGGTGCCTGCACACTCTTTTAAGTTTGCTGCGGCATTGCAGGAAAATCAGCAGGGAACCAATCCAGCCCTCATTCGTATTGAAACCAGCGCCGGACACGGCGCCGGCAAACCAACTTCCAAACTCATTGAGGAATCTGCAGACATGCTTTCGTTCATGTTTTACAATATGAAAATGAAAGTTATCTACGGAGATGTGAAGCAGTGAGTGAGTGAGTGAGTGAGTGAGTGAGTGAGTGATGGGGAGTTTGGGGCTTTTTACCACGAAGCCACTGAGAACACTAAGTTTTTGTAGTCTTAGTGCCCTCAGTGGCTTCATGGTAAAAGGCAAAGTTTGAGAGACGAAAGCCAAGGAGGGTGTTCAGAAAAGTGTGACACACTTTTCTGAACAATCCCATGTTTGGTGGCCATTAGGCCCACGAGACACAAAGCCGAGCACTCACTCACTCACTCATTCACTCACTCACTCACTCATTCACTCACTCACTACTGCTTCACGAGCGGTTCTATGGCAAGGCCCTGGGCTGTTCGGATGCGCAACTGGTAAGTGCCGGCAGGGAGATTTTTCAGTTCAAGCGGTATGTTTTGCTCTGTAACATTACGCACTGTCCAGGTTTGCAAGGCTCTTCCTGAAGCATCCCAAAGACTTAGGTGCAGGGTTTCAGGTTTTGGGAAAGCTACTGCCAGCCATGCTTTTTCGTGAGCTGGGTTGGGGAATATTTCAGTGAAAAAACCTTGTGTAAGTTCTTGCTGGCCAACGGTTTCTGTTAAGCTGAAATCATAAGTGGCCGTGCATCCGTTTCCATCTGTTATCACCAGCGTATAGTTGCCGGCTGGAGCAGCGGTCAGGTCTTCAGTGGTGGCAAAAGGCGCTCCATTGAGCGTCCATGCAAAAGTGTAGCTCCCCGTTCCACCTGCAACATCCAACAATACAGCGCCGTCAGACAGGCCCTGGTGTGGCTGATTGATAGTGGTAGGTACAGCCGTAATGGCTGATGGATTGATGATGGTAGCGGTTAGTTCAATGTCACATTCCAGCACATCAGTTACCGTGGCGGAGTAATTGCCGGCTCCAAGATTGTGCAAATCGGCAGTTGTGGCGCCGTTCGACCATTTGTATGTATAAGGCGCCGCGCCTCCGGTCACCATGATAGACATAGCGCCATTGGAGGCATCAAAACAGCTGGGTTGAACAGTGGTAATAACTCCACTAATGGCACAATCCACTGCCTGACAATCCTCAGTATCGCCCTCCAGCGCGCGCACACAACCCTGAGCATCGCTTACTACCACCAAATAGTGCTCTCCTGATGCAAGTTCTTCACCGTCAGGGTTGCCGCTAAACTGATAAGGCAAAATACCACCGGTAGCCTCAATATCGAGTCGGGTAATATTGGTACTAACGCATTTTTCGGTTACTTTTAAACTTAATGGTTCGAACGGTGCATTTTCAGCACCGTCCACAAGGCGCAAACAGAAATTGCCTGCATGCACTCCGGCGGCACTTACCTGAGCGCCAATCTGTATGTAATAGGTTTCTCCGGCCGAAAGTGCTCCCAAGGTTACATAACCATCGCAGCGAAGCGGGTTAACCAGACAAAGCACATTATTAAAATCAGAGCTGCCGCACTGACCTTTCCATACGGCAAGTACATGAGGAAAATCTGCTCCTGTATTCATGCGCACAGATCCTGAAGCCGGAGCCGTAAAGCGGTACCAAACATCGTTGCTAAGGTATGGCACACAGGGTGGCGTCAGGCCGGAAAATCCGGCGCCAACATTGGTTCCAGGAGTGCAAGCGCCACCAACAAATACTTCTACGGCATCCTGACAAAGGTCGTTAGCAGGTGCATTATGGATTTTTTGACTGAGAGAAGGACAGAGCGCACCTTCAATGGTGGCAAAAGTGCCTGAAACCTGTATCCAGTAAGGTTGGCCGGCCTGCAGATTATCGCAATCCAATACCTGACCTTTGTGGTTGGTAGCTACTTCCTGCAGTTGATCGCAGGCGCCGGAATACAGGGTGATGATATCCGAAAAATTAGCCCTGCTCTGGAATTCCAGGTATTCGCCTGATTGAAGAGACGGGGCCGTGAACTGATACCAAAGATCGTGTCGGGCAAGCTGATTGTAACGGGGCAGTGTAGGAGATGTGCCGGCGTGGAGGTTGGAGCCATCCGTGCAATTGGCCCCGGGAGTCAGGGACACTGCCTGCAGGCAGTCATCATTTACCGGCGGTACTGGCGGTTGATCCACTTGTTGAATCCGTACACAAAGGGTTCCTCTGGACCGCCCGAATCCGCCTTCCAGACCGCTAATACGTATGAGGTAATTTGTTCCCGCATTAACCTGGAAATAGGTGTTTTCACCGGTAAAACCATGTTCATCCCGGTTTTGGCAGGAAAAAGGTTGCAAATTGCTGCAATCTCCTGTGAAAACATCCACAACATCATTAAATCTGGCCCCGGTGCTGAATTGAGCCGTCCCGCTAAAATCGGCGGTCCAGGAATACCATAAGCCGCCAACCGTTTTAGGAACGCAACCAGATGGAGGCCCATCCAGCAGTGCATTTAGGTTGTTTTCCGGCAAACAAGTCTGGCCAGTCAGTATCGGGCGCGCCTGTACGCACAGGTCGTTGGCGGCACCATTTCCGGTCACCTTTATATTGTCTAAACCTCCCCACCAGGCCCAGTCGTGACCGTCGTCGTACTCAAATACAACCCGCATTTGGGTTGAACGGTAAGGAGAAAGATCAAGTTGAATATGTTCATATTGTTGGAAGTATGGCCCCCCAACATGCCCCTGCGTTTCTGCCACATTGAACTCCTGCCCATCTCCATGCTGAACAATCAGCCTGATTTTCTCAGAATGATATCGCAGGATGAGGTCAAAATCAATGGAGAAATTGCTGAATTGAGAGCCGTCAAACCAGGGCGATTTCAAACGGGCAGTAGAGAAAGGCGCATTTTGCCCCAGGAAGTCGTCATCAAAATACACAAAGCAGGTGCCGTCCATGGAATTGCTTCCACCCAGGCCGGCGCCCTGGGTAATCAGCCCGAATTGCCAATCGTCGTTGCCGGTTAGGACTTCCGTTTCCCAGCCTGAAGGTTTGGAACAGCCATTAAAACTTTCCGCAATGACATTAACCCCCTGGCCTTTACCGGTTATGGAAAAATTATCAAACCCCGCCCACCAGTTGAAGCCACCTGCATCGTTGTACCGGAAAATAATCCGGGCATTGGGACTTTTGGTCAAGATGGCCAAGTCAAATACCAGGGTTTCGTATTCATACAGATTTGATCCGGTAGACCGGTATTTATCATACCTTCGTATGAGTGTTTCGGTTACACCATCCGTGAGCAATACATCAAAATATTCATCTGCATCACCCCAATCACGATAATGAACATCTACAGATAGCTCGATGGTTGGATACTGGCTGGCATCAAAGGCCGGAGTAATAAAGTCCAGTTGATATGCAGGTGTTTGGTCGCCCGTAGCATCGTCGTCAATAAACAGAAAGCAGGATCCGTTCATGCTCTGACCATTATTGTCATTATTTTGAACGGCATCGCCTACATACCAGACAGGATTTTGGTTGCCACTACTTTGGACAGCCCAATTGGCTGGCAGTGTACAACTGTTGAAATCTTCAGAAAGCAGCGTTACCTGCGCAAGAGCCGGCGAAAAAATACCCAGGCATAAAACAGCAGAAGCAATAAATAGGCGCATGAAGAGTCGGAATATTATTCGAGCCAAAGATAGAACAGCCAAATGGTAAACGGAAGCCAAAAAGTTGGAAGACAATTTCCTGAACATCTTACAAAAAAAAATTTGCGTGTTTAAAAAACCTGCCCCTAAATTTGCCGCACTTGAATGCAGTCACCTGGGCTGTTATCCAAAACCAAAACACATCCCTGACCTTGGCTAAAAAACGTGTCGTCAAAGATTATGATGCTCTCCCGGAGGAGATCGTCAAACAAGTAAAGCAAAAATATCCGTCAGGATATGCTGAAAGCCTTGTCTCTTACAATGACAAGGAGGGTAAGAAGGTATCTGCGCTCCCATTTGAGACCGACGATACCTACTATCTCATTCGCATGACTGTGATGGAGGCAAAACGCATCGTCAAAGACGATGATGATTTTGATGATGAAGGCCACCTCAAAGAAGAAATCGCCGACGTTGAAGTAGACGTTGATGATGAGTTCGATGGCGCCGGCGAAGACGACGATGATCTCGATGACGGTCATTCCGACGAGGATGATCACATCATCGTGACCCGTCGCCGCGATGATGATGATGAACGTGATATCCCGGACGACTCAGACTATTAGTGAATGAGTGAGTGAGTGAGTGAGTGAGTGAGGTTAACCACTAAGCCACTGAGGGCACTAAGGAAAACCACTCTTAGTGTCCTCAGTGACTTAGTGGTAAACTTCACTCACTCATTCACTCACTCACTCACTCACTCACTCACTCATTCACTCATTCACTTAGACCGCCCATTTATCTATTCTTACCATCGCCTTCGGATAGCCATTCCGTTCAGCAGTGGTCAGTAAATCAGGTCGGTGAATTTTATCGTTGGAGACATCTTTGAGTTCCGGGCACCAGATTCGAACGTAGTCTCCATGGTTATCGTAATTCCTGGCCTGCGTCAGGATATTGAAATACCGGTCTTCCCTGGGGTCGCTGCCCACACCGGCTACATAATTCCAGTTTCCCCAGTTGCTGCAAGGATCATAGTCAATCAATTGACTTTCAAAATACTCAGCACCCATTTGCCAGTTAACTTTGAGGTCGCGCACCAGAAACGACGCCACATTCTGCCGTCCTCTATTGCTCATCCAACCAGTTCTGGCCAATTCCCGCATGTTGGCATCTATGAACGGAACGCCTGTTTTGCCATCCACCCATGCCTGAAAGGCTTCCTGATTATTTTTCAGGTGACGCAAATCCTTACCCTGTGCACCGCCTTTTTGAAAAATCCTGTTTCCATACTTTTTGCCCATCAGGCGGAAAAAATCGCGCCATAGCAGCTCAAAGAACAGCCAATAAGTACTCTCGTTGTTTACCCGCTCCCGTTCATAGCGCTTCAGTTCATGGTAAATCATCTTGGGCGACAAACATCCCTGCGAGAGCCAGGGGGAAAATTTGGAGGAGTAATCCGGACCAACCAGCCCGTTTCGGGTTTCCTTGTACTGGGCAATCAGATCCTTTTCCCAAAAATAGTATCGGAGTCGTTTCAAACCCTCTGTTTCTCCACCTTTGAAATCCAGCACAGACCGTTCGTCTTTTTCCACAGGTTCGTAACCAAAATCCTGCATGGTGGGCATTGGGCCAGGCTCCATGCCATGTGGAAGCGGCGGAATACCGTTAGGGGCGGACAGGGGCTCTCTAACCGGTGTGATGTGTTCTGTTTCTTTTCTGAACAGGGTGAAAATGTCGGGTGTATGCTGAACAGGCACAGGCAGATCCTGAGTGTGATACAACATTTTGCCACGAGTGTATAAAAGCTCTACACCAATTCCCCATAGTTTTTGTTCCAGGCCATCCTGTACCAATACCTCTTCATGTGTACGCTCCCGGTTGCAAATAACCCAGGATGCCTTGAGCTGCTGAGCCATTTCAGAAAGAATGGCTTCAGGGCGACCAGCGCGAATGATTAG
Source organism: Chitinophagales bacterium (assembly GCA_017303475.1). Classification (GTDB taxonomy): domain Bacteria; phylum Bacteroidota; class Bacteroidia; order Chitinophagales; family Saprospiraceae; genus M3007. The sequence continues at coordinate 21,837 of JAFLBO010000018.1, forward strand.
CTTTCCGCCAATTTTTTCCAGATTTTCGCGCAAATTTGCTACACTTTCCAGAATAAATTGCAGCCTGAACGGCCCCGTTTTCCGCATCCCAAACCTGGAATGTCCATGGAATACCCGCTCATCAAATATGTAAACAGGAACTACTTCATCTGCCATCCGAATGGCAGTAGTCAATGCTTCATTGTCATGAAGCCTAAGATCTTGTCGGAACCAAACTATCGCACGTCGTTTCATATCAGGTTAAACTTTAAGAAGCGCCTTTTGTTTGGCCGATGCACTGAAAATATCCACAACTATGGCTAGAAGAGAAAACAACGCCAACTTTAGCAGACTGCTGCGCAAAATTAAAAGTAAACCGCTCGAACGCGAACTCGGATTCGGTAAAAATATCACGCTGGATAACAGATTGATGAATCCTGATGGCAGCTTCAATGTTATCAGAGAAAGTCTAAGCCCCTGGGACAATATTTATTATCACCTGATTTCCATGTCATGGCCCCGTTTTTTGTGGATCATCTTCTGTTTTTTTCTCTTACTCAATGTTCTGTTCTCCATATTATATCTGGTCATAGGCGTTGACCAGTTTAACGGGGTTACTCCAGGTACCTGGAGCCAGAATTTCATGCAGGCTTTCTTTTTCAGCAGTCAGACTCTTACTACTGTAGGATATGGACATATTAGCCCCAATGGCCTGATTACCAGTATTTTAGCTTCGGTGGAGTCTTTCTGTGGTTTGCTTGCCTTTGCACTAATGACAGGCTTGTCTTATGGTCGATTTTCCAGGCCCTCTGCCCGAATAAAATTCAGCGAACAAATGCTGGTAACTCCTTACCAGGGCGGCTACGGCCTGATGTTTCGTATGGCCAACACCAGCCGAAGTGAACTGATTGAAACAGAGGTTCAGATACTGATGGCCATAAATCAACGGGAAGAGAACGGAGAGCTTACCCGAAAATTCTATCCTCTTACCCTGGAAATCAGCAAAATCAGCTTTTTCTCCTTGTCGTGGACAGTAGTTCATGCCCTGAATGACCAAAGCCCGATCCAGCATTTTACCGCGCAGGATCTGGCAGATAGTAATGCCGAAATCATGGTTTTGGTAAAAGGGATCGACGAAGCCTCCCAGCAACAGGTGCATACCCGACGCTCGTTCGTAGCATCGGATATTGTTTGGAACGCCAGATTCAGCCCCATCGTTGACCATGCGCCAGGTGGTGTACCGAAATTAATCACTAAAAAAATCGGTAAGCATGACCTGCTTGAAACGCAGGCTGGGTAAAGTTATACCTTTGTGGCTCAATGCCCCCAACTTCAACGTTTTACATGGAAAGTGCCATTTTTAAGCAGTTAAACAGCATCGCTCAGGAGCGCATCATGATTATTGACGGCTCTATGGGGGTGTTTTTGCAGTCCTATAATTTGCCGGAAGAAGATTTCAGAGGAGAGCAGTTTAGGCAGCACCACCGGGATCTGAAAGGGAATTTCGATTTGTTGTGCCTCACCCGGCCCGATATTATTGAGGACATTCACCGGAAATACCTGGATGCCGGAGCCGATATTATTGAAACCAATACCTTCAACGCCACAGCTATATCTCAGGCCGAATTTGATATGCCGGTCGGGATTTGTTACGATATTAACAAAGCAGCGGCGGCTATTGCCAAACAGGCCATTCAAAAATACCAGGCAGAGGTCAACCCCGCGCCCAAATTCGTGGCCGGCGCCATCGGACCGCTGAATAAGACCCTGAGTCTGAGTCCGGATGTAAACGATCCGGGTTTTCGTACCCTCACATTCGACGAAGCAAAAGACGCCTACGCCGAACAGGTGAGCGGACTGATGGACGGCGGCGCCGACATTATTCTGGTAGAAACCATTTTCGATGTATTGAATTGCAAATCAGCTATTTATGCCATCGAAGAAGTGTTTGAGCAAAAGGGATACAGGTTGCCGGTTATTATTTCCGGCACCATCACCGATGCCTCCGGACGTACCCTTAGCGGACAAACCGTGGAAGCGTTCTGGATTTCCATCAAGCACGCCCGTCCATGGGCCGTAGGCCTGAACTGCGCCCTGGGGGCCGAGGAAATGCGTCCGCACCTGGAAACACTGGCCGGACTGGCAGATTGCTACATCAGCGCATACCCGAATGCCGGCTTGCCCAACGAATTTGGGGAATACGACCAAACCGCCCATGAAATGTGCGTGTTCATGGAAGATTTTGCCCGCTCAGGCTTTGTCAATATCGTGGGCGGTTGCTGCGGCACTACCCCCGACCATATCCGGCACATTGCGGCACACGTAAAAAACCATCCTCCCCGCCAGCCCCAACCCAGCCAGCCTTATTCCATGTATGCCGGTTTGGAGCCGCTGGTGATCCGCGAAAACACCAATTTCGTGAATATCGGCGAACGTACCAATGTGACGGGCTCGGCGCGTTTTGCCAAACTGATCAAAGAAGGCAATTACAGTGAAGCTTTAACGGTTGCCCGCCAACAGGTGGAAGGCGGCGCCCAGATCATCGACGTGAACATGGACGAGGGCCTGCTCGATTCCGAGGCGGCCATGGTGAAGTTCCTCAACCTGTTGTCGGCCGAGCCTGATATTGCCCGCTTGCCGGTGATGGTAGATTCCTCCAAATTCCACGTTATTCTGGCCGGATTAAAGTGTTTGCAGGGAAAAAGTATCGTCAATTCCATTTCCCTGAAAGAAGGTGAAGCCGAATTCATCCGGCAGGCGCGTATTTGCAGGCGTTTTGGCGCTGCGGTAGTGGTGATGGCTTTTGATGAACAGGGCCAGGCCGAAACCATTCAGCGGAAAGTAGACATTTGCCGGCGCGCCTATCAAATTCTCACTGAGCAGGTGGGTTTTGATCCTACGGATATCATTTTCGACCCCAATATTTTCGCGGTGGCTACCGGAATTGAGGAGCACAACGAATATGCTATCAATTACATCGAAGCTACCCGCACGTTGAAATCTGTATGCCCGGGCGCCAAGATTTCCGGCGGAGTGAGCAACCTGTCTTTCTCCTTCCGGGGCAACAATCGCGTACGCGAAGCCATGCACGCGGCCTTCCTGTACCATGCCACCCGCGCAGGCATGGACATGGGCATTGTGAATGCAGGTATGCTGGAAGTGTACGAGGATATTCCCAAAGATTTATTGCAACGCATTGAGGATGTGCTGTTTAACCGTACGCCGGATGCCACAGAAGAACTGGTTAAACTGGCTGAGTCCTATAAAGACAGCAGCGGTAAAACGCTGGAAGAGGACCTCGCCTGGCGTTTGGAGCCGGTGAAAAAACGAATAGAAATCGGGCTGGTGAGGGGCATTGATAAGTTTATTGAGCAAGACACCGAAGAGGCCCGACAGTTGTATGCCGCGCCGCTGGAAGTGATAGAAGGTCCGCTCATGGATGGTATGAATGTGGTGGGCGATTTGTTTGGATCAGGTAAAATGTTCCTGCCGCAGGTGGTGAAATCTGCGCGGGTAATGAAACGTGCGGTAGCTTATTTACAGCCTTTTATTGAAGCAGAAAAAGGCGCCAATGCCTCTGCCAAAGGCAAAATTCTCATGGCCACAGTGAAGGGCGACGTACACGATATTGGCAAAAACATTGTGGGCGTGGTGCTGGGCTGCAACAATTATGAGGTAGTAGACCTTGGCGTGATGGTACCAGCCGATAAAATCCTCAAAGCTGCCATTGCCGAAAAGGTAGACGTAATCGGGCTGTCCGGCCTCATTACGCCTTCGCTGGATGAAATGGTGCATGTGGCCAAAGAAATGCAGCGGCTCGATATGCACATCCCGCTCATGATTGGCGGCGCCACTACGTCTAAAACGCATACAGCGGTAAAAATTGAACCGCAGTACCACAATGCGCCCGTGGTGCACGTGCTGGATGCTAGTCGTTCGGTAGCGGTGGTGAGTTCGCTACTGACCAAAAACACCACCGAACAGGAGGCTTTTGTGGCCAAAACCAAACTGGAATACGAACAAATCCGCATTCAACGGGCCAGCAGGCAATCTGCCAAACAATACCTGAGTTTGGCGCAGGCACGCGCCAACAAATTTCAACCGGATTGGGATGGCTACACGCCGCCTAAACCGGCTGTGTTAGGCGTGCAAACCTTTGCGCAATATTCCTTAGCCGAACTGGCGGAGTACATAGACTGGACGCCGTTTTTCCAAAGCTGGCAATTGGCCGGCAAATACCCGGCTATTTTGCAGGATGAAGTGGTGGGTGTAGAGGCCACTAAATTATTCCGCGATGCCCAGGCCATGCTGAAGCGCATTATTGCAGAAAAATGGCTGGAGGCCAGGGCGGTTATTGGTTTGTTCAAGGCACAAAGAGTGCAGGACGATGATATCCGCGTATGGCTGCCCAACGGTCAAACCCTTGATTTGCACCACCTGCGTCAGCAGAACCAAAAAGCTGCGGGCCAGCCTAACTATTGTTTGTCGGATTTTGTTTCCCCGAATGGAGATGATTACATCGGCGCATTTGCGGTAACCGCCGGTATTGGTATAGAGGAACGGGTAGCGGCTTTTGAAAAAGAACACGACGATTACTCTGCCATCATGCTCAAAGCCCTGGCTGATCGCCTGGCTGAGGCATTTGCCGAGCGCATGCACGAGCGCGTGCGCAAGGAGTTCTGGGGTTATGCCGCCACGGAAAAACTGGATAATGACGCCTTAATTGAGGAAAAATACCAGGGTATCAGGCCTGCACCGGGATATCCTGCGTGTCCGGAACACACGGAAAAGCGCACCCTCTGGCAATTACTTGACCCGGAAAACAATGCCGGCATCACACTCACTGACAGCTGTGCGATGTACCCCACAGCGGCGGTATCGGGTTGGTATTTCAGTCACCCGGAAAGCAAATATTTTGGTCTGGGACAAATTGGTAAAGACCAGGTAGAAGATTATGCGCGCCGGAAGAGCATGTCGTTCCAGGAAGCTGAACGCTGGCTGGCGCCGGTGTTGAATTATGATGCGTAAAAACGGGACGATGAACGATGGACGATGAACGATGGGATTGCGTGGGTACTTAAAATAACGTGGGTTGTCATCCCGGGAACCGGGACCTACACAAGCCGGGCTATGGATGATGGACGATTAGCGTACACGCGGACGATGCCTTGTCACCCTGAGCGTAGCGAAGGGTCTGGCGAAGCCAGAACGGACTTGTAGCCATGTTTATACCAATAATTTTTTCGGCCCTGCCGTACATTTAATGGTTATTTTTAGGTTAATCGCTTATCTTGCAAGAGATTTAACAGGTGAACTGATGAAGGAAACCTCCTTGGCTTCACGAGTAGGTAATGTATAATATTGTTAATTTGAATAATTTATCTGTGGTTCTTAGGTAGAATCATGTCATAGCCTTATACACCATGAAAAAGTTGCTTACAATCCTGCTTTGTTTAACCCATTCTGCACTGTTTGGCCAGAAATACGATTACATTTGGATGTCTGGCGCCTATATATCTTCGGATAGTTCGTCATCTGATTTTGCGATAGATTTTGTAACAACCCCCCCTAGTGTTTATCTCATTGATGACAGCCTAACCATGGGGCATTCAAGTATTGCAATTTCGGATTATGAAGGTTTCTTACAGTTTTATACGAATGGATGCATCATCAGATCTAAAAATAATACCACAATGGACGGCGCTGATTTTATTAATTTAGGCCCTGGTGATCCTTCCTGGGATATATATTGTGGGCTCAATGGTTACAATTTTTACCCAGTATTCCAAGGAATATTTGTGCTACCTTTTGACAATAGCATATCAGAAATTTTTCATTTGCAATTCGATCCTTTTCCTGAGCTGTATTATTGCCAGAATAATGTCTTTTTGACAACAAGAGTAAATACGAATGCTAACCAGGGTTTGGGAGAGGTGATTTTTCAGGATTCAGTATTGGTACAAGGGTGTTTTCAAACGGCTTGTGCCAACAGGCATGCCAATGGCCGGGATTGGTGGATTCTGCTCCCGGATAATTTTTCCAATCGCTTTTATCGCTTTCTTTCTACGCCGGATGGAATTCAAGGCCCCTGGGTACAGGAAATAGAGAATCCTACTGTTGATACAGTTTACGTCTGGGGGTGGAACGAGTTTTCGCCTGATGGGACACTTCTCCAAATTAGCGACATTTTTAATGGTACTGCAATTTATGATTTTGATCGCTGCACGGGGCTTTTGTCAAATTTAAGATACATTCCTGCAGAAACAGACCTTGTTGGGTACGGATATACTGCCACCTTTTCACCCGATAGTCGATTCATATATGTGGTGAGCAGCAGTTCCAGAAAAATGGAACAATATGACCTACATGCATCCGATATAATCGATTCTCGAACTACCGTTGCAATTTGGGATGGTTTCTATGACTTTTTCCATCCAAATGGGCTTCTATTTGAAGCTTCCTTTTCATTTTTTCAGCATGGGCCGGATGGAAAACTTTATAACTGGGCGGGAGGCACTAGATTTATGCATTCCATGGACTTTCCTAATAGAAAGGGCGTGAGTTGTAATGTCCGTCAGAGAGCAATTAGCCTGCCTTATTATACCTTTGGCGCTAATGCCTACTACCCCCATTACCGCCTCGGCCCCATAGACGGCTCTTCCTGTGATACGCTGGGAATCGATAATCTTCCCGTAGCGCTCTTTCGGTATGATCTGGAAGATACCCTGAATCCACAACAGGTAACCTTTACAGACGTATCCTCTTATGAACCCACTTCCTGGCACTGGACCTTCGGCGATGGCCAAACTAGTCAGGATACCAATCCTGTGCATACCTACGCGCAGGGCGGCGTTTATGAGGTATGCCTTGAGGTTAGCAATGCCTTTGCGGCAGATACTTTTTGCCGTCAGGTGCAGGTAGGCGCTACGGGCGTGCACACACTGCCTGCGCTCCCGCATGCCCGCGTGTGGCCCAATCCTTTCAGCTCCACGCTCAACATACAGCTCCCTGCTTTGGTGGGGGTTTCGCCGGAGTTTGTACTGTACGATCTCTATGGGCGTGTGGTCAAAGCTGCGCGCCTAACTGATTTTGACAACCAAATCCCGGCTCAGGATCTGCCCTCCGGGTTATACGTCTGGCAACTGCGCTGGAATGGAGAAGTGACGCAGACGGGGAAAGTGGTGAAGAACGATGGACGATGAACGACGGACGACGGACGATGGACGATGGGATTGCGTGTGCAGTTAAAATAAAGTGGGTTGTCATCCACCTTGCGGGGGATGACAGTCATGTAATTTTCTAAATCCACAAGGCAGGCCATCAACCTCTGATGGCCTGCCATTGCCATTTATAACATGAAAAAGCAAATTTCATTTCTGATAATCACGCTTTTTGCGGTCTCTTTAGCCCAAGCTCAGTTAAAGCATGATTATGTCTGGCCAGTTGGTTATGGGAAAAAAGCGCCAAGCCAGATTGGGCATCCATTTGGTGGAGTGATTATTGATTTTAATGTTGCTCCTCCTTCTATGGAGGTGGTAGATTATATTGTTGACAGGCCCAAAGCAGCTATATCAGACAAAAATGGACAATTAGTAGCCTACACTGATGGTTGTCGAATAGCCAATCGTAATCATCAATTGATGTTGAATGGGGATACCTTAAATCCAGGCACAACATTTAATGAGTTTTGTAATATTGTAAGCTACCCGCTTGCTCAACCTACGCTCTTTTTACCAAAACCGGGTGACGATTCTGTCTATTTTCTTTTTCACATACAAACTGATAACCTCACACAGCCCATGAACCTGCTATACTCCATTGTTGATGCAAAAGGGGATAATGGAAACGGTGTGGTTCAGTCAAAAAACAATTGGATTTTCAGCGATTCTTTGTTTCTGGATAGCTATATAACTGCTACGAGGCATGCCAATGGAAGGGACTGGTGGGTGGTGGTTCCGAGAAGACTAAGTAAGGGGTTTCATGTGACGCTACTAACTACAAATGGAGTTGAATATAAAGGCATTCAATATTTGGAAATACCCATAGATAGTTCTAGTTCGACAAGCCAAACAGCATTCTCAACAGATGGGAGCAGTTATCTTAAGCCATCAAGGATTGGATTTCTAAAAATAGAATTTGATAGATGCGAAGGAAAGTTAATAAACCCCTTTTATTTTAGGTGGGATTCAATTCCAAAGGGAGGGTCTAGTGTTGCTTCTTCTTTAAATAAAAGGTTTCTATACATGACGTCCGGCTATAGTGTATTCCAATATGATTTAAATAAATCTGATTGGAATACCAATGTTGAAAAAATTGCAGAATATGATGGAGGTGTGGCTCCCTATCCAACAAGTTTTTATCATTTGTTGCCAACACCGGATGGTAAAATGTATATTACCACTACCTTTAGCAATAGTGTTTTTCATGTGATAAATAACCCAAACAGGGTCGCGCCTTTTTGTCAAATTATACCAAGAGGGTTAACATTACCTGCCCGAAGCCAAGCATTTCTACCCAATTTTATCAATTATAACCTTGGCCCCATAGATGGAAGCGCCTGTGATACGCTTGGTATTAACAACCTTCCAATAGCGGCTTTTCACTGGGATATTGAAGATAGCTTGTCCTTACTTGATGTGACATTTACGGACTACTCCTACCATGAACCCACTTCCTGGCACTGGACCTTCGGCGATGGCCAAACGAGCCAGGATACCAATCCGGTGCATACCTATGCGCAGGGCGGCGTCTATGAGGTTTGCCTTGTGGTGAGCAATGCCTATGCGGCAGATACTTTTTGCCGGCAGGTGCAGGTAGGCGCTACGGGCGTGCACACACTGCCTGCGCTCCCACATGCACGCGTGTGGCCCAATCCTTTCAGCTCCACGCTCAACATACAGCTCCCTGCTTTGGTGGGTGTTTCGCCGGAGTTTGTAGTGTATGATCTCTACGGACGTGTGGTCAAAACAGCGCGCCTAACTGATTTTGACAACCAAATTCCGGCGCAGGATCTGCCCTCCGGGTTATACGTCTGGCAACTGCGCTGGAATGGAGAAGTGACGCAGACGGGGAAGTTGGTGAAGAACGATGGACGATGAACGATGGGACGACGGCATTGCGTGTGCAGTTAGAATAAGGTGGGTTGTCATCCCGGTTCCCGGGATGACAACCCACGTTATTTTAAGTACCCACGCAATCCCATCGTCCATCGTCCATCGTCCATCGTTCATCGTTCACCTCACGCTTTCTCCAGCGTAAATCCAAACGTACTTCCCGAGCCTACGCTGCTGCGCACATTGATGGTTTGTTTGTGGGCTTCAATGATGTGTTTTACGATGGAGAGGCCCAGGCCGGTGCCACCGGCTTCGCGGGAACGGTGTTTGTCTACACGGTAGAACCGATCAAATACGTGACTTAGGTGCTCTGGTGTAATGCCAATACCGTTGTCGCTGATTTCTACCAAAACATAGGTTTCCATGTCGTAGAAACTGATTTTGGTCAAACCGCCTTCCTTGCCGTATTTGATGGAGTTGTGCACGAGGTTCATCAGCACCTGGCGGATACTTTCCTTGTCGGCACGGATCCGGAACCGCTGGTTGGCGCCTTCCTTGTAGGTCAGACGGATGTTGCGCTCGTGTGCGCGCATTTCCAGGTCGGCGTATACCTCGTCGGTGAGGTCGTGCAGATCAAATTCCTGCAAATCCAGGATCATCTGACCGGCTTCCAGTTTGTTGATCGTTTCGAGGTCTTCCACAATCATCTGCAGGCGTTCAATGTTCTTGGCAGCCCGTTGGAGGTATTGCAGGTTTACGTTGGAATCGTACAAAGCGCCGTCCAGCAAGGTATGAATGAAGCCCTGCACATTAAAAATAGGCGTTTTTAACTCGTGGGAAACATCGCCAATAAAACGGCGCCGGTAAGTGGCCAGGCGCTCCAGTTCTTCCAGTTCAGATTCCTGTTTGGCAGCCCATTCGCCCACTTCACGCTCTACATCATCCAGTACATTTTTGGTCATATCCAGATTGCCTGCCCGAAACTCGGATGGGAGTTTCTGCCGGTGTATGATCTTGTAAATCAGTTTGATACGACGAAAAATGAAATAACGAACCAGGTAATAATTGGCCACAAAAGCCACCGCAAAGGCCAGCACGAACAAGCCTAATACTTCGGGCCAGGTAACATTCAGAAAGGTAAACGCTTTGAGAAGGAGCAGCAAAGCTGCCATGGCTGCGGCAGAAATGCCTGCAATAAAAAAGGAGAGTTGTTGCGGTGTCTGATTCTTGAACATCAAAAGTCGAATTTATACCCGATGCCCTTCATGGTTTTGATGTACTCTTCCCCGATATGCTCCCGCAGTTTCCGGATGTGTACATCAATGGTTCTGTTGCCCACTATGACATCGTTGCCCCAAATCTTGTCAAATATTTCTTCCCGGGTGAATACTCTGCCGGGTTTTGAGGCCAATAACCAAAGGATTTCAAATTCTTTTCGTGGCAATTCTATGGTTTGGCCTTTTTTGAACACCAGTACCTTATCTCGGTCAATCACCAGATCGTGCAGGCTGATGGTTCTGCTTTCTTCTTCAGTGGCCCGGTTGGAGCGGCGCAGCAAAGCGTTTATCCGGCTCATCAGTACCCTCGGTTTGATGGGTTTAGTGATGTAATCGTCACCGCCAACATCCAGGGCCGCAATTTGGGAGAAGTCTTCGTCTCTTGCCGTGAGAAAGGCTATAGGGGTATCATTGAATTCTTTTTTGGAGCGCAGTTGCCGGCAAGTTTCCACACCGTCCATCTCCGGCATCATAATATCGAGCAAAATCAAATCCGGCTTTTCCCTTTCGGCTACAGTGAGGGCCTGCAGGCCATCTGGAGCCGTTACCACCTGGTATCCTTCTTTCCGCAGGTTGTATTGCAGAAACTCCAGGATATCCGGTTCGTCATCTACGATCAGAATTTTATTGGTGGCCGTGTTTTCCTTCATGTATTCGCTTTTTTCGCAAAGGTAGATGCCTTAGTGCCGGACTCCTTTTGAACGCGGGGTTAAGTCTATGTAAACTTTTTCTCTCCGCAAAGAATCCAGTTTCCGCTGGTATCAATCGCCCAGGCTTCCGGGAATACCGTTTTGAATGTCCTTTCAAAAAAACGCTCCGTTACATGCCGCACGGCCTCGTTTTCTCCGTGAAGACGGTTAAATAACAGCAAAGCACCCGGTTTCATCAATGCCTCACATTGCTCCAAAAACTCTACCGTGCAAAATTGCGGCGGCGTAATTTCATCTTCAAATATATCCACAATCACCATGTCAAACTGCTCTTCCGTAACATCTACAAACACTTCCGCGTCGCCGGTAATGATTTCTACCGGACTCTCCAGACGCGATAAAGTGTACTGCACCGCATAATGCGCCACCATTTCGTCCCATTCTACCGCAGTGTAATGAAACTTCCGGTGAAAAATCTTCTCCAGCATGAACGGAATGGAGCCTAAGCCCAGTCCCAGCAGCAACACATCCTCTCCCTTGCGCTCATCGATTTTTAAGCGGTCGAAGGCAATCAGAAAATTCTTGTACAAATCATCCCAGGAATAAATGGCATTTCCGCTGAGCAATTGTACCCGTCCTTTCGACAAGACAACGCTCAGTTCAGGATTTTGCTCTGTAGTTGTCTCTTCCAGGGTAATGGGAGTGATATGCGAGAGCCACTTTTTCCAAATTGGAATGTGCATGACGTTAGTTTTTCTTCTTTTTAAACGGATCCCACTTGCCCAGTTTGTCTTTTACTTCGTCCACTTTTTTCTGCCCTTCTGTTCCTAAAACTTCACCGGCTTTTTCGCCTACTTTGTTTTTGGCTTCCTGGGTAGCCTTGTCTGCAATTTCCTGTGCCTTGCGCTCGGCCACGCGCTTCAGGCTGTCGGCTGCTTTCTGGGCAGCTTCTTCGGCCTGTTTTTTGGCCTTGTCAATTTCCCGGGTGGCCACATTGGTTAATGAATCCTTGGCTTTATCTACCAGGGCTGTTGCCGCGCCGGTGGCGGTTTCCTGAATGGTGCTTTGGCCATCGGAGCCCAATACTTTCATAGCCACTTTGGGGTTGAACATGGTGCCAGTGAGGTCAAAACGAACGTTGATGAACTCTCCCTGCGCCAAACTAACACCCACCTTGGAGGCTTCTTTGGTCAATAAATCCAGACCGGAATTGGCCGCAGACCCAAGCGATTTTCTGGGTACTTTGGTCAACACCTGGTAATCCATGTCGTTGTTAATGCCGTGCGATCCACCGATCTGCATGGCTACGTCTTTCACTTGAGTGTTGAATGGCTTAACCGTCACTTTACCATCCTTGATCTCAAACCAGTTTTTGGTGTTTTTCAATTCCATCTGCTTCAAAGCTGCTACATTCAATTTATCCCCAATGGCGTTCATTGGCTTGAAATTGTTGAAAATCGCAGAAATGGTTTCCAGGAAACCGGCAGCAGAAAGGGTACTGAAATCAGGCATCATGTCTTTACCCAAAATACCCGACATAGACAGGGTGGTGTTGAATTTGCCGTCGATTAGCTGTGCCACCGGCGCCAGCGTTTTTACGGTAGCAAAAGTTTGGAAGGCATCCCGGAATCCCATGTTTTGCATGGCAATATCCATGTTGAAGCTGGGTTTGGCCAGGTTTTGTGTGTTGTAATCGCCGGTGAGGGCAATTTGTCCGCCAATCACATCGGCTGTACAATCATACAATTTGGCAACGCTGTTTTTCACAATCACCTTGCCGTTCAGGTTGTTCAGATCGTAAGTGGTGTACTTGATTTTGCCAAAATTGGCGTTCAGGGTCATGTCCATGTTCTCAGGTACGGGAATGATCTCCTCTGCAGCCGGTGCAGCCGGAGTTGCGCCCTGTGCCGGTGTTGCCGCTGTAGCAGGTTCGGTCATGAACTGATTGAGATCAAAATAGGTGGAGTTCAGGTTTACTACGCCTGTAACTGTTTGATTGTCAAACAGGTAGTTCCATGCGTTCAGAATCTGACCATTTCCGCTCAAATCGCTGCTTCCGCCCAGTTTCAACCCGAAATTGGAAATATCCATTTTATTGGGTGTAAAATGTCCGGCGGCTGTCAGGTTGGAAATATCATAGGTGTCGTAAATCAGTTTTCCGATTTTTCCGTCTACCGTAAAATCCCAACGGTCAAAAACGGCTTCTTCTGAAGCTGGATCCTCTACATCATTGGGTACCACGCCTCCGTCTGCTGGCTCGGGTTCCATCCACTCGTTGGCGTCGAAATACGCGGAGGAGAAATTGAGGTTGCCCCGCATGGTTTTGTTGGTACTGAAATAAGCCAGCAGGTTGTCAATGCTGCCGGATGCACGCAGGTCGCTTTTGCCCAGTTTGGCATCAAAGGTTGATATGTCCACCCGTTGTGGGGTAATGGCAGTTTGCAGGGCATTAATTTTCACCGCCGGCATATCGGCTGATTTGTAGGAAATGCCGCGCATGCCAAAGGTGCCGGCCATGTCTACCTGATCGTATTTGCCCTGATCTACCTGACTCATGGCAGCTTTCACCGTCATGTTGGATTCAATGATACCTGCCAGTTCCTGCACACCTTCCACAGGGAATGCTTTGGACAATTCGCCCAGGTTCAGGGTGCCTTTCAGTTTCATATCCACGGTTGGATCACTTTCCGGCGTTTTCAGGTTGAAATATCCTTCTAGCGGGTTAGAGCCAACCTTCAACCCGAACTTGGGAATGTTTACCGTCAGGTCGTTCAAGCGGGAGGTAGGCAGGGCAATGGAAGCGTCTACATTGATATTGCTCACACCCAGCGGCAGACTTGGATATTTGAAATCAGCATTACCCACTTTGAAATCCAGGCGGAAAGCCGGGTATGTTTTTTCATTATAGGTGCCTTTGGCAAAACCGGCAAACTGAATGGTGCCGTTGGCCTGTACATCCTTAAAATCCTGGGTGTATGCGCCCGGAATGATACTCAGCAAGCTTTTGAAGGTATTAGCCGGTGTGCCAAACTTGAGGTCCATCCGGATATCTTCACTGGTTTCCGGCATATGCACCCAGCCGTCGAGCAGCAGTTTCAGGTCGTTCACCTGCAGGTCATTTTCCTTGAAGGTGAATTTCATATTGGCCATATCTGCTCCCAGGGTGGCATTCCAGTTGGCATTTGCATTGCGCAGGTATTGGACGCCACCGTAATTGACAGACAGTTTTTCAATGGCAGTTTTCATCACCAGATCGTACAGGGTTGCGCCAAATTCGCCGGAGCCGGTGTGGTTCAGACCTTCCATTTCGGCGCGCATATCCAGTCCGCGGTCGTCGTAAAGGATTTTACCATCTTCGATGCCGTATTGTTCCAGCTGCACGGGAGCAGATTCGCCGGAATCGGTGGTAGAAGCCGGGGCATCATCGGGTTTAGTGATATCGTAGTTAGCCTGGCCATTGCTCAGGGCATAAACCTTGATATCAGGCTTTTTGAAAAACAGCCCGTTGATCACTACTTTATCGCCAAAAATAGCCGACCAAAGGTCTACCGCCACGTCAAGGCGTTCGCATTTAACGAGTTTTACCCCTTCGAAAGGGCCAGGGCCATTGGTAATTTCCATCCCTTCCAGTCCTACCGACAACTTCGGGAAGTGCCGGAAAATGGAAATATTGACGTCCTGAAACTCCAGTTTGGCAGTCAGGCTTTCGTTGGCGGCAGTTTTTACCTGCGCCATAATCTCGTCTTTGAACAGAAATGGGATAGCGATCAGGGAGCCGAGCAGCAGGAAAAGGAAAATGGCGAGGCCAAAAAGAACTTTTTTCATGGTATAACTTGAATCAGTTGGAGGCTCTATTGTCTGGTTTGGAACAACAAGCCGCTTGATAACGATGCTTCAACCGATATAAATACATATGGATTGTTATCGTTAAGTCAAGTTTTTGCAAAGATAGGCAGTGCAGCGGCCTGTTCGCATAATCTGTGCCGCACATTTTCAAAACTTGGCCATTGGCTTGTTACCTTTGCAGGCATATGAATCAAAAGGTACAATTCCTGGACAATCAGGCCGACTTTGATCGCGTGATGGAGCAGCTCGCCAGGGAGCCATGGATTGGTTTCGATACGGAGTTTGTCGGCGAAAAATATTTCATTCCGGTACTGGGTTTGGTACAGGTAGTTGCCGAAGGCGTTATTTACCTGATTGATACCCTGAAAATCAAGCAGTTGCAGAGTTTTTTGGCCATTGTGGAAGATCCCGCAGTGCTGAAGATTACGCATGCCGGCGATAACGACTACCGCTTGTTGTTCACCCTGTTTGGTACGGTGCCCAGCAACACCTTTGATACCCAGATTGCTGCCGGGTTTGTGGGGTATAATTATCCTGCAGGTTTTGGCAAAATTGTGGAAAAGGAATTGCGGATCAATCTAGCCAAAAGTCATACCGTAGCGGATTGGGAAGCGCGACCTATTGATCCCAAGGCGCTGGAATATGCCATTGAAGATGTAAAATACCTACCTGCCTTGTATGAAAGGCTCACCAACAAACTGCGCAGGCATAAACGGGAATTATGGGCCCGGGAAGAAAACCGTAAATGGGAGGATCGTTCTTTTTATGAGGTAGATCCGCATAAAGAGCTGATGGCCAATGATTTGGTGCACCAGGTAGATTTCAGGGAAAAGGTGTTTCTCATGAGATTGTACCGTTGGCGCATTGAACGGGCCATGTCATCTAACATTCCCAAAGAAACGGTTCTGCAAAGCAGGTATATCAGTACCGTTTTGCGTTCTACCAAGGGCGGCCCCAATGCTTTTAAATCTAACCGGACCATGCATGAGGGGGTTTGGAAAAAACACCTCGAAACCTGGCAGGAGCTTTGGAAAGCGCCCGTTACCGACGCAGAGAAAGCGGTGCTGGAAGCCATCCCCAAACCTCTGCCGGAGGATCCGGAGCGGGAATGGACCATGGAATTGCTTTACCATTTTGTGAAAAAGCAATGCCTGGAGCACGAAATCAGTGCTGCGCTGTTGTTGCCCAAAGGCGATTTTAACCGTTTAAAGGCTGGTAGTGATGATTTCGACCATGATTTGCTGCACGGCTGGCGTGCCGAACTGATGGGCGCAGAACTGGTGAACTGGATGAAAAAAGGCGGTAAAGTGACGGTTCGCTGGGGCGATGGCGAATGCCATTTATCCATGTAGTCTACTCCGGGTACAACAGGTACTTCTTTCTAATATTTCGATACAGGTTCAGGTCTTCTTCCCAGGAGGCCCTGATCTCTGCTTCACTTTTCCCCTCTATGATTTGCCCGCGTAACTGTCGGTTTCCGGCCAGCAAATCGAAAAACAGGTCTTCCCGGAAGAACCGGTTTTTATTCGGAAACTCCTGGTAAAAATCCAGTAAGTACCTGATATTCAATTTCTTTTCCGCCCTAATGGAGTCAACGGACAGGTTTCTGAAGTCCATACCGCCGCAAAAATTACCAGCAAACAAAGGGTTTTTATTGCCTTTATTGGGCTGTGGCATAAAGGAAAACGTGTCGCAGGGGAAATCCGGGTGCCCAACCATTTCAAAAGGAGTTTCCGTGCCCCGGCCTACGCTACAGGTGCTGCCTTCGAACAGGCAAACAGATGGATACAGCAAAATGGCGCGCTCTGAGAGCAGATTGGGTGATGGGGGAATGTGGGGCGTGAAGCGTGTGGAATGGGTGTAGTTCAGGCAGGGTACAACTGATAGCGACAATTGCTCGGGCCGGTATATCCAAAATTCGCCAACAAACAAGCGAGCCAGTTCGCCAACCGTACAGCCGTGTACAATGGGAATGGGCGCAATACCGATAAAGGAAGTAAGTCGGGAGTCCAGCACCGGGCCATCCACGTAATGGCCATTGGGGTTTGGCCTGTCCAGCACTAATACCTGTTTGTTTTGCTCCGCACAGGCTTCCATGACATAAAAAAGGGTGCTGATATAGGTGTAAAATCGTGCGCCAACATCCTGAATATCAAAGATCAGTACATCCGTATTGTCCAGATCGTCGGGCTTGGGTTTGCGCCGTTTGCCATAAAGGGAAACAATGGGTGCGCCTGTTCTCAGGTCGTAACCATCCACCACGTGTTCGCCGGCATCTGCCTCTCCCCGAAAGCCGTGTTCCGGGGCAAAAATGACAGAAATACAAACACCCAAACGATGCAGTGTGTCGACCAGGTGTGTTTCACCAACCATGGAGGAGTGATTGACCACCAGTGCCACGTTTTTGCCACGCAATAATGGCAGGTATTGGTCAATGCGCTCAGCGCCGGTAATGATCCGCTCAGGTTCTGCATTTTGCCCGGTTAGCGGGATACCAAGGATGCAACAAAACAGTATTGTCAGGCAAAAAGAATGCCTGGAACGGGAATTAAAAAAGCTAATTGGTAGGTATATCATGGAATACTTCCCGCAAAGATTCCAAATACTGCTCCAAATTCCCGTTTTTTTCTGCGGTGATTAAAGCCGAGCCAATGATGGCCAAATCGGCTTCGCGGGTAACCAGGGCTACTTGTTCCGGACTGGAAATACCAAAGCCAATGCCTGTTCGGTTCTCTGGGCGGGCGGCCTTGATGGCGGCAATCATTTGGCTTAGGTTTGGGTGTAAGCTGAATCCGCTACCGGTTATTTTGAAATCCGACATCAGGTAAAAGAAATCATATCCCTGTTTTAGTATCGACTCCAGGCGAGCTGGCGAGGTGTTGGCCGCCAATACCGGAACCGGTTGCACTGCCGAGCCGGGCGGAATAAAAGAAGCCGCTACGGATACAGGTAGATCCGGGATGATAATATGCCGAATATTCAACTGCGCCAGATTGGCAATAAATCGTTGAAAACCATAGGCATATATCCGGTTCAGGTAACTCATTACCATGATTTCCTGCTTCGGAAATTGGGCCCTGATTTGGGCTATGGCTTGCAGGCAGTTTGGCACGTCTACACCCTGTTCCACGGCTACCCGGCATGCTTCGGTAATGACCGGGCCATCTGCTGTAGGGTGCGAAAACGGTATTTGCAGCTCCAGTACCACTACGCCTGCGTTGGCATAAACGGCGGCTGTTTGGATACTGGTTTCCAGGGAAGGATAGCCCAGTACCAGGTGGGCCATTACGGGAATGTGCCGGCGGGTATCTTTCATGATTGCAGGAGATGTTGCGCGTAGGCTTTCAGGCTGTCTTCCTGAAAATGACGCATGGTGATGAACAGATCTTTTTCGCCCCGGCCGCTGGCATTGATTACAATAATTTGATTTTCATTAAGTTGTGGAGCCAGTTGAAAGGCGTGTGCAAAAGCGTGGGCCGATTCAAGCGCCGGTATAATGCCTTCGGCCCGGGCGAGTTGTTGCACTGCTGCCAGTGCTTCGGCGTCGGTAGCGGTTGTGAATTGCACCCGGCCATCGTCGGCCAGGCAGGCCAGAATGGGACTTACGCCACAATAATCCAGACCGGCTGAAACGGAGTGGGTTGAGGCAATGTTGCCGCTTTCATCTTGCAGGAAATAGGCATGATACCCTTCGAAAATGCCTTTTTTACCCCGTTCCACCTTGGCGGCATGTTCACCCGGGAGCTTACCTTTCCCGCCCGCTTCCACACCGATTAACTGCACGGAGGGTTCGTCAAGAAATTCGTAGAACGTACCCATGGCATTGGAGCCGCCGCCTACGCAGGCAACGCAGTAATCCGGCAAACGGCCGGTGGCTTCGAGGCATTGTTCGCGGATTTCTTCACCAACCACTTTTTGGAAAAAAGTATTCATCACCGGATAGGGGTGCGGTCCTACTGCCGATCCGAGCAAATAATAGGAGTCGGGATGCTCTACCCAGTCCTTAAAAGCGGCAATAACGGCATCGTTGAGGGTTTGGCTGCCATCCGTTACGGGTACAACTCGCGCGCCCAGTAGTTCCATCCAGTATACATTTGGGCGCTGGCGTTCGTAGTCTTTTTTGCCCATGTACACGGTGCAATCCAGACCGAAACGGGCGCAAACGGCTGCGGTGGCATAGCCATGCTGCCCGGCGCCGGTTTCGGCAATGATCCGGGTTTTGCCCAGGCGTTTGGCCAGGAGTATTTGTCCGATGCAGTGGGTAATTTTGTGTGCACCGGTATGGTTCAGGCCTTCGTTTTTGAGGAAAAGTTGGGCGCCTCCCAGTGTTTTAGTCAAACTGGGTAACGGAGTAAAGGCGGTTGGTCGACCTGAGAAATGCTGAAGTGCTTCTTTGAAATCTGTGAGGAACGATTCATCCCGGGAGAAATGTTCGAATGCTGCGGCTATTTGTTCCAGTCCGGGCAGTAGTACTTCAGGAACGTACATGCCGCCGTAGGGCAGGGAGGAGGATGCATTGGCGGATTCGGGGTAGAAGAAACCTTTGCCCTGGAGGATGCGTTCTTTGTATGGAGATGTGGTTGCAATCATATGTTTTACTGTATCGGTACGATGATGCAAAGATTCAAAAAATAATCCCGTATGCGCAAGGGGCGAACGGGATTATTTTTTTGAGTGGGCTTACCAGCGCACTAATTTTTGGGTAAAAATGCCTTCAGTGGTTTCCAGGGCAATGAGATAAATGCCTTTTGGCAATTGTGCGCCTCCTTGAATGGTTCCGGCTCCGGCTTGTTGCAAAAGGCAAGTTCCGCCAGGGTTGTACACTTTAAGTGAGATCACTTCATAAGGCTGAAGGAGTTGGACGGTTACTTCTCCGGTAGAAGGATTGGGGGACAACTGGAATACCTGCTCAGCGGTTTCAGGAGATTGGGTGCTAACGCTGCTTTGGATAACAACAAAGGTTTTGGTGAAACTGGATAAGGTGTTTGTGGCCTCCAATTGGTAAACACCAGGTGCATTAACTGTCATGGTAGGGGTTGTGTCGCCATTGCTCCAGAGATATTGGAAGTTATCAAGGGCGGCGCTGGTGAAGGAAATTGACCAGTTTTGCAGTACTCCATCTATGCTGTTTTGATCGTCTTTAAGTGCCAGTCTCCATTCTCCATTTAAAGGTGTGCCCAATATGTCTGTCCAGGGGCTCTCAGGTTGAAATATTCCGGTGAAAGGTGCTGCAGAAGCCGGAGCATAGGGCAATCCGCCGCGAATATCGTTTGACGCGGCCGGGGAGAAACAGGTACTTGTGTAATTATCGCCATTTCCACCATTGTCTGTGGTAAGTTCTATCACGCTTTGGTTGGGGGCAATCAGATAAATATCCATATCTGCATCCCAACTATGTGTGATATTAAGGCAAACCTGATCTAAAAAGGCAATATTGTCTAGTCTTTCGAATGGAAGTTCTACCTCAATGGCAGATTCAACCAAGAGTCCACCATTTGGAACAGGCAGGTTACTTGTTAGGGAAAAAGTCCACGTTTTTCCAAATAAAGAACTTCCCGATCCGTGGAGTTTCAGGCTGCCATTGGGTGGCAGTGAAAGCGTGTCTGTTGGTTGGAATAGAGAGTCTGAATCGCTGATGTAAAGGATCAAATCGGTATGGAAACAAGTTTCATCACTATCTATATTGAGGATAATCGTTTCTAGAGGTTCATTCAACGTATCTTGAATCGGTTGAATCACCAAATGTAAAATATTTGATGGTGAAGTTATAACGAGAAAAGGATAAGTCGTTTGATAATCAACACTATTGGTGGCAGTGCCTGCAAATGTTATTTTTAGGGGGAAATGGTCCGGATGGATATTGTCAAAAGTAAGAAGGAACGTATCTAAGGTGGCAATTTCCGGGAAAACCGGCATGTTTGAGGGTAATGAAGAGCTGATTTCAACCGGACTTTCCAAGCTTTTAGCTTCTAAAAACACCCCGGAGTCGTAGGCCGCATCTCCTACATCTGCAATTGCCAGAAGCATGGTGTAAGTTTCACATGGAATAACACTAGCCTCCGCACTAAATGGGGTG
The DNA here is from genome assembly GCA_017303475.1 of Chitinophagales bacterium. Lineage (GTDB taxonomy): Bacteria > Bacteroidota > Bacteroidia > Chitinophagales > Saprospiraceae > M3007. The sequence continues at coordinate 42,718 of JAFLBO010000018.1, forward strand.
GTAAAACCGTCAAAAACAGGTTGGATGTTGGAGTTCAGGTTATTTACATAATATTGATCATTTTTGGCAGGACAAGGTGGTGCAGTCTGATTTTCCGGGTGAATACTGTATATGCTCACTGGCAAGTTGGTGCCTGGAATTAATGCAATATTCTGACTATTATAGGTTCCACCGCCAGGCTTAGGGCCGCTTAAAAAGAAGCCAAATACATCATTAAAGAAGGTACAAGCGTATTCTGGATACTCTTCAGAACCAAATGCAAAACGGAAATGAATAGAATCTGCATAAGGTTTGAAGGTAATCCTAAGATAAATTACATCATTGATATCATCTGTTGCGATGGATGTCAACTCTGGTAGTGTAATATTGGAAGAATTGAGATCACTAGCCTGAATGACACCATGATCAGCTATTCCTGCCACAAAGCCAGTAGACAGTACCAGGCCTCGTTGAAAACCAATGGCATCAACGCCATCAACAAAGTGTCCGATGGAGGGTAGAACATTGCTGGATTCTACCTGAATAACTTCTATGCCGGAGCCGGTGAAGTAATTTCGTATCAGGTTAGCTGGATCTCCAAATGGAGAAAGATTTAATGGAGTGACATCCATTATTTGTTGCGCCTTCATGGAGACAAGTGATGATAGCAGAAGGGCATAAAGCAGGATAGATCGGATTTGGTTCATAATTATTCAAGTGTTGATTATGCTATTCTATTTGGCAAACATAAAAAACGTTGATTCAAAATAGTAGCCAAATCCCCCAAAATGCCGGAAGGGCGACTCATTTTCTGAGCCACCCTTCCAATTGTGTTCATGGTATGTAGATGCAGGCTATTCTTCTATAACGTACCGGTGCACGTGTTCCAGCTCGGTGCCGTGATTATCCCGCGCCCAAAGCCGGAATTCGATCACATCGCCCTGACCTAAGCCGCCGGGCCCGGGCAAAGCCAGGTTGTTGATGAATATTTCGGCATCGAAGGATAAGGAGTTGGTTTGAATGTAATCGTCGCCACGCAGGATACCACCAAAGTTATCGTTCACGAAATAAGAAAAATCCCACTCAGTAATAAACTGATCATCGGAATCAGGATCAGTGGTATTGATTTGAACGCCGAAGGTGAGGGCATCTCCAACGGTTTGTGTGCCGGTTTGGTCGTCATCGTACCAGCGGGCATCAAAGGTTTGCAGTTCCAGAGGATAGGGGTCGTCTTCACATCCGGCAAGGAACAAAAGGCTCAGGGCAGCTAAAGGAAGGATTTTGTTTTTCATGTTGCTGTAATTTTGATACAAACCTATGAGAGGAAGCGGGGAATAGGCAAAAAATTGGGCAGCTTTAATGCGGGTTTAACCTTTAACAAATATACATTATTAATTTAACTTAAATGTATTTGCGCCTTGCGTGGGTCTTACGACCCCGCACACGTATCGTGGGCTTATCCGGTTTACACGCCTTATGCGGCTGCGGGGTCGTAAGACCCTCGCAGGGCGTAGGCGTAATATCCAATATCCAACGCCCAATATCCAATGTCCAAGTGGGTCGCCTGCCTGGTGTTAGTACATTGGTTGAGCTTCACACGGCTGACTGTCTAAACAGGCGTACAAGGCACAATCAAGGTGTTTTGCCTTGTGTGGGTCTTACGACCCCGCACACATATCGTGGTACGCGCCTGATGGGGCTACAGCTCCGCCCACATCCGAATCAAGTTGCTGTAAACCTGCAACAGGAGTAGGTTTTCCGGGGCTTTTGCATCCTGTTTCTCAAGCAATTGCTGCACCGTTTTCAAATGAAATAACATTTCTCTTTGCTGGGGATTGCGCACGGCACATTGCATCCAGGTCACTGCTGCAAGCCTTACCCCTGAGGTAACCGGCAAAACGCCATGTACTTGTGTGGTGGGATAAATGATCGCATCGCCCGGATTCATTTTGTAGGATTCGACGCCTGATTGGGTATGAATGGAAAGCTCCCCGCCCTCATAAGTGCCAGGTTCTGACAGGAATATGGTCATTCCAACATCGGTGCGGATCGGGCCTGTTTGTGGATCACCCATGATTGGGCTATCCACATGCATGCCGTAATGCATACCCGGTTCGTACTTACTGATAATAGGTGGCAACACCCGGCTTGGCATTAGGGCCATCTGGATCAAGGGACTCTGCACGATGGCATTGAGGATCAAAGCGTCAATCTGTTGTTTTTCGAGACTGTTGTTTTTGGGTAGCTGCAGATTGTTTTTGACCGATTTGGCCGCATCCGTGGCTGTTGCCGTTCCAGATTCGAAACTAGCCGAAGTAAGCAGGCGCAGGAGGGTGTCCAACTCCATGGGCTTCAACAAACCAGGAATACTCAGGTAGGTAGACGGAAGATTCATGACTTAGCAATTGACTCATTTGGAAGTTGTTTGTAATGGTTTGACGTGGTTGGAGATGTATGGAGCCAGGCATCTCCAACCACGTCAAACAAACTCCAATACCTCAAGCCCGCTTACAACGGATGCCCACTTCCCGCTCAAAACGCATGGCCACAGATTCTTTGAGGTTTGGATTAGGCATGCAATAAAAATTTTCAAGTGTGTCGGCGTGTTGCTCCCCGATGCCTTCCAGTTGGCTGAGCTGGTTGTAATTGCAATATAAGGTATGCAAGCTGGTAAGCGCTTCCAAAGGCTTTAAAGAACTGATTTCGTTGACATTACAGTAAAGTTCCTTCAGGCCTGTCAGGCCTTCAATGCCGTCCAAAGAGGTGATTTGATTGTTGTAGATAAATAGAGAGCGCAGGTTTTTAAAATTTACAGCTTCCCGGATATGTGTCAGTTTATGGAAGGTCACTACCACAACTTCTGAATTGGGCAAACCAACCAAACCTGACAAGTCTTCCAATTCAAAGCTCATGTTTGGATAGGGCGCGGTTGGTCCGGCAAAGCGGTGATTGGCTGAGTTGAAAACGGTAAGCAGCATCTCATCACCTAGAGGTTCTGTGCTGCTTCTGCGTAGGGCTACTTCATTAAAAGCTTGTTTCCAGGCATCACTCAGGCCATTCCACCAGGCTGTGGCGACGGTGATTTGGGCTTCAGTACGGAGGGAAGAAGTGGGCGATTCCATAAAGTGAAGATTGATTGTAAAGGTTTGTGTTTCATTTAATTACAGGGCCAGCGAATCTTTCGTAAAATGAAAACCCGCTGACCCTGCCGCTGCTCCTTTGAAGATTAGCCCCTTGAAGGGAAAATCCCTTGCGTGCAAATAACAAAGTTCAGACCCAGATAAGGCTGTTGAATGTTTACAGGCTGGTTCTGACCCGCAATGCCACACTGGATGGTTACTCCTGCTAAGTGCCCGTTTGGACTTCCGGCATAAATGTTGGCGCCTGCCAGAATTGCACCACTGCTCTCATCAGTATTGGGCGCAGCACTGGTGCAAGCCAGACTTGCGGCAACAGGATGTATGTGTTGTGGTAGATTGGTAACATTGAGGGTAATATTCTGAAGTCCCGCCATTTCACCCAACACAACATTAGACAAACCGGGGCCCTGCCCAGTCCCAACGGCCGTACGGCTCTGGAAATTAGGAAGAGCGAAATTAGTGGTTCCGTTGCCGCCATAAGTAGTGCCAAGCAAGGAGAAAAGGGCCGAGTTTTGGGCAATTGAAAGCAATTGCCCATTGCAATATGCCCAGTATTTAGGGGCAAAGTCTGCTGCGAAGAGCATGATAGTTGCCATTGTACCTTCCATTTTGATAGATTTTAATGATGAATAAATGAGAGAGTCAATAATCAGGATGGACTGGAATTCAAGGGCTGAAAACCGGTTTTCTATCCCAGGTTCAATGACTATGGCCGTGAAGGGAAAATTCCGTATTGGCAGATCACGAAGTTCATACCTACATATGGTTGAACCACTGAAAAAGGCTGACCTCCGCCAGCGCTTACATCCTGTACACTTAATCCGCCATAATTAACAACCGGCGTAGTACCAGCAGTGGCATAAGTATCCGCAGTTGGTGTAGCCAGAATGTTGCTACTACCTTGTGTTGTGGTAGCAGGGGCTGAGGTAAGTTCCACTGAAAGTGAGGCAGTGTGGCCGTGGGCAGGCATTTGAGCGGTGCTCATAGTTGTTAGCGCAGCGCCTCCGGTTTGACCCAATTCGTAGTCTGACAGTCCGGGAGCCTGGCCTGCACCAACTGCTACGCGGCCCTGCAAATTTGGAAGCATAAAATTGGTGGTCCCATTGCCACCATAAGTAGTACCCAATAAAGAAAAGAGTGCAGTATTGGATGAAATTGCGATGGTTTGACCTGCGCAATATGCCCAGTTTTTTGGCGCAAAATTGCCAGCGAACATCATGATGGTTGCTATTGTGCCTTCCATATGGATGATTTTTTTGAAATGAAAGTGGTTGAAAACAGTCAGTCTAAAACTAAGACCTGCTTGGATAAATCCCTTCTACGCAAATAACATAGTTCAGGGCCAGGTAAGGCTGAAGGATTTCAATGGGTTGTGATCCTCCTACTGGAGTCAGGCTGACATTGGCGCCGCCGAGATAATTATTGGTCGCAGCGCTGGTTGGGGCATACAGGTTGCTGGTTGGCGTAGCCAGTACCTTTGCAGGTGAATTGCTGCCATCTGCATTGCTACTGCTGGTGTTCATGTTAGCAAGCATTGGGTGGCTGTGTGCAGGCATTTGTGCCTGAGTGAGGGTTACGCTTTCCGAACCGGCAGCTTGTCCCAGGTTGATGGTGCTAAGCCCTCCGCCTGTTCCGGTGCCTACCGGAATGCGCCCACGCAGATCAGGCAAGCCAAAAGTGCTTACTCCATCGCCTCCATAAGTGGTTCCGAGGAGTGAAAAAAGCGCATCGTACTCTGATATCTGGAGTAATTGCCCCGCGCAAAACATCCATGCTCTGGGGGCAAAATTTCCTCCGAAAATCATAATGGTCGCTAATGTACCTTCCATAATATTAAGGATTGTTTAAATGGTGAAAAGTGCTTGATGAGTGATTTGGGGTAGGGTAGGGCCGTCAGACCGGATCAAAGATGATCCGCCGGGCAAAAAACAAGGGTGGGCGATATTGCATCGCGCCTCCCTTTGTAATCTTCCTACCGTAATTTACTTTTTGGTTGTTGGCTGAGTGCTTGTGTTTACCGGGATAATATTTCCTTGAATCGACCAGGCAAAATCAAGCTGAACGGCTCCTTTAAAAATCGGATCGTCCATACTGATGTATTGATCCGCGGTATAGGGCGGATTGCCAGGATATGAGGCCAGTGCATGGCAACTCATACAGTTAGATTGCATGCCCCATTGAATGGCAGGGCTAAGTTTGTTTGGGAAATTGGGTAATGGACCATTGAGCTGTCCGAGCCCGGGCTCCAGAAATGGGTTATATCCAATTACAGGCGTAACTCCTTTATTGGTTCCTCCTACTATAGGTTGATTGGGGCGCACCATAGCATAAGCGGTAGAAACCGCATAGTGGCTTGCAGCTCCTTGAAGCTGAGAAGGCCGAAGACTGGCTGCAACGGAATTGCTTGGGAAAAGCGGGTTTTTGGGGTCTGGCGCCCAGAAAAAAGTTTGCCAGGTCCAGTTGGAAATTTCTTTGGTGGTTACATGCATTGCAACCAAAATAGCCAAATCACCTGCACTGGCTTTGATGCCCTGTGTTGCATCTTCGATGTTCAGATAATTCGCCGCTGCCGCATCCAACTTGAAATAAATAAAATCGCTGAGGTTACAGGTTGCAGCGCTGATTTCCTGAGGAGTAGGATTGGCTGTTGTAGTAGGCACAATTACTTTTCCGGCTGGTTGCTGATTCTTTGTATCAATATAAACATGCGTTTTCCAGGTGCTGGTTGGATAGTTCCGGGCAGGATTGGTGGGGCCAGGCCAAACCGGGATCATGATCAGGCTGTCGGTAGCTTTTCCCACAAAATAGCTGGGCTTTGTGGTAATAGCAGTCCTGGGGAAGCTGGGAATAGCGCCAATTCCTCCGGGCTTAATTTTACCTGCAATGACCGCAGAGTCGAGCAGTTGATACTTGGTGGCATGACAGGCTGCAGTAGGGTCGTAAGAAACGGTGACCCAAAAATTAGGTGTATCGTCTACTGCATCGCCTGGTTTTGGCGTGCCCACAAGCAATGCCCGTGCATGGTCAAATTGGCGGGGTTTTGAAAGTTTTACAGAGCCTGTTCTTGTTGGACAGTCTGTTTTGCCGGCACGAACCATATCCTGAATTTCGGAAATGCCGGGCCAGGTTTCATACACAAGCAGGTCTTGTCCGTTCCACTTTTGACCAGAGCTGGCAGTTAGTCCGGCCCAGATACCCCAGGCGTGTTTGTAAATACTTACGGTGTCAAAATATTGTGCAGTATATCCGCCTAACCATCCATTAATGATTGTAGCGGTATCTTCCGGGAATTTAAATCCGGGAACAATGTTGGTTGGAAATGGTGCTGGGGAAATAGATGCATTTGCATCCGGGGCAGTAACAACAGGCGTTTTGGGGTTCTCTTTGCAAGTGATTAAAAACAGGGCAAACAATAAAAAAAAGCTCGCCAGGGATGCGATGTTTAGGGTAGTCGGTTTCATAATTAAAAAGATTGTTAGCGTTGATTGATGGGTGCAAAGGTGTTGTCTTGGCCTCTCCTTGTACAAGCGCATAAATGCTCATTTACCAAAACCCGTAATCCTGCCTTCCCCAAACCCGTATAAATACCTGTTTTGAAAAAAAATCATATTAGGATTTTATTGGCTCCAATCGGAGGGCCTATATTTGAAGCGAACTGCTTTATGCATCATTTAATTCTCAACCTTAATTTCTCAAAAATGGCTCAGAGTCCTTATCTCATTCCGCTTCAAACAGGTGTCAACTGGACCACCGCATGGCGCGCAGCAAACACCGGTTCCATCAAAGCATTCAAGATCAACATCGATGAAGTAAACGACATGCTTAAAGAAGCAGGCACCAATTCAATACGGCTATATTTTGGTCTTGACAACGGTGTGGAAAAACTTGTATTGGTAGCCGTAAATGCCAATGGACAAGACATTATCAATCCGACTGTTGGAGGACAGATCATTAGCGGCACCTACGATTTTTGTGAGCCTTGTCCGCCCATTTGCGATACTGCCAGCCCGTTATTGACGGGCCAAATGCCTTCCTAACTGAAGCTTTGCTCTCCGGAATATGATGCCCTGGCCAAAATTGCTGATTTCGATCGGTACCTATTTTATTGCAGTCCCAGTGATTGTTGCACTCTTCAGGTATCGCAATTTAGGGACTGCGATGATAGCTATAGCCGGGTATGTTTTCTTGGGTGGTCTCATACAGCTCTCTTCCAGCTACGTCAAAAATCAAGGCAACAACAACCTCTGGCTATTACACCTGTACACACCGCTGGAGTTTATCTGTATCCTTTGGTTTTATAGTTTGGTGCTGGTAAGCCTGGCAAAAAGAAAATGGTTTGTTTGGCTGGGACTTGGATTTGCAGTGCTTTCTGCGTTGAATACTGCTTTTTTGCAACCAGCGTTGACGTTCAATACCTATGCGCGTAGCCTGGAAGGAATTCTGGTTATCATACTCTGCCTAAGCTGGTGCTACCAAACACTGACGGAAATGAAGATCCGGGCATTACAGCAAGACCCGGTGTTTTGGACAAACACCGGGTTTTTGCTTTATTTCTCTGGCAATGTGCTGCTTTTTGCATTCAGTAATTATATTTTGAATATCAACCACGCACTCAATCAGTACATTTGGGCGTTCCATGCGCTGTTCAGCATACTGCTTTATTTTTTCATTACCATCGGTTTATGGAAGGCTCGGTAGATGTTTACCTGTTTTTGTTCGTTGGGATGCTCTCCCTGGCTTTACTGGCTGGCTCGGTAGTACTTTTTTTCTTTTTTTACCAGAAAAAAATGCTCAGTCAGCAACTACAGATGAGTGAACTAAAAACTGCTCATCGGGAAGAATTGCTGCACTCTAACATTGAACAGGTAGAGCTGGAACGGCACCGATTTGCAACAGATCTGCACGACGAGATCGGCGGAATTTTCTCCACTTTAAAGTTGAAAATCAATCAATTGGAAAAGGCTTCTGATAAGGATCAACTCCTCGCAGAAAGTCGCGAAATCATTGATTCAGGCATTGATTCCGTACGACGTATTTCCCATTCAATGACCCCGCCCGGTCTTGAAATGTTTGGACTTGAAGATGCGCTCTCCACGTTGAGTGCAAAAAATTCAAGTCCTGAATTGAGCATTGATTTTACCTGTTCCCCTTCTTTTCCCCGATTGGATCTCTCGATTGAACTCGGACTTTACCGAATTGTACAGGAATTGTTAAACAATACGCTTCGACACGCAGCTGCTTCCAAAATCCTTCTATATTTGACCCGCTCGGAAGAGGAAATCTACTTGGAGTATTCAGACAATGGAAAAGGTTTTGATCCAGCTATTTTGCAATCGCTTAGAGGCCTGGGCCTGAAAAATATTGAAGCACGCGCCAATTACCTGAATGCTACTATCGAGTGGATAACCCAGCCGGGTATGGGTTTGAAAACAATTTTCAAAGTGCCCTACAAGGGTTAATCATGTATGAGCGAAGACGCTATCTATGTAGCCATCGCAGAAGATCAAAGACTTTTCAGAGAATGTCTGGTATCTCTTCTAAACGGTTTTGATCGCATCAAAGTCAATGTAGAAGCGGCCAATGGCAAAGAACTCCTCGAAAGTCTTTATACTGCTGCTCCCACCCCTCAGGTGGTACTTCTGGATCTTACCATGCCAGAAATGAATGGGCTGGAAACAACCCGTCAATTGAAAAAGCTATTTCCACAAATGAAGATCATCATCCTCTCTGTACATAGTGAGGAGCGGCATATTGTGCATATGGTGGGGGAAGGAGTCAATGGATATCTGGTCAAAAATTCCGAACTCACAGAGGTAGTCCATGCCGTGCAAGCCGTACACGAGAAAGGCTTTTATTTCAACGAATCAATGCTGCGCGCCATACACTCCGGAATGGCTCATAAGCATGAGAAATCCTACAACCCCAACAGCCCAATTACGGCCAGGGAAAAAGAAATTCTCGAACTCATCTGCCAGGAACATACCACTCAGGAAATAGCCGAGAAACTTTTCCTCAGCGTACGCACCGTTGACGGACACCGCAATAACCTCCTGGAAAAAACAGGCGCCCGGAATACCGCCGGACTGGTCATTTATGCGCTCCGGAACGACCTGTTTAAGTTTAATTTGTGATTTTGGGTTGTTAGACTTTGGACTAAAAGACATTGGACCTTAGATGTACGCAAGTCCCAGATTCAATGTCTACAAGTCCAAAGTCCAACGACCAATAGGTATAAATACGGGTTTTGCTAAACCCGCAAAATCACCCTTGTAGGGGGAGCTGTAATAGGGGCAATTTTGCGCCAATATTCACTTCTTATCCTACAAATGATGCGCTACTTTTTATTTCTCCCTCTCATTTGCCTTTGTACTTTGGCAAATGCCCAGTATTCTGAAACCTTCCCGGTGCCTGATAAGGGTTATAAAATCAATTTTATTGACGACCTCACAGCCGTAAACTGGTCTTTATCAGCCTGGGATCAACCTTCAGGTAATCGCGATGCAAGCGATTATTTCAATACTACAGCTGCAGGAGTATTGGAATGTATTGACCTCGATCAGGAGGTTTATTGGGAAAGCCCACTGATGAACACTACTGCCGCACCTGTGGTTAGCATCAAAATGGACCTTACTTGGACAGGTTTTGACTCTGATGTTGCTGCCAATAATTGTTCAACAGATTGGATTAAGGTAGAATACAGCGTAAATGGTGGGGCCTATACAATGATTCCGAATGTGGCGGGTGGCAATCCCTGCGCTACGGTTGCTTATCCTTTTGTAAATCCGGGACAGTCTTATAATGGCAATATTTCCATCAACCATGGCGGTGTTGCCGGTGGTAGTACCCTGAAAATCAGGGTACGCATATTCACCAATGCCAATGCTGAAGTTGTAACCATTGACAACGTAAGCGTGCCCGAAGCAGGCGTAACTATCGGCTGCGCAGCGCCGGTACTCAGCACTGTAATTACCCAGGTTGGCTGCTCAAACCCAAATAGCGGAGCCATAGACCTTACAGTGAGTGCAGGGACTCCCGGATATACATATTCCTGGACGGGCGGGGCCACTACCCAGGACTTGAGCAACAAACCAACCGGAACCTATACTGTAACCGTTACCGATGCAGCTTCCTGCTCTGCAACCATTAGCGCCACCATTACAGCAGCACCTGTAATTACCCTTACCACTCAGGTATTGGATGTATCCTGTAGCAGTAATTCGGATGGAGAAATAAGCCTGGATGTGAGTGGCGGTGTGCCAGGATATACCTACGACTGGAGCAATGACGGACCTGAAAATCCAGACAATGACCCTCAGGATTTAACAAATCTTGTGACGGGCACTTACACTGTGACGGTAACCGATGCCAGTGGTTGTACCAAAACAACCAGTGCTACAGTAGGCGTTTTGCCTTCAGGAGCTTATAATGAACAGTTCAATGTTGCCAACAAGGGTTATCTGGCCAACTTTGTAAATGATTTTTCGGGGGTAGCCTGGACTATGAGTGGCTGGTCACCGGAACCTCCGGCTCCTTTTGGCAGGGATGCGGCTGACTTTTTTCGTACCAGTGGCGGGGTTTTGTATGGGGAAGATTTTGATCAGGACATTTGCTGGGAGAGCCCATTGATTGATTTAAACGGGGGCACCCAATTTTCAGTAGATCTTGCCTGGACAGGCTTTGACAATCAGTCAGATGAATACATCAACGTAAAATACAGCATTGACGGTGGGGGCTATATAACATTAGCCAATGTAGTTGGCGGCGGAGCAGGCACCATTCAATACGCCAGCGGCTTGGACAACAACGGTTCCCAGACAGTAACAAAAACCGGGCTTTCCGGCGGTACCATTCAAATTCAGGTATGTGCGCAGTTCAATTCCAACAATGAGAACATGACCATTGATAATGTGAACATTCCAGGTAGTAACAACTATTGCCCCGCACCAGAACCTAGCCTAACCGGCACCAATGTTTCCTGTAATGGTGGCGCCAATGGCACAATTACCACCACTGTTTCCAGCGGTTCAGCACCTTTTACCTATGCCTGGTCTGATGGTGGCGTAACCACTCAAAACCGAACTGGCCTGGCTGCCGGCACCTATACAGTTACCGTAACCGATGCCAATATGGCGACTGGTACTGCTTCGATCCAGATTACACAACCAACGGCCTTAGTATTGACGGAAACACATGTCAATGTATTGTGTAACGGGGCATCCACAGGCTCCATCGATTTGACGGTGACTGGCGGCACGCCAGGGTATACTTATTTCTGGACTGGGGGAGCCACCTCACAGGATAGAAGCGGCCTTATCGCAGGCACCTATACCGTTACAGTAACAGATAGCAAAGGATGCACCAAAACCCTTTCGGCCACGATTACCGAACCTTCCGCAATTGTGTTAACCGAAACCCACGTGAATGTAGTCTGTAACGGTCAATCCAATGGTTCAATTGACCTCACAGTGACTGGGGGCACGGGAGCATATACGTATTCCTGGACAGGGGGCGTGACCACACAGGATCGTACGGATCTTGCTGCCGGCACTTACACCGTGACAGTAATAGACGCAAACTCCTGCACGAAAACCCTTTCCACGACCATTACCCAACCAAATGCATTCTCTGTGAGCGTTGTGCGCGTCAAAGTACCTTGTCGCGGGGAAGCAACCGGAGGTTTAAATATTACCGTATCCGGAGGTACGTCTGGGTATACTTTTGACTGGAGCAACAACGGAGCTCAAAACCCGGATACCGATCCGGAAGATCTGATGAATGTAGTGGCAGGTTACTATACGGTAACCATTACCGATGCAAATGGATGTACAACATTTTTGGGTGATACGGTTACACAACCTGCAACCTTATTAACATTAAGTACCACTCAGGTGAATGTGCAGTGCCAAGGCGGCTCTACAGGCTCCATTGATCTTACGGCTACGGGTGGTGGTGGCTCTTATACTTATTCCTGGACTGGCGGCGCCACCACGCAGGACCGCTCCAATCTGGCTGCAGGTACTTATACCGTGACAGTTACCGATGTAAACAATTGTATCAGGACAGTTTCTGCAACCATCACAGAGCCTGCAACGGGCATAGTTCTGAGCGAAACCCATGTGGACCTTCTTTGTAACGGTGGCTCCACCGGTTCTATTGACTTGTCGGTAACCGGCGGTGTTGGTGCATATACATATGCCTGGACGGGAGGAGCCACCACACAAGACCGTTCTAACCTCGCAGCGGGTACTTATACCATTACGGTGACAGACGCCAATTTCTGCACTAAAACACTTTCCACTACCCTTACCGAGCCTACAGCCATCGTATTGACAGAGACCCATGTTAATGTGGTTTGCAATGGCGGAGCTACCGGTTCCATAGACCTGAGTGCTTCAGGTGGTACGAGTGGCTATACCTATTTTTGGACAGGCGGCGTAACTACCCAGGATCGATCTGGTTTGACGGCTGGTACTTACACCGTGACTGTTACAGATGCCAATGCTTGTACCAAAACCCTTTCCACCACTATTACGGAGGCCTCTGCACTCGTGTTGACAGAAACTCATGTGAATGTTTTGTGTAATGGCAATGCCACAGGATCCATAGATCTGAGCGTTTCAGGTGGCGTTTCAGGATACACCTATTTTTGGACTGGAGGTGCAACCACACAAGACCGCTCAGGCTTGGCTGCCGGCACTTATACCGTGACGGTTACTGATGCAAATGCTTGTACCAAAACACTTTCTACAACCATCACTGAAGCCTCGGTTGTTGTGTTAACAGAAACCCATGTCAATGTGCTGTGTAATGGCAGTTCCACCGGCTCTATAGACTTGACGGTATCCGGAGGTGTTTCTCCGTACACTTATTCATGGACGGGCGGTGCAACTACGCAAGACAGAACAGGACTCGCTGCTGGAACCTATACAGTAACGGTAACCGATGCAAATGCTTGCACTAAAACGCTTTCTGCTACTATAACAGAGGCTTCGGCCATCGTACTGACTGAAACCCACGTTAATCTGCTCTGCAATGGCGCCTCAACCGGTTCCATTGACCTGTCTGTAGTTGGAGGAGTGTCACCTTATACTTATTCCTGGACAGGTGGTGCCACCACTCAAGATCGAACCGGGTTAACAGCCGGAACGTACACCGTAACCGTTATGGATGCCAATGCTTGTTCTAAAACGCTTTCAACCACCATCACCCAACCAACAGCAATCTCGTTGACAGAAACCCATGTGAATGTGCTCTGCAATGGTGCTTCAACCGGCTCCATAGACCTGAGCGTTTCTGGTGGCACTGGCGCTTATACCTATTCCTGGACGGGCGGCGCTACCACCCAGGATCGTACAGGTCTCGCTGCGGGTACTTACACGGTCACTGTCACAGATGCCAATTTGTGTACCCAAACTCTTTCAACCACTATCTCGGAACCTACTATACTGGTGTTGACTGAAACGCATGTTAATGTGCTCTGCAATGGCGCATTATCCGGTTCGATAGACCTGACGGTATCTGGAGGTACGTCTTCTTACACCTATTTGTGGACAGGCGGTGTTACAACTCAGGACCGCTCCGGACTTGGCTTCGGTACTTACACAGTGACGGTTACAGACGCAAATAGCTGTACGAAATCCCTATCTGTTTCCATTACAGAAACCTCGCCGCTTGTATTGACCGAGACCCACGTGAACGTACTGTGCAATGGCAGCGCCACCGGCTCCATTGATGTATCGGTTTCGGGCGGTACAGCTCCATATACCTATTCCTGGACAGGCGGCGCTACCACGCAGGATCGTACCGGGCTTGCAGCAGGTACTTATACAGTTACCCTAACAGACGCCAATAATTGTACAAAAACCCTTTCTACAACCATTACAGAGCCTACTGCAGTAGTCTTGAGTACCACCCAGCTTAATGTGCTCTGCAATGGCAGTTCAACGGGGTCCATTGATCTGACCGTATCCGGTGGCGTTTCGCCCTACACCTATTTCTGGACTGGCGGCGCAAGCTCCCAGGATCGTTCTGGTTTGGCCGCAGGCACTTACACGGTTACTGTTACAGATGCGAATAACTGTACGAAAACAACCTCTGTCACAATTACAGAACCAACGGCCATTTCACTGAGTGGCATATTAACCCAGCCTACTAATTGCTTTGTTGCTAATGGTATCATTGATCTCAGCGTATCCGGCGGCGTAGCTGGTTATACCTACGATTGGAGTAATAACGGGCCCAATAACCCGGATATTGACCCGCAAGACCTCACTAATGCGGTGGAAGGTACCTACACGGTTACGGTCACGGATGCTAATGCTTGCACAGCGACCAGTTCCTATACCCTGGATTACATTGACATTCTGCCCCCTTCAATTACCTGTCCGACAAACATAAATGTCAATAACAATCCGGCCAGTGCTTGCAGCGCCCTGGTGACTTATAATTCGCCTACGGCAACAGATAATTGTGGTGTGCAATCAATTGTAATACAAAGCGGCCAGGCGTCTGGAGCGGTGTTCCTGGTAGGTACAAGTACCAATGTATGGAAGGCCACCGATTTAAGCGGCAATACCAGCACCTGCTCTTTCACGGTGACAGTTACGGATGTGACCCCACCAACCATCACTTGTCCGGCTAATATCAGTGTGAACAACAACCCGGCAAGTTCCTGCAGCGCTCTGGTGACTTATGCTTCCCCAACAGCGACGGACAACTGCGGCGTGCAAACTATAACGTTACAAAGTGGCCTGGCTTCCGGAAGCGTTTTCCTGGTTGGAACAACCACCAATGTTTGGCGTGCAACCGATGTAAATGCCAATACCAGTTCCTGTTCATTTACCGTAACAGTCACAGATGTCACCGCGCCAACAATCACATGCCCGGCTAATATCAGTGTCAGCAATAACCCTGCAAGTGCTTGTAGCGCTGTGGTGAATTATACTTCGCCTACAGCATCAGACAACTGTGGTATTCAATCTGTAACCTTGCAAAGCGGTCTGGCCTCCGGAGGTACATTCCCGGTTGGAACCACCACCAATGTGTGGCGTGCAACAGATGTGAATAACAATACCAGGACTTGTTCCTTTACAGTAACCGTTAGTGATGTAACACCGCCAACCATTGTCTGCAAGCCGTTTACTGCTAATCTGGATGCCAATGGAAACGTGAGCATTGTTCCATCCAATGTTTACCAATCGGGTACAGACAACTGTGGCACAGTGAATCTGGTTTCAGTGGTGAGCAGCAGTTTCAACTGCAGTAACGTTGGGAACAACCTGGTAACCCTGACGGCCAATGATGGAAACGGCAATACCGCAACCTGTAGCGCTACGGTTACCGTAAGAGACGTGAATCCCCCCGTTGCAAAATGCAAAAATGTAACCGCTAATCTCGGCGCAAACGGTACAGTCACTGTGCCTGCTGCTTCCGTGAACAATGGTTCTACCGACAATTGCTCTATCACTTTTACGCTAACTCCTAACACGTTTAACTGTTCTCAGATTGGAATGCAGACGGTTACGTTAAAGGCTACAGACGTTGGGGGCAACACATCCACTTGCACTGCAAAGGTGACTGTCCGGGATATCACTGGACCAACGGCCAAGTGTAAAAACCCGTCGATTTTCCTGAATGGTGTTGGACAAGCAACCCTGAGCATTGGAGAAGTGAACAATGGTAGTACAGATAACTGCGGAATTGCCACCATGAGCATCAGTCAAACCCAATTCAATTGTTCTGAACTGTTGGGCTCTCCATGGCCGGTTGTCTTGAGTATGACTGATGTGAACGGCAATTCATCTTCTTGTATTGGGTATGTATCGGTTAAGGATGCCATTGCACCGGATGCAGTCTGTGAGGACGTAACCGTTGCCCTTGGAACGAACGGGAAAGCCACAGTTTATGGCGCCGACCTTGCTTCTAACAGTGTAGACAATTGCTCGGTTTGGTCGTATAGTCCGACGGTAAAGGTGTATACTGCAGCCAATCTTGGAGCGAATAATCTGACCATCACGGTGAAAGATTGGAGTGGAAATGCATCCACTTGCATCTCGGTGGTTACTGTTGAAAGCCCTGGCAACAGCGACTTCCAAAATGGAGGAGGAGATGGCAATAGAGGCCTGAATGATATTTTAGACCTTTTTATCTTCCCCAACCCAACGAGCGGGGAGGTTACTATGGCCTTCGATCTGCCTTCTGAGCAGCCGTTTTCATTCCGTATTTTCGACACTTCCGGACGAATAATCTATAGCCACCATGACTATGGGATTGAGGGAGGAAATGCCATGCAGTTGCACATGGGAGACTATGCTCCAGGTGTGTATCTGGTTGATTTTCAATCGGAAAACCTAAAGGTGCAGAAGCGATTGGTATTGCAACGATAAACCATATAACAGCTTCTAAGTGTTTTAAGCCGCTTCCCAAAAGATTGGGAAGCGGCTTTTTCGCTTCATCGTTCCACCACCAAAGCCTCCACCCCCAATACCACCCCAGCGGCATCCAGCACCCGAACAAAATAACTACCCGCAGCCCATCCGCTCAAAGGGACTTGCCGCTGTATCCATCCGCCGGCAGGCTGGAGGCGCTCTACGTACAAGCACCGGCCGTTCAGGTCAACGATTTGAAGCTGTACATCTGCGGCTGGCAGGTTTTTAAAGGCCAGATGGAGCCAGTCGCTGGCTGGATTCGGGTACAGGGCCCACTCCAGGGGTGTTGCTCCGGGGTTCTGAGTTCTTACATTTGTGCCGGGTGCTCCGGGGGTGCCATCGGTGGCATAACTGGGTTTCCAGCTGCTGGCAAAATGATTGTCCAGGTCGGTAGAAACAAGTTCCAGGGATTTTCCCACCAAGGTAGAAGCCTCCGGCCAGGGTGTATGGTTGTTATAGCGGACAAAATCGGAAAGCAGGCCGCCGGCATCAAACAGGAATACCTTTTCACCTTCATCTGCAAGTTTACCGCCGGTCCATTGGAAGACCTGGTAAATGCCGTTGGCCGGGAAGTTCGCGGCATCTTTGGCTACCACCAGATATTCATCGGCGGCAATGCTGGCGCCGGGCGGGAAGATGAAATCCACAGCGCCGGCCAGGGTGTAACCACTCAAATCTACCGCCTGGGCGCCCGGATTGTGCAATTCCAAAAATTCGCCGAGGGTACTCAGCGTATCCCAATACAAAATCTCGGAGAACATGATCTGAGGTTGCCCCGGGTAGTCGGGGAGCGGATTAGCGCCCAAATTCGCACCGTCCGAACCGGCGCCAAGTGCTACAGAACCTGGCAATAAATGAAAATCGTACTGGGTAGGGTTGACAAAATGGGGGTCTGCAGTCCAATTGTCATTGCCCGTCAAGGTATCCGTTCCGGAAAGACAATGTGAGAGCGACAAGCTCGAATACCCATCTGCAATATAGGCGTCCAAGGCAGCGTTGGATACGATGCAATTGGTAATGACTCCATTACCGCCCAGCGAACCGGGGTTCTTTTCATACGCTGAAATGCCGCTCTGATTACCGAACAGAGTGCAGTGATCTATGGTTACCGGCGACTGATCTTTCAGCGCAATACCAATAGCGGTATAGGCAATGGTGTTGTTCCGGATCAAGGCCGAACTCTGTTGACCAACCGATATTCCTTTGTCGAAACAATGGTAAATGAAATTGTCTTCGATGAGCAGGTTCTGACACTGCTCGCCAATGTCGAGACCGTCGCAGTTGTCGCCCCGGAAATCATGGATCCGGTTGTTGCGCATGATCCCGTCTGTAACGCCATCAAAATCAATGGCATCCATATCGGGTAAAAGGGTGCCGAGGGCCGTGAACGAACAGTTTTCTACCCGACCTTTACCCTGCTTTACATTGATGCCGTCGCCGGTTACTACCGAACGGAATTCGGAATTGGTCAATGTGATGTCGGAAAATCGCGCATAGATGGGGTTGTCGGTCACCTTGGTCAGGGTGAGATGATCCATGTCCAGGTCGGCATGATAAGCCGAAATGGCTGCCGGGAAATAAATGCGATGCGTGCCTGCGCTGGCGTTTTCAAGCGTCAGGTACTCAAATTTGGATTTGGCGCTGGTGTTTTTCAGGAATATCCCGCCCCAAGGCTCTTCCCCCGGCAAGCTCACGAATTTGACCGGCAGGTTGGCGGTTCCATGAATTTGAAGATCGCCCAACACCCAAAGATCAGCCTTCTCCGGGAATCGAACCTCGACGCCATTTTCGATGCTCAGTGTCACGGAGGGTAAAATCACCACATTCCCATAGGCGGTGTAAGGGGAACAAGCCTGGGTCAGGTTCAGGTTTTGGCGAATGGTATCGGGTATAAATCCGCAAGTACCGTCACTTTCGAATACGGCCCGGAGGGTCACGGGTTGTGCGTCGGGAAGGAGGGTCTGCAGCACCGGATTGGTGCTCAGGACCTGGTTGTTGCCTCCAATAGTGCTGCTTATTTCCAGGTCGAAACTTACATCGGTGCTGTTTCCGACGGCCTGATGCACTTCCACGGCGATGGTGTTCTCCCCGGCAATCAGTCCGGTGGCGGGAATGCTGAGTTCATTCCAGGCATTTTCACCAGGCGCGCCCACAGTAGCCGAAGCCAGGGTATTGAAGTCGATGGGACCAGCAGGCATGTTTTGCCGCCACACTTCCTGTCCATTCAGATAGATCACCGCGCCATCGTCTGCAATGAGCCGCAGAATCAATTGGCTGAACTGACCTGGATTGGATACATCGAATTTATTTCGGAAATAATAGGAAATGATTTTATTGTCAGGGTCGCTGCCGAAATTGAGCAGGGTAACTTCGTCTCCGTCGCCATAACCCAGTTGGGCCAAACCGGCCGACCAGGCGCTGTCGTCGAAGTCTGACTGGTTCCAATCTGCCGCGGGCGTATTGGCGGCATCGCTGTATTTCCAGAGGCTTCCTCCGGCCAGGAGTAGCAGGGTAGAATCTTTGGTTTTTTCCCAACGCACAAACTGAAACCCTGGTTTGGCTTCAGCAGTAAGGGTGAAGGGACGGTTTTGCAGGTATTTTCCCGTCCAGGGGTAGGAGGGAAGGGGAGGCATTTCGTGCAACCGCACTTGCCCGTGCGCAGGATCACTCACCGCCACGGTCAACGGACTGGACCCGAAAAGTCCGAAAAATTGCGATAAGTCATTGAACATGAAGGCGTTGCGCTGTGCGTCAAACTGCTTGAGCTTGAGCACTTCGTTCTCCCAAAATGCTTCAGATGGAATGCCGTCGCCATAACTGGAAGTGGTTCCGGCCCATTCGCCCACGTGGTAAGGCACTTCATTCCGGATCCAGTTGGCATGCAGGTCGATGCGCGGATTTACCCATAAAGGATTCCAGGTAACAAATAGATGGTCGGCGAAGCGCGTGATGAATTTTTCCTTGAAGGTGTTGTTTTCCAGCATTTTTCGCAAAAAGAGCGTGGCAAAAGGACCATTGCTCCAGCTGGGACCGTTCAGGGAGGTTGCCCAATCCATACCGGTACCTCCTACCTCTGCGAGGTTGAATCCACGGTCGTAATCGTGCGGAAACCACCGCCACTTTCCTTCCGGACTCCGTTTGCGGAAAAGGGCAATGTTGTGGCCCCAACTCGTATTGGCAGTGAATATTTCCGAGATGATGTAATCCGTGAAGTTCTGCACATCACATATTTTTTCCAGGTTCTGGAAGGTCGTATCGTCCTGTACACCGGCATTGAGCAGATCCACCATTTGTTGGTAAGCCACAGTATCGCCTTCTTTTACCTCTGCATCGTTTTCGATGTAGTCGAGACTGTCGGCGGGAATACCATCGTGTATTTCCGCATATTCTTTGTCCTGCTTTTCCCGCAGGTTGTAAATCCCGTAATAAACCCCGTTGATAAAGGTAGACACCGGCCGGAATGCCTGGACGTCGAGATCGGAGGTGCTACTGGCCACGCCCTGCATCATCCCATCCCGGAAAAGGGTGTTGGACCAGTCGTTCCCGCTGGTACGCAGGATCAGGTCTTCATAACGGGTGCGCGCTTTGTCGGGGAATATCTGGTATTCGATGTGTCCGCCACCATATTGTTTGCGCGAGGAAATGTTGAGCAGTTTTTGCGGAAGGATCCAGGAGTTTTCACCGCCCACAATGGCGCCGGCATCGTGGTGAAAACCCAGGATGCCATCGTTTTCATACAATTCGAGGTGGATGGGAATTTCCCATGAAGGCTTGTAATTCTGCACCAGAATGCCGGAGTCAGGGCCGAAAAAATCAGCCGGATCGCCGGAAAGCGAGAGCACCGCAAGGCCGCGGTGTTTGAAATCTTCTCCAATGAAATAGGTATTGGTCACCACGGGCCCCGGGATATTTTCCGTTAAAATAATACGCGCTTTTACCACGGTATTGGTGCTTAGGTCCAAAGTCTGGGTAAAAATGGGCGAATTAGCATTTGGAATCGAGCCATCCGTGGTATAATAGACCTCACCGACATTAGCCAGATTCTGTATGCTCAGCTGGACCGGGTTTGGGTAAAAACCGCCGGAAAGGGAAAAACTGGGCACAGGTTTCACGTAATCCAGGAGGAAGAGGCTGGTTTCATTGCTGGCGCCGGGCGTAGGCTGGGTGTAATATCCCCAGGCGTCGGTACCGTCCATTTTCCGGCCCTGCGACACATCCGACAATTGGGTCAGGAAGCTGAATTTGTCCATTTCAAGTCCTTGGGAATCGCTCAAAATAAGCTTTTCACCCGCAGATGAAAGCTTGAAATTACTGTGTAATCCCGTGTTTTGACCATCGGCCCACACCAGCAGAAAACCATGCGCGGGGATATGTGTTCCTGCCGGGAATACCCATTTGTTGAGGATATCGGCGTCGTCAGACAGCCACCAGTTGGAAATATCCTGGTCTGAACTGGTGTTGTTGTGTAATTCCACCCAATCGCTATATGCCTGAAAATCAGGGTCCTTAATGATGGAGTTGTTGGAAGCCAGAAATTCGTTGAGGGTAACTTGAGCCTGAGAAAAAGTTGCTGTGAAGAGCAGAAAGGCAGGGAGAATACGGAAAAAATACATCGCGGAAGGAGGATGGATACAGCGGTGAAGATAAAATAGCAGACCGATTTTGGCTGTTGCAATCCTGTATACAACTACCTTAATTGGGTGCTTTATCTATGTAATACGGGAATCAGGTACCCGATGGTTGCTCCGATGGAATATCCGACGGCTACATCAGTGAAAAAATGTTGGCCGGCACGCATGCGCAGAAATCCGGTGATGGCCGGAATGGCGGAGGCGTAATGTCCAATATCCAATATCCAACGCCCAATGTCCAATGTCCAAGTGGGGCGCCTGTTTGCCGTCAGCACATTAGTTGAGCTTCACACGGCTGACTGTCTAAACAGGCGTACATGGCACAGCCAATGTGCTGACACCAGGCAGGCACCCCACTTGGACATTGGGCGTTGGATATTGGATATTCAGTATTTCCCCACCTTGCGCGGCCGCACACGTATCGTGGGCTTATCCGTCTTACACGCCTGACGGGGCTGCGGAGACGTAATATCCAATATCCAATGCCCAATGTCCAATGTTCAAGTGGGTCGCCTGTTTGCCGTCAGCACATAAGTTGAGCTTCACACGGCTGACTGTCTAAACAGGCGTACATAGCACAGCCAATGCGCTGACACCAGGCAGGCGCCCCACTTGGACATTGGACATTGGACATTGGATATTGGACATTCTAGTATTTGTACTTCCCTTTCCAGTCTTCCCGCAACTTCTGCCGCACTTTGTCTTCGGCCGGATTTTTTCCGGGTTCATACAGGATTTTGCCTTCTATTTCTTTGGGTAAATTGTCTTGTTGTACAAAATTCCCTTCAAAATCATGGGCATATTGATAGCCCGAACCGTAGTTAAGTTCTTTCATCAATTTGGTTGGCGCGTTGCGCAGGTGCAGCGGCACGGGAAGGGAACCGGTTTGGCGCACCAGTTCCAAAGCATGGCCGATGGCCATGTAAGAGGCGTTGCTTTTTGGAGAGGTGGCCAGGTAGATGGCGCATTGCGACAAGATGATGCGGGCTTCCGGCATACCAATCATGCGTATGGCATCCATGGTGGTGGTGGCAAGCAGCAAGGCATTAGGATTGGCTAAACCTATGTCTTCAGAGGCTAAAATGACCATCCGGCGGGCAATGAACTCAATATCCTCTCCACCATCCAGCATTCTGGCCAGCCAGTACACCGCCGCATTGGGGTCGGAGCCGCGCATACTTTTGATGAAAGCGGAAATGATATCGTAATGCTGCTCCCCCGTTTTATCGTACAATGCAGCGTTCTGCTGAATCAGTTCTTTTACCCGATCGTTGGTTACCACAAAGGTTTCGTCGGGCTGGCGGTAGTTGGCAATTAATTCCAGGGCATTGAGCAGGCGCCGGGCGTCCCCTCCGGAGTACAACAGCAAGGCGTCGTATTCTTCTATACGGATGTCCAGACTTTTGAGCCATTCATCCTGTTCCAAAGCGCGTTGCACCAGCCCAATCAGCTCCTCTTTGCTCAGATGCTGCAACACATATACCTGGCAGCGCGATAACAAAGCCGGAATAACCTCAAAAGATGGATTTTCGGTGGTTGCGCCAATTAGGGTAACGATGCCTTTTTCTACCGCGCCCAACAGGGCATCCTGCTGACTTTTGGAAAAACGGTGTATTTCGTCAATAAACAGAATGGCGCCTTTTTGCTGAAAAAGATTCTGTTTGTCGGCACTTTCAATTGCTTCCCGAATATCCTTTACTCCGGCATTGATAGCGGAAAGCTGGTAAAAAGGCTTGTTCAGCAGCTTGGCTATAAGCTGCGCCAGGGTTGTTTTCCCAACCCCGGGCGGTCCCCAAAGGATAAAAGACGGGATTTTGCCGCGCTCAATGGCCTGCCGAAGCACTGCACCTTCACCTACTAAATGTTGTTGCCCAACATAGTCAACCAGGGTTTGCGGACGCATTCTTTCAGCCAGGGGTGTCATAGCTTACCTTAAAATCAGACGATTTATTGTTTGATCAATTTTTGCACGGATACTACTTCATTGCCTTCTATCAAACGCACCATATAAATGCCAGTGGGCCATTGTGTTCCAAGCCTTACTTCTCCAATACCTGGTTCAACTTGAATTTCCTGAACAAACTGACCTTGGGCATTGTGTATTTCCAGTCGACTGACGGCAGTTGCAGCATGGAATTTCAAGGTGGTTTCAGTTGCAAATGGATTTTCCAGCACTTTCAACTGGTCCAACAGACGGTGCGGGGTTGCTCCAATTTCTTCCTTGCGAAAGGTGGGATACAAGGTAATCGTAACTGTAGAATCGGTCACAATGCTTTGGTTGGACAAAATACCCATGCTCAAATCGGGAGCGGAGGCAGCAATGTTATAAGCGCCGCGAAGGATATTGCTGAAAGCAAAGGCGCCGTTGGCATCTGTGGTGGCAGAAGATGAACCAGCACCGGAGTATAGCCAGACCGTGGCGCCTTCCACCGGATTGCCGGTAAGGTGTTGCACTACTGTTCCACTAAGGTCAACCAGTCCATTGGGATACAGGGCCACATCCAGAAATACTACCTCTCCACGCTGAAACAATACGTCTGTTTCAAAAGTCTGATAACCGGAGCGGCTTACCTGAACTTTGTAGAAGCCATCGGCCAATTGGCCCATTTTATATTGGCCATTTAGGGCAGAAGATTCCTGTGTGTTGGGGTTGCTGCCCACAATTTGAATGGTGGCGCCGTTAATTGGCAGCCCAGTGATGGCATTGGTAACAGTGCCTTCCAGGTAGCAGGCGCGTACGTAATTGGGCGTTACAATCCAAAGTTCCCCTGCGCCATTTACACTGATATTGGAAGCAATGATGTTGCCGCTTGGGAAATTATGGTACACTCCCCAGCAGCCTTCGCTTCCGCCGCCACCGCCCGGGTAGGTATCGTGGTTGCCTACCTGAACCAGATTTTCCGGACGGGTAATATCTACTATGGTAAAACCGTCTTTATACCAGGACGTTATGGCCCAGTTATCGCGCACATAGGTGTTGTGCACCATGCTGTTGGTACCAGGATTGCTCTGGATTTTATCAAGCTGCCTGATATCATCAGGGTTACTCACGTCAAATGCCGTAAGAAAGGAGTTGTTTACTTCATCGGTGGATAGAAGTGTTTTGCGGTCGTTGGCAAGCCAGGTATTGTGTGTAAAAGCGCCTGGTGTTCCCTGGGTATTAATCAACTCCGGGTTGGATTTGTCAGCCATGTTCACCACGGCAAACTGGCCTGCGTAGATATGACCGCTGTACATGGTGTCATTGTCTACATAACCATCGTGGATATATCCCAAGGCGTCGTATTTGCCCACATATTTAGGGTTCCAGGGGTCGGTTTTGATGTCAAAAATCTTTGCGCCGCCGCCAAAAAGGTCACCGCCCCAGGCATATAAATACCCCTTTTTCTCGTCAATATGCAAGGCATGGATAGCATTCAGCTGATTGGCAATAGCGCCATCACCCTTATAAAATTTCCAGGGCAGCACAGATCCCGGCAATTCGGTTAAATCAACAATTTGGATGCCCTGGCCCCCTTCGCTGGTTACGTAGGCATAGTGACTGTAAGTTTTGATTTCTTTCCAGAGGTTATTTGGGCCGGGAATCTGCACTATTTGCTGAGGTACATCAGGATTTGTAATGTCCACAATAATCAATCCCAGCGCGCCCCCTACCAGCGCATACTCATGCCCTCGGGATACATATCCCCAAACATTGGCGAGCGTCTGACCCGGATAGGTCAATTTTGATCGGAAGGTGGTATTGACATTTTGGGCCCCTAAAGTGCTGATATTCAGGAGCAATAACAAGAAAAGGATGGCGGAACGCATAAGCTGTCAGGTTAAATTTGGGCGAATATAGCGCAACAAAAATTAACCTCCGGGATAAAGCTCTGAGTTGGCTGCTATTGTCCAACTTGTTTGTGCATATTTGCCGTTCTTATCTTTGAAAAACAAGTTAATATGAAATACTGTTTGGCCATTTGCCTGATTTTAACTGGCTGTATCGGGCTACAGGCGCAGTCCTTTCCAAAGCCAACTCCAGCCCAGATTGAATGGCACGATACGGAGTTTTATTTCTTCCTGCACTTTGGTCCTAACACTTTTACCAACCTGGAATGGGGACATGGTACAGAAACGGAGGATTTGTTCCAGCCCAGTGCCCTGGACTGTGATCAATGGTGCCGTATTGCCAAACTGGCAGGCGCCAAAGGATTGATTATCACTGCCAAACACCACGACGGGTTTTGCCTTTGGCCTTCTCAATTTTCCACTCATACCGTTAGGGAAAGTCCCTGGAAAGGAGGTAAAGGCGATGTGCTGCAGGAACTTTCCGAGGCAGCTAAAAGACATGGACTGAAACTTGGCTTTTACCTCAGCCCCTGGGATCGGAATCATCCCAAATATGGTACATCAGAATACAATGATGTTTATGCCAATACGCTTACCGAACTGCTAACAAGGTATGGATCATTGTTTGAAATCTGGTGGGATGGCGCCAACGGTGAAGGTCCAAACGGGAAGAAACAGGTGTATGATTTTCACCGTTTTGAAAAAATTGCCGCCAAATTGCAACCTGATGCGGTCATTTTCAGCGATATCGGCCCGGGATGCCGTTGGGCAGGTAATGAAGAGGGCGTAATCAGAACCGAAACCAATTGGTGCACCCTGGATACGGCTGGTTTCCAGCGTGGCGCTGGTGGGCCGCCGCAAGATACCCTCAATCAGGGTAACGTACGCGGTGCGCACTGGATACCGGCAGAATGCGATGTGTCTATCAGGCCAGGCTGGTTTTATCACCCTGAGGAGGATTCCAGGGTGAAATCGCCGGAACAACTGTTTGAAATTTACCAGTATTCAGTTGGGCGCGGAGCCAACCTCATTCTCAATGTGCCACCCGACCGCAGAGGCCTTATCCACGAACAGGATTCCGTAGCCTTGGTAGGTTTGGGAAAGTTGATCCGGGAGCGTTTTCAGCAAAATCTCCTGCGCGGCCGTAAACGGGAGTTGGTGCATCGTCATTGCCTGTTTATCCCCAAACGTATTGTAAGTTACCTGAATGATGGCGACAGGATGACTTACCAACGGGTAAACTTATCGCATGAGATACAATTTGATCTGCGCCGAAAACAAAAATTCAGCACCATCGTGCTAAGGGAGTATATCCCCGAAGGTCAACACATTTCAGCCTTTAAGGTAGAGGTGAAAAAAGGGAAGAAATGGGTAGAAATTGCCCGCTCTACCACTATAGGAGCTCGGAAAATGCTCAAATTCCCGGAGCAAAATGCCCGGAGAATTCGTGTAACGATACTGGAATCCAATATTCAGATGCCGTTGTTGAGTGAAGTGGAGCTGTATCGGTAGGGTTTTTCACCACGGAGGCACTAAGGGCACTTAGCTATCAGGTAGTAGCTAAGTGCCCTTAGTGCCTCCGTGGTGAAAAAGAGAAACCTCCACTCAACGTTTCTTCCCCTTAGACTTTGGCTTTTTATATTTCAAATCCCGAAGGTGCTTGGTCTTATTACCCTTGTTCACCTTTTTGTTTTTAGCCAGTTTATCATGAAAAGCGCCGGTGGGCTTGGGACGCAATTTGAGCTTAACCTCTGGTACATGAAAACGCTCGCTTTCGATGAGTTTTAAAGAAACTTCCACTTCATCTGGCCAGCCTATTTCCGGTATGCTGCGGCCCATGAGTGTTTCGATGGCTTCTTTTTGAGGCTGCTCGGCCTCGGTGGTGAACAAAACCGCCTTACCATCTTTATCCGCCCGTCCGGTTCGGCCAATGCGGTGGATGTAGGTTTCCGGGTCTTCCGGCGTGTCTACATTGATTACGTGCGTTACATCTGTTACATCAAGACCACGAGCCAGTACATCGGTACAAATCAAACCCCTGCGCATACCTTTTTCGAAAGCGGCTACGGCGTTAAGGCGGAAATTTTGAGATTTATTTGCGTGTACAATCTCAAACTGATCCGGAAATTTTTCCTCTAACTGGTTGTGAATCAGGTCAGCCAATCGTCGGGACGGTCCAAAAATCAGCACTTTTTGCATGCTTTCGTCCTGTTCCAGTAAATGAGCCAACAGGTTGATTTTGGAATAGAAATTGGGCGCCTGGTAGCAGGTTTGTTCAATTCTTTCCAAAGGTGTACCCGCCCGCACCGCCTCCACCAGAACTGGTCCCCGGAAATGCTCGTTGATCATATCATCCACATCTTCCGACATGGTTGCGGAGAATAACAGGTTTTGCCGTTTTTTCGGGAGCAGATCAAATACGCGCATCAGTTGAGCCCGAAAACCCAGGCTGAGCATTTCATCCATCTCGTCTATAACCAGATGTTTGACAAATTTCAGGTTCAGATAACCGGTCAGGGTCAGATCAAGCAATCGCCCGGGTGTGGCCACGAGCAGATCAAGTCCTTCAGAAACGAGTTGTTTTTGGGTGTTTATGTTAGTTCCACCGTACACGCCTTCCACCCGGATTGACAGGTATTTGCTGAGTTTTTTGACCTCTTCCACCATTTGTACCACCAGCTCGCGGGTTGGTACGAGGATAAGAATTCGGGGCTCCTTTTGTTTGGAAAAGGTGTACTGACGCAAAATAGGCAACAAATAAGCATAGGTTTTTCCAGTGCCCGTTTGAGCTATGCCAACCACATCCCTGCCGGACATGATTACGGAAAATGCTTTTTGTTGGATAACTGTTGGCTCTTGTAACCCCAGATCTTCAAGTGCGTTAAGCAGGGGTGTGTTGAGGTTAAGATCAGCGAAAGTCATGTGAGCAGAGGAATGGGGGATAAAACAAAAACCGGCGGCTCGCTATGAGGCGAATCTGCCGGTTTTGCCATACTTTAAAAGTGGGCGGATTAAAAGGAAAAGTATAGAGCAGGAAATCCTAAGCGGGTGGATAAGGTTTTTTGGATAGTCCTGAACGACACAAAAGTATGCCGACTTTTTGAAATGCAAGCTATCAGACAAAAGAAACTGCAAAAAGTACTCAATTGCGGTTATTTTCCTGTGAAATTAGCCTTGCGTTTTTCCACAAAAGCGGCGGCGCCTTCAATAAAGTCTTCTGTTCCACAACATTCCCCAAAGGCAGATACCTCTTTGCCAAATCCGTCTTCGCCATCTTCAAAATAGGCATTCACCGTTTCAATAATCTTGCTGATGGCAAAAGGCGCTTTCGTGGCTATTTTCTCCAGCATTTCTTTGGCTCGGGCAACCTCTTCGCCGGCAGGCACTATTTGGTTGATCAATCCGAGGCGAAGTGCATCCTCAGCGCCAATCATATCTGCTGTTAGCAGCAGTTCCATGGCCTTTGTTTTGCCAATGTATTGAATAAGTCGCTGTGTGCCACCGTATCCCGGAATCAGACCCAGGTTCACTTCAGGCTGCCCGAATCGGGCTTTTTCACCGGCTATGCGCAAATGACAAGCCATAGCCAGTTCGCAACCGCCACCCAGGGCAAAGCCATTAACTGCAGCTATGACAGGGCGGTGAAAACGTTCAATCAGGAAAAAAATATCCTGACCACGCTGGGCCAGGCCCTGACCTTCTGTGGCGCTTAATCCGCTGAATTCTGTGATGTCTGCGCCGGCAACAAAGGCTTTTTCGCCTGCGCCGGTAATCACTACGCCTTTAAGATTTTCGATGGATGGGCCATACGCTTCAAAAAAATGCTTTAGCTCGTCAAGCGTTTGACGGTTGAGTGCATTTAAGGCTTTTTCACGACTGATGGTGAGGGTGGCAATGCCATGCTCAATGGCAACCTGTACGATTTCGTACTGCATATTTGGATAGGATTGAATCAAATGTTGGGCAAAGGTAGTCAGTCTTCCACTTTGAGGACTTCGATTTCTTCGGCTTTCCAGTGTACGGCTTTTTGGATGTTATACTTGCTGAGGCGGTTATGGTAGAAATACAAAACCCGGAAATCCGAAGAAACAATGTCGCCTTCTTTGGTGAACATCAGGGGTTTTTCTGTATGGTAAATACCCAGATTTTTTACGCCATCGCGCACTATTTCGGCTGGTGTCAGGTGCATTTCAGGCGCCAGTTTGATTTTGCCATGGCTTTCCATGTCCAAAAGTTTGGCCTGCATTTGCTCCACCACTTCTTCCACAGCCCGGAATGGAAACAGGTAGTCATCAGGTGGTAAACGCAAAATGCCAAAGAGATCCAGCTTCGGATTGAGGTGAGAAAGCATTTCAAACACGGCATGGGCAATCAAATGACTGGTCAACACCACGTTTTCCTCCAGATAACGGTGGGCAACCCTTTCTGCCAGTAATTTGGTGTATTCTTCTTCCCTCTGGCGGTCCTCATTAATTTCACCCTTGGAGATGAAATATTCCCTGATGTCGAGTTCGTTGCCATAACGATCATAACTCCGGCCCTGGGCGTCCACAAAATTTCCCAAAACATCCATGGGCCGCCCTACACTCAGGGTAATATCGCTGGTGGTACTGAAAAAACGCCAGATAAACCTAAACCAGCTTCGAACACTCGTACCTTCATCACGCAGGCGCAGGTAGTTCTCCTTCCCGGTGTTCTTCAGGTGTTGTTCGATCAAAAAAGGCGCCTCCAGAACAAAATTGTAGCAAATCACCAGCGGAACAATAAAGACCTTGTGATGATTGGTCAATTCCGGCTGCATCACCATGGCTCTCTGTGCCTCTACTGCTGTTCCAAGCAATCCCATTTTCAGGTCGGTTTCAATTTCGCCACTTCTGCTTCTGGTGCCGCCCGGGAAAAAGAGACTGTTCACTCCCCGTTGAATACTCAGGCGACTCATTGTCTTGAGGGTTTCCAGATACACCCCGTTTTTTTTGCGTCGGTCTACCCGGTATGCGCCCAGGCGATTCATGTAATAGGCTGCTGGTCCGAAATTGTACAAATTGAGTCCGGCGCCATAACTGAATGAAGGCAGTCCCATCATTTGGTCCATGGCATAACCTACCAGTATAGAGTCCAGATTGCTGTTGTGGGTAGGTACCACAACCACAGTGCCATGTTGGAACAGGGAGCGCACTGTTTCCACGTCGCCAACAATGTTCAGGCGTTCAAAAAGGTTGCGTTTGCCGCGAAACATGGCCCTGATGCTTCGGCCAACAGCGGCATTGAAAATCCGATTGAAAAATGCCGTCAGGAAACGCTGCGCAAATCGGAAGGTACTGATTTGAAAGGTGCCAACAATTTCTTCGGAATACCTGTGAATGATCTTGCGCAGGATTTGCTCATTTTCTGCGCGGGCTTCAGCGTCGTCGCGGTCCAGACTTTTTTTGATGAGTCGCTTACTAATCCGGTTCCAAAAGGATCGATCATTAGGCGGATCCACCTTCCAGGGGTCTTCCTTGATTCGGATACGTTCCTGATAAATGGTTTTGGAGAGCACATCCGACAAATCTTTGCGGTGTTTGCCAACAATGCGTTGAAAAGTGGCTTCATCTATTTGTCGCACAAATTCTGCACGATCCTTACTGAGCCGGTATATCGGCCAGTCCTCAATGCGCTCAATGATGCGCGGGTATATTTTAACTTCCTTACTCAAAGTATTTGGCAGGTAAAAATCGTGTTGTTGGGGAGTGGTAGGTCAACTATTGGCTTTTAAGGGCTTTTTGAATGAATTGCAGCAGCTCATCCCTGCCGGTTCTCCTTTCTGAAGAGGTCACAAAATGTGGTGGCAAAGTTTCCCAAGTCTCGGCTAGTTTGCGCAAAAAGGCAGCAATATTTTCTTCCAATTGTTTAGCGCCAGGTTTGTCGGCCTTGGTAAAGACCAATACAAAGGGCACTTGCATTTCGCCAAGCTGGTTTACAAATTCCAGGTCAATCGAAGTAGGAGGGATGTTGGAATCGATCAGTACAAAGGCACAGAACAGCTCCGTTCTGCGCTGAAAGTACCCTGTAATCATGTTTTCCAGGGTTCTGCGCTCTGATTTCGATACCCTTGCGTAGCCATAACCGGGCAGGTCTACCAGATGCCATTGCTGATTGATCAGAAAGAAATTCAGTAATTTGGTTTTGCCCGGAGTTGCCGACACCTTGGCCAGCCCTTTCCGTGCAGTGAGCATGTTAATCAGGGATGATTTACCCACATTCGACCGGCCAATGAAGGCAAACTCAGGCGGGCCACCCTTGGGGCAGGCGCTCTCCTTGGGATAACTGGATACAAATACAGCACTTTGAATGTCCATAACGAAGCTGCAAAGGTAGCTACTTCCGGCGTCTTTAGGGTAAAAGTTGCTTCCCCGTGCTTTAAAAGCTATGAATGCGTTAAGTCAATCGTTACCAAAGGGTTAATCCGGCAGGCAAAACCATGGTTCAGATAAGAAGTAATAGAACGGCCCGTTTATTACCAGACACAACACAACCATTCTATACAACCCGTTATGAAACATCTGATTTTTGCTTTGTTCAGCCTTTTCTTCAGCCAGATTGCACACGCCCAGTTTTTTTCCATGGGCCTGAAAGCCGGTATGCACACCCAATTGAATCATCCAGAGGATATCAATATTGGCAACGGCGACGGCGGATTTAATGTTGGTTTAAACGGTCGCCAGTTCGGTACCCAGTTTGGCGGATACCTGCGCTTTGGTAAACGATTGTTTGTACAGCCTGAGGTTACTTTCAACTCCAACCGCACCGATTATGTAGTGGGCGAATCCAGTGTGGGAGAGGTGATCAAAAACGAAAAGTATCAGTTCCTGGATATCCCGGTTCTGTTTGGCGCAAAACTCGGTCCGGTGCGTTTGCATGCGGGTCCTGTAGGACACTATTTCCTGAAATCAACTTCTGAATTGACAGATATTGACGGCTATGAAGCCCGTTTTAAGCAAATGACCTGGGGCTGGCAAGGAGGTTTGAACATTGGTTTCAAACGTTTGTCGCTCGACTTCCGCTACGAAGGCAATTTCAACAAGCTGGGAGATCACATGACCTTCTTTGGCGATCAATATCAGTTCAGCGACTCGCCAGCGCGGTTTATTGTGGGGTTGAATTTTGCCTTGATTAAGTAGGGGTTAGGGGGTTTTTAGGTCATTTAGTAGTCATTTGGGTCATTTAGTAGTCATTTGGGTCATTTAGTAGTCATTTTTTGAGCTTTTGGGTCATTAAAGAAGACATAGCCTGTCATCTCAATTCAAATGACCCAAATGACCACTAAATGACCCCAATGACTACTAAATGACCCAAATGACTACTAAATGACCCAAATGACTACTAAATGACCCCAATGACTACTAAATGACCTAAACACCCTCCAACCCCTTCAAAACCTGAAACACCTCCTCCGCTGCGCGATCCCAGGAAAACAGCCTTCGTTGCTGCCGGCCTTTGGAAATGAGCGCCTGTCGCAAGTTGGCATCTGAGGCAAGTTGTTTCAGACCTTGTGCCATGTGTTCTGCCGACAATGGCTCTACCAGCAAGGCGGCATCTCCGGCAATTTCTGGCAAACAAGAGGCGTTGGCTGCCATCACCGGGGTATCGCAATACATGGCCTCCAGCATGGGTAACCCAAACCCTTCGCTTATGGAAACATAAGTCAGTGCGGTTGCAGCGGCTGTCAGTCGGTACAAGTCCTCTTCGGGCATATAACCCAGAAAAAGGATGTCATTTCTGTGTTCTGCGGCTTCCCAGGCATCTCTGACTTCTCCTGTTTGCCAGGCAAAACGCCCTGCCAGCAACAGTTTATGTGAGGCATTGGATTCGGACTTAAACAAATCAAATGCTTTAATGAGTCGATGAATGTTTTTTCTGGGGTGGATAGCGCCGGCATAAAAGAAAAAGGGTTCTCCCTTGGAAAACTGTTGCTGAACAGCCACTTTTTCAAATTCTTGCAGCGGTTTGAATCCTTCCCGGCAACCATTATAAATAGCCTGAACCCGGTTTTCCGAAATCCGGCAGGTTTGTACAATATCCTGGCGTACATAGTTGGATACGGTGATTGTTTTCTCCGCCCGGCGCAGAAACCTCGGCAGAAAATACAGGATATAGTATCGATGAATCCAGGGAATTTGCCCTGGGAAATGAAGGGGCACCAGATCGTGGCAGGTCATGGCAACAGGCACTCTGGAGAACAAACTGCACATAGAATCCGGAGAAAAAAACACATCTGCCCTGTGTTTGATCAAGGCACGTCGTACCGACCACTCAAACCAGCAGAAAAAAAGCGGACCAAAACGGGCTCTGGGCGGAAGAACAAGCGCCTGAACATTGGGCCCGTACAAAAATTCTTCCTCTATTGGCCGGTCTGAGATAAACAGGAAATCCACCTCCGGATGCGCCAACACCATTCGTCGTGTAATTTCATGCGTATACCAGCCGAAGCCTTCTAACTGGCCTGATTGCAGGAAACGGGTATTAATGGCTATTTTCACGGGCAGACGGTGGATCGTTTGTGGTGGAGGGGGCAAAGAACCTGCTTTTCTGTAATTTGTGGAAAACTATTTGTTTGATTTGAATGCTTGGGCTCGCTAGTTTGGTATTTTTGCGCCCATACAGTCTCAAGAGGCTGTTTAACATACCAGATGATAGATTTTTCAGCAACCAGATTAGCCCGTTTTGCTGCCACCTGGGTTGGCAATAAAAACCGATATGAAGGGGTAGTGATCCCCAAGCACACCCTTATGCCGGTACATGATGCAGCCGAGGAGCTGCTCATCACTTCTTTCCTTAAACCCTTCGAAAAGACCGAGGAGTTTTTCTATTTCCACCACGAAGAAGATGTAAGTCAGCACCTGGTATACCAGGCTTGCATGGAAATTTTCAGCAACCCGGAATCCATGGCAGAACAAGCCGCCAAACTGACACAAATGCTGTATGGCTTTTGCGAAAACCCCAAGGTACAGGGCGGCGAATTCTTTCTGGCTTATTTTGAAGACCTTATGCTGCAGGGTGAGCCTACCACTGCTATTGGATTGTGGAAAGTGGACCAAAAGGACCCTGTTTTTAAAACTGAACGCACTGCCGAGTCTTTTGCCCTGAATATTCTGGAAGGCATTCCTACCGGCAAACTCCAGGTAGCTGCTGTAATTTTCAACCTGGATGAAGCTGAAGGCTATCGGGTTTGTGCCGTAGATACTGTCACCAAAAAGGAGGAACGCTCCTTTTGGAAAGATGATTTTTTGCGCCTGCGCCCCATCGAAGACCACTACTTCAACACCCGCCACCATATTAGCCTGGCCAGTGAGTTTATCAGCCAGAAAGCGCCTTACAAGTTTGGGCTCGACCGCACCGAAACCATTGATTTGCTGAACCGCTCCGGAGAGTATTTTAAGGAAAACGATCTGTTTGAGGTAGATGATTTTACCCAGCAATTATTCCCCGAGGAAGAACAGCGGGAAGCATTTAAAGAATTCCGCGACGAATATGCCCGGGCATATGCCATTCCGCTGGAAGATAAATTCGATATCAGTACCCAGGCCGTAAAAAAAGAGTCCAAAGTGTTCAAGAGCGTGTTAAAGCTCGATAAGAACTTCCACATTTACGTACACGGTCGCAGGGATCTCATCGAGCGCGGTTTCGATGATGACAAGGGTAAAAAGTATTACAAGGTTTGGTTTGACAACGAGGAGTAATACCTAGAACTCCCAGATAACCACCCGCCAGTCCTCGTTCGCTACAGCATCTGAAAAAGTATGCAGGGTTTGGAATCCCACGCGCTCATGTGCGCGCAGGGAGCGCGTGTTGCGTTCTGCAATTTCAGTAATGACAAAGTCGTAATCTTTACTGCATACTTCCTTCATTTTGGCGTACATTCCGTCGAATACACCCATGCCCCTGTAGCCCTCTGCTACACATATTTGGCCCATTACAAACCATCGTGAATGATCTTTCAGGTCCTGACCTTTCCAGGACAGTGTGTCCAGCAAATCAAACATGGGTTGAAGAATGGGTATATAGGCTGCAAAAGACCGCGGCATTACCAGGGCATATCCCACCACCTTTTCGCCATCGCAGGCAATGACACTGGGGGCTTCCAGGTTCATGCGTTGCAGCACGTCCGGGTCATGCTTTACTGTCACAAAACCTTGTTCCTGAGCCACTGCCGGAGAAACCGATGAAACGTGGTTCAAGGCTTGCAAATTCAGAATTTGTTGTACCTGTTCCGGGGTGCTGACGGTATAAAATGTAATTTCCATGATGCAAATTTTGGAAAGAATTTTTATCTTTTGGAAAAGATACTACTTTCGGGCCGCCAAATTATCCACACAACTATTATTACAACGAATCACCACCGTTCATGACCCTTGGTATATTGAAAGAAGCCGACGGCGAGCAAAGAGTAGCCGTCACCCCAGATTCCATTTCCGCCATTCTGAAGCTGGGCGCAACAAAAGTAATGGTAGAACGTGGCGCTGGCGCCACTGCCTTTTTTGATGATGCTTCTTATGAAGCAGCCGGCGCGGAAGTTACTGATGCTGATACTATCCTGAAAAATGCGAAGATACTGGTGAAAATTCACCCGTTATCTGCAGCTGCTGTAGGCAAACTCGCCGCCGGCCAGATCGTTATCGGTCAGTTTAACCCGCTCCTCAACAAAGAGGCTGTGGAGCAATTGCTGAAAGCCAACGCTACTGGCTTTAGTTTGGATATGGCTCCACGAAGCACCCGCGCACAGGCACTCGACGTACTGTCGTCTATGGCTACTGTAGGCGGCTATAAGGCTGTGTTGACTGCTGCAGCGCACCTGCCTACCTTTTTTCCCATGTTTATGACCGCCGCAGGTACCATTAAGCCTGCTAAAGTACTCATCCTGGGTGCTGGTGTTGCAGGCCTTCAGGCCATTGCAACTGCCAAACGTCTGGGTGCTGTAGTAGAAGCATTCGATGTGCGTGCGGCCGCCAAAGAAGAAGTACTTTCTCTTGGGGCAAAATTTGTGGAAGTGGAAGGCGCCGTAGATGATAAAGCTGCTGGCGGCTACGCAGTAGAGCAATCCGAGGAATTTAAACAACGTCAGGCGCAATTGATTCATGAAAAAGCAGTAGCCGCAGATGTAGTCATTTGCACCGCACAAATTCCGGGTCGTAAAGCGCCGGTATTGCTTCGTAAAGAAACCGTTGCGGCCATGAAAGCCGGCGCTGTAGTGGTGGACATGGCAGCCTCCACCGGTGGCAACTGTGAAGCAACGGAAAACGGCAAAACTATTCAGGTAAATGGTGTTACCATTATTGGCGACTCCAACCTGGCGGGTTCCGTATCCAAGGATGCAAGCGTTATGTTTGGGAAGAACATTGTAAACTTCCTGAAACTTATTCTGATCAAAAATGAATTGACCCTGAATTGGGAAGACGATATCGTAGCGGCTACTTGCGTGGCGCACGAAGGGAAAGTGGTGAGCGAAAGGGTGAAGTCAGTTATGTGAATGAGTGAATGAGTGAGTGGGGTAAAAAATCAATCGATATGAAACAAACTGCCGATGCTTTGCTAACTGTTCTGGAGGAGGTATTGCCGTTGTTGAAGGCAATACCGGATGATGTTGCAGCTGTTAAACCGGTTGGTAAATGGTCTAAAAAAGAAATTGTGGGGCATTTACTGGATTCGGCGAGTAACAACCAGCACAAGTTTGTAAGGACTATGCAGGCTGAAGGACATTTGGATTTTGTGGGGTATGCGCAGGATTTTTGGGTGTCTTCCCAACAATACCAAACCGAGAGTTGGGAGAACCTGATAACCTTTTGGGAAGCCTTTAACCGGCATCTTGCGCATGTTATCAGGCACACCCCGGAATCAACCCTGTCCAATACCATTTCTATCAATGGCTCTCAGTCCTTTACCCTGGCCTTTATCATGGAGGATTATGTGGAGCACCTGAAACACCATTTGAAACAAATACTTCCCGATGCAGCAATCGAAAGCGCTTTTGCTAATGTGTACAACACCTGATTTGTAGACACTGGAGGTAAACCAATTTTTGCATAACAGTTTAATGTTTGACCAATATGGCTAACTTTTTTCTTGAAAATCAAGACCTTATCTACATCGTCATTCTCAGCATCTTGCTCGGGGTGGAGGTGATTTCCAATGTGCCTGCCATCCTGCACACTCCGCTGATGTCTGGCGCCAACGCTATCCACGGCGTAGTAATCATAGGCGCCATCATCGTGATGGGCCATGCCAGTCCGGATGATTACCTCGCGCTTACCCTGGGCTTTATCGCCGTTTTGCTCGGCACCCTGAACGTGGTAGGCGGATTTGTGGTGACCAACCGCATGCTCGAAATGTTTAAGAAAAAGAAGTGATTAATCTGGTCGGGAAGAAGATTGCGGAAAACCATTCCGCTTATGCTTCCCTGGTCACATTGATCACATTAAAACACATTGCCCACATTTT
The DNA here is from genome assembly GCA_017303475.1 of Chitinophagales bacterium. Classification (GTDB taxonomy): domain Bacteria; phylum Bacteroidota; class Bacteroidia; order Chitinophagales; family Saprospiraceae; genus M3007. Next base: position 80,200 of record JAFLBO010000018.1, read on the forward strand.
TTATGTCCACCTTTTTACTCGAACTCTCTTACCTTATTGGTTCCATAACCTTTATTGTCGGCCTCAAACAATTGAGTAGCCCGGATTCTGCGCGCAAGGGCAATCTGGTTGCCGCTGCCGGCATGGGTATTGCCATTCTCGCCACCATTTTGTTCCACCAAAAAGACGGTCAACCCATTGGCAATATCCCCTGGATCATTGCAGCTATGGGCGTAGGTACCGTGATTGGCTGGATGATGGCCATGAAGGTTAAAATGACCGCCATGCCGCAAATGGTGTCCTTTTTTAACGGAATGGGGGGCGCTTGCGCAGCTATCATCAGTATTGTGGAATATAATGCGCACCCACACGGCTCCTCCGGTTACCTCCTGACGGTGTTCCTGGGCCTGGTGATTGGTTCTGTTTCCTTCAGCGGTAGTATGGTAGCTTACGGCAAACTTGACGAAAAAATCAAGGATATCTCTGTTAGCTTCCTCACATACCTCAATCTGCTGCTCCTGGTGCTGATCTTTGTCATCCTGGGCATTGCAGTGGTGCAGCCCGAGATGCTGGGTCACTCCGTGGTGTGGATCCTGCTGGGCTTATCCTTCATTTACGGCATTCTGTTCGTTATGCCTATCGGTGGCGCAGATATGCCTGTGGTAATTTCGTTGCTGAACTCGCTGACAGGTATGGCAGCTGCATTTGGAGGCTTCCTGTACGATAATCCGGTAATGCTTACCGGTGGTATTCTGGTGGGTTCGGCAGGTACTATTCTGACCGTTCTGATGTGCAACGCTATGAACCGTTCCCTGTTGAACGTAATCATCGGTTCGTTTGGCGGTGGCGGCGTAGCAGGCGCTAAAGGGGCGACCGGCGACCAAACTGTGAAAGAAATTTCTCTTACTGATACTGCAATCCTTTGTGGCTATGCCAGCAAGGTAGTGATCGTACCCGGGTATGGTTTGGCTGTGGCACAGGCTCAACACATTTGCCATGAGCTGGAAAAAAAGCTGGAAGAAAAAGGCGTTGAAGTGAGTTTCGCCATTCACCCGGTTGCCGGACGTATGCCTGGCCACATGAACGTGTTGTTGGCTGAGGCAGATGTACCGTATCCAAAACTCGTGGAAATGGAAGACGCCAACCCGACGATGAATAACACAGATGTGGTAATCATTGTAGGCGCTAACGACGTTGTAAACCCAGCCGCAGAAAACGATCCAAGCAGTCCGATTTATGGTATGCCGGTGCTTAAAGTATGGGAAGCCAAAAATGTGATCGTGATGAAACGCAGTATGCGCGCCGGTTACGCCGGTATCGAAAATGAACTCTTCTTCCACCCCAAAACCAAAATGCTCTTCGGCGACGCCAAAGAAATGCTGGGTAAATTGGTGTCGGAAGTGAAAGAGCTGTAGGATTTACGATTGAAGAGTACATGATTACATAATTGAAGAGGGAGGGGCGTTGCGTTTGGGATTTTCCGGGCCAAAGGCCTTGAGCAAATCCCAGATGCAACGCCCCTCCCTCTTCATTCATGTACTCTTCAATCATGTACTCTTAAATCTTGATATAGATTTTCCTGATAAAAAGCCATCTGCAAACCAGCCAGCAAACCATCATGTAGCCAAAGGCAAAAAGGAACGATCCTGTTTCAGTGTTGGCAAGGGATTGAAAAACGGTTTGGTAGATCCATTCCTTGGCGTTTTGCTCACCCACTGGAATAGCATAGAGCAACATCACCAGAGCTTCGGAGAGCACATAAGCAAAAAGGGAGTTTGCGCCAAAGGTGAGCAGGAAATCGCTGCCTTTTCTCCAGTTTTTGACATCAATGATCCAAATACTGAGGGCAAAAAAGATCATGGATAATCCGCCAACGTACAGCACATAGGAGCTGGTCCACAGCTTTTTGTTGATGGGAAATACCAGATCCCAGGCCAGGCCAATAAATCCGCAAATAACGCCCCAAAGCAACAAATCCCGAACCAGTTGCTCTTTTTGCGAACTCCTTTTGGCCATCCATTCCGCGCTGAACCACCCCAGTAAAACGGTTACCACTGCCGGTAGCGTACTTAATACGCCTTCCGGATCAAACGGGATTCTCACTCCCGGCACAACCGTTTCCTTGTATAAATGCGCTTCGCCAAATAACCATTTGTCCAGGTGTAAAACGGCACTTCCTTCCACGCCGTATGGGTCCATGCCCGGCGTCACAAACCAGTTGAGTAGCCCCCAGTACAACAATAGAAATGCAGCTGAAATTCCCAGCAAGACTTGCCTGCTGCAAGTAAGCACCAGCACAGATGCGATACCATAACCCAGCGCCAGTCGTTGTGGAACACCCATGATACGCCAGGTGTCCCAGTTTTTCCAAACAAAGGGAAAATTGTTGAGTATCAGGCCAATACCGAAAAGTATAGCGGTTCGTTTCAGAATCTTCCATCCCGCCTCCGCCGACCATTTCCTGTCAAACCGACCAAAGGCAAACCACATGGAAACGCCAATGATGAACATAAAAGATGGAAAAACAAGATCGGTAAATGTGCAACCATGCCAAATAGCGTGTCGCAACTGCGGAAAAACATAATCTCCGGTACCAGGGGTATTAACAATGATCATGAAGGCAATGGTAAGCCCCCGGTAAAAATCAATGGAAAGATAGCGCATAGGTGGAACGATGGACGGTGGAACGATGGACGATGGTACGATGATCCTGAGTACTCGGGAAGGAACCAAGGATGTCTTTTTCGGTCGCTGCACTACATTTGAGGCGAATATGCCCGTGCATGTAGATTTTAGAAGCCGAAAACTCCGGAAAGTTCTATATTTTCAGATAATTTTGCCACAACTAAAAACAGCCCGATTTATTTCCACCGACCATCCCGAGTACCGGGGTCACCGTCCACCGTCCATCGTCCACCGTTCACCGTAATTTACCATGCTCTACGCTATAGGAACCAAAGTCAGGCTTCGTTTCACCGGTGAACGTGGTACCATAACAGGCATTTTGGAAGAGGGTATGCTTATGGTGCGTTTGGAAAGTGATCCGGATTTTGAAATCCCTACTTTCGAGGAAGATCTGCAGCGCGACGAAGCTAATGAGCCGGTTTCAGCTGGCGCAAAATTCATCATGGGGAAGTCGGCCCCAAAACCAGAAGCACCACCTGCCCGGCGCATACAGAGTCAATACAAAATATTGAAACCCAAAGGCATCCAATTGGCCTTTGAGCCTATGCCGGCCAGAGACGGAACCGTTTCCAGGTATAAGGTTTGGATGCTGAACGACACTCAGGAGGAGTTTTTGATGGAATTCGACCTGTTTACGCACACCAGGGATATTTTGGTGGTAGACGATAAGCTTGCTGCCAATACTGCGCTTGAACTGGGTGATTTCCTTTCTGATGATTTGAACGATGGACCTGAAGCCTTTCTCCGGGTGCGCAGAATCACTACTGCTGGTCCGGATGATCCTTTGGAACATACCTTGAAGATCAAACCCAAGCAGTTTTTTAATAGTTTGCTTACTGCGCCAATCCTGAACGTACTGGCCTATCAGTATGTCCTGCTGGATTCTTTTGAACATAAAAGCAGGCAAGAGGAACAAGACTTGCGTGACTACGCCAAGCAACAGCCCCGAAAACGTGCTGCTCAAACATCCAATTCCCGCCCGTACAAAGCGTTTGATCCTGAAGGATTGGCCAGCTTTGAACCGGAAATTGATCTACACATAGAAAACCTGATCAATGGTTTTGCCCGTTTGGATAAAGGTGAAATCCTCCGGATTCAATTGCAACACGCGCAAAGATTTTTGGAGAAGGCGGTTCGTCTGGGCGCTCCACGTGTGTTTTTAATCCATGGGGTGGGAGAGGGTAAGCTGAAGGATGCCATTGCTGCCATGCTCAAAGAGCATCCGGGAGTTGCGAAGTTCAAGAACGAATATCACCATAAATATGGATATGGCGCAACAGAAGTTTGGTTGTAAAACAAACATGAGCCAACCCGTCAAAACGCGGGATGGCTCATGTTATACTGCAAAGGAGTGTGGAGTTTACCCGTTCGCCTTTTTATAATCTGCCAAAAATTTCTCTAACCCAATATCCGTGAGCGGATGATTGAACAAGCCCAGAATAGCGCTTAAAGGGCAGGTTACCACATCGGCGCCGGCCTTGGCAGCTTGTACAATGTGAAGCGGACTGCGGATACTGGCAGCCAGAATAGCTGTTTCGTAACCGGCAGTGCCGTAAATTTCAAAGATATCCTTGATCAACTTCATGCCATCCCAGCTGGTATCGTCTACCCGACCAATAAACGGCGAAACGTAAGTGGCTCCTGCTTTTGCAGCCAGAATAGCCTGGCCAGCGGAGAATACCAGCGTACAGTTGGTTTTGATGCCCAATTCTGTGAAATGCGCAATGGCCTTTACGCCTTCTTTGATCATAGGCACTTTTACCACGATGTTTTCGTGCAATTCGGCCAGTTTTTTGCCCTCTTCAACCATGCCTTTGAAGTCGGTGGAAATTACCTCTGCACTAACATCTTTGTCTTTCCCAACGATCTCGCAGATATCGCGGTAGTGCTTCAAAACTTCTTTTTCTCCGGTAATGCCCTCTTTGGCCATCAGAGATGGATTGGTAGTTACACCGTCGAGGATGCCGAGTTCGGCAGCTTCGCGGATGTGGTCAAGATTGGCTGTATCAACAAAAAATAACATAGTGAAATGGGTTTAATGTGGTAATGTGGGGAATAAGGAGTGGTTTGGTGATACCGGGCCGGGCTTTGAAAAATGAATATGGTCAATGCAGCGTTTCCTGAGGATAACCTTTGCATTGACCATATTTGACAATGTATAAAAACAAAAAAGTGCCGAACACACCGCTACGACCACATATCCTTGCTGCATTTCTGCCCTGGGGAGGTTTTGCAGGAGCTGGTCGCCCGGCACCGGCCGCAAAGGTATCGTGATGTTTGGAACTTTAAAAGGATTGCCGCCAATTTTTCAGATAATAAAAAAGCCTTCCCGGCAATAGCTACCGAGAAGGCTTTTGTTATTGGCTGAAATTAGCTTATTCGCGACTACCCAACAGCGCAAACAACAGGTACAAAAACTGCACCAGTGCTGCCAACGCGGCTGAAACATAGGTCATAGCCGCCCAGGTGAGCGCATCTTTGGCGCCATCATATTCTGCACCACGGGCAAATCCACTGCCATCGAGCCATACCAGCGCACGTTTGCTGGCGTCAAACTCAACAGGCAGGGTTACCAGGCTGAATAAGGTGGTAATACCAAAAGCAACCAAGGCAATGATCAACAGAATCGGGCTTTTGAAAAAGCCAATGCCGGCCAAACCAAACATAAACAGGTACTGCTGCAAACCAGCGGCAATGTTCACCACAGGCACCAGGCTGGAGCGCATTTGCAGGAAACTGTAAGAGGTAGCATGCTGTACCGCGTGGCCACATTCGTGCGCCGCAACCGCAGCTGCTGCAACCGAACGACCATGGTATACATCGTAACTCAGGTTAACCGTTTTGTCGGCCGGATTGTAATGGTCCGTCAACTCACCGTCTACCTGGGTAATTCTGACATCGTAAATCTGGTTGTACCGAAGCATGGCTTCCGCTACCTCTGCGCCGCTCATACCGTTTTGCAGCGGCACTTCGGAATATTTTCGGAATTTGCTTTTCAGTCTCGCGCTCAAAATGAACCCGATGACCATAAAAACAACACTAATGAGAATCAACATGACTTGTGGTTTTGAAGTGAATGTTATTTGAGGCAAAAGTAATGTCGCCAAATGAAACAAGAAAGCCTAAAAATGGTTTGATTCTTCATGACAACCGAAAAACAAATCCATTCTTCACTTACATTTGCTCGCAAAACTTTCTGCTTGTGGGTTTAATCTCCAGAATGCTGCGCAGGTGGTACCGTTCTATTCCTCAGAACGAATATGGCCGCCTGCTTTGGGGCAAATACTTTCGACGACTGATTTTGAAACTTACCCTTTGGTTTTTTGGTATAACCATTGGGCTTACCCTTTTATACGCAGTGCTACCCGTTCCGGTCACACCGTTGATGATTCAACGTTGCTGGCAACAGGCCTGGGAAAAAGATCGTGATGTACGTTTGAAGCACGATTGGGTATCTTTTGGGGAGATTTCGCCACATCTTCAATTGGCGGTGGTTTGTGCCGAAGATCAGGAATTTCTGGAACATGAAGGCTTCGATTTTGAAGCCATCGAGAAGGCATACAATTATAATAAAAACCACAAACGCAAGCGCGGCGCCAGTACCATCAGTCAGCAAACAGCTAAAAACGTATTCCTGTGGCCAAGCCGTTCCTGGCTGCGCAAAGGCTTTGAGGTGTATTTTACCTTCCTGATTGAAACGGTTTGGAGCAAAAAACGCATCATGACTGCCTACCTGAACAGCATCGAATTTGGCGATGGTATCTATGGCGCCCAGGCAGCTGCACAATATTATTTTGGCAAAACTGCCAAAGAACTTAACCGCCAGGAAGCAGCCCTGTTAGCTTCTGTATTGCCTAATCCATTGATTTACAAAGCTGATGCGCCCTCTGCACAGGTCAAACAGCGTCAACAATGGATCTTGAGTCAAATGCGTATGTGGGGTGGAAAAATTGATTATGAAGATCCTAACACTCCACGAAAACCCGGAAAAGAAGGCGGTAAGTGAAACGCAAAGGAGCTAAGGCACAAAGGCGTGAAGACGCTAAGATGGCAGCTGCGCTGTTGGTACGGCTGAAGGCCGCACCAACAGCGCAGCTGCCATCGTCCATCGTCCATCGTCCACCGTCCATCGTCCATCGTCCATCCCGAGTACTTTGGACCACCGTCCACCGTCACTTAACCAGTTTACGTGTAACCGTTCCGGAGGTATGATTTACCTGAATGAGGTACAAACCTTTTGGCAGGTTGGAAAGGTTCCAGCGAATCTGTTGTATGGATTCGGAAGCTGATTTTTGCTGAGTCATTAGTACCCGGCCGGATGGGTCCAGCAATTGTACAATGGCTTCTTCCTTTGCTAAATCAGGCATTTCAATATTAACCATATCCGTTGCAGGATTGGGGAATACACGCACGTTTTGGAGCAAAAGTGGTTCTATTGTAGCTACACTGCCATCAGGGAAGTATTCTACGTTCAGGTTGGTGTATACCACTGACAAACCACTGCCCTCAAATTCTTCAATATTTTGAATGTTGGCAAAATAGGTGTGACTGCCAGGACTAACCTGATAAACCCTCGTGTGTGAAAAGGAGGTTCGGTTTAGATCTGAACTATATGGCTCAAATGTGATGCTTCCATCCTGTGGCTCCCAACTTTGGGTGTCAGAAACGCCAATCCGGATCTTATCGCCAAAACTTCCAATGCCGGTGCCCAACAGGTTTACTACCATCTGGCCAGAAACCGGAGCTTCAACTACCGTTTGTCCAAGTGTAGAAATGGGCCCTTCAGCCTGAATCCCGAACGGGGTGCTGATGGCCTTGTTGTACACCTTGGCTTGTGCAGAATTGGGGTAATAAACCGCTGTCAGACTACCATAAATATTGGCAAATCCATTGCCGTAAGTCTCAAAAAAGTTCTCGGCAACAGCATAAAAGGTATGGCTGCCCGGAGTCACTTCGTACACCCGCGCGTGTGAAAATGAAAACCGGTTGAGGTCATTATCTATCACCTCATTACTGGTGCTTCCTTCATAATTGGTCCAAGCCAGGTTATTGCTTGCCGCAAAATACATCAGGTCGCCATAACTGGACACGCATTTGCCATCGAATCGCAACAGCACTTTGCCGGCTTCCGGCGCGTTTATGGTCAAGGCATTGAAGGGCACCGGGGCGCCTTCTACCGGTATGTTTTCTGAATAAAAACCGATGTGCCGGGCAAATGGCTTGCCGGGTTCTTCCGGATACCATTCTGCGGTGAGATGCCCGCTCAATGTTGCTATACCCGAGCCATCTGTTTCATAAATGTTCTCAGCAACCGCGTAAAACGTGTGGCTACCGGCTTGTACATCATAAGCTCTTGTGTGCGAAAAGGTATTGCTGTTGACATCATCATTGGCAGATTCCAATTCCACACATCCGTCATTCATCCCCCAATTGGTCGTATTGCTGGCTGCCAGAATGATCCTGTCGCCGGGCGAGGAATAACAAACTCCGTCAAACCTTACAATCACTTTGCCGGGACCTGGTACATCCAGGCTTACCTGTGCAGCTACTTTAGGACCTCCACGGAGGTTAAGGTTTGTTTGGTTGACAGCAGTACTGGCCGCTTTCTGGGCAGACAATGAAAAAGCCCAAAGCAGCAGGAGCATGGTGAAAAGGTTGCGGTATGACATGGTCTTCTCTGTTTAGGTATGGTAATCAAAGACTGTTGACAAACTTAATGAGTGCCTCACGGTCTGATTTGCTGAGTTTTTTGAAGTTTTCTCTTGTTTTTTCTGCTTCCCCTCCATGCCACAGGATAGCCTCTTCTACGTTACGGGCTCTGCCATCATGCAGCAATTTGGTATGTTCGTTGACGGTGCTGATCAGGCCTATACCCCATAATGGTGCGGTACGCCATTCGTTTCCGGTAGCTAAAAAATCTGGTCGGCCATCTGCAAGTTCTGCACCCAAGTCGTGAAGCAACAGATCTGTATAAGGTCTGATTTGCTGGTTGTGCAAGGCGGCAATCTGACCATCGGTTCCGGTTTTCATGCCCGGGCGGTGGCAGCCGGAGCAGTTGAGTTCGGTAAACAGGAATTTGCCGCGCAATACTTCCTGATCATCGTGGTCTCTGCGCGCTGGAACCGCCAGGGTACGGCAATAAGTTACCACTTTCCCGAGGATATCATCAGGTATTTCCGGGGCGCCGCCATTGGCCAGATTGGGATAAATGGCCAATTGTGTGGGACTCAGGTGGTCATTCGGGAATAAATTGCTGGTTATACCTATGTCGCCGTTGAAAGCGCCCGCCGTTTGCTGTGCCAGGTTGGGTTGGTTGGCTTTCCATCCAAATCTACCCAACAGGGTTTGCTGACTGGCTTCATCCCATACCCGATTGGGTCTGCCTGAAATGCCATCCTGATCAGTATCGGTTTCATCGGCCCAGGCTAAAATATCCTGCTCAGGCACGATTTCCAACAAGCCTAGTCCTGGCATCTGCGGCGCAATACGTGGCGAGAACATCCAGCCGGCTGCCGGAGTACCGTAGTTGAAATCCAGGAAAGTATATATGGGCTTGTGCAGGGAATAGGTGGAGCCATCAGGATATTGACCCGCAATTTCCTGATAGCTCACCTTTACCCTGCCTTCGGGTTGTACATTTAAAATGGCTTTATCCTGCCATTGACCACCATAAATCGGCTCTGGCAATGGGCCGCCATTGGCTGCCATGCCCGGAATGCTGAGTCGGAAAAGCAGTCCGTTCAAAGCTTCATCCGGAGTAGCAGGCGGTTGGGCTCTGCCGTCTTTAAAATGGCAGGCGCCACAGGATATGGCATTGAAAATAGGCCCCAGACCATCCAGTGTTTGTACAGAAGCGGGTGCGGTAACCCAGTTTGCCCGGAAAAAGGAATTTCCGGTTACAAACTGCCCCCTTTCTTCAGAAGTCATTTCCTGTACCTGCGCGCCAAAGGCATTTTTTCCAAAATCAAAGGCCGTACCATTCCGTCCGCCGGCGTATTGCTCATCTGTTTCAACTGATGCCAGTCCCTGATTTTCATCCTGCTTACAGGATAAAATCGCCATGAAACTTAAGAATAACAGTAAAAAGTACCGCATGGCAGTCATGGTTAAGGTTACGGAAAACGCCACTTAAAACTCGGCGCCAATAGCTTTTCCAGCCTCAGCTAAACGGTTGCCCAATACTTCCAGCGATGCAATAGCTGCCTGAATTTCAGGTACATTGTTCAAAATAGCCTGGTCAAAAGGTGCTGGAATGGCATTGATTTTGGCCTCCGTATCTGCAAAAGCTGCCCGAACGGCATCGTCTTTGCTCTTGTCAATCAATACAACCACATCACTGAAACTTTTTCCGGTCAGGGTTTTTCCCTGTGTATCCTGGTAAGTACCAAAATAAACGTTTTTAATACCCTGCAGGTTCATCTTAATATCGGCATTGGTGTTGTCGGCAAAGCAGGAGTGTTCATGCTCCTGATCCTGAACATCAATGGCAACAAACATCCGTTCCCCGGAAAGCTCTGTGATACTAAACTCTTTTAAACCAAAGAAAATCAATCCCATAGCCTCTCCGGAAGTCTTGTCATTCAGGAAACTCTGTGGGTATGCCGCTGTAGATTTCCACTCATTGCGAACGGAATCCAGGTGATCCAGCAACAATTCAGTGGCCGCCAACAGGTATTGCCCACGACGATCCTGATTGGCAGCCGTTCCGCCTCCGCCTTGTACGTAATCGGTGAACGGACGGTTGCCTGGTCCGGTGGCGCTCAGATCCTGGCCCCAAAGCAGAAACTCAATGGCATGCCATCCGGTGAAAATGGATTCTTCAGAAATGATCTCATTCAAATCAAACAATACCTGTTTGGTAATATTGGGCTGACTGGCATTGATCAATCCTGACGACGGGTCGCCCTGAACATAATCAATGAAGTTTTCGTCCATTGGCCAGGCATTCATGAACCCTTCCAATCCATTGGCATCGTCAATAGGTCCGGCATAAAAACGGAATGCCTCCGTTTGGCCGTAAGGATTACGTGCGTTTAACCAGGCCGTTTTACAAGCCTGAAAACCAGCATCTGTAGGATTGGCTACAAAAGCATCAATGGCCTGTTTCATGGTGAGGGCCGAAGCGTAGGCATCGTCATAATTGGCCTTTACCAATTCGGTGTAATGCTGCAGGGCCTCCTTTTTTTGCAATTCAACCTCATCCTCCTTGTCGCCACATGACACTATCAACAATCCAAAGGTGAGCAGGCTGATTAGTGTAATAAAATTGTTTTTCATGCAGATGTATTAAATTTAGGTGAAAGAAATGAATTGGCAAATGTAAATCGCGGCTTTGATTTTATTTAGATTAAAACAAAATAATTTACCTAGGGTGCCTTCCAAACATTATCCTTGGGTTTGGCATCTGGAATAGTTTTGCCGCCAAGGGTTGCTTTTACCGGCACTTTATTGCGGTCAAGTGGTATTTGTACCACTCGTTGCGCCGGGTTTTTCCAGATTTCCATGGTTCGATAAAAACTTTCTTTGCTGCCATCCTGATATTCTACTTCCATTTTTACCGGCACTGGTAATACACCTTCGCTTTTCACATAAGCAACATAATAGGCGCCACCACTGGCATTATCAACTTTACCGATGTTGACATTCAAATCCGGGTAACCAAATTCAAAAAACCAGGGCTTCCAGAACCAATCCAGGTTTTTGCCAGATACCTCATTAAAGGTGTTGAAAAAATCATAAGGACCAGGATGTTTACCTTTCCAGCGGTCCATATATGTGGTCAGACACTTATGAAATAACTCGTAACCCAGCATGTCCATTAATTGCGTGTAGGCATACTGTGGACGAGTATATGCGGCGAAACCGTAAGAGCGACTGTCCAGCGCTCTGGATGGCACCATGGGCGGAACTTCCCAGTCGTTACCAAAACCACCCCCGCCTCGGATGCTGCTGGATTTGTTTTCCAGACTATCAGCCAGAAAATGATCGAAAAAATTGGCCCAGCCTTCATCCATCCAGGCATAATATTGCTCGTTTATACCCATCATGAACGGCATATATGTGTGTGCGGTTTCGTGTACCGTCAAGCCAGTCACAAAATCTTCCGACACGCTGGCATCGTTGATCATCATGGGGTATTCCATGCCGTCGTTTCCGTTAAACACCGTCAGGCAAGGGTAGGGGAACGGATACCCTGGCAACCAGGTGCTCATCAGGTGAATGCCGTCGGCAGCAATGCGGGCTACCCGTTTAAAATCATTTGATTTGGAGTCGTACGCTGCGCTCACAAAGGTGCGTCTTCCGGTTTTGGCATCCACCACTACAGAAGTTGCATCCCAGTTGTAGTGATCGCTGCTGGCAAAAGTGAAGTCGGGCACATCAGTGGCTTTGAACTGAAAAACCTGCTTGGCCGATTTTTTGAAAACAGCGCCGGACTTGATTTCTGCTTCCGAAAAAATCTTCACCACGTCCTTGGAGGTATGGGCTGTTTCCCAACGTTTCAGGTATTCGGCCTGCAACATGTCGGCGGCATTTTGCCATTCGCCGGTGGCCCAAACCTGAAAGCCTTTGGGTACTGTTATCTGAACCTCATAATTGGAAAAATCATGGTAAAACTCTTGCAGGCCGTTATATGGTGCGCTCGCCCATCCATGTAGATCGTCGTAAACAGCAATTTCAGGATAGAAATAAGGTACAAAGAAGGTGGTTGGATCACAAATACATTCCCGGGTGGCATCTTCATCGGCCGGAAGTGGATTTTCCCAGGAAAGGGCAAGCTGTAGAGATGATTTTGGCGGCAACGGTTGCGCCAGACGGATATCCAGAAACGTATTGTGCGTGTTTTGGGCAGCAGGTGCAACAGACTTGCCATTAATAGTCAGCCCGGAAATTTTGACGCCATCGTGCAGATCATCCGGGTTAACGTCATCGGCACGCTGACCTCCTTTCTTGTACAGATCGTGTTGCAGTTTAATCCGAATCATCTTGAGAGTGTCCGGACTATTATTGTAATAGGTTACTTCCTCAGAACCGGTAATCAATTTCTTTTTGGGGAGAAGTTCAACCTTAATTTTGTAGTCTGATCGGTTTTGCCAATAACTGGCGCCAGGAGTTCCATCCCAATTTCTGATACCCTTTTCATATGATCTTTCAAAATTTCGGGGGAAAGGCAAGCTGGTTTTTTGTGCTTTAGCTGTAAAGGCGGTTGCCAGCAGGAGCAGGCAAATGGTAAAAAAATGCTTCATTGTTGTTACTTAAGTGTGGGGCAAACCTAGTGAATTACCCTGCCATTACCTGCCCTCATCATGTAATTATACACACCAATTCAACGTTTTGCTATTGTTGGCCAGTTGTTAGTATAAGACACTGTACAAGGTCATTATGCTGCAAATGGTGGGTCTTTCTTGTTGTCAAATTTTGATTCCTCAAAAAAATACCCTTGTTTTGCACTGATTTTCAGCTAGTTAAGGCATTTTCCATCAAAAACATCAAAAACTTGATCACATGCGCCCAATTGCATTTTCTTTCCTGACGCTCTTATCTATCACTTTTTTGAGTTCATTTCTCCTGCTGCAGGAGGAAATCGGTAAGGCCGGCTATTATGCAGATTCCTTGCAAGGCAGAAAAACAGCTAGTGGTGAACCTTATGATAAAGCCGAATTTACCTGTGCGCATAAAACCCTGGCATTTGGCACTAAAATCCGCGTTACCAGACTGGATAACCAAAAATCGGTGGTGGTTCGGGTGAACGACCGCGGTCCTTTTGTTGAAGGGTATGTAACAGATATTTCCCGCGCAGCTGCCGAGGCCATTGGCCTGATCCGCGATGGTGTTACCAAGGTCAAAATTGAAATAGTAGAAACTGCTGCGGGGACAAAAGTTGGTACACCAGCTACAGAAAGCATGAAGCTGGTGGCCGGAAAACCGGATGCCAAAGCTGCTTCCCAGTCCAAACCTGCTCAATACAATTCTGATCCGGAGCCAGCCACCCAAAAACGCAGCAGCCTGGAATCACCACAGGCGGTTAAACTTCCTTCCGAATTATATTCCATGGACATCCAGCGTTCCAGAAAAGAAGGTTTTGGCGTGCAGGTAAGCACACTTTACGATGCCAATAACGTTATTCCAATGGTGAAAAAACTGCAGCAGGAATGGCCTAAACAGGTGTTGGTCAATGTGGAAGAAGACGAATCTTACAATAAAACTACCTATCGCCTCATCATTGGTCCTTTCCGCGACACCAAAACCGCTACCATCCAGCAAAAAGCAGCAGCCAAAAAAGGTTACAAAGGCTGCTTCGTGGTAAACCTCGGCGACATGTGAGGATAAGGCACGAAGAACTACGTTAAGGCACAAAGGCGCTAAGGCGCAAAGACACTAAGGCACAAAGGCGCTAAGGCGCGAAGATTAGGCGGGTGCCTCAAAAGTAATTTTTAGACACCCTCTTAGTTATTGTGGCGTCTTCGCGCCTTCGCGTCTTCGCGCCTTCGTGTTATCCTTCGCGCCTTCCAAATCAGAAGGAATCCACTTCGTGGTAGGCGGAGATGAGGGCCATTTCACCTTCTTTTCCCTCGCGGGCATTACCGTGCTCCATGCCTAAAATTCCTTTGTAGCCTTTGTTGAACAGGTGTTTAAAGATGTTTTTGTAGTTGATTTCCCCGGTGGTTGGTTCCTTCCGTCCAGGATTATCTCCTATCTGGAAATAGGCCGTTTCATCCCAGGCCAGATCTATATTGGGGATCAGGTTGCCATGCTGAATTTGTGCATGATAAATATCATACAAAATCTTGCAGGACGGACTATCAACGGCCTTACAAATGGTGTATGCCTGCGAAATATCCGTTAGAAACAGCCCGGGGTGATCCCGGAAATTCAAAGGCTCAAGTACCATGATTAATCCATGCGGTTCCAGTATAGCCGATGCCTGTTTCAAGGATTCTACTACATGCGCTGTCTGGTAATCCTTGTTCAATCGTAAGTCCAAATGCCCGGGAACCACAGTCATCCATTTGGCGCCACAACGTTTGGCCACTTCTACCGCATTTTTTATGTCGGCCAGAAATTCGGCGCGTTTATCGGCTTTGCCGCCAGCCAGATTGGGCTCATTCCAATAAATCTTGTGCGCTACAAATACCCCCATGGAAATGCCCAGTTTTGACATCAATTTACCCATTTTTTCCTGCTGTTCCACAGTTCTCCCACTCATGCCATTGTCTTCAAAGGCTGTAAAACCCTGATCCGCCATGAAGCGCAACTGGTCCAAAATATCCTCCCCGCCGGAATGCCGAAACATACCGTCGTGCGGCGCATACCTAAGTTTAAAGGAGTGTTTTGTGTCTTGCTCCGGCATGGCGGCCATTGCTAGCGGACTTAACCCAAGGGCGGCTCCAGCCAGTATGTTTTGTTGAATGAAGGTTCTTCTTTGCATGATGTTGTGATTTGATTGGTCAAAGTTTGTCTTCCGTCAACCATACCCTCAGCCGTTTAGGCTTTGAGGGCAGGTTTTGCCATCCTTGTTGGCCCAGCACACTGATGGCGGTAGCCCAGGCATCTGCTGTGGTTGCATCAGGAGCTTTTACCGTAACCAGTACCCGGTGGGTAAGCCCCCATCCGGTTCGTGGATCCACAATATGGGAGTACCTTCTTCCATCCACCTCCAGATACCGGTAGGTGGCGCCTGATGTAGTGATACCACAATTAGACAGTTTGAGCTTAGGTTTTCCCGGTGTTTCAATATCCCATCCTTTCTGCCCGGGGGGCGGATCTCCTAATGCGATATCGCCGCCTGCATCTGCCAGGGCGCGTTTTACGCCATATTTCCGCAACACTTTCAGACAACGATCCGCGGCAAATCCTTGAGCAATTCCACCCAGATCCAGTCGCATGCCTGGCTGCTGCAAACGGATGCGCTGCTGCGGCTCACAAATCAGATATTGGTTCCCAACTGCTGCCAGGGCCTTGCGAATGTCGGTGCTGTCCGGAACTTCTTTCAGGTTTCTGGCCCTTCGCCACAAACGGGTCAGCGGACCAATGGTTACATCAAAAGCGCCCTGGCTTTTTGCACTGAACTGTTCAGACAGGTACAGGATTTGCCACAAATTGGCTGAAACCGGCACAGAAAAACCTGTGCCGGATTGCTTTGATAAACGATTCAGTTCACTTTCGGGCAGATAATCGCTCATGCTGGCGTTCAGGGAATCAACGGCATCAAAAGCATCTTTTGCCCAAACCGCTGCGGTAACCGAGTCGGTTTGGGCATAAAAGATCAGCCTGAATATCGTTCCCATCTGCGGATGGGTAAATTCATAGCGATTCCAGGCGCTTTTGGTTTGAGCGCTTACTACCTGTGAACAAAGTCCGATGAGCAATATGCCTAACCAGCTTGCCAGACGCATCACATCACCTTGAACACACCCGGAACGGCGCATGGATAAATACCATCCGGCCCCGGCAAAACCCTCGGATTGGCGTTCCAGTCCAACATTTCCGGCATCAGATTTACCTGCGAGTTAAGGGCTGTATTCCAGTCTACAATTTGGCCGGAATAGGTTGCCATACGGCCCATAATTGCTGTCAATGTACTTTTTGCAGCATTTTCTGCATCTGCAAACTTGTATTCTCCTTTGGCAATGGCCGCAAAAAGCTCATCGTGTTCTACCTGATAAGGATTGGGATCATTTTTTGACTGGTAGTTCATGATCTCTTTTCCCTTTTTCAGGATAAGTCCGGGCGATGGCGCGGTGCCCTTAGTTCCATGGAACCCCTCCGTAACGCTGTCTTTAGTGCCTGGAATCTGGCGGCACTGACTGAACATACGTGTGCCATCAGCATATTCAAATTCTACCGTGTGGTGGTCAAAAATCTCTCCTGTTTCCGGTCCGATCCGAACCTGACGACCGCCGGAGCCATAAGCTTTAACCGGGTAAGCTTGTTTGGCCCAGTTGCTCACGTCGAGGTTGTGAACGTGTTGTTCCACAATATGGTCGCCGCATAACCAGTTGAAATAGTACCAGTTATCCATTTGGTATTCCATTTCGGTCTGACCTTTTTTACGCGGGTGGATCCAGAGCGCGCCCATGTTCCAGTAAACTCTGGAGGTGATAATTTCGCCAATTGCGCCGTTCTGAAGCCGGTCAATCCACTGGCGATATACATTCTGGTAGTGCCGTTGGAGACCTACTACTACGTTTAGTTTTTTCCTTTTGGCTTCCTCTGCTGCGGCAAGCACCTTCCTGATGCCGGGCCCGTCTACCGCAACCGGTTTTTCCATAAAAATCTGTTTGCCCCGCTTAACGGCTTCTTCAAAATGCGCCGGACGGAACCCGGGAGGAGTAGTCAGAATAACCACATCTGCCAGGGCAATGGCTTTTTTATAGGCATCAAAACCTACAAACTTTCTGTCTTCAGGTACATCTACCCGACTTTTCACAGAACCTTCCACACCAATGATGTCCTGTAAATCGTCAGCTGTAATGTTTTTGTAGGCTTCATCAATCTTGGAGCGAAAGGCATCGGCCATGGCTACCAGTTTGACATTCTGTTTGGTGAGCAGGGCTTGCACTGCCGCGCCGGTACCGCGTCCGCCACAACCTACAAGCGCAATTTTAATGGTGTCGTCTACCAGGCTTTGAGCAGCCTGAGCAAGAGGCAGTCCGCTGAGCATGGCGCCGCCGGTGAGTATGGTTCCGGTTTTTAGGAATTTCCGTCTGGATGAGTTGATTTTAGACATAGTAATGAAAGCTTTAACGGAGGAACAAAATTCGACAGAGGGTACTGCCGGGGCGAAGGTAATTGATGGAATAATCTTTTGAGCTGGTGAATTTGGGGTAGTTTTGGCAGACAATTTGCATTTCAGACAAAGAGGCTGTGTCAATAAACTTTAGGCAGCCGTATAAACTGATTCATACATGAAACGAAAGATCTTTTTTGCTTTTGCAGTATTGTTACAGCTGACAATATTGCACGCCCAAACCCCCAAAGAAAACCTGGAAAAAGCCGTGGAAAACTACAACGGTACCCGTGCTTTTCAGGATGGACTTAACCCCAAATCCATCACAGATGCTGATATAGCAACCTTAAAATCACGCATGGATCAGGGGCTGGCTATGTTAGACAAAGTAATGCTGGAAGGAAATGCAGATCAGATCAAGGTGGCCAGGTATTTCAAAACAAACTTTCGATATGCGTATTTTTTCACTCTGGGTATGAAGGGCAAAAATGCCGAAGCATATGAATTAAACAAGCTTTTTGAATCAGATATGCTTCGGTATACGGAAGCGGATTTTCCGATGTCTTATGATTATTTCGAAAAGAAATACTCCATTAAATGGGAAAACTTCAATGCTACCCAGGCAGAATACCTGACAGGAATGGGTGAGATTTGTTATAATCTGGGCAAAGTTCAGGATGCCGTAAAATTTTCCAAACTGGCTCTTAACCACTCCGGCGTATCACCATTTCTGAAATACATCGCCGTTAATAAAATTCTGGAGGCCTACGCCAAAGACAAAAGTGTAATCACCAAAACAGAATACCTGGATTATGCCCTGCAATCGATTCAGATGTACGATGCGCTGGGCACGCCTGAAAAACAAACAGTAAAGGATAACAATTACCCATCTGCCCTGAAAGGCTCCAGCCTTCTCAAGCAGGAGTTTGAAACAGAAAACAATCCTGCCAATCATACCCGGGTAGCTACCGCAGCACCCCTTGCCGCACAGTACGAGAATACCAAAGCTTTTGCGCTGGAGATGTATGAGTATTGCTACCGCAACAAATACAATGGTTCCGATGCCTTTCATCAGTCGGCTCTGCAACTGGCTAAAGAACAATTTACCGCAGGCAATGCCTCCACACGTCCTGCGTATCAAAACCTGGGATCCAACGCGCTTTCGGCTTTGGTAGCTAAAATTTACCCCACCGATTGTGAAAAATACAAGCAATATGCCTCTGATTATCAGGCTCTTGGCCTGGCCAGCAAAGGCACGGAGCTGGAAACTAAATTCAATGCCTGTGTAAAAAAACGGGAAGATGACAAACGTCGCCAGGAAGCAGAGCAACGCCGGGCTGCCCGACGAGCCAACCGCCATTTTAATGTGTATCTGGGACTGGATGTAGTGCCCTTGCTGACCAATGTGGATAAAATGGACTTCGGTGGGCATCTGGATCTGCGCGGACGGAGGGTAGCTCATTCCTTCGGCTTTTCTATGGTAAACCGACGCAAGGATTACAACTCTAATCGCACCGAATGGGATGGTAACCGCTATTTCTACACCTTTAAAATTTTTGGAAAAGACAAGGATTCGCCCGGCTACAGCGGACTGTATTTTGGTTTTTCCGATAAAACCTTTGAAACGCTTCCGTCCATCACCGCCACCAAGGACGATGGAACTGATGTGCGCACCCTGGATCTGACGCCCATAGACAAACAATATGAACTGATGTGGAACAGTGGCGCTCAGATATTGGGTAAACCCTTTGGCATTGATTTTTGGTTTGGTATTGGCGCTTCTTACAATCAACTGTCTTTCAAAGAGTTGGAATCGGCGGATGGCTATACCTTCACCAATAATGAATTCTTTGAAAACCGGGATAAACTGGAAAGCATCCAGCTCAAAATGCGCATGGGACTTTCCGTTGGATTGAATTTTGGTAAAAAAAGGTAATCAAAACCGCACTACTTCGTGGGCCAGTCCGAACATAGCCTCATCGCCCCTGGAATTTCCGTAGGCAATAATGCGGCTAAAATCCGCTAACGAATAGGCTTCCAGAATTCTTCGGGCCTTTTCAGCCCCATTGCAGTTTGGGGTGGCAAAATATCCGGTGAACCGGGGTGTTTCAGGAGGGAATGCTCCGGTTTGCTGGTAAGCCAGCTCCGTACAAAGCAGTGCAAACCCTGATTCCCTGCAAAAAGGAGCCAACCATATTTCCGGTGATGCAGAGACAATAACCACCTGCTCTCCGCGGCCCGAGGCGGATTTTAGGGTCTCCAACAGGACGCTACGCGTGATTCCGGGCAATTTCTCCCGACAAAAAGCTACGCCAATAGCCTCCAGCTCCTGCCGGGCTTTACCTTTGAAAAAAATGCCTAACAAGCCTTCCTTTGCCCGGGCGTTCGACCATTTCCCCTGAAACAGCAATCCTGTAAAATAGCACGGAACCAGCACCAAGGCCCTCAACCATTGTCTGGGTCCTGAGGCAAACCACAGAAAATGCAAGAGGGAATCGCTCGTGGTGAGCGTCCCGTCAAAATCACATAAATGCAGGATACTTGCTTTATTGGCCATTATTGGGCTGCAAAATGTAAAAATAAGTGCTTTCTTCCAGGATTTTGCCCTTTTCGATACACTGTCGGGTGAAAGACATCTCCGGGTCTGACTGGATTTTGGTCCACTGTGATTTTTGAATCAACAGGATTGGCTGGCGGCTTTCCAAAGCCTGTTCCAGCAATGTGTTCCTTCCGTTGGTTTCCCGATTAACCACCCAGTCCAGCGGCAGGGGAGGGTAGGATTGGGTGAGGAAATTGGCTTGCGGGAAAGCAGGAAGAACCGTAAACCGGGGGTATTTGACTGCAAGTTCGGCCAATTCCTGGTAAAGGCCGGCTGTTTCGGCGTCAGAATAAATGCCCTGCAGTGCCGGGAAAACCCTGCCCAAATGTTCAGTCATGTCGTTCCGGTTGCCATCCCTGTAAATAAAATTGAAGCCCACTCTGAAGGCAAGCACCAGGAACAGCGCATAAATCCATGGGAACGCGCCCGCCCGTGATTTCCAGGCAGTGTTGGATGCCAGATCTTTGCTCAGTTGCATGCCCGCCCATACCCAGGGTGTGGCAAAAAGTATGGGCAGGTTATAGCCCCAACTTACCGCCGCCGACCAGGAAACAGCCATCAGCAGCCATCCGGCGCGCTGTGCCCGAAATCCATTAAGTATCCTCTGCCAGAGGCTTCCCTCCCCGGGCAGATTGTGTACGCCATAGAACCATAAACCAATCCAAAACATGGCCCTGCTTTGTGCAAAGGGTACAGTATGGTCTTGCCGAAGCCAGGTGATGGCCGCATAACTCATGGGTAGCGCCACCAGCCATAAACCCCATAAAATCAATACTTTATCAGGTCTTTGCTGACGATAATGCCAGTAAAAAGCGGGAATCAACAAGATTAATCCAGGTATGGCCAGCTCAAGCGTTATCCTGAAATAATCCACCAAACCGTGCTGTATTGCCTGTTGCGAAGAAGCAGCTCCGGCAGTCATTTGCCTGTAAGCGTCCAGTAATCCGGCATGATGTAAATAGCCGGCAAATACACCGCCAGCTGTCAGCAATCCAAGAGCTAACCAAAGGGTTGTTTTCAGGCCATCCTTTTGCCCCAACCAAGCAATGAGAACAAAAACAGGCAACAAGGGGTAAAACGATTGTTTGCAAAGCAGGCTGCCGGCCAGCACTATACCTGCAGCAAAAACAGCCGGAGTCTTTCCCTTGAGCAGCAACCAGGCTGCCAAAACAGCCAGCAAAATGCCGTCTACCGTATGCCAGGCCATGGCCGGGTAGCAATGCGCTGATACCAAAAATCCGAGTGAGGCCAGTATCCATCGCTGTTTCCCTTCGGCCAGTACTGCGGCGCCCAACCAGGAGTATGTCAGCAATTTACCGTAAAAAATCCAGCGTTCTCCCAGGATCGACCAGTGTTCCGGTAACAGCCGGATTTCCAGTGCCCGCAGCCAAACCGGCAATGGCGGTCTGACGTAAATGATGTCCTGATACAAAATTTTGCCGCTGAGTACCTGCCAGGCCAGTCCGGTCAGGAAACCGCCATCGGTTTCGTTGATACCAAAAGGGGCGTACAGAAACAGGTAAAGGGCCGCCAGACCGAAAAAGAGAAATTGCCATTGCCTGGCGGATAAAGAAAAAGACATGCTCGTGGCTTATGATTAATTTCCTGACAAAAATCTGAAAACTATCGGGTTTGTGTAACGGTATCTTTGCGGCATGAATCAGAATTCCTATCCAAGTCCGGCTACGTTTACCCGCGCACAAAGCGCGGCCCTGTTTGAAACTGCTCAAACTTATTTCCCAGGCGGGGTTCACAGCCCTGTTCGTGCCTTTAAAAGTGTGCAGGGGCCGCCTGTTTTTTTTGAACGCGGTGAAGGGTGCCATTTGTATGATGTTGATGGACAATCGTATGTGGATTTTTGTTGTTCCTGGGGTCCACTGATCCTCGGGCACGTGCATCCGGAGGTGTTGGCGCGTGTACAACAAACGGTGGCCTCCGGTATGTCGTTTGGAGCGCCAACCCCGCACGATAACCTGATTGGCAAGCTGGTTCTCGACAATCACCGCTACATTGAAATGATCCGTTTTGTGAGCAGTGGCACGGAAGCGGTAATGAGCGCCCTGCGTTTGGCCCGTGGTGTAACAGGAAAAAGCAAAGTCATCAAATTTGAAGGCTGCTACCATGGCCACGTGGATTCCCTGCTGGTAAAAGCCGGCTCAGGGCTGGTTACTTTTGGCATCAGTTCTTCGGCGGGAATACCGGAATCATTCGCAGCAGAAACCATTGTGGTGCCTTTGGCTGACCCTGAAGCGCTTGAATCAGCCTTGAAGCAATATGCAGGGGAGGTGGCTTGTGTGATTATTGAGCCGGTACCAGCCAATAATGGCTTGCTGCTCCAATCTGCTGAATTTCTGCGTTTTTTGCGTGAAAAAACCCGTGAATACGGCGTTTTGTTGATTTTCGATGAGGTTATTTCCGGTTTTCGGGTTGGCTTTGAAGGAGCAGCAGGTTTGTACGATATCCAACCGGATATCCTGACATTTGGTAAAATCATTGGCGGCGGAATGCCGGTGGGCGCTTATGCTGCCAGCAAGGAAATTATGCAGCATGTAGCGCCAGTTGGGCCGGTGTATCAAGCTGGAACGCTTAGCGCCAATCCGGTGGCTATGGCGGCAGGTTTTGCAACTCTGACGGAGTTGTTGAAACCCGGATTTTATGAAGGACTGGAGGCAAAAACAGCAGCCTTCACCGGCAGATTGCAGGCATATTGCGATCAAAAAGGGTATGAAGTGACCTTCCCGCACCAGGGATCTATTTTCTGGCCAACATTTACCCGGGAGACAATACACAGAAGCGATGAGATAGATGATTCACGCATGCGATTCTTTAAGGTAATGCACCTGGAATGTTTGAAACGCGGCGTGTACTTTGGCCCTTCCGGTTACGAAGTTGGATTTATCTCTTCGGCGCACACCGATGCAGATCTTGATTTTGCAGCAAGCCAGATTGAAGCCAGTCTGGATGTTGTTTTTAGCTGATATTCGGGCAGGGTGGATGCTCTGCCCAACTTTTGTTTCCAGGCAAATCCTTACTTTGTCTTCGCTTGTCTTTTCCTCCTGACTGAAATGTCGGGAGAGCAAATATCTTTGCGGCGATTTTGTGCGTAAGCAGTCTGTATTGGATTAAAAAACGCCGGGAATCAAGTACTTATCTACTACTTACATGAGAAATTTCTCCATTTTCATTCTTGCTTTTTGCTTTCCCGTCTTTCTTTTTGCTCAAAAAGGAACAGTACGTGGTAATGTTTTTGACAAAGGTGATGCAGCCCCGATTGGATTTGCCACTGTAGCCATTGAAGGCACAGGTCTGGGCGCTACTACAGATTTGAACGGTTTTTTTACCGTGAGCAATGTGCCTGCAGGCAAACAAAAAATCAGAGTCTCCTTTTTGGGTTATGTAGACTATACTGCCGAGATTGAGATAAAAAAAGGCGAGATTCTTTACCAAAATGTCTTTTTGGAAGAAAGCGGCACCGAACTGAAGGAAGTAGTGGTGAGCGGCAAAAAAACGCAAGCCAAATCGGAAGTGCAGATTTCCAAAATTGCCGTTACGCCCAAACAAATCCGGGCGCTGCCATCAGCCGGCGGCCAGGCCGACGTGGCTCAGTACCTGACGGTTCTGCCGGGGGTGGTGTTCACCGGCGACCAGGGTGGTCAGCTGTATATCCGCGGTGGTTCTCCAGTGCAAAACCGGATTTTGCTGGATGGTATGACCATCTACAACCCATTCCACAGCATTGGTTTTTTCTCTGTATTTGAAACAGAACTGATCCGCAACGTGGATGTGTTGACGGGCGGTTTTAATGCAGATTATGGCGGTCGTATCTCGGCTGTGGTGGATGTAAAAACCCGCGAGGGTAACCGCAAACGTTTGGCAGGTATCGTTTCCGCCAGTCCATTCCAGGCCAAAGCCGTTGTGGAAGGTCCGCTGCTTAAACTCAAGGAAGAGGGTGGCGCGAGCATTTCCTTCGTGGTAACCGGGAAAAAATCCCTGATTGATGAAACGTCCAAGGCGCTGTACGGCTATGTAGGCGACACCACTGATATTCTTGGTCTGTTCCCTCAATCTGAACTCTGGAAAGCCCCAAACCGCGATACCAACGTGGTACGTGGCATTCCGTTCCAACATGAAGACATTTATGGAAAAGTAACCTTGCTGACCGGAAACGGTAGTAAGTTGAACCTCTTTGGTTTCAAATACAAGGACGCGGTGGATTACGGTATCACCGATTATGGTTGGAACAGTTCCGGTGGCGGTATGGACTTTACGGTTATCCCTGCCAACTCTAATACCATTATCAATGGTGTGATTACGGTTTCTGGCTATGACACCTATATTGAGGAAGCCGACCGTCTGCCACGTAACAGTAGCATCAATGGCTACAATGCCAGCCTGAATTTCACCAATTTCGGACGCAACAGTGAGTTTAAATACGGTATTGACCTGACGGGCTTCAAAACTGAATTCAAATTCATCAACTTCAAAGGGTTCCCGATTGAACAGGTGGAAAACACCTCTGAAATCAGTGCTTATGCCAAATTCCGCAAAAAAATTGGTCCTTTGGTTATCGAGCCGGGGGTTCGTTTGCAGTATTATCAGTCGCTCAACGACTTCAACCCGGAGCCTCGTTTGGGTTTGAAATATAATATTACCGATCGTTTGCGCTTCAAAGCAGCGGGTGGTTATTATTCCCAGAACCTGTTGTCGACGGTGAATGAGCGCGATATTGTTAACCTGTTTGTAGGTTTTCTGTCTGGTCCAGAAGAGGCCCTGTACAAACCTGGCACTACACCGGGTGTAGATGCCAACCGCACGGATCATCGTTTACAAAAATCCATCCATGGTGTGGGTGGTTTTGAGATTGACGTAACCGACAATTTTGACCTGAACGTAGAGGGTTATTACAAGCGTTTCACTCAGCTGATCGCCGTAAACCGTTATAAATTAGTAGGAACTGACCCGAATTTTATCACAGAAACCGGTGATGCATACGGTATGGACGTTTCCGTTAAGATTGAAGCCAAACGTGCCTATCTGTGGGGTGCGTATTCTTACGGTTTTGTTACCCGTAATGATGGTGTACAAGAATACCCACCGGTGTTCGACCGTCGCCACAACCTCAACCTCGTAGGTACTTACCAGTTGGGTAAAAAGAAAGAATGGGAGGCAGGTGTACGCTGGAACTTTGGTTCCGGTTTTCCGTTCACCCAAACTCAGGGATTCTACAATAATGTAGATTTTTCAAACGGGGTGAATACAGATATTTTGGGCGGCAACTCCACTGCAGATCAACTGGGCATCATCTATGCTGCCCAGCGCAATGGCGGTCGCTTGCCATACTACCACCGTTTGGACATTTCCATGAAGCGCATTTTCAAGTTCAGCAAACACAGCATGCTTGAAGTGATTGTTTCTGCCACCAACACCTACAATCGTCCGAACATTTTCTACTTCGACCGGGTGCGCTATACCCGTGTAAACCAGTTGCCGATCCTGCCGAGCTTGAGCGCGACGTATCAGTTTTAGGGGGCGTTGGGGTCATTTAGTGGTCATTGGGAGGTCATTTAGGAGTCATTTGGGGCATTACTCTGATACTTCCCCCTGCCAGACTTTGTCATCCTGAGCACAGCGAAGGGTCTGATGTAAGACGCGCAATCAGTTCCTTCGCTGTGCTCAGGATGACAAAGTCTGGCATTCCATCAACTCCTCCTTCCCCCCCAAAAAAAATGACCCCCAAATGACCCCTAAATGACCCCCAAATGACCTATAAATGACCCCCAAATGACCTATAAATGACCCCCAAATGACCCCTAAATGACCAATAAATGACTTCAATTATGGAATACCGTCTCACACAATATTCCCATGGCGCTGGTTGCGGCTGCAAAATATCTCCAAAGTTGCTGGACAATATCCTGAAAACCGGGTTAGAAAAGCAACACTTTCCGGCGTTGTTGGTGGGCAATGAAGAACGTGACGATGCTGCCGTATTTGATCTGGGTGACGGCACGGCCATTGTGAGCACCACAGATTTTTTCATGCCCATTGTGGATGATCCGGAGGATTTTGGTCGCATAGCCTCTGTGAATGCCATTAGTGATGTGTATGCCATGGGAGGCAAACCATTGGTAGCCATTGCTATTTTGGGTTGGCCGATCAACACACTTCCTCCTGAAGTGGCTAACGCCGTGATTGAAGGCAGCCGGAAAGCCTGTGCGGAGGCAGGTATTCCGCTGGCTGGCGGACACAGCATTGACAGTCCGGAGCCGATTTTTGGATTGGCGGTTACGGGAAGAGTCAGCATCAAACACCTGAAAAAAAACGGAGGCGCTACACCCGGCGCCAAGCTGTACCTCACCAAACCACTTGGTGTAGGTATTCTGACCACGGCCCAGAAAAAAGCAGTTTTACAGCCAGAGCACTTGCATATAGCTCCTGACAGCATGAAAAAGCTGAACAGCATCGGCGCTGTTTTTGGCGAATTGCCGTATGTGCAGGCTATGACAGATGTAACCGGATTTGGGCTTTTAGGGCACTTGTCTGAAATGTGCGAGGCCAGTCATGCCAGCGCGGAAGTAAGATTCAGCGAAGTACCAACCATCAACCGGGCCATCCTGGATCATTACCTTGCCTTAAAATGTGTGCCCGGCGGAACGGTCCGCAACTGGGACAGCTATGGGCACAAAATTGACGGCTCCACCGAGGCGCAGCGCAATCTCCTTGCCGATCCGCAAACCAGTGGCGGGCTGCTGGTAGCCATTGCACCTGGATTTGAAGCGGAATTTGAAGCTGTTGCTGCTGAACATGGTTTTTCTTTAAAACCGTTTGGGGTATTTACTGAGCGGAAGTCGGCGCTTGTAACAGTTATGTAAGTATTACATGATTGACGATTACATGAGTACATGATTGAAGAGGGAGGGCGCTGGGCTTGGGATTCGTACGGATGCCAGACCCAGCGCCCTCCCTCTTCAATCATGTACTCATGTAATCGTCAATCATGTAATTCCTTCCCCTCTTCAATCATGTACTCATGTAATCTTCAATCATGTAATCATACTTTAACCTTTTCTCGTTGGATTTATCCTTTTACTGATATACCTTTGAAAAGTTTTTAATCCGCATCCTTTTACAAAAACACTTTTCACATGGTTGTTTACCCTAAAACTGATCTGGGCATTTACTTTAGCCTACCTGGTATTTTCACGATTTGTATTTTTTGTTGACTCTGGACTTGGTGGTTTGCCGCCAAGTGTGATGTGTGTTTTACTATAGATGGTATTTACAAGACTTGATTGATGATTATGCTGTAGTTAGGGATACTTTCCAAAAGTGTTTTTTATTCGGTTTTTCCTGGATTGGCCTTTGTGCAGCAAAGGTCCGAAAGTGTTATGGCTATTATTTTATTTGAGCAAAAGTGGTGTTAACACCCGTAAGAAAATATCAGACAGATATTCCCGGTTTTTACCTGAAATGGCCGGGTTAAAAATCAGAGTAAGGATTACTTAAACCGATATGTTGTTTATGAAAAACCTATTCAAGTTGAACAGTCTCTTTAAAACAAGCTGGCCTCATTTGTCTTATCCCTTATTTTGCCTCGGAAGTTTTTTCCTAATCTTGGTATCCGTTCAACGAGTAAATTGCCAAAGTTTCACATGCAGCTGCACTGGCTCTGGAGTACTCAACATTGATGCGTCCCCGGCCAGTCCCCACTTTAATCCGGCTTTGGGAGGCGCCCTTTATTCTGTATTAGAGGCCGCTTTCAATTATGACCAAGACAATGATGGTGACATTGACATCTTGGAACACAACGGTTGTATAGCCATCGCAGGCAGGTTGATCATTGACCAAAATCTGACCATCAACAATTGTTCAAACATTAAAATGCAGCCATGTTCTGAAGTTTTTATAAATGCGCATAAAACGTTAACCTTGACTCAAAACACCATTTATGGCTGCGAACAAATGTGGCGCGGCATAAATGTTCAGCCATTTGGGAAGCTTTCTTTCCAATTCAACGAAATTAGAGACGCACAATATGCCATATTCGCTAACGCAAGCGGCGTAGCATGGCCGCCACCCGGAGGTAATCCTGCTACAACCATTGAAGTAATCCGAAACAACTTTTTTCAAAACCATATTGGAGTTTATGCCCTCGGTTTTGGATCGACTATTTCTAATTTGGCTCATATGCCCTTTACACGAAATACCTTTATTGGAAATGGAACAGACCTTCTTCTGCCGCCTTGTGATCAAAATTTATCCAACTGGAATGCAAACAACGGATATGCAGGCGTAGTGAGCAGCTGTGTATCTTTTACTATTGGCACTCCAACGGATGTAGGATTTACGAATACCTTTTCAGGCTTGAGGAATGGTGTTCTTGGCGAAAACTGTTGGCTGGAGGTAAATAATGCCAGTGTTTCTGATATTGTTGGAACCTGGCCTTTAGAAACAAATATCCCAACTATCAACTTTTCAGAAGGCATCGGTATTTTGTCAAATACAGGGTTTTCAACAGTGCGGAATTCGATAATTAATATAAGTGACCATGGGATCTATTCCAATGCAAATTTTTTGACCGCTACAGGCAACAATATGCCCAGCGTACGCCGAGGTATAGAGGTGGTAAGGCCCATTGGATTCAATATTTCCGAAAATCAGGATATTTATTACGGTAGCCGGGGCATCATTGGCAGAAATCTACAAACAGGGCCACTTAGCACTTTTTTGACCTATTCTTTGAATAAAAATGTTATTCATAACAGGGACCAAAACACTGGAGGTAGCATAGGTAATAATGATATAGCAGTTGAAATGCGAGATGGGAACCTACCCGATTTGATAAATGCCCGTATGTCTGAAAATGACATTTTCTTAGATGCTACTGATATTGGTTTCTATATTACAGGTGTTGGACGCTGGACGTTAGATGGAAATTATGTCCAACACCGGGCATTGCCCTCCACCCAAACCTCCGCAGGCTTAAGTATTGTTGTATTAAACTCCCCCAGAAATTATTTGTACAATAACACAGTTGAGGATATAGCTATTACCTCAGGATCAAGAGGTTATACCCTATCTGCTTCTTCTGAAAATGAGTTTTGCTGTAATTGGTCGGATGGCAGTTCAATCGGCTATCAGTTTTTCAATGCATGTGGTAGCACTTCTTTGAGAAGGTCGGATTTATTTTCGCATGGGACCGCGATACAAATAAATGCAACCAGCTCGATTGGAGAACAAGGGCCTCCCAACCTACCTGCACTTACTTACCCAAATTACGACAATATCTTTAACAACACATCTGGAACGGCAAGGCATTTTGGCATGACCGTGGGGCAAATTAACACTTCCAGATTTCATGTTCTGACAGACCAGACTGATGACTGGCCCGAAGCTCTGGATTTCCCAAATATCCCTGCACCGCCAGCAAATACCTGGTTTGTAGCTGATGGAATTGGTCAAGTAACCTGTTCAGATTGCTATGTCCCCCCAGCGGTTCCCGATGGCAGAGGCAGGCAAATTGATGCCGCAGACCTAATTGTTGCTGGGGAGGGTTTTGATCACAATGAATCATTACTTAAAGCACTTCAGTGGGAAAGCAGCCGTGATCTGTATCGTCGAATGCGAAATTACCCAGAGTTGATCGGAAAAAACGCCCTATTGGATGCATTCTACTCTGAAGGTCACTCATCAAAATTGGGTAGTTTCTACATTGCTGACAGCCTTGTTGCTGATTTGTCAACAATCAATCCAAATTCTGGAGCAGCGATGGATGGAGCAATCCAACATATCAAGCAAACGGAAACTGAAATCGTTACGGTCCTTTCAGGACTGCCTAATGCTCAGACCTGGGGAGATTCTTTGGTCATTTATAGACAAGCCGAAGCTGTTCGCATGGGCGCGGTCGCCTATGCAGAGGCATTGACCTTAAACATTCAACAGTCTCACTATCAGAGCCTGGAAAAATCACAGTCTGCCATTCCAATAATTGGTGCAATTCAAGCGACCAACCTATTGGAGCAAAACCGAAAGGATGCGCTCCTGATCTATGCGCAAACCGTTGGACGAGGGAACTATCTGCTCAGTCCGTCACAAGCAGCCACCATTAGCGCCATAGCACATCAATGTCCAAGTGTGGGTGGAAGTGCTGTTTATATAGCAAGGACTCTATATCAGTTATTTGAAGAAAAATCTTTCAACGACGAAAGCATTTGTGAAGCTGAGGAACGCAAATCACCAGAAATACAAGTTCCAATAGCGGATGATTCTGCTAACTTTAGCATCGTTCCAAATCCGGCCTCAGAGTATGTTGTATTTGCCTTTCACAGCATGACCGACCAGGCAGTAAGCATCACAATCTCCAACATTTCTGGTCAGGTTGTGTTAACACAAGAAGCATATCCCGACCAGCACTTTTTCTAGGTTCCTTTATTTGGGCTTATAAACGGGGTCTATTTCTGTCAAGTCAGCATGAAAGATGGGAAAATATCGACCCGAAAATTAATTATTCACCGCTAGGCTAACCCATACAGGCGGAGCTTCGCCATTGCGGCTCCGCCTGTATCATTAAATAAAAATGAAAAAGTCATCTTTTCTTGCTATTCTTTGCTGCCTCCCTATCCTGGTTATCGCCCAGAGGCACGATAATACCACCTTGTTAGGCTATTACGGGGGCTTTATTTCGCCGCCCGATGACGATCTCGGCATCAGCGTACTCACATTTCCTGACGGTAGCTTGCAAATGGAAGAGAACTTCGACCTTACGATGTACTTTGATTTTACCAACGCCCCTTTTTCCGATTCCAGCGGCAAATTGCATTGCTACTCCAATGGGGTTAATCTCATGAATGCCCTTTGGGATACTATCCAGAATGGGGAGACACTTACAACAGATCGTCCACTTGGCAGCATCTGGCCCCAATTCGCCCTTGCCATGCCAAAACCTGGCCACAGCAACCGTGTAGTTCTACTCTACGGCGACGAAGAAATTATGTATCCCTTTGGCCCGGACGGCGAGCTTTGGATCGTCTCTCATAACCTTTATGCTGCAGAGGTGGACATGGCCGCTAACCAGGGGGCCGGGGAAGTGTTGTCAAAGGGACAGATTGTGGTGCAAGACTCTTTGGCATTGGGAAAGTTCACTGCTTGTAAGCACGCCAATGGGCGTGATTGGTGGATATTGGCCCAAAAGCACAACAGCAAAAAATTTTACACGATTTTACTTGATCCTCAAGGGCTCCACAATATGGGAACTCAGATAGTCAGTGGGATAAAGATGTACGATGGGATGGGGCAGGCCTGTTTTTCCCCGAATGGAGAGCATTATGTGATGTACGATGCAGTAACTTTTGATACCATTGATGGGGAGTATTTGAATATCTACGATTTTAATCGATGCACGGGATTGCTGTCAAACCACCGCCAAATCGGTTTGCCTGGCCAAATCGGTGGTATAGCCTTTTCGCCAAACTCAAGGTATTTTTACCACAACAACTTTCTTAAGGCCTACCAGTACGATATACTAGCTTCAAATATTGAGGCAAGCAAAACCCTTGTTGCTGAATGGGACGGGTATCCTGGAACACCTTTTTTTTTCATGCAACTGATGCCGGACAACAAAATCTATTCCAGCACAACCACAATCACGGATGTAATGCATGTAATTCAATACCCTGACGAGGCAGGGGCAGCCTGCCAATACACGCAACATGCAGTCCACCTACCTACACGCAATTCAAGATCCGTCCCCAATTTTCCGAATTTTCGCCTTGGCCCGCTCGACGGCTCTCTCTGCGATACCCTAGGGCTGGACAACTACCCCATAGCCTGGTATCGTTACACACAAGACACCCTTGACCCGCTCGCAGTGGAGTTTCGAGACCTGTCGTATTACGAGCCGACGGATTGGTCCTGGGATTTTGGAGATGGTTCGGCGGGCAGTAGTGAGCGGCACCCAACGTATGTTTTTGACAGTGCCGGAGTATATCAAGTTTGCCTCACCGTAAGTAACGCCAATGGAAGTAACACCCATTGTAAAACCCTTTATTTGGGAGTTACTTCAACAGAGAATCCGGTATTACAGAGCCAAATTGTCGTTTCGCCAAACCCTTTTTCAAGTCGCATCAGTATTGCCTTGAGCACGAACCTTCGCAGTCCGGTTTTTCATCTCTATAACCAACTGGGAAATCTCCTGCGGGAAGAAAGTTTGGCCTACGGCATTACAGAGATTGAAACAGAGGCATTGCCACCTGGCATCTACTTCTGGGTGGTCATGAGCAACGGGGAACTGGTAAAATCAGGGAAAATTGTTAAATCAGTACGATAGCACCGCGGGATGCGCTCGAATAAATATGACAATTTGGGAAGAACCGGCGAAGGCAGGGAAAGTGGTGAAGGTGCGGGGGAATTGACGATTGAAGATTACATGAGTACATGATTGAAGAGGGGAAGGAATTACACGATTGACGATTACATGAGTACATGATTGAAGAGGGAGGGCGCTGGGTCTGGCATTCGTACGAATCCCGAGCCCAGCGCCCTCCCTCTTCAATCATGTACTCATGTAATCGTCAATCGTCAATCATTTGCTCCCTAATTCCTTTTCCCAAGCTCCGCATTAAGGATCTTGATCTCTACACGCTGGTTGGTTTTACGGCCTTCAGGCGTGGTATTAGGTACCAACGGTTGCTTTTTACCATATCCTTTGTATTGTACTCGCTGCGTGTCGATGCCTTTGTCTGTGAGGTAATTGGCTACTGCTTTGGCACGCGCGGTACTGAGGTAATCGGCAAATTCGTCGGTTGGCTGGTTGTTGGTGTGGCCACCCACTTCGATTGTTACCTTCGGGTTTTCTACCAGGAAGTCGTATAACTCATCCAGGTAGGTGTATACTGCCGGACGCAAGCTGGCGCTGTCGGTAGCGAAGGTGAGCAAACGCATCGGAATGGTTTGGCCTTGCTGGATGGCCCGGGTGAGTTCCGGCATGGCGCGTTTGCCTGTTTCAAATTCCAGGGTTTGCGAGCAGCCCTGGGCATCCGTAGCGGTTACCATGTGTTTGCCGGAAGTGAGTTTATTGGCTACTGATCCGGATTGTTTATTGTCCCAACTGATTTTATACGGTCCGGTACCGCCCTTTATGGATACCTGCGCCTTGCCATCAGTGCTGGTAGCGGTGCTGGCGCCAATGTTTTGTGTAAGTTCAATTACAAGCGGCTCAGGCGCTTTTACCGTGATTTTGGTGGTACGAGTGGTGCCTTTGGTATCGGTTACGGTTACGGCATAATCGCCGGCTACCAGTCCGTCAGGTGTTTCACCACTCAATCCGGGGGTATTCCATTTAATGTCGTAGGGGCGTTTGCCTCCGGCAATGCTCAGCTGAAGGGAAGCTTTATCGAGTCCGCCGCACTTGATCGGATTTTTCTCCTGTAAGGAAACTGTGAGTTCGGTAATGTTTTCCGCGATGGTAACGCTGCCTACCGCTGTGCATCCATTGTCATCGGTAACCGTTACTTTACTTACGCCTGGGCCGAGTTTAAGGGCTGTATTGCTGCTTTCGCCACTTTCCCACTGGAAAATGTAATTGCCGCTGCCACCGCTCACTTTAGCAAGGGCTTTGCCGTCCGTATTGCCTGCGCTGGCTGGGTTTTGCATTTCCACGGCAACTGCCAGCGGAGCAGGAGATGAAACAGCAATGGAAGCCGTTTTGGTAGCGCCATTAGCATCTGTGACGGTCAGGGTATAGGTTCCGGCCGGGGCAGAAGGGTTGGCATCCTGTAAGGCCGGGTTACTCCAGTTGTATTTGTAGCCCGCTTTACCGCCAGATACCTGCACTTCCAGGGTGGCTTTTTCACCGGAACATTTGATGGCCGTTTTCTCCGTGATGCTGAGCGCGAGCGGCATAAAGGTTTCCGACATAGTGATGGATGCCTTGGCTGTGCATCCGTTGGCATCAGTGATGGCAATTTCGGTTACACCGGGAGCGAGAGAAACAGCATTCATACTGGTTTCGCCATTCGCCCAGGCATAGCGATATGGAGGCGTGCCTCCGGTTACCAG
Organism: Chitinophagales bacterium; assembly: GCA_017303475.1. Classification (GTDB taxonomy): domain Bacteria; phylum Bacteroidota; class Bacteroidia; order Chitinophagales; family Saprospiraceae; genus M3007. The sequence goes on from JAFLBO010000018.1 coordinate 114,246, forward strand.
CGCCTGTGCTTTTCCGTCAGATTTGCCGGGGCTCAGTGGCGCTTGCATTTCGGTTTTTACGCTCAATGGGGCAGGGGCTGATACAGCAATGGATGCCGTTTTAGTGGCGCCATTGGCATCTGTTACCGTTAATACATAAGTGCCTGCAGAGGCAGATGGGGAGGCGTCCTGCAGGGTCGGGTTATTCCAGCTGTATTTGTAGCCTGCTTTGCCTCCAGATACCTGGGCTTCCAGTGTGGCTTTTTCACCGGCACATTTGATGGCTGTTTTTTCCGTGATGCTCAGCGCGAGCGGCATAAAGGTTTCAGACATGCTGATGGATGACTTTGCTGTGCATCCGTTGGCATCTGTAATGGCAATTTCGGTTACACCAGGCGCAAGGGCTATGGCGTTGGCGGCAGATTCTCCGTTTGCCCAGGCATAGCGGTAGGGTGGGGTGCCACCGGTTACAACAGCCTGCGCTTTGCCATCGGATTTGCCGGGACTCAGTGGGGCCTGCATTTCGGTTTTAACCGCAAGGGCAGCTGGCGCCGTCAGGGCTACTGCGGCAGTTTGGGTTTTGCCGTTGGCATCTGTTACGGTTACGGTATAATTGCCGGCTCCGGCCGTTGGGGCATTTCCGGATAAGGCCGGATTGCTCCAGGCATATTTGTACCCGGCTTTGCCACCGGAAACCTGTACTTCCAGGGTTGCTTTATCGCTGGCGCACTTAATGGAGGTTTTTTCCACGATGTTAACCAACAGCGCCTCAAAGGTTTCTGCCAGAGTTGCAGAGCCCGTTGCCGTGCAACCATTGGCATCGGTGATGGTTACCTTGCTTACACCTGCAGGCAGCGCAGCCGCAGTGCTGGTGTTTTCTCCATTCGACCAGATCATGGTATAAGGGCCTGTACCTCCGATGGGTTTAACCACCGCTTTGCCGTCGGATTTACCGGGGCTCAATGCGGAAAGGACTTCAACTGTACAAGCCAGTGGCGCAGGGGCAGATACCACCAAAGACGCTGTTTTGGTAGCGCCGGCAGCATCGGTCACAGTCAGTTGGTAATTGCCCGGACCAGCAGTTGGTTTATCGCCTGTGAGGGCAGCATTATTCCATTTATAGGTGTAATTCGCTTTTCCACCTTTCACCACCACTTCCAGTGCGGCTTTGTCGCCTGTACACTTGATGGGTGTTTTCTCTGTAATACTTACTTCGAGGGGCACAACTTCTTCGGTCATCATAACGCTGGCCGTTGCGGTACAGCCGTTTTCATCCGTAACGGTTACTTTGTGCAAGCCGGCTGTGAGTTTAAGCGTTGCAGCGGTTATTTCACCATTATCCCATAAGAAGCTGTGGCCAACTGCGCCACCGGCAGTGCTGCAAAGCGCCTTGCCATCTGCGCCGCCCGGACTTACCACTCCCTGTGCAAATGCAGAGGCGGTAAGTGGTTGTGGCGATTTTACGCGGATAGAGGCAGTTTGAGTGCTTCCGGCGCCATCGGTAACCGTTACCGTGTAATCTCCGGCAGGAACCTCAGCTGGCTCTTTACCACTGAGCGCCGGGTTGCTCCAGGCGTACTTGAAAGCGCCTTTTCCACCTTTTGTTTCTACTTTCAGGGCCGATTTTTGACCATGGCAAAGGATTTTTCCGGTTTCAGTGATACTTACTGTGAGGGTCAGGACATTTTCCGGAATGACAAAATTGGCAGTTCCGGAGCATCCATTAGCATCAGTTACGGTTAGTACGTGGTTGCCGGGCGGCAGTTTGGTGGCTGCAAATACGGTTTCACCATTATCCCATTTGAAGAAAAACGCACCGGTCCCGCCTTTGGCCTGAGCCAGGGCTTTGCCGTCGGAGCCGCCTGTGCTGGCGGGCGCCTGTACGAGGGCGGAAACCGCGAGGGCATCCGGCTGTTTTAGGCTGATAACGGCTGTACAGGTGGCTTTGGTGGCATCTGTAACGGTTATGGTGTAATCGCCGGCAGGAACGTTTACCGGATTTTCGCCGGTAATGGCTGGATTGCTCCAAACAACGCTGTAGGGCTTTTTGCCTCCTTTGATATCTACCGTTACCGCGCCTTCTCCGCCAAAACACTTGATTTTAGTTTTTTCCACAATGGCTGCCGATACTGGCTGGGCTACTTCAGAGATGGTAACTTTCAGTACCACTGTACATCCTTTGGCGTCGGCCACGGTAACTGTGTGTTCGCCTCCGGTTAACTTGGTTGCAGTAGCCAGATTTTCGCCATTGTCCCATTGCACGGTAATACCTGCGGCATTGGTAGGCAGGTCTACATCGGCCGCGCCATCAGCCATGCCAGGAGCGCTGATGGGCTTTTTCTGGCGGGCCTTCACTTTCAGGCGGGAATCCGGAACACCAATTTCTGCTGTCCGAACCTTCCCCTTACTATCAGACACAGTCACCGAATAAGTGCCTGCGCCAACATCTTTCGGACTTTCGCCAGAGAGTCCGCCAGTCCAGGTCCAGGTGTATGGTTCAACCCCGCCGGTAATTTTAGCCATCAAAACGGCATCCTTGCCGTTTCCTTCGCAACTAATCGGCTTTTCCACGTAGGCATTCAGCACCATGTTGTAGGCCTTATCTACCATGAAAAGTCCTTTATCTTCAGTGCCTACCCATACCGTACCGCTTGGCTCAATGGCTATGTTATTTCCGTATTGGGAAGTGTAATATTCCGGGCCACTAAACACATCATAGGTGCCTGCAATCATATCAAAGCGGGTCAGATTCCCGCTCACCAGCCACATTTTTCCGGAAGGATCAATGTCGAAGTCGTTGATATCGCCCTCCAGATACTTTTCTTCGAGCGCAAGGTCGGTCCAGCGCTCACCACCCGGGGCTTTGGTGATAAACCCTTCTGCCAGAACGTAAATAACAGTATTGTATTCGCGGATACGTTGCACATTATTGTCAACAAGGTCTGCTTTCCAGCGGCCTGGCGTTCCAGACATTACGCCTTTATCTGTACCGATCCACAAGCGGCCGGTAGCATCCTGGAAGATGTTGGTAATGTTATTGGATTTCAGTTTTGAGTTAACTGTTTTCCATTGCACATTCATTTTCAATTCGGGCTCTATGGCAAATTGAATCACCCCGGCCTCATCTGTACCCAGGTATAGCAGTTTGTTTTTGGTGTCTAGCCAGGCAGCTGTTATAGAGCATGGCTCTGTCACAAATTTGCGGAAGGCGGCTTCCGAAAATGTGAAATCTGCATTGCCGCCTTTGAACTGCAGCACATTTTTTTCACCAGGCGCCAGCTTCACCGGGCTGGATAGGTCAGCTGCTTTTACCTGGAAAATACCGCTGGCATTTGCGGCCCATTTACGGCCTGAAGCATCAACTGCTACGTTTTTAACCGTCAATGCACGGTCAATGGCAGAACAGCGGGTAACTTCAAGATCTGCTTTCTGGCCGAAGAGGGTTTGTTGCAGAAGCAGGAAAATAACCGGTATAACAAGTTTGGAAAACCGAAAGATCAATTGAATCATCGTAAAAACTATTTTGCCTGTCGCTTTTGTAAGGTCAGCTGGCGTCAGGATCAGCATTTTGGGCCGCAAAAGTATGGAGGTTTATGGGTCCGGGACATTAACGTTTATCAAATGAGGTAAATTACTCAAAAACGGGTCATAAAATCGCAAAATTTTTACCTTTCGGCACGGGAACGAACCGCTCAACAGGAGGACATGCTCCGGAAATTCCTCAAACATTCACCTTACAACATGTATTTACTAGGATACGATATCGGGTCATCTTCCGTGAAGGTGGCATTGGTTGATGCGCAAACCGGACAAACAGTGGCAATAGCCCAGCACCCTGAACAAGAAATGCTTATTCGGGCTGAACAGCCAGATTGGGCTGAACAGGATCCAAACGATTGGTGGGAAGCTGCCTGTATAGCCAGTCAAGCTGTACTGAAACAAAGCGAGGTGTCCCCTGAGCAGATTGCAGCCCTCGGCATAGCCTATCAAATGCACGGACTGGTTTGTGTGGATCAGGAAGGCCGGGTGCTTCGTCCGGCCATAATCTGGTGTGATAGCAGGGCGATAAGCGTTGGTCAAACTGCTTTTCAGTCATTTGGCACTGAACATTGCCTGAAACATTACCTGAACTCCCCGGGCAATTTTACCGCCTCCAAGCTGCGCTGGATTCAGGAAAATGAACCTGATTTATTCTCCAAAATCCACAAAATAATGCTTCCGGGAGATTATATCGCATACCGGATGAGTGGTCTGATGACTACTACTGCTACAGGATTATCTGAGGGTGTTTTATGGGATTTTATGGAAAACAGGCCGGCCTATGATTTACTGAAGCACTGGGGTATGTCGGAAAAACTCCTGCCTGGCATTGTGCCCATTTACGGTAAACAGGGAGTGCTATCTGCAGATGCTGCGGAATCCCTTGGGTTGAAGCCGGGTATTGTGATAGGTTATCGGGCTGGCGATCAGCCTAATAATGCTATGGCTTTAAATGTGTTGCAGCCGGGCGAATTGGCGGCCACCGGCGGCACTTCCGGGGTGGTTTATGCGGTGTCGGAAAAGCCTGTGTTCGATCCGGATCAGCGGATCAATAGTTTTGCTCATGTGAATTATGCTGCTCATCAGCCCAATACGGGCTTATTGTTGTGCATCAATGGCGCTGGTAGTTTGTATCGCTGGCTGAGAGAACTTATATCCGGGGAAAGTGCCCGGATTTCCTATGCCGAGATGGAAGAAATGGCAGCCCAGGTATCACCGGGCGCAGAGGGGTTGACCATCATGCCTTTTGGAAATGGCGCGGAACGAATGCTTCAAAACCAGAATCCTGGTGCATCAGTGTCGTTCCTGAACGTTAACCGACATGGCAAGGCGCATTTGGTGCGGGCAGGTCTGGAGGGAATTGCTTTTGGCTTTTTGTATGGTATCCAGGTGTTTAAACAACTTGGCGTGCAGGCAAAGGTGATTAGGGTTGGGAATGATAATTTGTTCCAATCGAAGGTTTTTGCAACAACTATTGCCAACCTGAGTGGTTTGCGGATAGATGTGTATCAAACTACCGGCGCCGTTGGCGCCGCTAAAGCTTCTGGGGTGTCGGCAGGCTTGTATCCTGATTTGGCCTCGGCTATGTCGTTTCATTTGGAGCCGGTTCAACAGATAATGCCTGAACAACCCGACCCAAGGCTTGAAGCGGCGTATGATCGCTGGCAGGGATTGCTGCCAAAGGTTGAATGATCCTATCTGATTTGCATCCGGCTTCATGGCCCCACCGACCATATTCGTCGTTATTTGTGCTACTGGAATGTCGGTGCGATGCACCTTTGGGGCATTCGCTGACGCGAATACACTCACTCATTCACTCACTCATTCACTCACTCATGAACCAAGACGAAAAGAATAGTAAAGCTTCTGATATCATAAAGAATCACGTAGGGTTCTCTTTGGGGGCCGGATTGATTCCTTTGCCTGCTGCTGATCTGGTGGCCGTTAGCGCCGTCCAGTTTAATATGATCCGCCAACTGGCGGGCGTATATCAGGTGCCGTTTTTTGAATCGTTGGGGAAGAATATTCTTTCGGCGGTGGTTGGCGGTAGTCTGGCCCGTTTGGGCGGATAATGTCCCAAAAAGTGTGTCTGTAAAATGAAAAAAGGTCTTCATCTTAGTGGTCGCTAAACACTACTAAAAAAGAAGACCCGATGCAGTTAAGCAAGACACAAATTTCAGCACTTTTAACGGAA
>JAFLBO010000019.1 GCA_017303475.1 Chitinophagales bacterium
GTGTAGAACTGTGGTCAATCGACGCTGCTGGCAACGCTGACTACTGCGAAACATACGTAATCGTACAGGACAACCTGGGCAACTGCGGCAATGGCACAACCATTAACGTAGCAGGTGCACTGAAAACAGAAGCAACTGACGGTGTAGAAGAATCTAACGTTGCCATCAACGGCACCGCTAACTTCCTGCCTCCGTTCAACTACTTCGACCTGTCTGACGCTGATGGTGTTTACCAGGTAATGAACAACGTACCAGTAGCATCTACGTTCGTTATCGCTCCTGAGAAGGACGACAACCCACTGAACGGTGTAACTACTTATGACTTGGTATTGATCAGCAAGCACATTTTGGGTCTTGAGCCACTCAACAGCCCATACAAAATGATCGCTGCTGACGCTAACAAATCTGGTTCTATCACCACGTTCGATATCGTTGAGATTCGTAAGTTGATCCTCGGTATCTACACTGAGCTTCCAAACAACACCAGCTGGCGCTTTGTAGACAAGTCATTCTCGTTCCCGAACGCGAATAACCCATTCCAGTCTGCATTCCCAGAAACTAAGTCTATCGCTGACGCAATGGCTAACCAGCTTGACGAAGACTTCGTAGGTGTTAAGATTGGTGACGTAAACGGTTCTGCTGTAGCTAACGCTACTATGCAGGCTGAAGAGCGCACAGCTGCTACCGCAATCTTCGACGTTGAAGATCGCAATGTAGTTGCTGGTGAAGAGTTCAACGTAACGTTCAAATCTGCACAAGCACTGAAAGGCTTCCAGTTCACCGCTACATTGGCTGGTCTGAAAGCAGTAGGTGTTGTAAACGCTGAGAACGTAAACGAGAGCAACTTCAACCTGTTGCCACAGAACGCAATGGCCGTATCTATCGACGGTGCACAAGAGTTCACGGTTCGTTTCCGCGCTGAGCAATCCGGCAAACTGAGCGAAATGCTTGGTGTATCTGGTGCGATCACTCGCGCTGAGGCATACGGCGACGCTGGTCGCATGGGTGTAGCCTTCCGTTTCAGGTCCCCAGAGGGGATGACAATCAGCAGTGTAGGCTTCGAGCTGTACCAGAACCAGCCGAACCCATTCGTAAACCGTACGTTCATCGGTTTCTTCCTGCCAGAAGCAGCAGAAGCTACTTTGAGCGTATTCGATGAGACTGGCCGCGTAGTATACCAGCAGAAAGGTCAATTTGCTAAAGGTGAGAACATGATCGCTTTGGATCGTGCTCTGATCAACACCACTGGCATGTTGTACTACAAGCTGGAAACAGCAACGGACAGCGCTACGAAGAAGATGATCCAAGCGAAGTAATATAAATGAGTCCTGTCGGGGTGGCATTAGTCACCCCGACAGTTCATTTTATTTCGCGAAGGTTATTTCCTTTGACACAACAACATAGTGGCACGCGAGCCGACTGAAAAGTCAAGCCTGCCTCTCCATACGATTCACTGTCGGGGTGACTCTAAGTCACCCTGAAAGTTACCTCTAATCGATTTTACAAGATCATACTTTAAAATCGGTTTTTGGGATGGCCTCTCTCCTGTACGAGGAGGGGGGCTTTTTTTTATTTGGAAGGCGCGAGGGAGGTACAAAGGCACAAAGGCACTAAGGGGGCACTGAGGAATCAGCCTCACTCATTCACACACTCACTCATTCACACACTCACTCATTCACACACTCACTCATTCACTCATTTCATTATCTTCGCGCACTTTTTCAGGAACCTCATTTTAAAAGTTCAAAGCAGCTTTTGAGACATCTCACAGATTATGCGTGATATAACTGATTTGATTGGCCGGATTTTTCTTTCAGCGATTTTTATATTTGAAGCTATTGACACCAGCTTGTTCTTTGGAACTGCCAAAAGAACTATGTCGGAGCATGGCCTGACCTGGAACCAGGATTTTCTGCTATATGGAGCAATATTTTTGTTGACTTTGGGTGGATTGATGGTATTGATTGGCTACAGGACTACCCTGGGGGCCATTCTTTTATTGATATATTGGGTACCGGTAACCCTTATTGTTCACGATTTTTGGAACACACATACCAACCTCGAGCTTAGGCAGGAGAGTATAATGTTTATGAAAAACTTTGCCATTATTGGAGGTTTGCTTATGCTAATAGGCAAGGGGGGCGGTCGGTACAGTATCCGTCGCCTGTTTGCAACCACCAGGGTTAATTGACAAGCATTGGGAGGGAGGATTACCTGACTTTTGCTTTTAGTAGAACTTTGGCAAAGTATGCGGGGAAAAATCGCTTTAAATAAATCCCCAGAACCTCTTTTCCACCAAAATAGGCCTCTTGTTTCCCATCCTGAATCGCTTGTAGGATTTTAGATGCGAGTCTGGCCGGATCCATGCCCTTGTCAGTGGCTTCATCCATGGTGCCAAGTTTTGACCCGGACCCGGTCAGGGCATTTTTACTTACATTAGTGCGAACAAATCCTGGGCAGATTAAGGTTACTTTGATTTGAGCGTCGTGTAATTCAGCTCTCAGGCTATCAAAGAATCCATGCAGGGCATGTTTTGACGCAGCATAAGCTGAACGGTAAGGTGTGCCGAATTTACCCGTTAGGCTTGTGATGGTGACAATGTGTCCTAGCTGGTGCATCATCATATTAGGCAAAATGGCCTTGGTGAGCGCCACAGTGCCGAAATAATTGACGGCCATCAATTTTTTATCAACATCAAGAGTGGTTTCCAGCGCCAGGGATCGCTGTGAAATGCCACCATTGTTGACCAAAATGTCAATCTTTCCCACCTGTTTAAGGGTTGCAGAAACGATTTCTGGAATAGAATCATGTTGTTCCAAATCCAGGCGACGAAACATAACGGACGCAGCACCAGCTTCCAGACAGGCTGCAGCTACCCGGTTGGTTTCTACGTCGTTCCGTGCAGAAAGAATGAGGTGTGCCCCTTTTTCTGCAAAAGCAATTGAAAGCGCTTCTCCTATGCCAGAGGATGCTCCGGTAATCCAAACCCGTTTGTTTCTGAAAAAATCCATGCCTGCAAAGGTAATAATGCCTGTATTTTTACCCGTGACAATCTTTTACGCACAATAGAGTTCTAAAACGATCAATATCCTGTTCATCCATGACAAAAATAGTTACCCTGACATTAAATCCGGCGTTAGACAAGAGCACGGAAATTGAGCAGTTAATTCCTGAGCAAAAATTGCGTTGTAGTCCGATGCGGGTTGATGCAGGCGGAGGCGGGATTAATGTTTCCAAGGCAATCCGGCGATTGGGAGGAGATTCTGTAGCTGTATTCCCCTTTGGCGGACAAAATGGTATGGTATTGTGTAATTTGCTGGAACAGGAAGGAGTTAGCATCAAAGCATTGGAAGTAGTGGGGGAAACCCGGGAAAATATGGCTGTTAGAGAAAGTTCTACCAATGCGCAATACCGATTTACTATGCCCGGCTTAGCTTTAACAGAGCAGGATGCAGATAAGTGCCTTGATATAATTGGCCAATTGAAGCCCCGGTATTTAGTGGCAAGTGGTAGTTTGCCACCTGGTTTGCGGGAGACTTACTACGAAAAGGTGGCTTCCTTTGCTAAAGAGATTGATGCGAAGTTTATTTTAGATACTTCTGGAAGAGCCCTGCAAGCTGCAGCTGATGAGGGGTTGTATTTATTGAAACCAAACTTACAGGAATTAAGCGCTTTGTCTGAAAAGCCTTCTCTGGAAATGAATCAGGTGGATGACGCTGCGCTCGACATAATCAGGATGGGTAGATGTGAGGTGGTCGTGGTGTCATTAGGTGCGCAGGGAGCTCTTTTGGTTACAGCTGATCGGGTGGAACATGTGCCGGCGCCTATGGTAAAAAAACTAACCACGGTAGGCGCCGGAGATAGTATGGTAGCCGGTATGGTATGGGCCTTGAGTGAAGGGAAAAGTTTTCAGGAAATGGTGCAAATTGGGGTGGCATGCGGCTCGGCGACAACACTGAATCCGGGAACGAGACTTTTTCGAACAGAAGATGTTTGGCGCCTGTATGAATGGATTACAACCTATGGAGAGCGGTATCGGATCAGGGATTTTTCCTGAAAAAGGGAAATGTTCGATCGCGTATACAGTTTTTTATGTTGACTATGTTTGCTTTCGCTTGCTTTTATTTCTATTTTTTAATAAATACAAGTAAATAATTTAATTTGAAAATCCATTTTTATTTATGCGTATATGGATTTAAGCGTTTCTAACTTTGCGTTTTGAGAATGTATCACGACTGCTTATGACGAATCTTGTACTCTTTGGCCCTCCAGGTTCCGGCAAAGGAACACAGGCCGCGTTTTTGATTGATAAATACAACCTGGTTCACATCAGTACCGGCGATTTGTTCCGTTATGAAATGGGAAACAATACGCCGTTGGGACTTGAAGCCAAAGCCTTCATGGCAAAAGGAGAATTGGTTCCAGACAGTATCACTATTGGTATGTTGCGGAATAAGGTTGAAAAGCACCCGGATGCCAATGGTTTTATTTTCGATGGCTTCCCTCGCACCATTCCTCAAGCTGAAGCGCTTGATGCTCTGCTTACAAGTATGGGCACAGAAGTGTCTGGCTTGATTGCACTTGTAGTGGAGGAGGAAGAAATTGTTGGTCGAATACTGAAGCGCGGACAGACATCCGGCCGGGCTGACGACAATGATGAGGCTACTGTTCGGAAACGGATTGCAGTGTACAATAGCGAGACTGCTCCTGTTTTTGACTACTATGCAAAGCAGAACAAAAGCATGAATATCAATGGCTTAGGAACTATTGAGGAGATTGCTGGTCGGTTGAGCGAAGCAATTGACAAACTGGTTTAGGCTTTGTTTTGGAAGATTTGAAAAGAAGTGCAGTAAGATTAGTGCTGAGCCATTGAGGAAATGCTACTTTTGAGCCTGAATTGATCAAGGCCCTCCTTGTCATATTCCTAAATTGCGTGTCACATGGCGCTTTCTTCCACTCCATGGCAAGCTCTTTGGAGCAGATTGCCTGCACCATTGCAGAATAAATATTACCTGACATTGGTAATATTCCTGTTCATTATGGTTTTTCTGGACCGTCACAGTATTTGGACCCAGTGGAAGCTTTGGCGGGCACAGAAGCAGCTGGAACTTGATCGTTCTTATTATCAGGGAAAAATCAAGGAAGCCAAGGAAGAGGCAGAAGATTTTGAATTGACGAAAGAAAAATTTGCCCGGGAACACTACTACATGAAGCGCGCAGATGAAGAGGTGTTCATCATTCAGGAAGAGAAATAATTGTAGACGGGGAAAAGTGGAAATTGCTTTGGCCCGGTTTGCCGTTCAACATATTCATCGTTCATCGTTTTCCAACAATGTCTGTTTTAGTCAATAAACACTCCAGAATCATCGTACAGGGTTTTACGGGAAAGGAAGGTACTTTCCACGCAGAACAAATGATTGCTTATGGCACTAACGTAGTAGGAGGTGTAACTCCTGGTAAAGGCGGGCAAACACACCTGGACAGGCCGGTTTTTAATACGGTAGAAGATGCCGTTAAACAGGCAGGTGCTGATACCAGCATCATCTTCGTGCCGCCTGGTTTTGCTGCTGATGCCATCATAGAAGCAGCCATGTCTGGAATTAAAGTAATTGTTGCCATCACTGAAGGCATTCCGGTACAGGATATGGTCCGTGCCAAAGCTTATATAGCAGATAAGGGAGTACGCCTGATTGGTCCGAACTGTCCGGGCATTATTACTCCGGATGAAGCAAAAGTGGGAATTATGCCGGGTTTTGTTTTCAAACGCGGCCCAATTGGTCTGGTATCTAAATCAGGTACACTCACTTACGAAGCAGCTGACCAAATTGCCAAGGCAGGTTTGGGGATCACAACAGCTATTGGTATTGGCGGCGACCCGATTATTGGTACAACGACACGTGAAGCTATTGAGCTGTTCATGAATGATCCAGAGACAGAAGGGATAGTTATGATTGGTGAAATTGGCGGTGGCCTGGAAGCAGAAGCTGCACGCTGGATTCGCGCCAATGGTAACAAAAAACCTGTGGTTGGATTTATTGCCGGTCAAACAGCTCCTAAAGGTCGCAAAATGGGACACGCAGGTGCTATAGTAGGCGGTGCAGAAGATACCGCTGCGGCTAAAATGCAAATCATGGCTGAGAATGGCATCCATGTTGTTGCTTCTCCGGCACAAATTGGTGCAACTGTTGCAAAATTGATGGGGAAATAATTTTCTCCCAGGATAAATTATAGCGCGCCTGTCTGGTAAATAACCGGGCAGGCGCGTTTTTTATTTATTATAATATTTTATCATGCAAGGTTGACTCCTGAGCTGTTTAAGCACTTGTTCGGGATTTGGATTTTGGACTACAAGCGGCTAATTTTATACCTCGTTAAAATTTTCATCGGATTGCCTGCTTACTACTGCAAATTTTTCCTTGTCTAAAATAAAATTTGCTCGCTTTCGCCTCAAACCCAGATCCCGAACAAGCTCTAAAGTTTTTTAACAGCTTCCCAATTTACGTAAATCTTTATTATCCTTGCGTCAAAATCATTCCAACCGCATGCCTACCCATACAGATCGTCATTTGGAAGAGGTTCCAACAATGCAAGATCCCTTGATGCCGTATGTGCCTACAGCAGCCAAGCCCTGGAACGCACGCAGGGTTGCACATTTATACCGCAGATTGGGATTTGGCGCAACGATTGATCAAATTCAGCAAGGACTTCAAATGTCGCCTGGAGATCTGGTAGATCAACTATTAGATACCGCCTCTGATCTGGGACCTCCCGATCCGCCGTATTGGGGTGGGTGGACCATGGATGAATATGCCAATAACCCTGATCCCAACCTGGTATTCATCCACCGGGATGAGTTGCGCAGACGTTGGCTCGGCGAAATGCTGGATGAAGGCATCAGGGCTAAAATGGCCCTTTTTTGGCACAATCACTTTGTGACGGAGCTGGATGTTTATAATTGTAATGCCTACTTGTGGAGCTATTATTCCATGATCCACGATTATGCATTCGGTAATTTTAGAATTTTTGCCCGTGAAATGGGCAAAACCGGGGCTATGCTGGTATACCTGAACGGCAACCTGAGCGTAGCCGGCGAGCCGAATGAAAACTATGCCAGAGAGCTAATGGAACTCTTTACCATGGGAGAGAGTAATGGCTATACCCAGGCAGATATCGTGGAAATGTCGAAGGCGCTTACCGGCTGGCAGGCTAGTGGATACCTGTGCGATCCACCGTATTTTGATCCTAACCTGCACGATAATACGCAGAAAACAGTATTTGGGCAGACTTCCAATTTGAGTTTTACCACTGCGCACAACCTTATTTTCAGTGCAAGGGCAGACCAGGTTTCTCATTTTATTGCCGGAAAGTTGTATAAGCATTTTGTTTATCAACAAGTTGATAATCAGGTGGTTGCGGGGCTAGCTCAGACCTTCCGGGATAACAACTGGGAAATTTTGCCTTTGCTCAAACAACTGTTTAAGAGCGAACACTTTTTCGACGAGACCTTTATGTGTGCCAGGCATAAAACGCCGCTTGAATCCATGCTTAATCTTTATCAGATGGCCAGGGTACCAGCCAGTGAAGTGGCAGAAGATCGGTGGAATGCTATCGGATATTGGTCTTACCAGCTTGGACAGGAAATATTCAATCCACCCAACGTTGCCGGATGGAAAGGACATCGAAACTGGATTAACGAGAGCACACTTACTGCCCGTTGGAATTACAGTTCTGCAGTGGCCTATTGGTTGACTACCGAGGATCAAAGCAGAGAGCGTTTGCGAACCTTGGCGCAAACGCTTACCAACGACAGCAATGACCCGAATTTGATTACTGCAGCGTTGGTGGAGTACTTTCTTGGACAAACCCTCGATCCTGTCCACCTGCAATCTGCGGTGATATATTTCAAATCTGGAATACCTGAAAATTATTACCTGGATGGTTCCTGGAACCTTTATTGGGATGAAGCCCCTTACCAGATAGTCAATCTGTTGTATTATCTGGTCAAACTACCTGAATTTCAACTGGTTTAGCGCTTGTCTAAATGGAAATTCGGAAAAGCTTTTAACCGTTTTGGTTCCTTTCTAACAACTGTCGTTTATTCATATGAAAAAATATCAGGAACATCCCAGACATGGCGCAATGCGTCAGCATGGTGAAGCGCACAACAGGGAGCACCAGCTTTGGAGCCGGAGAGATTTTCTCTCCGCAACAGGTATCCTGGGTGCGGGAAGTATGCTGCTGGGTAATATCGGCCTAAAGGCATTTCAGCCTACGCCACTGATGGCATCGCTGGCTAATGGGGCCAACGACCGGATTTTAGTGCTGATTCGCCTGGATGGTGGTAATGATGGCCTAAATACCATTATTGAACGTGGCAATTCCCATTATTACAACCTTAGGCCAACCATTGGTATTCAGGAAAATAATCTATGGGCATTGAGCCAGGAATATGGTATGCCATTGGCAACCAATGCTTTACAGCCGCTGTGGGACAACGGAATGATGAAGGTGCTGTTTAATGTGGGTTACCCGGACCCAAACTACAGTCACTTCCGATCATATGATATTGTGGCCTCTGCCAGCGACTCTGAGGTGGTGGTGAATACCGGTTGGATGGGCCGATTCCTGGATAATGAATACGCTGCATTTTTGGAGACTCCGCCCACTGTTCCGCCAGCGTTGCAAATTGGTGTACAAACCGATCTGGTATTCCGGGCAGAATCTGCTAATATGGCCCTGGCAGTTAGCAGTCCGCAGGAGTTTTATCAGATAGCTCAAACCGGACAATTATATGACACCGCTCTGCTGGGTAATACACCCAGAGAATTAGAGTTAGCTTATGTAAGACAAACGGCCAATGCGGCTTTCCGCTATGCGGAAACCATCAAGGAGGCATATTCCAGAGGTAAAAATCAGGTTAACTATCCAACGAATAATTACCTCGCAGAACAACTGGCCATTGTTGCCAAACTAATCAAAGGTAATTTGGGTACCAAGGTGTATATGGTACACATTGGCGGTTTTGATACCCATGCGGAGCAACTGGATTTTCATTTAAATTTATTGCGCAATCTGTCGGAAGCAGTGAAATCTTTCTACGACGATCTGGGTGCAGGCAGTAATCAGGATTTGCCCAAAAATGTGTTGGGTATGACCTTCAGCGAATTTGGCAGAACCATTTATGAAAATGCTTCGCTGGGTACAGACCATGGTTGGGGGACACCCATGATGCTTTTCGGCGGTGAAATAGGAAATGGATTTGTAGGTCAATATCAGGATCTTAGCAGTCCTGATCCGTTTGGAGATCCTCAGTTTAGCGTTGACTTCCGGGATGTGTACAGCACTATTTTACAAGATTGGATGGGTAACGACCCTGCGCTGGTTAATTTTGTTCTGGGCCAGCAACATCCAACCATCAATGGACTAGTGCCGGCCATTGTGCCAACCCTTGGCGATAACGATAAATGTGCACTATTGGGTCATAACCCGGCTCCGGATGATATCAATGCTATTGAAATCAAATATGCCATGATGCAAAATGGCCCGGTAAGGCTGCAAATACTGGATACGGCAGGGCATTTGTTGCGTACGCTGGTCAATGAATACAGAGATCGAGGCGCCTACACCTTCCGATTCAGGCCAGCGGATTGGTACCTTAGTCCCGGGCAATATCAATACAGGTTGCAATCTGGCGGGCAGATTTTCCAGCGGGGAATTAAGTTGTAGTTACAACTGGGCGTCGAAGATATTTCTCCGGTATGGCACTTTTACAAAGTCGAGCGTACCGGGTTTGACGCCCAGGAAGAACTCATAGGTGCCACGATCCGGCTGCCAGCGGAAGCTCAACTGCCAGCAGTGCAAATCCCGTGTAAAGCCGAATGAGGGGTACACAAGGGTTTTGCTAATGAAATCATAGCTGATATTATCTACGTCAAGACTCCATTTGGAGGAAAGAGGAAGACTGCCGGAGAAGTTTAAGCTATTGGTAGACAAGGCGAAAGTATCTCTGGCTGTGCCATACCCCGTTGGTATAAGCGTGCGGGTGAGTGCAATTCGGTGATCTACCCTGAAGTTGTTGAATATGCTCAACAGGTCGTCTTTGGGCAGTGTTGGTTTGCTTTGAGTGGCCTGAGTAGGATCTGTGGCCTGACTTTTCTTGCTAAACATATCGCGCAGCTGCTTCACCTGGAAGCCAGTGTTGAGGGCAAAACCTAACTGAGTGGTGCGCACCAGTTTGCCTGTTTCTTTATACGCAAATTTATTTACCACAACCCCTTTCTCATTGGCAATGTAGGGGTCAAAAGTGACGTTCCAGGTTAGATTGGAAATGCCTTTAAATAAGCGGAACAAACCTCCTGTGCTGATGGTGCTCCATTTCAGGGAATCGCGCGTGGGTGTGTAAGAACCCGCAAACGTGAGTCCGTCAAATATCCGTTTTTTGATAACGGTATCCCGTTTGGCCGAATAATATTTGAATTCCAAAACGTTAGTGAAACTGTACCCAATACTTACGTCTCGTCGAGCTTGCGAGGGTTTACTGTAATAGGCATCGTCGAAAATGCCGTAAGTAAGGGTGTCTCGTTTATCAGGCCTTAAGTCGGTAAAGTATGTTTTGAAATAGCGGTCCTGCTGTTTGCGGAAATCGGGTCCGAAGCCTGTGCTGAGGGTGGGGGATACCTTGTGCCGGATGCCCTGGAACCAGGCTTTTTTTCGTTTGGATTTATGGGTTAAAAACAAAGAGCTGCTGGCGGAGATACCTGCATTATAGGTTCGGAAGGCATTAAATCCCCATTCGCGAGTGGTAACCACTTCGCCATATTTGGATTTTGATTCATTTAATACCCGCTCCACAAACTCGCCGTTTTGGAAAATACTGTCGTAAACCAGGGTCACCTTGTCGTTCAATGCCCTGTTGATGGTATATGGATACCAGTTTTCTTCATATCGCAGATTAGGGGTGATATTGATGTATTTGAATAGTTTCAGCACATAGTCGGTTCGGATTTCGTGCTGCATACCCATTCGTGCATTTTCCAGGGTTTCTTTTTCGAACAGGAGGGTATCAACTGTTCGGATGGAATTATCCAGTTTACTGTTGTAGGTGAGCGAGATTTTTTCATACCATTTTTCCTTGCCAACCTGGATTTTGCGTTTGAAAGGATAAACCCGCTGCATGGTAAACTGTGCACTGGGCAGGGTTATATCCATTTGGCGGGTATTGTTGTTTTGAGAGTGGCGCAAGCCAATGGAATATTGGTAGGGCTTGCCCGGAAAAGTTTTAGTAAACGCCAGGTTAGAACTCAATGTATTGGTAAATACGCTGTTGTAGTCGTTTTGGTTCCTTTGTTGGTCTCTGTTGGTTTGAATATTCACAGATCCATTCAGGCGGCGGGAGGGGTGCGCCTTGGGGTCCTGGGTATGAGTCCATTGTAGCCCAAAAGACTTGGCTGAGACTTTTTGCGCTCTGGAATCTTCTGTTACCCTGTTGTTAAAGGTGAGGTTGAAATTGCCATTGTTTCTGTATCGGTAGTTGTATCTTGACGATGCTGTTACCCCCCAGGTGCCTCCGGTGAAGGCCCGTAGCATGACAGTTGCATCCATGTGTTCTGAAATAGGTTGATACCAGCCCAGTCCTTCAAAACCAAAACCTTCTGCAGTACGGAAGTCAAAATCTTTAGGTATAAGTAACCCCGCTTTTCTTGTTTTAGTTACAGGGAAAAAGCCAAAGGGAATAACTAGTGGTGTGGGGATACCGCCAATTTCGAGGTTGGAAAGTCCGGTTACCACCAATTTATCCTGAATTACCTTCAATTTTTTGGTTCGGATGCCAAAATGTGGATGTGGATCATCACAGGTGGTAATGATGGCATCTTTGTTGTATATGATATTACGCGCTTTTTGAGAGGTGTCTGCAGTAGCGGTGCTGATGAATTTTGCTTTTTCTCCCAGCACATACAAATCCTCTTGTTGCGTGCGGGCTTCGTAAATGATGCCCTTTTTGGATTTGAAATTGTATCGGAGTTTGGAGGCGGTGAACTGTTGTTCTCCGTCTTTGAAATCGGGCAATCCAATTGGCTGGCCGGTACTATCCTGCAATGGTTGTGCAGAAATTTCGTTATTCCCATAATCCAGCAAAATGTAACCTGCCTTGATATTTAACGTCGTATAAGTAACTGTTGCGCCTCCATAGAGGTGCACTTGTTTGTTTTTAACATCAAACCACATGGAATCTTCAGCAGCGTACTCAACTACCTCATCCAAACCGTCATTGCTAAATTTTATCCGCGACAAATCAACCGTAGCAGAATCCCGGAACACGGGAGGTGTAATAGAATCGCTATGGAAAAGCGTATCTGGAATCTGTGCTCCGAGCCGACTGCTTAAGAGCAGGCAGGCAATTTGGAATAAATGCCGATATTTGCCGGGGAATTGGAACACAGGTGTTGTTGATGGCTTTTTTACAAGGTTCGCGTTTATGAAGTCAAACTTCGTCCTTCAAACGTTCACGCTGCTTATTGCGTGGCTTCTTTTTGAAAATTTTAACCTTTCTACCGGTGCGTGGACACACCAGAGATGGGATGGCTCAAGCGACCGCAAAAGTAAAGAAGCTCTGGCAAACCACTATGCAGCGGCGCCAATACCCGACAATTCAGGTGCGAAAATTTTCTCATCTGCTCCTCAGCCGCCATATAAAATCAAAACCATTGTATTGGACGCCGGCCATGGAGGCAAAGACCCTGGCTGTAAGGGCGCCTCGGCTTTTGAAAAAGACAATACCCTGTCTATTGTTTTGCGACTAGGGGCATATATTGAGGAAAATTATCCAGAGATAAAAGTGATTTACACACGGGATACCGATGTGTTTATTGAGCTAAATGAACGGGCAGCCATTGCCAACCGGAATAACGCTGATCTGTTTATCAGTGTACATTGCAATGCTTTGCCCGGAAAAGCAGTACAGGGCGCTGAAACATATGTTTTGGGCTTACACCGGTCAAAAGATAATCTGGATGTTGCCAAAAGGGAGAATGCTTCCATTTATTTGGAAGATGATTATCAAAAAAATTATGCCGGATATGACCCCGAAAGCCCTGAAGCAGAGATCTTTGCCAGCCTTTGGCAAAGTGCATACCTTGAGCAGAGTATTTTGTTTGCAGGGTATGTTCAGCAATTTGCCAGTGCAGTAGCATTCAGGGAGGACCGAGGGGTGAAACAGGCTGGTTTCCTGGTATTGAGAGAAACGGCAATGCCCTCCGTGTTGGTGGAGGCCGGCTATTTAACCAATGCCACGGAAGATATATTTTTGGCATCCGAAGAAGGCAGAGAGCAAGTTGCCTTGGCCATTTTTCAGGCGTTTGAAGCTTATAAGCGTCATATGGAAACAGGCAAGCCACTGGACAATGTAGCTGAGGCTCCTGCGCCGAAAAAAACACCGCAGCCCAAACCCGCTGCGCCAAAGCCTGCACCCCAGACAACTGGAACAGCTAGTATTGAAAAAAAGACTATCGCTACTCCACCTGCTACCACAACACCCAAGGCAACTCCGGTAGCCAATAAAACGAACACCTCAACAGTAGCAAAATCAAAACCCCCAGTGAATACTCCGGTGCAGGAAAAGCCGGTGGTCAAACAGGAGCCGGTTTATGCGATCCTGTTATTGGCATGGCCAAACAAACTTGATCCAAATGTGGGGCAGTTAAGCTTGATGACCAATGTAAAGGAGAAGTTTCATGATGGTAAATACCATTATTACTCCGGCAGATATACTTCCAGGGCAGATGCAGAGAAAATCCTGCCTGAAATTCACAATATGGGCTTTAAAACTGCCAGTATAGTACAGCAGTAACCGCTCTCAACCCTTTCTTTCCAAATCCATCGCAATCACCTCCAATCAAAATGTTCAAACTTAGTAACGAAGTTAAAATCGGGATCCTGGCCCTGGTCGCACTGGCGCTTGGTTTTTGGGGTTTCCAATTCCTCAAGGGCAGTAATGTGCTCAGCGCATCCAAAAACCTATATGTAAAATACGAAAATGTGGATCAACTCCGACCTTCCAGCCCGGTCTTTATCAAAGGTTTTCAGGTGGGGATGGTAAAAGATATGTACATTGATAAAACCGACGATAAAACCATTATCGTAAAGTTGAATATTAACGGCAATGTAGATATTCCCAAAGACGCCATTGCCTCCATTATTGGGATGAGTTTGATGGGAGGTAAAGCGGTGGAAATCTTAATCCCGCATCCTTGCGATGGCGATTGTGCGGAAGACGGGGATTACCTGATTGGTGGTTCCAAATCTTTGATTGAGAGTCTATTGGGAAGTCCGGACGATTTTGATGTGTATACAGAAAGGATCAAGCAGGGGCTTTCCATCAATTTTGATTCGTTGGCAAAGGCCAATCCCAATGGTATGGCCGGATCAGTGGTTTCATTGGAGAATGCCATCCATAATATTGAAACAATGACCCGGCAACTGAATGATATTCTGGCGCTGAACAAGCAGAATATCGCAGCCATTACCAGCAATTTTGCTTCCATTAGCGGCACTATCAAGGCCAACGACAAGAACATCAGCGATGCTATTTCCAATCTTTCAGCGCTGAGTGAGCAGTTGAAAAACGCGGGCCTTGACCAGACTTCCAAAAAAGCTGCCAGCGCCATAGATTCCATGGCCATGTCGCTCAGCGCTCTTCGGGGCACTTTGGCTGTTACAACCGGTACCTTGCACAAAGTGGATACACTGGCGCAAAACCTGGTACAGGGCAAAGGTTTGGTGGGTAAAACGCTCACCGACGAAGAACTGTACAATAATCTGGTAAGCACGAGCCGTCACTTGCATCTGCTGCTGCAGGATTTGCGTATGCATCCGGAACGTTACAACACAGTGAAGGTCAAGCTATTTGGCAAAAAGCGTTCCCGCTATGCCAATCCGGTGGATGATCCGGCGTATCAAATGTTGGTAGACAGTCTGGAGCGCGATTACAGCCGCAAAGTCAAAAACTGATCTGCTCTTATGGAAAAGAAAATCCGGCCCTTGTACGATCAGTACGGGGCGGATGGATATTACCGGCAGTTTTCGGAGGAATATGAGAACCCTCATTTCCCGGAAATCAAGGCCTTGTTGCTGCAAAATCTATACAGGCTGGATTGTAGCTCGGGGGTGCTGGATTTTTCTGCAGGTGGCGGGGAGGTAAGTATGGTGCTTCAGGAGGCTGGAATACAGGGTATTTCAGGTTCTGATCCTTTTACACATCAGTTGTATAGCCGTCAAACCGGATTGCCTTGTATGGAGCTCTCTTTTCGAGACGTGATTCGAAACGGCTTGCCCGGGCGGTATTCTGTTGTTATTTCATCCTTTGCCTTGCATTTGTGTCCGGAAAAGGAATTGTTTCCGCTTACCTGGAATTTATTGCAGGCTGCTCCGTTGCTTGTACTCATTACGCCGCACAAGCGTCCTGAGTTGGAAAAACTCGCTGGAATAACCTTGTTATGGGAGGATTTCGTGGAGACTGCCAGAGGCAAAAAAGTTCGAATGAAAGCCTATGGGATGGAAACAAAAAACGCTGAGTAGCATTATGCACTACTCAGCGTTTTTTGTTGTGGTAATATTCTGGAGTATTAAGCAGCGGCTGCAAACATACGGCCGGTGTTAACCTGAATATTAGCCTGTGGGCCATTAATGGCCGAAGCGATTTGCTCTACGGTGTACTGACGATTCATCAGGTCGTACACTTCCAGTGCTTGGTCGCGGGTGATGGAAGGGAATTCATTAAGGAACTCATTGACTGATACGCCAATGCGCAGGAAGTCAAAAAAAGTTTCTACCCGAATTCGGGTTCCGCTGAAAACGGGTGCTCCATCTTGGATCTCAGGGTGTGCGCTGATTGAGGAAAAAGGGCTCATCCGACACTGCTGTTTTTTTAGTGTGTACCACAATGGGGACTACACAATTACAAGGGATTAGTGAACTGGTGTGGATTAAAACGATTTAGTGGTGCGAAGTTAGACAATGTTAACAAGCCTCAAAATTTTGCCCCGTCTTTTTTTCAAAAATCATGGATTGACCTGTTAATGACCAAGGGAAAACCCTGAATAGACTGCTGGACGTTGGACAATAGACTGTTAATTAGCAGCACAAGTCTAATGTCCAGCAGTCCAACGTCCTCTACAAGTGTTTAGCGCCAGTCTTCTCTTTAACCATTGCGGTTACTTGTTTAACTTCCTGTTCTTTTGATTTAGGGTAAATCAGCAGCGCATCAGGCGTGTCTACAATGATATAATCGTGCAGGTCTTTGACCACTGCAAGTTTGCCTTCCGGAATCCGGATCAGGGTATCGTGGGTGTCCAACGCAAGAACGTTGCCCTGGATAGCATTTCCGTTTTCATCTTTTTGATATTCAGCATGCAAGCTGGCCCAGGTGCCCAGATCGCTCCATCCAAATTCGGCCGGAATGGTGAATACGTTTTGCGCCTTCTCCATGATAGCAAAGTCTACGGAAATATTGGGCGTAGTGGGGTAGGCTTCGTCAATAAAGGCTTGTTCCTGGGCAGTGTTGTACACATTTTTACCTTTTCCCAGAATATCATAAATTTCTGTGGCCAGCTCTTGGTAAGCGGCCAGGATGCTGCTGGCGCGCCAGATAAAAATGCCGGCATTCCAGAGGTATTCGCCACTGGCGATGAATTCCTGTGCAGTGGTTAGGTCTGGTTTTTCTGCAAAACGTTTCACCCTGCAGATGCCGGGGGCTTGTTCTTTGCCCATTTGAATGTATCCATAACCGGTATCAGGGCGCGATGGCTGAATACCCAGGGTGAGAAGCGCTTCATTTTCGGCAGAAAATGCCAGTGCGGTTTCTATTTTTTCCAGGAATGCCGCTTCTTTCAAGACAATATGGTCTGAAGGAGCCATCACGAAATTGGCTTCCGGATCAATGGAGGCGAGCTTAAAGGCTGTCCAGGCAACGCAAGGAGCTGTATTGTTGCGACTGGGTTCGCAGAGAATTTGATTTTCGGATATTTCAGGAATTTGTTCCTGGATCAATGCTTTATAGGCTGCATTGGTTACGATAAAAATCCGTTCTGCAGGGCAGATAGGCAGGAAACGTTCAAAAGTGAGTCGGAGTAGGCTTTTGCCTACGCCGAGCATATCCAGAAATTGCTTGGGCCGGGCTTCCCGGCTTCCTGGCCAGAAGCGACTTCCAACGCCGCCGGCCATGATGGCTACGAATGTATGTGGGTGTTGCATGCAAGAGGAGTGTGCGGGTTTTTGAGTTTTTGAGTTTTTGAGTTTTTGAGTTTTCGAGTTTTCGAGTGTTTGAGTTGGTGAGTGCTTTTGCGCTCTTTGCGCCTTTGGCGGTGAACCCCGCAAAGATCGGAAAAGGAGTACGTTGTGTAAAGGGAGCAGGGTGGCTTTATATGATCTTTTGGATAAGTTTTCTACAATTGGTCTTTAACCGATTCATACACACTCCGAATGCCGGCTTCGAGATCTATTCGTGCTTTCCAGCCCAGGTTGTGCAATTTGCTCACATCCATGAGTTTACGCGGGGTGCCATCGGGTTTCGACAAATCATGGCGTATTTCTCCCTGATACCCAACAATGCGTTGCACCATTTGGGCCAGTTCCAGAATGGGCAGGTCTACGCCGGTGCCGATGTTGACAAATCCGGGTTCGTTGAAATGTTGCATCAGAAAATAGCAGGCATCTGCCAGATCGTCTACGTGCAGGAACTCACGGCGCGGCGTGCCGGTACCCCAGAGGGTAACAAACGGCTCGTTTTTTTGCCGTGCTTCATGGAATTTTCGCAATAAAGCTGGCAAAACGTGGCTGTTTTCCGGGTGGTAATTGTCGTTTGGACCGTAGAGGTTGGTGGGCATTACTGAAATGAAATTGCAGCCATATTGGGCCCGATAAGCATCACAGAGTTTGATGCCGGCAATTTTGGCGATGGCATAGGGCTCGTTGGTGGGTTCCAGCAGACCTGTAAGCAACGACTCCTCCTTCAACGGCTGAGGCGCCATTTTCGGGTAAATGCAGGAAGAGCCCAGGAACATGAGCTTTTTTACCCCATGTCGGTATGCCGCTTCAATGACATTCGACTCAATCATCAGGTTATCGTACAGAAACTCTGCCCGATAGGTGTTGTTGGCCAGAATGCCACCTACTTTGGCTGCTGCCAGAAAGACATATTCCGGTTTGTGTATCCGAAAAAACTCATTCACTTCATTCTGGATGCGAAGGTCCAGTTGTTTGGAGTTGGCCAGTACAAAATTGGTAAAGCCCTCAGATTGAAGTTTTCTGAGAATGGCTGAGCCCACCATTCCGCGGTGGCCGGCAATAAAGATAGGAGAGGAAGGATTCATTTATGAAGTTTACCACTAAGCCACTTAGGGCACTAAGAGGATGGGTTTTAGTTTACCACTAAGAGCATTGATTGGTCAGTGTTCAGGTGCCTGTGCAAACAGATCAGTTACCAAAGGAATAGCAGACTTGGTAATGTTCTCTGTGTGGAAATTTATCAATAAGCCCTTGGGTTTTCGTGCAAGTTTCAAATAGGTTAGTAATTGAGCTTTATGAACTGGAAGTACAGACTCGATAGCCTTTACTTCAATGACTACCAGATTATTAACCAAAATATCAAGCTTAAAGGTATGCCTGAGCGTTTTAGTCTTATAAGTAAGTGGTAGCCGAACCTGGGTATTTATCTGGAAGTTGCGACTTTTTAGCTCTTCAACTAAACATTCTTCGTATATACTTTCCAGTAGCCCGGGGCCTAATTGTTTGTGAACCTCAATTGCGCAACCAACAATATCATAAGATAGTTGATTTATCTCTTGTTGTGTGAAAGTTTCCATTTTACTGAGTGGTTAAATGAGTGATTGATCTGGGACTAATTGAATACTCTTAGTGCCCTTAGTGACTTAGTGGTAAAACCGCTCAATAAAATTACAATACTTTCACTAATTCACAATCTCTCACTCGAACTGCGCCTTAACATAAAACCCGCCTTTTTTCAAATACTCCTCTTTCTGGAATAAATGAAGATCTGACTGCACCATTTCAGACACCAGTTCAGCCAGACTGTGTTTGGCTTGCCAACCGAGCTTGGTTTTGGCTTTGGTGGCATCTCCAACCAGCAGATCAACTTCGGCAGGACGGAAGTAGCGCGGATCTACGGCAATAACTTCCTGACCTGGCTTGAAATTGGAATTGGTAGATTGGGCAATAATACCTATTTCGGATACCCCTTCCCCTCTAAATTCCAATTCCGCGCCCAGCTCGCGGAAGGTCATCCGACAAAAATCACGCACGGAAGTGGTAACTCCGGTTGCAATCACAAAATCTTCAGGATCAGGATATTGCATCATGAGCCACATGGCTTCCACATAATCCTTGGCATGTCCCCAATCCCGGCGCGCATCCAGATTGCCCAGCCAGAGTTTGTCTTGCAGCCCCAGGGAAATTTTGGTGGCTGCCCTGGTGATTTTTCTGGTCACGAAGGTTTCGCCCCGGAGCGGACTTTCGTGGTTGAACAAAATGCCGTTGCAGGCAAACATGCCATAGCTTTCCCGGTAATTCACCGTTATCCAATAGGCATACAATTTGGCTACGCCATAGGGAGAACGGGGATAAAAAGGCGTTTTTTCTGTTTGTGGCGTTTCCTGCACCAAACCATACAATTCGGAGGTGCTGGCCTGATAAAACCGGGTTTTACTGGTTAAGCCAAGCAAACGAATGGCTTCCAGCAAACGCAGCGCCCCAACAGCATCCGCATTGGCCGTGTATTCCGGCGTTTCAAAGCTTACCTGTACGTGACTTTGAGCGCCCAGGTTGTATACTTCATCCGGTTGCACCTGTTGCATGATCCGAATCAGGTTGGTGGAGTCTGTAAGATCGCCATAATGCAGGATAAAGCGTTGGTTGTCAACATGCGGGTCCTGATACAGATGGTCCACCCGGTCTGTATTGAACAGGGAGGACCTGCGCTTGATGCCGTGCACCTCGTAGCCTTTTTTCAACAAAAACTCGGCGAGATAAGCGCCATCCTGACCAGTAATGCCGGTGATAAGGGCTTTTTTCATGTTTGTATGCTTGTCTGGAATGGGATGCAAAGTTCGGAACACGCCCTTACTTCTCTTCCAGCATTCCCAGTTTTTGGTTTAATTGATACCATTCTCCCGTTTCCGGGCATTGGGCTTTTCCTGTTTCATCAAGTTGCAGACGATGTCCGTTTTTACTTATCCAGCCTGTTTGTCGGGCCGGAACGCCGGTCATCAGTGCAAAATCAGGTACATTGGCCGTCACTACCGCACCGGCCCCGATCATACAATACCGACCCAGGGTGACGCCACATAAAATGGTGGCGTTGGCGCCAATGCTGGCCCCTTTTTTCACCAGGGTAGGCCTGAACTCCTGTTTCCGTTCTATAAAACTTCTGGGGTTGATTACATTGGTAAACACCATACTTGGCCCCAGAAAAACCTCGTCTTCACAAATCACCCCGGTATATAGGGAAACGTTATTTTGCACTTTCACCCCATTACCCAATGTAACGCCGTTGGCTACAAACACATTTTGTCCCAACACGCACTTTTCGCCCAAAACAGCTTCTTCCGACACGTGGCAAAAGTGCCAGATGCGCGAGCCTTCCCCAATTTGGGCGCCCGGATCGATAACAGCGGTGGGATGTGCAAAATAGGCCATATTCAATGAAATGGGTGATGGGCAAGGGGTAAACGGGCCAGCGGGTGGTAATCGCCCTGAAGTCCGAGTGGCGTGGCGGTTCGGATATCATGTGCCAGTTGAATGGCTGGCAGCGCATCCTCAAGTCCAAAACTGTTGCCAGCCAGGATGTCCTGATAACTCAGGGTATGCAAATCGGAGAAGCCTTCGCTGAACTCCAGGCTTTCGCCATCTATGGTAATGGCTCTGTACGTTCGTTTGCCGGCGGCTGCCTCAGGCAAGGTTTGCGCATTGATACTCAGAAACCAACGGACGCGGGCTTTTTCAAATTCCAGATAACCGGCTGCACGGTCGTGCGTGTGCACGTGTACGAGATTTTGCACAACCGGACCAAAAATCCAGCTCAGCATATCGAAAAAGTGAATGCCAATGTTGGTGGCAATACCTCCCGATTTTTGCACATCACCTTTCCAGCTGGTGAAGTACCAGGAGCCTCTGGAGGTGATGTAACTGAGGTCAACCTCGTGTTTTTGCGCCTGTTGGCCAGATTGAACCTTATCTCGAAGCGCAATAATGGATGGGTGCAGCCGAAGCTGAAGGATGGTGGATACCCTTTTCCCGGATTCCTGTTCATTTATTTTCAGCGCTTCCACGTTCCAGGGATTGAGTACCAGAGGTTTTTCGCAAATGACATGGGCGCCATTGCGCAAACCAAAGCGAATATGGGCATCGTGCAGGTAATTGGGCGAACAGATACTCACGTAATCAACGCCCTGACCATTGCGCCGGATTTTATCCAGATGGCGGTCAAACCGTTCAAATTCCGTGAAAAAGGATGTTTCCGGAAAATAGCTGTCCAACACCCCCACAGAATCTGCAGGATCAAAAGCCGCTACCAGCTCGTTGCCGGTATCGCGGATGGCTTTCAGGTGCCTGGGTGCCACGTAACCGGCTGCTCCAATTAATGCAAAATTTGCCATAAAGAGTTGGTTTATAGCCCTTTTTGCGCGAAAAAATTAATTATAGCGCTGGTGATGGTAGCCAGGATTTCATCTGTCAGTTCGGAGTGCATGGGCAAAGAAAATACACTTGCACAGAGGGCTTCTGTTACCGGAAGTTCAGTTCCACGCCAGTAACGGGCAAAGGCCGGCTGCTTGTACAGTGGCACCGGGTAGTAGATCATACAGGGAATGCCTTGTTCAGCCAGGGAAGCTTTCAGTTCGTCGCGAAGCTGAACGGAATTGGGTGCGTTGATCTGCAGGGTGTATTGGTGAAATACGTGGGTGGAATGCGGATCGCGGGCTGGTGTTTTCAACGCCTTTACCTGTGAAAATGCCTGATCGTAATAATCAGCTGCCCGATTTCGTGCGGCATTGTATTCATCCAGGTGTTTGAGTTTGGCGTTCAGCACTACTGCCTGCAGGGCATCCAAACGGGAGTTTACCCCAATTTCGTCGTGGTAATACAGTTTGGATTGACCGTGATTGGCAATCATACGCGCTTTGGCAGCCAGGGCATCGTCGTCGGTCATGAGTGCGCCACCGTCGCCATAACATCCCAGGTTTTTGGATGGGAAAAAGGAGGTGCAGCCAAACTGGCCCATTACGCCGGTTTTGGCTTTGTTACCATTGCGGAAGGTGTAATCTGCTCCAATGGCTTGCGCATTGTCTTCAATCACATAGAGTCCATGTTTTTGCGCCAGGGCAAGAATGGGCTCCATATCTGCGCTCTGACCGAACAAGTGTACCGGAACAATGGCTTTGGTACGTGGGGTAATGGCCGCTTCCACATGGGTAGCTGTGATATTCATGGTGCCGGGATCAACATCTGTCATAACCGGAGTAAGTCCGAGCAGGGCAATGACCTCTGCTGTTGCTACATAAGTGAAAGCCGGCACAATGACTTCATCGCCGGGTTGCAGACCCAGGGCCATCATGGCAATCTGCAGGGCATCTGTTCCGTTGGCGCAGGGAATGACGTGTTTCACGCCGAGGTATTGTTCGAGGTTTTCCCGAAAAGCATTCACTTTCGGGCCGCCGATAAACATACAAGTATCAAGAACCTCCCGCATTTCCCGCTCAATTTCCGGCTGGATTTTTGCGTATTGGGTCTTGAGGTCAACCATTTGTAGCATGTGAGAGATGGTGGGTTTGATGTATCCCGGAATGGTATTCCGGGGCGATGTTTGAAGAGTTTGATGGGTTTGATGGGTTTGGACGGTTACAAACGCCAGTATTCCAGGGTTGGATGTTGGATTTGATACAATCCTTTGAGGTCCATGAGGATTGGGTTGGGGTTCATGATAGAAAGAAAATATGACGCATCATAGGCGGTAAATGCCTGATGCGCCACGGCAACCACAACTGCATCATAGCCGTCGAGGATGTCGTTATTAAGTGTGAGGTTGTATTCGTGTTGAACCTCCTCCGGAGAAGCAAGTGGATCTGATACCTGCACCTGAATAGAATACTCCTGCAGTTCGCGAATCAGGGTGGCCACTTTGGAGTTCCGGATATCGGCCACGTTTTCTTTAAACGTAATGCCCATCACGAGCACTTTGGATTGCCGGGGGTTTTTATCCTTTTTGAGCAGCAGTTGCACCAGTTTTTTGGCTACCCAGCCGGGCATATTGTCGTTTACCCGCCTGCCGCTGAGTATTACCTGGGGCTCATATCCGAGTTCAATGGATTTGTGCAACAAGTAATAGGGGTCTACTCCTATACAATGTCCGCCAACCAGTCCGGGGTAAAACTTTTGGAAATTCCACTTGGTAGCCGCCGCCGCCAGCACTTCCTGCGTATCGATGCCCATCCTGTCGAAAATGATGGCCAGTTCGTTCATCAGCGATATGTTCAGGTCGCGCTGCGTATTTTCAATCACTTTGGCTGCTTCCGCCACGCGTATACTGGAAGCCTGATAAACACCGGCTTCTATAATTTGGCCATAAACTGCAGCTATTTCCGCCAGGGCATCAGGGTCGGAGCCGCTTACTACTTTGGTGATGGATTTCAGCGGCCTGGATGGTTCGCCCGGACTGATTCTTTCCGGCGAATAACCTATTTTAAAATCAGGGCCCTGCGTTAATCCGGAATGCTTTTCCAATACGGGCAAACAATCCTCTTCGGTGCATCCGGGATACACGGTGGATTCGTACACCACATAATCACCCGCTTTAAGTATCCGACCAATTTCAGCAGAAGCCAGTTGGAGTGGCTTGAGGTTGGGAACCTTGTGTTCGTCTACATCAGTGGGGACAGCCACCACAAAGAAATGCGCCTGAGCGAGGTCGCCGGCTGTATAGGTAAACTGAATATCGCATCCCTGAAATGCTTCGGAGGGTAACTCCCGGTTGGGGTCAATGCCCGCTTTCAAGTGTTGGATATGAGTCTGGTTGGTATCGTAACCAATGACACGGAAATGTCTGGCGAACGCCAATGCTACCGGAAGGCCCACATAGCCTAGTCCTACGACGGCCAGTGTTTTTTCTTTTGTACATAGCGAACGGTAAATGGACATGATGCAACGTATAACCCGGGCGGGTTGCCAACTCTGATGGGGCCGCAAAATTACGCAATTTTTGCCAAGAGCAGGTTGGGGATTTTAGAGCGTTAAAACACGCTCTTAATGCAAAATCTCCAATTTGCACTTTAACCTCTCAAAAACGGACAACTCGGTACAAACGCTGCCTGGATCAGTCCTCCCACCTACCCAGGTGCATTACAGAATCGCCAGTTTCCAGATGTTCCCAGAACTTGGTGTTTTTAAAAGTCCGGCTGATCTCCTCGGAATCTGTTTGCAGATGTTTGATGTGCCACCAGGCCACATCATGAATATGGTCGTCTTCCATCGTGTTATTCAAATGAATGGCGGCGGGGTCTTCATCTTCATCCAAATGGCATTCAATGATCAGGGTGAGGGCAAATAAATCGGTAGTGCTGTATTCATACACATACTTGAGCGCACCTGCATGCACGCGTAACCCCGTTTCTTCCAGTACCTCTCGCTCGGCACCACGGTACATATCGTCATCAGAGGGTTCGAGGCGGCCGCCGGGCAAGCTCCAGTGCAGGCGACCAAAACGATCTTGTTGTTTGATCAAAAGGAATTCTTCGCCCCTGCGAACGAGGCCTGCTACGCGAATACGGTGGGTCATGAACGATGGACGATGTGATGTGAACGTAATTTGGGCAAAGGAAGTTTAGTTTTTCGATATTTGTTTGGCTGTATTTTGAAAGGGGGGGCATTTTGCAGAAGGGTGCTTTGCCCCGTGGATTTAAAATGTGTACCCTTTTAAAGGGTCGGATACATTTTTTTGCTGCAAAAGTTCAAACCTATACATTTGCTCCAGGTTTTGGAAGATGGCCACATTATCGTTCATCGTCCATCGTCCATCGTCACATCGTTCATAGTCACATCGTTCATCGTCCACCATTCTATTTATCGTGTCAAAAAAGGACTCTTTCGTTGCCGCCATACAGGCCGGGTACCAATTTTCAGGTTCTTCCATCGTATTGGGAGGCGCCATGTTGGATGCAGAAGCAATTCCCGGATTGCAGATCAAAATACCCCTCCGCAGCATGAACCGGCATGGACTCATTGCCGGGGCAACCGGTACGGGTAAAACCAAGAGTTTGCAAGTCATTGCAGAACAATTGGCGCACAATGGCGTGCCTTGTCTGCTCATGGATATAAAAGGTGACCTCAGTGGTATTGCCATGCCTGGCACGGATAATCCAAAAATTACGGAACGCGCCGGAAAAATTGGTATTACCTGGCATGCACAGGGCAATTCCGTAGAATTTTTGACTCTTTCCGGGGAGAAAGGCGCGCGTTTGCGGGCTACGGTGAGCGAATTTGGCCCGGTGCTGTTTTCCCGAATTCTGGGCCTGAACGACACCCAGGGTGGGGTAGTGGCAGTAGTGTTTAAATACTGCGACGACCGAAACCTGCCATTGCTGGATCTGAAAGATTTTAAAAAAGTACTGCAATACCTGGGTAACGAAGGCAAAGCTGAAATTGAAGCCGAGTTTGGACAATTCAGCAGCGCCACGGCAGGCACCATTCTTAGAAAGGTAGTGGAACTGGAGCAACAGGGTGCTGAAGCGTTTTTTGGCGAAGTCTCCTTCGATGTGCAGGATCTGGCCAGAATGGATGAAAATGGTCGCGGTGTTATCAGCATTGTGCGCCTGACCGATATCCAGGATCGTCCCAAGCTGTTCAGTACGTTTATGTTGCAAATGTTGGCTGAGATTTATGCCTCTTTCCCGGAAAAAGGTGATGTAGAGCAGCCAGAGTTGTGCATTTTTATTGATGAGGCGCACTTAGTATTCCAGGAGGCCAGCGCTGCGCTGATGCAGCAAATGGAAGCCATCATCAAGTTGATTCGTTCCAAAGGTGTGGGCATTTATTTTATTACCCAAAATCCGGCGGATATTCCGGAAAGCGTATTGGCGCAGTTGGGTATGAAAGTACAACACTCGCTCCGTGCATTTACGGCAAAAGACCGCAAAGCCATCAAGCTGGCTGCGGAAAACTATCCCATTACCGAGTATTATGAAACAGAAGACCTGTTGACCAACCTGGGTATCGGGGAAGCCATTGTGAGTGTACTGAATGAAAAGGGTATTCCCACCCCGCTCGCGCATACGCTCATGCGCGCACCCGAGAGCAGGATGGATATTCTTACGCCAACCGAAATTGACAGCATCATTGGGCGTTCGGCGCTGGCCAGAAAGTATAACCAGGAAGTAGACCGCGAAAGCGCTTATGAAATCCTGAATGGTAAAATTGCGGAAGCGCAGGAGATGCAGGCTGAGCAGCAACAAAAGACGGTAGAAACCAAAAGGGAAAAAGAAGAGCCCAGCATGATCGAAACCATTGCTAAAGATCCACTGGCCCGCCAGATTGGACGCACAGTAGCCAGAGAACTCACCCGGGGACTGCTTGGGGTGTTGGGTTTGGGTGGTGCGAGCAGGTCTACGAGGAAGAAGACCAGCTGGTTTTGATGGTTTATTGAGGAGAGAGGATTTTACCGCAGAGATGCGGAGACGCAGAGGGTGATAAGCGGATCGGCTCACTCAAAGTGAGCCGATCCGCTTGTAACCCTTAATTTATACACAGAAAACAGGTCGAAATCCCCTGTTCCGTCTTCAACATCACCAAAAACAGCCCGGCATTTGCAAATGCATCTTCAGGGATTAGGAATTGGTTTTGACCAGATTGGTAAATGATATTTTGCTCCCAAACTAATTGTCCAGCCAGATTTGTCACCCGAATTGTACCATTCCCGGCATCAGGTGAATTCAGCATGAGGGTTGTAGCGGAAGTACTGGGATTGGGCTGGAGTTGAAAATTCAGGTTCCGACCTTCCGGTATGGTTACCGCAGAGTTTGAAGGAATGATAATGATGTGGCCGTTTACAAACAGGCTGGAATTCCAGACGTTTTGAGCGTATGCATTATAGGCTTCGTTCCCGCCGCTGCCAGGTTGACCACATCCGCTTGCCAAAGAAATATCTGTACTATTTCCAGGCATTGGAATTACTTTAAAACAAACGGAGGCTATGGTATCACCATCCGGTTTGGTAACTCCAATACCAGGGGGATCTGCCCAACCCATAAATAAACAATGATTGTTTAGGTGCAAGAAATCCAATGATGACCATCCTGGCAGTTGAAGGTTTTCGACATGGTCAAAATCAACCACGTTTTTATCCCATCCAAGTATCATCTGGAACGAAACAATCTTGTAAAAATCATGAACCTTCAGATTCAGGCATACCACCTGATTCGGGGCGGCCATGGCAGTGTCGAACGAAAAATGAAAATTGGAGGATTGCCCGAGGGCGTTTCCGGGTTGCAGCAGGATGGCAAACCCGAGGACGAGTAATTGGGAAAATTTCATGTTATCGGCAGATTTGTGGATTAATAATGCTTATCAATCCACAAATCCAATGCCTGTAACAGATAAATGCCGTTAAAATGTCAAATTACTGCACACTCAAAATCTGGCTGCTCACCTCCTGCCCGTTTTTCAGGCTCACCTGATAAGCGCCTTTCATCTTGAGGGCTGTTGCCGGAATATCAAAGTAATTCTCGCCTGCTTTGACGCTTACCGGCTGCTCATAAACGGTTCTTCCGGTGGCATCGGTAACCATGAGTTGCCACTGGCCAGCCTGAGCCGCTTTGAAACTGATTCGTGAACCGGCTGAAGTTGGGTTGGGGCTCATTTGAAATGCCTGCGCAGGCTTGTTATTAGCTTCATTCAGCGCAGTTGTAGCATTGGGTTCCACGATTTCTACCGAACCCGCCACACTCAAATTGGGATTCCAGGCGTTCTCCAACTGGGCATTATATGCTTCTGCGCCTCCGGCACTCGGGTGAAAACCTTCGCTACCTGCGGTAATTTCTGTGCTGGTTCCAACAATAGAAATAGCTTTGAAACACACCTCGGCCAATACTGCGCCATCAGGTTTGCTCTGAGATTTCCCGCTGGGATCGGCCCAGCCCACCAACAGCCGATTGGGCGCTACAAGATTGAAACTGGTGGCAGTTAAACCAGGCAACTGATAGTTCTGGGTATGGTCGTATTTCAAGACATTGGCATTCCAACTCAGGGAATACTGATAACTCAGAATGTTATCAAAGCCCTGGGCAAACACAGGTACACAAACCACCTGGTTCGGAGCGGCCTCTTTTCGGTCGATGGCTACCGCAAATTTTTGATTTTGAGCAGCCAGAGAGCCCGCTATCATGCAAGCAATAGAAAAGGCAAGGGTTTTGCGCGATAAGATCATCATACGGAATCGTTTAAAGATTAACAGACCACAAATATCGCACAAAGAAAATGCCATTCCTGCGAGTTTTCAGTCCTTTTGTAAAATGCTAACAATGGCAAAAGTTGTTGCATACGCCGCCAAAGGCTGCATTTTGGTCTAAACTTCTGCTATTCCACGCACAAGCCCCTACTTTTGCCGTTCCAAATACCATGGTGCAACCCGAATGGGCGACCACTGTCGTTATTTCAAATGATTGATCATTAAAAATTTTCACTGACATGAATTTCAAAAAAGGACTTTTTGTGGCGATTGCCTGCCTGCCAGGTCTGGTAATGTCTGCGCAAAACAAAGCCCCTGAGAACTGGTTCAACCTTGATCCTACTACCGACAAGGTTAATGGTACTGGTGGTGATGAAGCCATCAAAATGTTGAAAAACAAAAACAAAAAAAGCCAAACCGTTATCGTAGCCGTGCTGGACTCCGGTGTGGAAGTTGATCACGAAGATCTGAAAGATGTGATGTGGGTAAATCCAGGCGAAATTCCTGGAAACGGTAAAGACGACGATAACAATGGATATGTGGACGATATCCACGGCTGGAACTTCCTGGCCGGGCCAGGCGGTAATGTTAACCACGAAACCCTTGAGCTCACACGCGAATACGCACGCCTGAAGAAGCGTTTTGAAGGCACCGATCCTAAAAACCTCCATGGTGACGCTGCCGAAGAGTACAAGTATTGGCAAAAAGTAAAAGAAGACTTCGAAGCGCAGCGCGCTGAAGCTGTTTCTGGTATGGAAAATGCCACCAAACAACTGAAGCCAATCGAAGATGCTTTCAATGCAGTAGAAAAGGCCCTCAACGGCAAAGAATTCAATGCAGATAACGTTGCTGCCATCAAAACCGATGGCAACGAAGAACTGAAAAAGCAGGTTGAAATGATCAAAATGGTCATGGCTCAGGGTTTGACCTCTCGCAAAGACCTGGAAGATGCTAAAAAAGAAGCATCCGAGTTCTTCTACAACCAGGTTGAATTCCAATTGAACCCCGACCTCAACGAACGTGCAAAAGTTGGCGACGACCCTAACGATCTGACCAACCGTTTCTACGGTACCAACGAATACGAAGGCCCAGACGCTTTCCACGGTACTCACGTTGCCGGTATCATTGCAGCTAACCGCAACAACAACATCGGAATCAAAGGTGTAGCTGATAACGTGAAGATTATGACTGTTCGTTGCGTGCCTGATGGCGACGAGCGCGACAAAGACGTAGCCAACGCTATCTACTACGCTGTTGACAATGGCGCAAGCGTAATCAACATGTCATTCGGTAAAGGTTACAGCCCACACAAATGGTATGTAGACCAGGCTATGCGTTATGCTGCCGAGCACGATGTATTGCTCGTGCATGCTGCTGGTAACAGCCACGCCAATAACGATAAAGACGCTAACTTCCCGAACGATGAACTGGAAAAGCCTATCAAAAAAGGCTTGTTTGGCAAAGAGAAGCGAATTTCTACCTGGATGGAAATTGGCGCGCTGAACTGGCGTTCAGGCGAGAAGCGTGTAGCTTCTTTCTCCAACTATGGTAAAAAGAACGTAGACCTTTTCTCTCCAGGCGTTCAATTGCAATCCACAGTGCCTGATGGTAAATACGGCCCGGCCAGCGGTACTTCCATGGCCAGCCCGGCTGCTGCCGGTGTGGCTGCACTGATCCGCTCTTACTACCCTGAGCTTTCTGCTGTACAGGTGAAGCATATCATGGAGACTTCTGTAGTAAAACAGGATGGGGAAGTGATCAAACCTGGTACCACAGAAAAAGTGAAGTTCTCTGAACTTTGCGTAAGCGGTGGTACGGTTAGCGCTACCAATGCAGTTGCTTTGGCTGAAAAAACCAAGCCCGCTCCAAAAGTGAAAAAAGCAGTATGGCGCGATGCCGGCATGGGCAAAAAAATCAAAAAAGCTGGTAAAGAGCCACGCGCTTAAACCATCTTTTGCTCATAATAAAAAAGCGCCGGGACATCTTGTGCCCCGGCGCTTTTTTATTTCCCGCCCTAAAGGACGGGGTAAGGTTAACATCACATGCCAAATTAAAAATGAGTATCCTTTCTAATCCCCGACTGCATTATTTCTTCAATAGTTCCTGTAATGGCGCCTGAGCTTTCATTTTGATGGTGCGGATGAAGTCTGGTCGTTTGTGCTCTGCTGTCCATTCCCCTTTTTTGGAGTCATACTTCCAGCTTATGGTATGCCAACCGGATCTTACCGGGCTTAAATACAACTGATTGTCAGTTAATAAAGTGGCTACCCACTCTTTATTGGTGCCCATGTATATATGGTTGTTGCTCCAGTAAACCTTGGTGATATTGGTGCCGGAGCTGTCCTTGCCGTCAAACTGATACGATAGAACATCTAACGTGGTGTCTGAACTAAAGGAATAGGTTTGGTAAAAACCGGGCCCTGCCACCTCGCTCTTCCAATTGCCCTCTATCCAGTGCAGTTTTTTTAAATCCTCTTTGCTGTAAACTGGTGGATTGTTTGGGTCGCCGGGTGTTGGCGGAGTTTCCTTGCAGGAAAACAGGCTGCTGAGTATCAAGCCAAAAATCAATTGCTTTGTCATAAGTCCAATGGATTGAAAGGACAAAGTTCTGAAAAATCCTGAACACACGTCAAAACAGACTTCCCTGCTGTCCTGGAACCTGTTTGGGGCCTCGCATTCTTACTTCAGGCATTGTTTTAGAAAAGGTTTCCACACAATATTGGCTTAGCTCCGGGGCCAGCAAATTATCAGGCTCATGGGCAAAAAAGTAAACCTGCCGCAAGCCCTGCTCTGTCCATTGCTTCAATCTCCCCGACCACTCCTGGATTCTCCGATAGTCGGAAGGATGAAGGTCGTTACCAACAAACCGGATCAGGGTAGCCGATGTCGTCTGTTGCATATGGCAAACATCCCTTCTTCCGGCCACATCTGTAATAACGGCAGCTGTATGGTAATCCCTCAAAAGGTCAAATAAATACCGCGACTCCGGACCGTCTTGAAAAAACACAGGGTGCCGCACCTCCACAGCCAGGGGAATTAATGGGGCCACTGCAGCCAGAAAACGGTCAAGAATGGGCAGCTCTTTTGGGCCAAAATGAGGCGGCAATTGCATGAAACAATACCCCAATCGTACGCCTAACCCGATGATTGTTTCACAAAAAATCCGCGGTTCATAGGTGGATAATCCTAAATCCCGGGCATGGCTGATGCTTTGCGGAAGTTTGGGGCAAAACCTGAAATCTTCCGGTGTTTCGGCAATCCAGCGATCTACCAAGGCGGAATCAGGCATCCTGTAATGGGTGGTATTGAATTCTATGGTGTTGAACTGTGTCCCGTAATGCCGCAAGAAGTCACGGTCTTTAGCCCCAAATGGATACCATTTGCCCACCCAGGGTTTCATATTGTATCCGGTAGGCCCAACATATATTTCCGGTATTTGCCCGTTGATGCTTAGGTCGGATAAAAAACGCCGGTTGCTTTCCGGCTCGGCCGGCAATCTGAAATCCACCTGATCAACATTGGGTAATTTTCCAAAATCCATACACTTTTACTGATGTTGAACGCAGCCTATCTAACCAGGAAATGAATCTCTACACGTCTGTTTAACTGACGGTTGGTGCGACTGTCGTTTGGCACAAACGGCTTATTGGAGCCATGACCGATGTAACTCAGGCGTTTGGCATCAATTCCTTTGGTAATCAGGTAGTCGCGACACCGTTTAGCGCGTTTTTCTGATAGCAAACCATTGGCTGGTTCCTGTCCTGTATTATCGGTGTGCCCTTCCAGTCGCGCTTCCAACCTCGGGTCAGCCTGTAAAATAGTGACTACTTCATCCAGCGTCACCAAGGAAGTGCCATACCAGTCTTCCAGGGTGGATCCAAAATAAACAGCCTTGAAAGGTACGCCAGGGGCGGGTGGCATAGCTTCCGGACAACCTTTTTTTTCAGGCAATCCAGCCAAAGTTGGACATTCATCCTCTTTGTCGGCAATGCCATCGCTATCGGAATCAGGGCAGCCTTTCAAACGTTCAGGCCCTGCTATTCCCGGACAAGCATCTTTATTATCCGGCAGCCCGTCTTCATCAGAATCCGGACATCCTTTCCAGCGAAGGTGACCGCGCATGTCCGGACAGAGGTCTTCTGCATCGGCCACGCCATCTTTATCCCGGTCAATCGCCGGACAGCCCCGATACTCCAGGACGCCTTTGGTGTCGGGGCAGTTGTCGTCCTTGTCGGCTATGCCGTCTTCATCCCTATCCGGACAACCTTTCAGGCTGGCATGTCCAATTTCCTCCGGACAATGGTCGTCGCGGTCTGCCACGCCATCGCCATCAGTATCCGGGCAACCAAAAAGTTGCAGGTTGCCAGGTCCGTCAGGGCATTGATCGTAAATATCTGGTATGCCATCTCCATCCCTGTCGGGTTCTACAGGTTTGACTACGATGTCAGGACGGGGTTCATGCTGGTTGATTTTGGCATTTTTGTCTTTACCAAAGGCATAACTACCGGTTATGCCGGCATAGAAATACCAATCGTTATCTGAAGGGATTCCGGCCACACTGATGCCATCCATGTAATCGCCCAGGGTAGGGGTTAGTATGGCTTCCATGCCCAGAGTGAAATGAGAGCCTGCTCTGAAGCGGCCACCCAAACCCACCGGAATGCTGATATCAGGCTTGTTATTGTGGCTTTTATCTACTGATACCAGTACAGGGTCCAGGTAGTCGTTTGGTTGCTGATCGTTCCAGTAAACTTTAGGGTTGGCAAAATAAACCCCTGCGCCAAGGGCCAGAAACGGGCTGAAAAGCTGCCGTTTTTTGCGAAGGGTTTTGGATTTCCCCTTTTTGACCCCGTACAAGCCAGCCGGATAAAATTCAGCCATCAGGGTAATGTCGTACAGTGAGCCTGTAACTGAAAGGCCGCGTTGAGAGCGCCATTCCGGAACGGCGTAGTGGCTGTCGTTGCCAGATATCCGGGCCAGGATAAGGTTTGCGCGCAGGCAAAGGTTGTTAGTCAGGTTTTTTCTGGTATGCAAACCCAGACCAGGATTGGCTCCAAATATTTTTTGCCCGAGCCGCATCTCATTGGTTTCACCCAGGTAAATGGCTGTGCCGGCGCTGAGTCCAAACTCCCAGGGAGACGGGGTTTGGCTGCCTCCTGTTTGGCACGCCAGGACAAGCAATAAACATGAAATCGTGTTTCTCATAGGATGTAAATGGCCAGGCATATTACCTGTAAAGCCGGTATGTCATCGGTTTGGGCACAAATTACCCATTTTGGCATATATGCAATTGGAATATGTCGGATTTGATTGGAAAATGTGATTCGGGTTTCCACTTTTTACCACCGGGGTAGTTATTGTTGAATTTGATCTCCACATTTTACCACCTTATGTGCTGTGGCGATTGTTTCTGAGCTTAAATGTTGATTTTGAGTACAGGGTTTTGCTTGTTTTGTATGCTTTCTGGAAAAAAAATGGATTTTTTTATACTTTTGACTGGATTGATTATGCTCTAAGGTAGAAAAATAATTTTTGTAAAACAATTGATTATCAATGTTTTAAATGATATAATAAATTTTTTTTGACAAAAAAAGGATAAAAAGTGGGAGTTTGTGGGAAAATATGGAAATTGTAAATACTTTTGTCCCTGTGAAATGGTGGCTTATCCCACATACGCCCCGGCTCACACTTAGCAGAAGTACGGTCCCACACCACTACCATGCAACTTATAGGCGAATATCCGGTGGCCCTTGACGAAAAGGGTCGTCTGCGCTTGCCAACTGCGCTGCTCCGTCAGTTGCCCGCTCATGCAGCAGGGTCCAACGGCGAGGGTGCATCTTATGAGTTTGTGGTAAACCGGGGGTTTGAGAAGTGTCTCACACTTTACCCCAAACCGGTCTGGGACGGCATAGCTGCCAAGTTGAGCCGTCTCAATAGTTTCAATGACCGGAACCGCGCGTTTATCCGCTCCTTCCATTACGGAGCATATCCATTAACTACGGATAGCGCGGACAGAATCCTGTTACAGAAGCCTTTGTTGGACTATGCGGATATAGCCAAAGAAGCTGTATTGCTTGCCATGGGTGGCAAGATTGAAATCTGGTCGCCAGAGCAGTACACTTCCACCGCCGCCTTTGATCCGAACGAGTTTGCCGATTTGGCCAACACGGTGATGGGTGGTGATGACGAGATTGAGCTTTAAGCGAGCCGTCTGTGCCTGGCTGCGGCCAAAGGCTGATAGTAACCGCTGGAAGTTCATCCTTCAGATTGAACTATGGTGTACCACGAAACTGTCCTCTTGTACGAAAGCATTGATTTACTGGGCGTTACGCCTGGTGGAACCTATGTTGACGCAACGTTTGGCGGAGGCGGGCACTCCCGTTTGATCCTGGAGAAAATGGGCGGAAAAGGCCGCTTGTTTGCTTTTGATCAGGATGAAGACGCCAAACGAAACACAGAGCAGCCGGAATTTTCAGGCAATCCGGGATTCGTTTTTGTTCCATCCAATTTCAGGCACTTGAAACGTCAGTTGCGGGCAGAAGGTGTTCGACCGGGCACTGTGCAAGGCATTCTGGCCGATTTGGGCGTGAGCAGTTATCAGCTGGACACCGCCGAGCGTGGGTTCTCTTATCGTTTTGATGCAGCACTCGATATGCGCATGAACCGGCAAGATGGCGAAACCGCTGCCGATTTGCTTAATGCCCGGAATGCAGAAGAACTCCAGCGGATATTCAGCGAACTGGGCGAGGTGCGCAATGCCAAAACGCTCGCGCATGCCGTTGTGCGTGAACGCGAAAAACTCCCGTTCAGAACCACCGGAGATTTGGTTGAACTGTGCAGTAAAAACCTCATGGGCGAACGCATGCGCTACTTGTCGCAGGTGTTTCAGGCCCTGCGGATGGAAGTAAACGATGAACTGGGAGCGCTGGAAGATTTTCTCAAGGATGCCCTGGAAATGCTGGCCCCGGAAGGCCGACTGGCAGTTATCACCTTCCATAGCCTGGAAGACAGGATGGTTAAAAATTTCCTGAAAACAGGCAACATAAATGGCGAAATAAACCAGGATTTCTATGGAAACATCAGCAGACCCTGGACCCTCATCACAAAAAAACCGGTTGAACCCGGACAAAAAGAAATCAACCAAAACACCCGGGCCAGAAGCTCAAAACTCAGAGTAGCCTCAAAAATCTAATCACTCACTCACTCACTCATTCACTCATTCACTCACTCACATTGGCCAACAAGCTCCTCAACGCCCTCAACGTTAGTCGCCACACCACCGATCTGGTTTTTGGCAACTTTCAGTTTCTGCTCTTCCTGGGCGGATTGGGTATTTTGTACATCGCCAATGCGCATTACGCAGAGAAAGGAGTGCGCAGGATACAATTGTTGCAGAAAGAAATAAAAGAGCTCAAATGGGAATACACCTCCATCAAAAGCGAGACCATGTATAAAAGCATGCAAAGTCAAATTGATGAAGATCTGGAGCCTGTAGGACTCGATCTGGAAAATAAAGGCCCCAAAGTCATCATCTTAAAATAACAAGTTAATCTTCCCGGAATGCCTTTCCGGGATGCCTAAACCACATCAACCCTCGTGCTCAACATCAAAAACGAAGTCCTCATCCGTGTGTACTCGGTGGCAGCCGTAGTACTGGTGGTGGCTGTTGTGATCTTGATGCGCCTGGTTCAACTTACGGTAACGGATGCCCACATCTGGGAAGCCAAAGCCGATAGTCTGTATGTAAAACTTGTAGATGTACCCAGCCAACGAGGTAATGTGCTGGCCGATGACGGATCACTGCTGGCTACCTCATTGCCGTTCTTTGACATACATTTTGACGCGAAAGCCGAAGGGCTGACGGAGGAAATATTTAATGATCAGGCTGTAGATAGCCTGGCATGGTTGCTTTCCACGTACATCGACCCGCAGTATACGCCAGGCGCGTACCGGGAATGGCTGGACACATTGCGCCATGCCGATCCGCGCACCCGTGGTATCCGGTACGTGCCCATTGCCAAGAACCTGCCTTATTCCAAATACCTGCTGATTAAGTCTTTCCCGATTTTCCGGGAAGGTCGTCATGCCGGTGGTTTCATTGCCGAGCAGGTGAGCAAACGGGAAAGGCCGTTTAAGATCCTGGCTCAGCGTACCATTGGTTATGCGCAGCGGGAAGGCGCCCTGCCCGTGGGTATTGAAGGTAGTTTTAACACCATTTTGGATGGAAAACGGGAAGATTATCCCAAACAACTCATGCTCCGGGTGCCGGGCGATGTGTACATCCCGGTAGACGATCTGGCTGAAATTGAGCCGGCCGCCGGCGATGATGTGGTAACTACCCTCGATATCAATATTCAGGATGCGGCTGAAACAGCCCTGCTAAATGCCTGCCAAACGCACAATGCCGACCACGGTTGCGCCATTGTTATGGAGGTGAAAACCGGTAAAATCAGGGCTATGGCCAATATCGGCAGAACCCAGGCAGAAGGCAAAACCGGATACTGGGAGACTTATAACTACGCCGTGGGCGAGCGCGTGGAGCCCGGCTCCATGTTCAAACTGGCCACATTCATGGCGCTTATGGAGACGGGGGCCATCGACGATTTTGAAGAAAAAGTGCCCGTTTATAAGGGTAAAGTGCAGATATACGATGAAGAATTGGTGGATGCGCATCCGCATGGCATGGACTCCATGAGCATCAAACAAATTTTTGCGCTGTCGTCTAACGTGGGTACAGCAACCCTGACCCAGAAGTATTTCAAAAACAAATCGGCAGCATTCGTTCAACAACTGCGTGAATTCAATCTGGATCAACCCACAGGAATTGAAATCGGCGGAGAAGAGAACCCAATCCTGAAAAACCCGGACGACCCCAAAAGCGAATGGAGCGGCACAACACTGCCCTGGATGAGTATTGGATATGAGCTGTTGCTCACACCCTTACAAATGCTCACCTTCTTCAATGCGGTGGCCAACGATGGCCGCTTAATGCGCCCCTATCTGGTGCAGCGTACCGAGCATTATGGCGAAATGGTGAAGGAATTCAGGCCATACACCGTAAAAAGAAGTATCGCTTCCCAAAACACCATCCGTAAAGCGAAAGAGCTTTTGAAAGAGGTAGTGAAGACAGGTACGGCTAAAAATATCCAACCGGCCTACTTCGATATTGCAGGCAAAACAGGCACAGCCCAGTTGAACTACCACAAATTCCGGGCTTCCAAGGGCATTCGGCACCAGGCCGGATTTTGCGGGTTTTTCCCGGCAGATAATCCGGTGTATTCCTGTATCGTGGTAATCAGCGAGCCGGAACGCGGCGGTTATCACGGGGCGGAAGTGGCGGCTCCTGTTTTTAGGCAAATTGCAGACAAGTGTTTTGCCATGAAGGCGGAGTTGCATACGCCTATCAATGCTGCTAAACCATCGCCTTTGCGCAAAAATCAAATGCCTGGTTTTGATGCCGGCAGAAAGGAAGACTTAAAAGAAAGTATGGAATGGCTTGGGCTGGATTTCAATATGGGCGAAGATGTGGAAGAATGGGGTGTACTGGTGGCTAAAGACAGTGTTGGACTCAACCTGCAAAACCGTTCAGTGAACGATAAAACAGTGCCTTCGGTGGTAGGCATGGGGTTGAAAGACGCCATTTACCTGCTGGAAAACCGGGGTTGTAAGGTTAGAGCGGATGGAATAGGAAAGGTGCGAAGTCAGAGTCTGGCGCCAGGCACTAAAGCCAATGGACAAACCTGTGTATTGTACTTAAACTAATGAACCGTAGTGCAACTAATTGAACTCATACAAGGCCTGCAAGGGCTTGACATCCAGGGAGAAACCCGGATCGACATCGGACAAATCCGGTTCGATAGTCGTATGGTTACGCCCGGAGATGTATTTGTGGCGGTACGCGGTGCAGCGGCGGATGGACATCAATTTATACCTGTGGCGCTTGAGAAAGGGGCAAAGGTGATTGTTTGTGAAGCCTGGACCGGTGTTTCAGAAGCAACCGTCATTCGGGTGAAAGACAGTGCGGAAATGTTGGGGGTACTGGCCTCCCGTTTTTACGGCAATCCTTCAGACGCTTTTACGCTGATTGGGATAACAGGTACGAATGGAAAAACCACGACTACTACCCTGCTGTGGCAATTATTTACGGCATTGGGGTATAAATGCGGTCTGATTGGCACTGTAGAAAACAGGATTGGCGAGACCATCATTCCCAGTACTCACACTACGCCGGATGCGGTTCGGCTGCATGCTTTGTTTCGCGAAATGGCAGATGCCGGTTGTAGTCATGTGTTTATGGAAGTGAGCAGTCATGCCGTGCATCAGCGCCGGATTGCGGGTGCAAAGTTTGCGGGCGGAGTATTCACCAACCTGACACACGACCACCTGGACTATCACGGTTCCTTTGCCAACTACAGGGATGCCAAAAAGAAGTTCTTTGACGATTTACCTAAAGGTGCTTTTGCCCTGACCAATGTAGACGATAAAAACGGCATGGTCATGTTGCAAAACACTCAGGCGCGCAAATACAGTTACGGTTTGAAAAAGCCGGCTGATTTCAAAAGCAAAATTATTGAAAACAGCCTGACCGGCCTGCATCTGGAGCTGAACGGAATGGAGTTGTTT
The DNA here is from genome assembly GCA_017303475.1 of Chitinophagales bacterium. GTDB lineage: Bacteria > Bacteroidota > Bacteroidia > Chitinophagales > Saprospiraceae > M3007. The sequence continues at coordinate 39,125 of JAFLBO010000019.1, forward strand.
GTACGGTTGATTGGCGAGTTTAATGCCTATAACCTCACAGCAGCTTATGCGGTAGGCGCACTGTTGAGCGAGGGAAACCGGCAGGTAGGGACGGATCAATTGCTCACAGCGCTGAGTAATCTGCCTGGCGCTGAAGGACGTTTTGAATACGTGGTGCATCCTGTGAAACTGGGCTGTATAGGCATAATAGATTATGCGCACACGCCTGATGCACTGGAAAAAGTGTTGGAAACCATTGCCAAACTGAAAAAGAAAACATCGAGGGTAATCACCGTGTCTGGAGCTGGTGGCGACCGGGATAAGACCAAACGGCCGGTAATGGCCCAGGTTTGCGCCCAACTGAGTGATCAACTCATTCTGACCTCAGATAACCCCAGGACCGAAGATCCGGCGGCTATCCTCAAAGACATGGAGGCTGGCCTGGATGAAAAGGGATTGCAAAAAACGCTGGTCATTCAGGATCGTGAGCAGGCCATCAAAACGGCCGTCAGGCTTGCCGGTCCGGGCGATGTGATTCTGGTGGCCGGAAAAGGACATGAGAAGTACCAGGACATACAGGGTGTTAAACATCCGTTCGACGACAAAGCGATGTTGTTGAAATATTTTGAATAGCAAAAGAAAACACCCCGCTCCATGCGGGTAAAGATAAAATAGTGGAGGGACTACTATTTTGATTTTGAGCCGGTTGCGGGGCGATGAAACATCGCCCCACAGCCAAATTGATTACATGAATGAAATTGGTAACACCATGCTGACCCATCTGTTTGAATACTTAAAAGAACATTACGACCTGCCGGGAGCGGGCTTGTTCAAGTTTATCTCGTTCAGGGCAGGTATTGCCATGTTGTTATCTCTGCTGATTTCTCTGGTTATCGGCAAAAGGATCATCGACTGGCTGAGAAGGGCGCAGATTGGTGAAACAGTGCGCGATTTGGGGCTGGCCGGACAAACCTCCAAAGCAGGTACCCCTACTATGGGAGGTATCATCATTGTGGCAGCCACCTTGATCCCATGTCTGCTCATGGCCCGGCTGGATAATGTGTACATCCTGCTAATGCTTTTCAGTACAGTCTGGATGTTTACCATCGGGTTTATAGACGATTACATAAAGGTGTTCAAAAAAGATAAAGAGGGGTTGAAAGGACGGTTTAAAATCATGGGTCAGGTTGGTTTGGGTTTGATTGTGGGTATTACCATGTTGATAAACGATGAAGTAGTGGTGCGGATGGATCCGGAAACAGCTGCACAAAAAGGGTACACCGTGATGGAAACCCTGTTTGTCAAAGATCCCACTGCTGCCAACACTTACAAGGAGATGGTGTACGTGAAAGCGCCCATCACCAATGTGCCATTCTTCAAAAACAACGAGCTGGATTACTCCCGTTTTCTGTGGTTTTTGGGGGATAATGCCAGGGATTTGAGCTCTATTTTCTTCGTCATCATGGTTATAATAGTCATAACGGCGGTGAGTAACGGAGCAAACCTGACGGATGGACTGGATGGACAGGCTGCGGGTGTTTCGGCGATCGTGATTTTTGCTTTGGGTATGCTGGCCTATTTGAGCGGTAACTCCCTGGCTGCAGACTTTTTGAAGATTTTTTACATTCCGTATAGTAGCGAATTGGTGGTGTTTTCGGCTTGTTTGCTGGGTGGTTGTATCGGCTTTTTGTGGTACAACGTATTTCCGGCACGGGTATTCATGGGCGATACAGGTAGTTTAACGCTGGGTGGCATCATCGCTTCCCTGGCCATTATTACCCGAAAAGAACTCCTGATCCCGGTTTTGTGCGGAGTATTTCTGATTGAAAACCTGTCTGTAATCATTCAGGTATGGTATTTCAAATATACCAAAAAGAAATACGGAGAGGGTAGGAGGGTGTTCCTGATGGCGCCGCTTCACCACCACTATCAGAAAAAAGGATACCATGAAGTGACCATTTCAGTGCGCTTCTGGATAGTACAAATACTGTTGGCTGTAGCCACCATTATTACACTGAAGATACGATAAACGACAGTCATGAAAAAACGAATCGTCATACTAGGCTCCGGGGAATCCGGTACAGGAGCGGCCAGATTGGCCAGTTTCCTGGGCTTCGACGTGTTCGTAAGCGATAAAGGGCCGATCAAGGATGTTTTTAAACAGGAACTAGATGCCTACGGAATTCCCTGGGAGGAAAACCAGCATACCCTGGCACAAATCCTGAATGCTTCCGAGATCATCAAAAGTCCGGGCATCCCTGAGAAAAGCGATGTGATGAAGGCCGTGCGGGAAAAAGGCATCAACGTGATCGGAGAAATTGAATTTGGATACAGATATGCGGGAAAATGCAGGATAGTGGCCATTACCGGCTCCAATGGTAAAACTACTACTACTGAGCTCACATGGCACTTGATGCATGAAGCCGGATTGCCCGTTCGAAAAGGGGGCAATGTGGGGAATTCCTTTGCCAGAATGGTGCTGGACGACCTGATGAGTGGCCATATCAAAAGTAAGGAAAGGGTGTTTGTACTGGAGGTTTCCAGCTTCCAACTGGATGATATTCAGGAGTTCAGACCCTATATTTCTATGCTGCTGAACATTACGCCGGATCACCTGGATCGCTATGAGTACAAGTTGGAAAACTACGCGGCGGCCAAGTTCAGGATAAGTATGAATCAGCGCAGAGGTGATAAGTTCATTTACAACGGATATGATCCGGTGATTCAGGAGAACTGGAAGGAAACCGGCGCTAAAAAGATGGCTATCCGGAAAGGCTTTTACAAAAACGGGGAGATACGTGTGGGCAGTTTTCGGTTTGATATGACCCAATCGGCGCTGAAAGGACCGCATAACATGTTCAACGCGGTTTGTGCCATTCGGGCAGCGCTGCTTTTGGGTGCTGATCCGGCCAAAATTCAACAAGGATTAAACTCTTTTGAAACGCCACCGCACCGATTGGAGAAAGTGGCGGTGATTAAGGGAGTTACCTGGATAAATGACTCCAAAGCCACGAATGTTGACTCCGTGTTCTATGCCCTGCAAGCGATGGATGCGCCAACGGTGTGGATCGTTGGCGGCCAGGACAAGGGGAACGACTACGAGCCGCTCTTGAAATGGGTGAAAAAAAAGGTGAAGGCCATCGTTTGCATGGGCGTAGATAACACCAAGATTATCAAGGCATTCAAAGGCATGAAAAAACCAATGGTGGAAACCTCAAGCGCTCAGGAAGCAGTATCTCAGTCGGCAAAATTGGCGGAAGCCGGAGATATCGTGCTATTAAGTCCTGCATGTGCGAGTTTCGATCTGTTCAAAAATTATGAAGATCGGGGCGCACAATTCAGGGCTGCCGTTCTGAAAATGAAATCTGATTAAGGTGAAGAACTTGCTCATCTTAACTATGGTGTTACCAGTGGAAACACCTTAAAACCAATTGGTAGCACAACTAAAAGATAAGAGATGCTAACCGTTGCGCTTGACATGGAACGCTTAAGAAACCCTTACTCTGGCCTGGGGCAGTATTGTCTTCAATTAGGTCAGGCGTTTGCAGCAAATCCTGCTGCCAGCGAACTGGGTATTACGGCGCTTGTTCCGCGGAATTGGGTAGGAAAGTTTGGATTGACGATGCAATACAAGGCTGTTCAATCCTGGCATAAATGGTTGGGAATTTCGCTGCCAGCCAATGTGTGGCACTGCATGCATCAGGATTCGGAACTGCTTCCAAGGAGTAGAAAAACAGCGGTGTTGTACACCATACACGACCTGAATTTTTTGGAACGTCCGGATTATTCAGCGAGTAAAAAGCAACGAAAACTGAAGAAAGTTCAGCAAAAAATAGACCGCGCAGCCGGACTGGTGTATATCTCTGAATTTGTTCGGGAACAGGTACATGCGCAGTTAAAAGTGTCGGCAGGCGTAAAGGAAGCAGTGATTTACAATGGCGGCGGGCGCTTGGATGAAGCGCTGGAAATTGGATCAGTGGCGATAAAACGGGAAAGACCGTTTTTGTTCTCCATTGGTATTCATCCCAAAAAAAACTACCATGTGCTGATGCCTTTATTGGCCCAACAGCCAGGATTTGATTGGGTCATTGCCGGACCAGACAGCAGAGGTTACCAGGAGACCATCCGAAATGAGGCGAAAAAATGGGGCGTTGAGGGTAGGGTACACTTGGTCGGACCAATCAGTGAGGCAGAGAAATGGGCGTATTATCAGGAATGTGAGGCGCTTTTGTTTCCGAGTCTGTCTGAAGGGTTCGGGTTGCCGGTAGTAGAAGCAATGGCCATGGGCAAACCGGTTTTTCTGTCCAATAAGTGCAGTTTGCCGGAAATCGGAGGAGAAGAGGCTTATTATTTCACGGATTTTGAGCCCACGGCCCTCTGCGAAGTATTTGAAAAAGGCATGAATGCTTATAAGATAGACCCCGAAAAACCCACCCGTTTACGAAACAGAGCAGCACAATTCAGCTGGAAAGCCGCAGCTGCTCAATACCTGAGTTTTTATAAGGCACTAAGCGGTTCTTAAGGCACAAAGCGTGATGGTATGAAGGCGCAAAGGCGTTAAGGCACGAAGACACTCAAACACTGGCAAACTCAAACACTCAAACACTAGCAAACTCAAACACTCAAAAATGTCACTCGGCAATCGCATAGCAGCAGAACTCAGGGGAGACCGTACGATTTGGATGATCGTAGCGGTACTGAGTCTGTTCAGCCTGTTGGCTGTGTTTTCCTCCTCCGGGTGGGAAGCCTGGCGTTCGCGTGGCGGAAACACCACAGGGATGTTGGTGGGGCACATGGTGAAGCTGGCTTTTGGTCTGTTTTTGGTGTATTTGGGTCACCTGGTGCACTATCGGAGGTATCAGCAGTTTGCCCGTCCTATGCTGTGGATTACGGTGCCTTTGCTGTTGTTTACCCTGTTTTTTGGTAAAAACATCAATGATGCCAACCGTTGGATCAGTGTGGCAGGCATCAGTTTTCAACCTTCAGAAATGGCCAAAATTGCCCTGATCATATATGTAGCCCGGGCATTGACCATCAAGCAGGAATATATCACCAGTTTGCGTCAGGCGTTTTTCCCAATCATCATTCCGGTGGTGCTGGTGTGCGGATTGATCGCGCCGTCCAATCTGAGTACGGCTATGATCCTGTTCACCACCTGCATCCTGCTGATGTTCATGGGGCGTGTAAGCGCACAATATATCATCATGATGATGTTCCTGGGGTTGCTGGTGTTTGCCGTTTTGGTTGGTATAGGAAAAGTCTATCCCGAACTGGATTTGGTGCGGGTAAATACCTGGGAAAAACGGGTTGAAACCTTTTTACACGATGAAGACGGTGGCTATCAGGTCCAACAGGCCAAAATTGCCATTGCCAAAGGCGGAATTTTTGGCAATGGTCCGGGCAATTCCATGATGCGGCACTATTTGCCGTATTGCAATGCCGACTTCATTTATGCCATCATTTGTGAAGAATATGGGCTGATAGGAGGAGTCATTGTTCTGGCGCTATATGTCATGCTGTTCTTGCGAAATGTGCGATTAGTTACCCAAAGTCCGAAGGCTTTTGGGGCATTTCTGGCCATAGGACTCAGTTTGATGCTCACGGTGCAGGCGCTGGCTAATATGGCTGTGAACCTGAATTTGGTGCCGGCAACGGGTCTGACCCTTCCGCTGGTATCCATGGGTGGAACCAGTGTGTTATTCACTTGCATCTCCCTGGGTATGATCCTGAGTGTGAGCAAATACATTGAAAGCCTCGAATAATCACCTTTCCTAACCTTGGTGACTACAACATGAGCAAAGAAAATTTGAAAATAATGATCACAGGAGGTGGCACCGGCGGCCATATTTTCCCCGCTATTGCCATCGCAGATGCGATCAAAAAATTGCACCCAGAGGCATCATTCCTATTCGTAGGCGCCACCGGGAAAATGGAAATGGAGCGTGTTCCAAAAGCGGGATATGCTATTGAAGGACTTCCGGTTGCAGGGTTTCAACGCAGTATGAGCCTGAAAAACCTGTCGTTCCCCTTCAAACTGTTGAAAAGTTTGTGGCGCGCCAGAAGCATAGTGAAGCGTTTTCAGCCTGATGTGGTCATCGGAACAGGCGGGTATGCCAGTGGCCCCATCATGCGGGCCGCACAACGGTCTGGTATTCCTACCCTCATTCAGGAGCAAAACTCCTATGCGGGGGTAACCAATAAAATCCTGGGCAGAAGAGCCCGGAAAATTTGTGTGGCTTACGACCATATGGAGCAGTTTTTTCCAGCCGACAGGATTGTGTTTACCGGAAACCCGGTGCGGTCGGATATTTTGCATCTGGAAGGAAAACGGGAAGAGGGAATCAGGCACTATAACCTGGATCCCAACAAAAAAACGCTGGTAGTGATTGGTGGCAGTCTGGGAGCAAGAACCCTGAATAATGCCATGCGCGACAATGTGGAGTTCTTTGAACAAAACCCTGATATTCAGGTCATTTGGCAATGCGGAAAATTCTATGAGTATGAATATTCTGCCATGGAAACAGCCAAATTGCCCAACGTGCAATGTCTGGCATTCATTGACCGCATGGACCTGTTGTACGCAACTGCAGATGTGATTGTTTCCCGGGCTGGAGCGCTGAGTATCAGTGAGTTGTGTTTGGTGGGCAAGCCGGTTATTTTGGTGCCTTCTCCCAATGTGGCAGAAGACCACCAAACCAAAAATGCCCTGGCGCTGGTGGAAAAAGGCGCTGCCCGACTCGTGCGGGATGCAGATGCAGGAGAGAAATTGTTGCAGGAAGTAAACCTCATTCTGGAAAGCGAAGCTTTGGCCTTCAGCCTGGGGGAAAGCATCCGCCAAATGGGACGCCCCAACGCAGCAGAAGCTATTGCCAGAGAAGCACTTAAAATGATAAATTAAAAGGTATAAACATGAAATACACACTGATCTTCCTGGGCTTTCTGGCCCTGGCAGCTTGTCAAAAAGCCAACGATAAAAACCCGGTTTTACTGGGGCAATGGCAAGGAACGGAATGGTTGATCATGGACAAACCAAGTGACATAGACGCCTCGCAGGTACAATTTGAGTTCAAAGAAGATGGCACTTACGCAGCCAGCTTCGGCAACCAAAACCAAAGTGGCGTATGGCGTACAGATAAAGACAAGTTGTACACCACCGAAACAGGCAAAAAAGAGATTATGGTCAAATTGCTGACCCTCAACGGAAATGCCGTGGAATTTGAAATGAATCGGGGGGGACAAAAAGAAATACTGAAACTGGCCAGGAAATAAGCCGGAACAAGCAGGATAAGCACATGGAATTCAACACCATCAAAAAGGTATACTTCATCGGAATTGGCGGCATCGGGATGTCGGCACTGGCCCGTTATTTCAAACTGCACGGGGCAGAGGTACATGGCTATGACCGCACAGAAACGGAGCTTACCCGCGCCCTGGCGGCGGAAGGTATGCACGTACATTATACCGACGATGTTTCCCTCATTCCGGAAGGCGTTGATTTGGTGGTGTGGACGCCTGCTGTTCCCAAAGACCTAAAGGAGCTGAACTGGTTCCTGGACCGGGGTTATCCGCTTAAAAAACGCGCAGAGGTACTGGGTATCATCAGCAAAGCAAAAAAATGCGTAGCCATTGCCGGTACCCACGGCAAAACTACTACCTCAACCATGACCGCCCACTTGTTGCGGGCCTGCGGGGTAGATGCAACCGCTTTTGTGGGAGGAATATCCGGCAATCTGGGTTCCAATTTCGTTGAAGGGAAAAGTGAATGGGTTGTGGTGGAAGCGGATGAATACGACCGCAGTTTTCTGCACCTGCATCCCGATGTGGCTGTGCTGAATTCGCTGGATCCGGATCACCTGGATATATATGGAACACCGGAAGCAGTAGTAGAATCCTACAAGCAGTTTGTCCGCCAAATCAAGCCAGGTGGTATCCTGATATACAAACATGGTTTGCCTTTGGAAGATGTAGCGGCAGAACTGGAGGCCAGCGGCCGGAAAGTGTTCACGTTTGGCATTGAAAATGGCTACTACGAAGCAGTGAATGTGCATGTAAATAATGGCCAAACGGTATTTGGGTTAACCTCTACCATTGTGGATTGGCCGGCATTGCGGATGAATTATCCGGGCTTGCACAATGTGCTCAACGCCACAGCAGCTATTGCAGCTACCCTGGGCGCGGGAGGTTTTTCAACAGAGATTCCGGCGGCATTATTGGCTTTCAAGGGTGTGAAACGCCGTTTCGATACCATATTGAAAACAGATCAGGTGGTATATGTAGATGATTATGCACACCATCCTGCAGAATTGGAAGCCACCATTCAGGCGGCGCGTTCCATGTATCCGGACAAAAAGCTGACCGGTATTTTTCAACCGCACCTGTTTACCCGTACCCGCGATTTCGCAGAAGGATTTGCGGCTGCGTTGGATAAACTGGATGAATGTCTGCTGCTGCCCATTTACCCGGCAAGGGAATTACCCATACCAGGGGTTACCTCAGAGATGCTCCTGGATAAAATGACACTTAAAAACAAACGAATCATTCAGAAAGACGAAATTCTGGAAACTCTGAAACAACACCAACCCGAACTGCTGCTCACCATGGGCGCAGGCGATATTGATACTTTCATTGAACCCATCAAAAAGCTACTGGAATTTCGCCTCTAGCGAGGCTTAGTTTTTTCAAAAACTCTTCAAACTCTTCCCGGAATAGCATTCCGGGATACATCAAACCCCTCAAACCCCTCAAACCCCTCAAACCCTTCAAACCCTTCAAACAACAACTAACCCCCGGCGGCTAAACCCGCCGATACAGTGAATTAATTCATGCTCTTTCCGCGCATTAACTACACAAAATTAGCCTGGATATTATTCCTCTTTATTGTAGGAATGATCTGGCTGATTGCGCGGAATCGGAAGGCGGGATCTTTTGCCGAAGGTTTACAGGTAAAAGTGGCTGAATTGGCAGATGGAAACAAACTAATCAGTGAAAGCGATGTGCGGCAGGCTTTGTTGAAGGCATTCGGCAGCGATCTGGAAAATTCAGATTTGTCGACCCTTGATGTAGATCGTATGGAGCGCGTGCTTGAAACAGATCCTTTTGTGGAAAATGCAGATGCCTACATCGACCAGAATAACCAGATGCACATAGTGATTGAGCAGCGGGAGCCGCTCATCCGGGTGCTGGACAATCAGGGTAATAACTACTATCTGGATAAAAACGGCAAAAAGATGCCGCCATCCAAAAACTTCGCGGCAAGGGTGATAGTGGCAACCGGAAACATAGCGCCTTATACCCCTGAGTTCAGGGAGAAAAGGAAAAACAGCCTGAAAGATCTGTACAACATCACCCAAACCTTGCAGGCAGATGATTTTCTGAAATCCTTCATCCAGCAAATTCATGTCACCAACACCGGAGAATTCATTCTGGTGCCCTTGATAGGAGACCAAAAAATCATTTTGGGCTCTGCCAGAAAACTGGAAGACAAGTTGAAACGATTGAAAATCTTCTACAAGGAAGGCATGCCTTACGAAGGCTGGCAAAAATACGCAACCATCAACCTCAAATACAGCGGACAGGTGGTTTGCAAAAGATGACCCCCGAAAAACAAACAAATAAAACAAAAAATTTGACACAAAAAATTTAAAAATAAATACCTTTGACGCGGGAAAGAGTTTCGACCGCCGATTGGGTATTGCGAACCAATAACACCGAAACTCAAAACATTTAAAATCAACACATTATGACGGAGTTTATCCCACAACCCCACGATGTGGTCGTAGCCCTGGATATAGGCACGACAAAAGTTTGCTGCCTTGCGGGTCGGAAAAACACGCATGGCAAACTCGAAATCATCGGTATTGGCAAGGTTGAAAGTGCAGGCGTTTTACGCGGCGTAGTATCCAACATTGAAAAAACCGTTGGCGCTATCCGCGAAGCCGTGGAAATCTGCGAGCGCAATGCCCGCATGAAATTCCGCTCGGTACACGTAGGCATTGCCGGGCAGCACATCAAAAGTCTGCAACACCGCGGCATTCTCACCCGCGATTCAGATTTTGCAGAGATTTCCCATCGCGACATTGATCGGTTGGTAAATGATATGTTCAAACTGGTGCTACCGCCGGGTGACAAGATTATCCACGTATTTCCGCAGGAGTTTACGGTAGACTCCGAGCAAGGCATCACCGATCCGGTGGGCATGTGCGGCGTACGTTTGGAAGCCAACTTCCACATCATAACAGGGCAAATCACTGCCGTCAACAACATATATCGTTGTATCGAAAAGGCCGGCCTGAAAGTAGCCGACCTCACGCTGGAGCCCATTGCCAGCGCCGACGCCACCCTTTCTGAGGAGGAAAAACAGGCCGGCGTTGCCCTGGTAGACATAGGCGGCGGTACCACGGATATCACCATTTTCCACGAAGGCATTATTCGCCACACGGCAGTAATCCCATTCGGTGGTAATGTGATCACAGCGGATATCAAGGAAGGATGCACTGTAATGCAACCACAAGCTGAAAAGCTGAAGGTGAAATTCGGATCAGCCCTGGCCAGTGAAGTATACGACAACCGCATCATCACCATTCCGGGACTGAAAGGTCGGGAACACAAGGAAATCAGCGAGAAAAACCTCGCGCGCATCATTCAGGCGCGTATGGAAGAAGTGCTGGATTATGTCCTTTGGGAGATTCGCCGGAGCGGCTACGAGCGCAAGCTCATTGGGGGTATAGTACTTACCGGTGGTGGTTCCTTGCTGGCCAATACCGACAAGCTGGCAGAACTCCACACCGGAATGTCCTGCCGCATTGGTATCCCGGTTGAACACCTGGCACACGGCTACCATGAATCTGTAAGCAGCCCGATATTCAGCACCGGCATCGGTTTGATGCTGCGTGGTTTGCAAGATCTGGATCCGGCTAAACTGGAAGCTGAAGAACCCGTAGTTAATGTAGTTGAGGAACCAAAAGAGCCTTCCAATGTATCGGAAGAAAAAGGCGCCTCCTGGTTTGATAACGTCTTTAAAAAGACCAAAGAATGGTTCGAAGCAGAACCTGACATGGACTTTAACAAGAAGTGATCCATTCATTTGATAACGCTAAAAAGAAACATATCATGCTTTTTGATTTGCCAAAAGATGAGCCAAGCATCATCAAAATCATCGGCGTTGGTGGTGGCGGTAGCAATGCCGTAACCCACATGTACAAACAAGGCATCGTCGGCGTAGACTACGCCATCTGCAATACCGACGCGCAGGCCATGCAACTCAGCCCTGTGCCTAATAAAATTTCGCTCGGCCAGATCCTTACAGAGGGGCGTGGTGCAGGCTCCAGGCCCAGCGTGGGTAAACAGGCCTGCATTGAAAGCCTGGAGGAAATCAAACGTTTCCTGGAAGACGGCACTAAAATGGCCTTCATCACCGCCGGCATGGGTGGTGGTACCGGCACCGGCGCCGCTCCCATCATCGCCAAGGCCGCCCAGGAACTGGGTATCCTTACCGTGGGTATTGTTACCCTACCCTTCACTTTTGAGGGTAAAACCCGCGTGGGCAACGGTATGGAAGGTCTGGAAGACCTGCGCAAAAACGTGGATTGCCTCGTGATTATCAGCAACGATAAACTCCGCGACATCTACGGTAACCTCAGCATCTCCCAGGCATTCAGCCAGGCAGATAACATCCTGTGCACCGCCGCCAAAGGCATTGCTGAGATCATCACGGTTCCAGGTTATGTAAACGTGGACTTTGAAGACGTAAACACTACCATGCGTGGGTCTGGCGTAGCCATCATGGGTACTGCTGCCGTAGAAGGTGAAAATCGCGCCTTCCGTGCCGCCGATGAAGCGCTTCGCTCTCCATTGCTCGAAGACAACGATATCTATGGCGCTAAAAACATCCTGGTGAACATCACCTCCGGTGTTAAAGAGGCAACTATGGACGAGATCTTCGAAATCACCCAGTTTGTACAGGAAAAAGCCGGCGAAAATGCCAACCTCATCTGGGGTAACTGCTTCGACGAGCGCCTGGGCGAAAAGCTGGCAGTAACCATCATTGCCACAGGCTTCGAGTCTGCCGAACGCGGCAAAACTAGTGCAGCTGGCAATCGCCAATCCAATTCCAACGAACGCCAGGTAGTACACCTGGATGAAGACTTGCAAACTGGAAAAAAGATCCAGCCTTCTCTCTTTACGATTACGTCAGATGAGCCGTACGCCCCGGTAGACGAGAAGGCAGCCACCGCACTCGAGTTTGAGTTCGACAATATCCGGGAGACAGTTGACAAAATCCGTCGCACAACACCGGTCAATAACGACCCCTACCTGCGCGATGCTGAAGAGGAAATTTCTCCGGAAGAACGTCGCAGACGAATCGAAGATGCGCAGCGCCGTCGTCAGGAAGCCCTGAACCGTCCGATCAATGTGGTAAAGCTATCTTCTCCGCAAACCATCATTGACCTGGAAAGTCAGCCGGCATACCTGCGTCGCAGTGTAAACCTCGATGATGTACCTGATTCCTACAAACCAGAGATGTCTAACTGGACGATTTCTCTGGAGGAAGAGGGTGAAATCAAGATGGGTGGGAATTCATTCCTGCACGACAACGTGGATTAATCAAGCAGGCAGACTTACAACCCTGAGGGGCATGTTGGGAATGGAGTGGGACCGGCACCGGCCTGTTTCCCGCGGGGGAGCCTGCCAAAGAGTATATTTCTGCTAAGTTCAGCGGCCTCGGTGTGTGGGACACCGGGCCGCTTTTTTATTACATTCGTAACCGTTGTTGCAGTTCCTGCACCTTTGCCTGATTACCCATTGCGGTGTACACCTGAATCAAATCCTGAATGGTATTTCTGTCCTGTGCATAATTGGCCAGAGCCAGATTCAGGAACTCAATGGCTCCATCCGGATCCTGCATTTTAACGAAGTAGAAATTGTACCCCACACGGTGACAGAAGAAGTTGTAAATATTCGGGTCGGCGCCTTTGAGTGATTTTAGTACATCCAGCACCATTACCAGCATATCGCCGTTGGCGGGCTGATTTAGGATCATTTGTTCCAGATCGCGCAGCAGTTTTTCCAGGTTTTTATCCTGATTATACCGAATAACGGCCAATTGCACCTTCATGGGCGCCGCCAAACGGTACCCCGGATTGATCTGGAGAGATTTGTTCAAATAAGGCTCAATTTCATTCAGAATAGCCGTGCGCTGAGCCACAGAGGACTGATCTGTGGCTTTTTCCAGGGGTTTATACTGTTTTTCATACAGCAAATTAGCGTAATAGTAATTCGCCCTGTAGCTGTTACCTGATACCTCAATGGCTGACTCCACCAAACGAGAGCCATCACCGCCCCAATCCGGGATCCTGGTCCAGGTGCGCACAGCAAACAAGGCTGCCACTACCCCCAATACCGCATACCCTGGCCAAACCTGGCGGTTGCCCAACCATTCAGGCAGTTTTTTCACGCCAAACCATGCCGCCGCCAAACAAAAGGCCACTGAAGGCAGGAATAAATAACGCTCGTTCATGAAAGTGCTGGTGCGCACAAACAAGTTGGAAACAATACTGATGGTAAACAGGAAATACAACACTGCATAGGCTGGTACCGACCAATTACCTTGTTGACCGGATTTCTCCTTTCTCAAGGTTTTAAAAGCCCACCAGCCCAGCCCGGCATAGATAGCCAGCGAAACCAGCGGACGCCAGTCTGCCCAGCTCACCTTGGGCACATGGTACGGATAGTAGTCAATGGTAAGCGGGTGTGGCACAAACAGCAGTTTAAGGTTCCAACCCAGGGCCAGGAAGATAGTAGCCAGTCTTTCCAGACCACTCATGCCAAAAAACGGGTTTAATACCAGTTCATCCGGGTGAGTGCCCAGTTTTTGTAAAGCCACCATTCGCATCAACAGGAACAAACCCAAAGAGCCTAACAGGGGCAACACGGCGTTCACAGCTCTTCCCAGCGATACATGCGAAAATACCCAAATGGTAAGCGGAATCACAGCCAAAAAAGTAACAGTGTTTTCTTTAGACAACAAGCCCAACAGGAAAAAGCCGGCTGCCATCCAGCGATACCGATCTACCTGTGTGTCAAAATACTTCATCACAGCCCAGAGTGCGCCCAGGCTGCCCACCATGGCCATGATTTCATCACGGCTTTTGATATTGGAAACAACTTCAACGTGTAGTGGATGCAGCATGAAAAGCACTGTTGCCCAAAACGCTATGCCCTGATACCAGGATGCGCCTTCCTGCCGGGGAAATAGCGCCAGCAGAAGGCGGAACAGCAGCAGGGTGCACAATACATACCACAAAACATTCATCAAATGGCCCGCCCAGGCACTTTCTTTGCCAAATAGCCCAACTTCTATAGCAAAAGTGGCCAAAGGCAATGGACGGTAACGACCGCCTTCCAGCATGATTTTAGGGTCTTTGTAAAACCCCAGCAGGCTGTCGTTTCCAAAAATCTCTGCCAAACCGGCAAATCCCTTTTGTACAAACGCATTGTCCCAGATGTAAATCTGATCGTCTTGCAAGTAGCCAAAACTGATGGTTAAGCCATACAGCAGAAAGGCAACGCCCGTGAGGACCAGGCAGGCATACAGGTTTTCCAGCCAGAAACCGGTTTGAAAAAAATGAGTAGGGGATAGAGGCGCCGTAGTCTTGGGCGCAGCCTTCTTCGAAGCGGTATTTTTCGTTGCCATGCAGTGAAGTGCCGTTTAGGTGGGCAAATGTATTTTTTTCAGGGCTGAAAAGATGTCGGAATAATCAAAGGTTTCCAGATTTCGCCAAAAATCCAGAGATTCCTGCAATTGAGCTGTGCTGGAAACGCCCAACAGTACGCCATTAATGCCCGGATGCAAGCCTGCATAAATCAATCCGAGATGATTCATGGTTTTCACCGGCGGGCGCACAAAAGCAGTGGCCCAGTCGGGTAGTAGCGACTGGATTTTGCCAAGTTGCTGCGCTATTTTTTCCTGTTGACCGCCTCTTGCCATAAAAGTGCTGTTGTCGGTATAATCCCCATGCAGTTTAACACCGCCAGCATTAATCCCGTAAGCAAAATATCGGTGTGGTCCGCCTGCCTGAATATGTCGTTCCAGCGGAGCATACCGATCCAAATCTGATTGAAAAACGTTGTGTTTCAACTGAATATCAAAATTCAGTCCCAAGGAAGCGTTCGCCTGGGCATACGCCTCCGGGTGCGCAATGCCGGATAACCCTGGCCTCAGGTTAAGGTTGCCACAAAGTCTGTGCAGGGATTCCAGGGAGGCCTGAATATCAGCAGCATCTTCGCGGTTATCCCAATGGAACATCAATACCGAGAGGTTTTTTCCGAATAACCGGTGATATTCCTCACCAGCCATTTGGATAAAGGATGGCGAAAGGTTTACCTCCGGAGAACGCATGTTATCGAGGCTCCCGATTTTCATAGTCAGTTCCAGATCCTGCAAACCATGTGCGTCGGTGTACTCCTTCAGTATTTTTTCCGCCGCCCTGAAATCCGCCGGATTTCGGTTGATGGGATAATTGGTAGCACAGTCTACCCGTCGGAAACCCGCCTTTAGCCAGTTATCCAGCAAACGATAGGCCTCCGCCGCAGATACGCTCCAGCCCCATTGGGCCGTGCCAAGCATTAATTTTTTTTCAGTGACACTCATAAGCAGCCGCAAATGTCTGATTTGTTCCCGGCTTTCCGAATCATTGCGTAATTTTGAGCTTAAGCACACCGTCCACCGTCATGATCCATTTTAAAATTGCCGACGAAGAAGATACCCACGTTGTTTCCCAACTGCTCGCAGCTTTATTTGAAGAGGTTGGGCACACTCTTACTGCTGAAGAAATTGCAGGATTATTCCTGCAGTTTGATCCGGACGAACACCATTCCACCCTGTTGGCGCTTGACGATGATGGCGATGCGGTAGGCGTAATAACCCTGGCTGAATCCTTGGGTTTTTATGCCGGCGGACGCATTGGGGTAATCAATGAATTGTATGTGGTGCCGGAATACCGGTCAGAAGGAGTGGGAAAAATGCTGCTGGATGCTGCTAAAAATCTGGCAGATGAACGCGGCTGGGCACGACTGGAGGTCACCACACCCGGCGAAGAATACCAAAAAACGCTCCGGTTTTATGAGCGCGAAGGCTTTTTCCCTATTGGTCCGAGGTATAAGTATATGGTTTAACTGGATATCGTTCATCGTCCATCGTCCATCGTCCATCGTTCATCGTGCAATCGTTCCTTTTCTCCGCTTCAACACCTTCATCGCTGCCATATACTGTCTGGCCAGTTTGCCAATATTCACCCTGCTACTACTGGTGTCATCTGTCCAGATAACGGGCAATTCACACATTTTCAGGCCTTTCCATTCGGCAATGGCCAATAATTCAGTGGAAAAAAACCAGCCGTTGGATACTGCTCCGCCTTCCATGAGCGCCGGAAGATGTTCGCGTTTCAGCCACTTGAAGCCACACATGCCGTCCGAAAAACGAGTGCCCAGGTAAAGGCGCAGCATCAGGTTGAAAATGCGGGAGGTGATTTCCCGCTTGAGGGTACGACCAATCACCCGGGCTTTGGGGTGCAGTCGGGTGCCATATACCAGATCAAAACCTTCGGTAGCCAGGGCATGGTAAGCCTGCGGAAAGTGTCGCAGGTCGGTGGCCAGATCCAGGTCCATATAGCCTACAATATCTGCCTGACTCTGTGTCCAGGAGGTTTTCAGCGCCAATCCGACCCCTTTTTCCGGTACTGCTACCAGTTTAATTTCCGGGAATTCATCCGTCAGTGCCGCAGCAATATGGCGGGTATTATCCACGCTTCCGTTGTCGGCAATGATGATGCGCCATTGGTGTTGGTCCGGGAAATGTTCGGATAAAAAATGGTGAAGGGTGCGCACCTGGCGGTCCAGGGTAGCTTCTTCGTTGAGAACCGGAATAGTGACATCGAACGTCATAGTGGCGGCGAAATTACCGGGCTTTTTGTGTTCCGGGCTGCTTTGAGCACATAAATAATTGTGCAGAATCAGTGCTTCGGGCTATCTTTTCGGCCTTAATTGATAAACACTCTGCTATAATGAAGATTTTCAAGCATTTGGGCCTGGTTTTAGGCCTGTTCGGGCTGGTTGCCCTCCAGCATCTTGGAGCGCAAACCAGCATTGGTTTTAGATTAGGGTTTTCTGCCAACAATGTGGTGAGAGAGCCGCTGGAGAGCAACGAACCTACGCCACAGATACGGCCGGGCATACAGCTGGGCGTACCGATTGAGATCCGTCTTAATAAATGGTTTGCCGTGCAACCCGAGTTGCTTTTTGCCACACATGGCGCTTTTCAGGACCAGGAAACCAGCGACCAACTGACGACCACGAGTTTTTACCGCAGTTTTTACATGAGCTCGCTTGAAGTGCCGGTTTTGGCCAAATTTACCATTGGTTCCGGCAATGTGCGTTTGTCGGCCTTTGCTGGGCCATCGGTGGGAATGGGGCTGGGCGGCAAGTTGTACACCAAAACATTCGTGTCGATCAAGGATTTTTTTGGTACCGTAATTTTTGCTGAAACCTTTGAGTCTACCCAGCAATTGGCATTTTTGAGCGAAGGATACGATAACAGTGAGTTGAAAGACAATGATTTCGCGGTAGAACGTTTTAATTTCAATCTGCACCTGGGCGCTGGTATTCAGGTCAAAACCGGCCCGGTGAGCCTTTTTCTGGATGGCAGACTCATGCTTGGTTTGAACGACCTGGATCCGGAATCCAGTTCAGAATCCATCAACAACACCTTGAAAAGTGTGCGCGGAGGAATGAATGTAGGGGTATTGTACCCCCTGCATTGATTTACTTTTTTAGGCAGGAGGGAGTTTAAGTATAGGGTTAAATGCTTAAATTTGCCTCCATCATGCGGAAATAGCTCAGTTGGTAGAGCACTAGCTTCCCAAGCTGGGGGTCGCGAGTTCGAGTCTCGTTTTCCGCTCAAAAGGGGTAAAAGCGGTTTTCGGTGGATGCGCCGGGACCGCTTTTTTGATGATGGGAAAAAAGAGTGTCCCTTGGAGTAATATTTGATTGAGCTTCAATCCTTCTTTTTGTGGAATTGGCTTTCGAGGATTGTCCAGGTATCTGGGATCTTCTTTGGTGAGCGCGTTTCAATCCTTCTTTTTGTGGAATTGGCTTTCGAGGGCGCGGTGAACATCTTGGTGGTTTGAACGAACACTTGTTTCAATCCTTCTTTTTGTGGAATTGGCTTTCGAGGGTTGATTCCCGGATCTCGGTTAGGTGAACACGACCAAGTTTCAATCCTTCTTTTTGTGGAATTGGCTTTCGAGGAGATACAAGCCTTTGAAATGGCCACCAATGGGCAGTAGTTTCAATCCTTCTTTTTGTGGAATTGGCTTTCGAGGATTACACAGAGGATGAGGTAGCCTACTTCAAGTCTGGTTTCAATCCTTCTTTTTGTGGAATTGGCTTTCGAGGATTTGCGAGAAAAGATTTTACCTTTTTCGTGTAGCCTGTTTCAATCCTTCTTTTTGTGGAATTGGCTTTCGAGGTAAAAATGCTCTTCATTTTTCGGGGTTTTAATCCCGTTTCAATCCTTCTTTTTGTGGAATTGGCTTTCGAGGAGGGTTTTTCAAAATTGGAGAGAGTGAAAAGGTCTAGTTTCAATCCTTCTTTTTGTGGAATTGGCTTTCGAGGCCTCTTAACTATTGCTTTAATTGCCAATAGTGGGAGTTTCAATCCTTCTTTTTGTGGAATTGGCTTTCGAGGGTACGGCGGATAATTGCCAGAAATTGCCAACACTTGAAGTTTCAATCCTTCTTTTTGTGGAATTGGCTTTCGAGGACACCAGTACCAGCACCACGCACACTGTGACATTGTGTTTCAATCCTTCTTTTTGTGGAATTGGCTTTCGAGGATCTCTGCGGCTTCTCGCGACCGCTCTCTGCTTTCATTGTTTCAATCCTTCTTTTTGTGGAATTGGCTTTCGAGGAATCAAAGATTTTTGAACTGATGGAAACGATTTTAGAGTTTCAATCCTTCTTTTTGTGGAATTGGCTTTCGAGGACACGGCGCTCCAAACGCCGATCGCAAATGGAGCCTGTTTCAATCCTTCTTTTTGTGGAATTGGCTTTCGAGGCTACCGTGTTGCGAACGAACTCCCGGCTCAGGTCTTTGTTTCAATCCTTCTTTTTGTGGAATTGGCTTTCGAGGCAATGATGGTGCCAAAGTTATGGGCATAAATCATTGAGTTTCAATCCTTCTTTTTGTGGAATTGGCTTTCGAGGGGCGTACACATTCCAATCAATATTCAACGAGAAAGCAGTTTCAATCCTTCTTTTTGTGGAATTGGCTTTCGAGGTGAATCAAAGCCGCTTTTCATGAGATTTCTACGGTAGTTTCAATCCTTCTTTTTGTGGAATTGGCTTTCGAGGAGAAAAACACCTTCGCCCTGGGCATAGCCCGGAGCAGTTTCAATCCTTCTTTTTGTGGAATTGGCTTTCGAGGTCATTTGCCTTTATTTGGTCAGTATTTCCAGACTTCAGTTTCAATCCTTCTTTTTGTGGAATTGGCTTTCGAGGTACAGCAAAAGCGTGCAAATAAATTAAGCACAGGCGGTTTCAATCCTTCTTTTTGTGGAATTGGCTTTCGAGGTCGTCGTGTGCTGCGTTTGGAAATGCGGCGCACTCTGAGTTTCAATCCTTCTTTTTGTGGAATTGGCTTTCGAGGCCAGCTAAATTCAAGTACAGGCACAGATGTGGTAAGTTTCAATCCTTCTTTTTGTGGAATTGGCTTTCGAGGTCTTCGTATCTGACGAAAATGGCGCCGACATTTATTTGTTTCAATCCTTCTTTTTGTGGAATTGGCTTTCGAGGAAAATCACGAAATTGATTACCCCGACTATTTTTAAGCGTTTCAATCCTTCTTTTTGTGGAATTGGCTTTCGAGGCACATTTTCTTTCATTGCCCGGTTTGCGCGTTCAATGTTTCAATCCTTCTTTTTGTGGAATTGGCTTTCGAGGGCCGTGGTAAGCCCTGGAATTGTACCACTACCTGAAGTTTCAATCCTTCTTTTTGTGGAATTGGCTTTCGAGGATTTCTTTTTTCAGCATTTCCAAAAGCTGTTCATTTGGTTTCAATCCTTCTTTTTGTGGAATTGGCTTTCGAGGCTTTATTACTTGTTTGGGCATCGCTCTCCTATGTATAGTTTCAATCCTTCTTTTTGTGGAATTGGCTTTCGAGGTATGATGAATGCCTGGACGCGCCTCAATATCGTGTTGTTTCAATCCTTCTTTTTGTGGAATTGGCTTTCGAGGTAAGCATTGAACACTCAAAGGCTATTGTTGAAAAGTAGTTTCAATCCTTCTTTTTGTGGAATTGGCTTTCGAGGAAGATATTAGCATTCCAATAATCTGACCATGTGAAAGTTTCAATCCTTCTTTTTGTGGAATTGGCTTTCGAGGGGACGGGAAAGTAGTGCAAGGCGCTACTGCAATGCTGTTTCAATCCTTCTTTTTGTGGAATTGGCTTTCGAGGTTGCGCAGTTAATGGTTAAGCGATCATTGGCGGCATCAGTTTCAATCCTTCTTTTTGTGGAATTGGCTTTCGAGGATCATTTTCATCGCTCGGCCAAACAAACCGAGCGCAAGTTTCAATCCTTCTTTTTGTGGAATTGGCTTTCGAGGCAATGTGGTTGAACATTACGGTGTTATGTGTCACCGGTTTCAATCCTTCTTTTTGTGGAATTGGCTTTCGAGGTGTGGAGCCATCCACTACCAGCATCGTACTATCTGAGTTTCAATCCTTCTTTTTGTGGAATTGGCTTTCGAGGCTGTTTCGAGTGCCGACAAATCCATTGCCACGCCGGGTTTCAATCCTTCTTTTTGTGGAATTGGCTTTCGAGGAAAAACGTTTCGTATCCAATAACTCCAATTGATGAATGTTTCAATCCTTCTTTTTGTGGAATTGGCTTTCGAGGGCAGCCTGTTACGCTTTATTTCAGCACCATATACCAGTTTCAATCCTTCTTTTTGTGGAATTGGCTTTCGAGGACGTGCGCTGTATACTTGCGTCATCTGCTTCAACCTCGTTTCAATCCTTCTTTTTGTGGAATTGGCTTTCGAGGAAAGTGGTGAGTTGTGACATGGACTGGAATTAGTTTTGTTTCAATCCTTCTTTTTGTGGAATTGGCTTTCGAGGCATTGCAAAGCGAGCCTGATATTTTTCCGGATGAACGTTTCAATCCTTCTTTTTGTGGAATTGGCTTTCGAGGGAGCATGTTTCTATTCACGGCCTAAAGGCAACGGTAGTTTCAATCCTTCTTTTTGTGGAATTGGCTTTCGAGGACCAAGACAAGCCTGCGTATCAAATCAACAAAAAAGGTTTCAATCCTTCTTTTTGTGGAATTGGCTTTCGAGGACCTTTGGAATGCCGCACAAAGCAATGGGCTGGATAATGTTTCAATCCTTCTTTTTGTGGAATTGGCTTTCGAGGTGCGGCAGACTCTGCCGCGGATATACCCAAGCCCTTGTTTCAATCCTTCTTTTTGTGGAATTGGCTTTCGAGGCCCGCTTCACCGGGGTTTTGATCGCGACATACATCAGTTTCAATCCTTCTTTTTGTGGAATTGGCTTTCGAGGAATTGGTATTGGGGTTTCCATCAGTGTTTTACTTTGTTTCAATCCTTCTTTTTGTGGAATTGGCTTTCGAGGATCCGAACCGGCGATCCTATTGACTATGCAACCGGAAGTTTCAATCCTTCTTTTTGTGGAATTGGCTTTCGAGGATCTGAGTTGGATCAGCGATGAATTAGCGCAAGAATGTTTCAATCCTTCTTTTTGTGGAATTGGCTTTCGAGGCAGCTGGCGCTTTGCCCTGGTATTACACATTCAGGCTGTTTCAATCCTTCTTTTTGTGGAATTGGCTTTCGAGGCACGTTGCTGCTGCGCGAGATAAACTACAAGTTTACCGGTTTCAATCCTTCTTTTTGTGGAATTGGCTTTCGAGGGGTTCAATCATCACATTCACCCTGACGGATGATGCGGGTTTCAATCCTTCTTTTTGTGGAATTGGCTTTCGAGGGCCAACAGCCGGTGGCTATATCCCGCTTCCAGGAGTTTCAATCCTTCTTTTTGTGGAATTGGCTTTCGAGGAAGTGCGCATGCGTACAATGGTTCAAAGCCTTACGCAGTTTCAATCCTTCTTTTTGTGGAATTGGCTTTCGAGGGAACCAATATGTTTTGCACTTTTGGAACAGTGGCTCGTTTCAATCCTTCTTTTTGTGGAATTGGCTTTCGAGGCTAAAAAAATAAAGATCATGGAAAATGAATTATTATGTTTCAATCCTTCTTTTTGTGGAATTGGCTTTCGAGGGTCTGGCATGACTGGAATATGGCTTTAGACTTTTCGGGTTTCAATCCTTCTTTTTGTGGAATTGGCTTTCGAGGAAACATTTGATAAAAACCGTCGAAAAACCGTCGAAAGTTTCAATCCTTCTTTTTGTGGAATTGGCTTTCGAGGATTCAAGAGTTGGAAGGAGGCGAAAATGCTGCGGTGGAGTTTCAATCCTTCTTTTTGTGGAATTGGCTTTCGAGGTTTATCAAGTTCATTTATCAGGTCGCCCTCATCATGTTTCAATCCTTCTTTTTGTGGAATTGGCTTTCGAGGTTAGCCTTTTAATTTCGCCATCTGCAAATGACTTGTTTCAATCCTTCTTTTTGTGGAATTGGCTTTCGAGGCTGTCTGTATTGTCACCAATGTAGAATTTGTTTGCACTGTTTCAATCCTTCTTTTTGTGGAATTGGCTTTCGAGGCCATCGGTCTGCATCCTTGTTTTTTACCCATATCCGAGTTTCAATCCTTCTTTTTGTGGAATTGGCTTTCGAGGCAAGCAGCCTAAAATATCCGCTCCGGGCATTTACCGTTTCAATCCTTCTTTTTGTGGAATTGGCTTTCGAGGTGGGGCGTGGGATCAAGATCCACGTATTACAGTGGTAGTTTCAATCCTTCTTTTTGTGGAATTGGCTTTCGAGGCAAAAAACTAAACAAAGGATTCTTTGAGGGCTATTTGTTTCAATCCTTCTTTTTGTGGAATTGGCTTTCGAGGACCTGTGCGCCTGATTTTCTCCATTTCTGCACTTCAGTTTCAATCCTTCTTTTTGTGGAATTGGCTTTCGAGGTAAAATGGTATTAGATGATGATATTCCACACTTTTTGTTTCAATCCTTCTTTTTGTGGAATTGGCTTTCGAGGACCAGCGCCCGCAGTAAGCGTAATGCCCGCAGAGGTGTTTCAATCCTTCTTTTTGTGGAATTGGCTTTCGAGGCTATGCCATGAGTAACGTCGCACCTGCAGTGGACAAGTTTCAATCCTTCTTTTTGTGGAATTGGCTTTCGAGGAAGAAGGCCTGCCGTATGGCAAGCCCCCTGATAACACCGTTTCAATCCTTCTTTTTGTGGAATTGGCTTTCGAGGTTACCACAGCTGAAAAGGCCGTCTTGAAGCTAATGCGGTTTCAATCCTTCTTTTTGTGGAATTGGCTTTCGAGGAGGTGTTCAAAAAACATGGGATTAGTGAAAAATGGTTGTTTCAATCCTTCTTTTTGTGGAATTGGCTTTCGAGGATGAAAGCCTGATTGATAACAACACCGTTGATCCTGTTTCAATCCTTCTTTTTGTGGAATTGGCTTTCGAGGAGTGAATTGTTCCGTTGCCGTGCAGAACTCACAAAGGTTTCAATCCTTCTTTTTGTGGAATTGGCTTTCGAGGGCCACAATTTTAGTAATTTTTGTTTTGAGTTTGGTTGTTTCAATCCTTCTTTTTGTGGAATTGGCTTTCGAGGTTGCTTTATTGGTTGAAGAAAAA
The DNA here is from genome assembly GCA_017303475.1 of Chitinophagales bacterium. Taxonomy (GTDB): domain Bacteria; phylum Bacteroidota; class Bacteroidia; order Chitinophagales; family Saprospiraceae; genus M3007. Next base: position 62,937 of record JAFLBO010000019.1, read on the forward strand.
TACCAGGAGGCCAGTTTCAATCCTTCTTTTTGTGGAATTGGCTTTCGAGGCACAGCAAATTGGATTTGTGAAAGAGCTGATTATATAGTTTCAATCCTTCTTTTTGTGGAATTGGCTTTCGAGGGATTATCGGGGTATTTTACGGGCCGGTGTTAGTGGAGTTTCAATCCTTCTTTTTGTGGAATTGGCTTTCGAGGTTTAAAAACTAAAAAAGGTTTATCTTTGTGCTATCTTGTTTCAATCCTTCTTTTTGTGGAATTGGCTTTCGAGGACTCTCTTAGTTCAGGCGCATGTTTATCTGTTTGCTGGTTTCAATCCTTCTTTTTGTGGAATTGGCTTTCGAGGTTTGTGGTGTCTGTTGGGAAAAAAGACGGGCGTTTTTGTTTCAATCCTTCTTTTTGTGGAATTGGCTTTCGAGGAAGACCAAAAAACCATTGGAGCCAACGTAGACCAGGGTTTCAATCCTTCTTTTTGTGGAATTGGCTTTCGAGGCGCTTGTTCGCCGTGGCCAAAGCGAAGCCGCTCCGGGTTTCAATCCTTCTTTTTGTGGAATTGGCTTTCGAGGGAAGGCTATTGGCAAATGCCTACACGCTCGACACGGGTTTCAATCCTTCTTTTTGTGGAATTGGCTTTCGAGGCAGTACACGGAAGTTGAAGATGTATTGCACCAAAAGTTTCAATCCTTCTTTTTGTGGAATTGGCTTTCGAGGGAATTTCCGCAAAAAGTTTGTACATACGATTGGCGGGTTTCAATCCTTCTTTTTGTGGAATTGGCTTTCGAGGTGAATTGCATTTATTTGTTGAATAAGTCAATTACCTGCTGTTTCAATCCTTCTTTTTGTGGAATTGGCTTTCGAGGAGCGAAGCACACTTGCTTCATCCAGGGAAACAACGGGTTTCAATCCTTCTTTTTGTGGAATTGGCTTTCGAGGAGCAAATGGCAGATATTACCACGAACGGAGAAAGTCGTTTCAATCCTTCTTTTTGTGGAATTGGCTTTCGAGGAAAGTGCGCAGATATTGGTCAAGATGGGTATTTCAGTTTCAATCCTTCTTTTTGTGGAATTGGCTTTCGAGGCGGGCCGGAAATTAACTGTGAATGGTGAAGTTGAGAGTTTCAATCCTTCTTTTTGTGGAATTGGCTTTCGAGGCCAAAGCGAATCAATGCGCATGGCATGGCAGATCGTGTTTCAATCCTTCTTTTTGTGGAATTGGCTTTCGAGGGTCGTTTTTTTTCTGAAATAAGTTGGGCGGCTGTTTGTTTCAATCCTTCTTTTTGTGGAATTGGCTTTCGAGGATAGTAACCATTGCCTCTACTGGTGGGACTGGTGATAGTTTCAATCCTTCTTTTTGTGGAATTGGCTTTCGAGGTCGTTAATTTGCTTAACCCTTTGAAAATCAATGAATAATGAAAATTTTGATGACTCTGTTATATTCATTTAGTATGTCAAAGAACTGAAAATAAACTGTATTTTTATATGATTTGCGGAAAGGCAACTCGTTCAATTTCAATCGGTTAGCAGCTGTTTTGCCAGTTCACAAAATAAGTTATTACCTGACGTCTTGAATCATTACTGTGTACAAATGTTTCGGTAGGTACAATGTTCGCACCTTTTCCTCACTTTTGTTGCTCTTGGATACCAATTTTTTTTAAGAATCTTACGGATTTCTGTCGCAGCATTGCGAATGGCATCCAGATCAGCCCTAATAATGGGTACCTCTAACAGATAGTTCTTACTTCTTGTGTACACTAAATATCCCTTTGCTACCGCTTTTCCGAAGTTTTCTTCAATCAACCAGGCATAGCACATCAATTGCGTCCGATATGTATCGTACAATTTGCCTTCCCATTTTGCAAATTTGTAATCTAGAGGCGCCATAGTGCCATCTGTAAGTTCCAAAACTTCATCCACCTCGCCTCTTAGCAAGTTGTTTGTTAGATAGCAATTAATCAACTTCGCCTGAGCGCCAATTCGCCGCCGTAAGTAACCAGCGTTCTGGATTTCCTTACGGTCGTGCATTTCGCGCCCCTGAATTACCTTATACTGCTTCTCCTCAAACTGCGGAATCCGCAGCACATACTCATAGAATGTAAATCGCGGGCAATACAGGTGTTGAATAATATGCGAAGGAGTAATGCTGAACATTGTATTTGTTAGAAAAACAAGGCTCGAACCTCGTCGGTGATCATTTTTTTATCAAACGCTTGTCCCAAAAGCACCGTTTCCTTTAACTCATTTTTGCTCATGGGAAACAAATAAACCTTGTCGGTATCTTCATCAATCTCGTCTGCAATCCGGAGCTCCAACACATCCTTCTCATGGGCATCTAAAGAGCCCAAGAAGCAACTGTATTGTACCCGGTACAAACCAGATTGTTTACAAATTTTTGCCACCCGAGTCCGGGCACGGTCTTCTTCAATATCATATAATACCCAAAGAATCATTGGCCTGTTCCGTCTGAAATTAAGGATTGGGCAAATTGGTGTGCATCTAATTGTAAAATCGTTGCCCTGGTCCGATTTCGACCATTGTACCGAATCACATCTTCTTCCAAATAAGTGTTATAGTGTTCCATTAACAGCTTCTTCCCTTCGGAATTTAAACTTACACCGCCTGTTACATCATCTGTATGTGTTTGATTTACCTTTTTTCCTGAAAAAAGCGTGAATACTACCTTATCTGCCCAAAAGCGATAAGGCTCGATGAAATCATAAACCAGGCTTTTGAAATTGTAATCGTCCCGGTGCAAAAAACCAACAAATGGATCCAAACCGGCAAGCATTAACGAGCGTTCCACCCTTGCATACAATACTCCATAAGCATAGTTAAGGAAAGCATTAAAAGGATCTTTTGCAGGCCTGCTGCTTCGCCCACTAAACTGCCATGCTTTTGGAATCACATAGGCAATAGTCTCAAAATACAACCTGCCTGAGGTCCCTTCCCATCCTTGAAGACTCTGGGCAATCTGATCAACCTGCGGAGCTGTAGCATTTGCAATTTGGCTGCGCAATTGTTCTATGCGCATGACTTTATCTGCCAGAAAATCAGCGTGTTGCGGACGGTGTTTTTTCAAGTCACGCACAAAATCAGCTTGATTATCCAATTTTGCACACAACCATTTTTTTACCCACTCAAGCGCCCGGCCGTCGAGGCTAGCTTCCAATTGACGTTTGCGTATCAGGGTGGTGCTTCCTAATTTGGAGTGCCAAACCCTGCCCAATGGCGTGCCATTATTTTCCAGGAAAACGATGTCAACATTGTGTTGCAAGGCAAGCGCTACGGCATCTGCGCTTAAGGCTGTTCCCTTATTCAGCCAGATACTTTTTACTTTGTGAGCTGCCACGGAAGTACTTGACCAAATGCCATTTTCTTGCTTTTTGCGGATATCAAACATGGCATCTTTTACATGAAGGTAAAGGCCATAAGTATTCAGGTGGAGTTGCATATTGTATGAATAGATTGGGTAAGGCGTTGTAATTGTTGTTAAAAAGCTACTTAAGGTGCTCAATCACGCCATAACCGCGAGCCACGCTTTTTCCGAGGCCAATCCAGTCCGGTAATTGCACATTTGAAGTAAATTCACCACTGATTGCGGTCATTAGATTGTCTTTAAAGCCAGTGCGCTTTTCCTCCTGCGGACGCATAGTTACCAAGATTCGATGGTCAGGTGGCAGGAAAAGATCTATACCTTTAAAGAAACTCAACAAATTTCCCCTCAGGATGCGGCCCAGCATTGCGCGGCGTTCCTCGGGGCCTTTTTGTTGGTATTCAGCATAGTTTTGCTGATTTAAAGGCATCCATAGGGTGGAAAATCGATAATCGGTCAATTCTTCCTGCCAACCTACAGGGGTGTTTTTGAATGCAATATCCCGTTCCATTACAGGGTATTCCCGCCCGGCAATGTTGAGGGATTTCATTTGAAAAAACAACTCGGCGAGGAGTTTGGCTCCGTCCATCAAGCCCAGTAGCATTGGCATGCCTTGTACCACTTTATACTGTACCAGAGGGTAGGCGTATCGGGTGCGGCCATCTTCATAATGGTTGTGCAACAAAGGTGAGTGCTCCCGAAATACTTGCCCGAAATAGCCGCGCAGCTGTGCCGCGGCACGTTGCGGAAGCAGTATTTCCGGGAATGTGATGGTGGTGAGGGGTAGGGTTTTAGAAATGTTTTGTTGTGCTTTCACCTGATACATAAGTCGTAGGTTTAGGAAGAAATTTTAATCCAGTTTCTTCGTCATAAATACAGTCGAAATAGCGAAACCAGGAGTGTTTTTTGTCTTTGTAGCATTTCCCTCTATGCAAATTTTGGCGGCGAATCGAAACCTCATGTTTTGTTTTTTCTAATTCGTCTTTGTTGCTCAAAAATTCTTCAAATCTCGTTGGTATAATATTGACGGAATCTAAGCCCTCACGTGTATAAGTTTCGTCCAAACCATCATTGTCTTTAATGAAGCATAGCTTGGTTTGTATTTGAGTATAGGCATTTTTTCCACGGAGATAACCTTCATCATTTTCAACATCAAAGTTTTCATAAACCAAATCCACAAGTTCGGTAAGCATTTTTTCTTGAAGCCTTTCTCCATCACGCTCGCTAAGAAGGGTAAATGTTTTTTCCAATACCTCCTCAGGGTAAATTTTGTCCTCTATAAATTCCTGATGACGAAAAACAATAACTTTGCTATCAGCCTTTTTTCTTCCTCGATTAACACGGCCTGCCCGTTGAATCAATGCATCTATAGGAGCATTTTCTGTGAAAAGCACGTCAAAGTCTATATCTAGAGATACTTCCACAACCTGTGTGGCAACTAGTAAAAATGGTTCCCCAGACTTTTCTTTTTCTAAAATTAAAGCTTCCTTTGAAACTCGGTCCTTTTGAATAAATCGAGAATGAAAACATATTCGATTGGTAGTCAAAGGTTTATATTTTTCATATAACCGGACTGCTTCATCCACAGTATTTACCACAACTAGTACCTTCTTGTTTTGTAAAAGCCATGATTTAATTTCATCATCCATTTCATCTGATGAGTTTTTGCGCACTTCGAAAGTATTCCGGGCTTCATTCAGCAGCTGTGAATCCCTGATAATATTTTCTTCACCTATTTCAAGTGTCCGGCTCAGTAAATTCAACAATTTTTGGGGCATTGTGGCAGTCATGATAAAAAACTGCGTCTGAAACTCTTTGCGTAAATAGCGTACCGTTTCAACAATTAAAGCCAGGGTGTATGGCTGATATAGGTGTATTTCGTCAATTATGACCTTCGCCCGAAATAGATGAAACGTTTTGATTTCCCAAAATCCGAGGTTAAAACCTTGTGTGAGGATCTGATCAATGGTACAAACTGTCAACTCTTTGAAGAATGTGCGGTCCAGTATGTATTTCCGGTCTTGATCCAACTTCATCTCTTTCAAAAAAAGCCTTGCAGAGGAGTGTACAACCCCACAATTGTCTTCACCGAAATACTTGCCAAGCCTAAGAAAAATGGCATTGGAAGTGACTCGAGTGGGTAGTAAATAGACAATTTTTTCAAATTCTTCTTTTTGACTCGCCCAAAGCAACGCTGCCTCGGTTTTACCGCTTCCAGTCGGAGCAATAGCAAGTACTGAACCTTGCTTGCAGCTATCAAGTTGGAATTCTTTGAACCGGAAATCTTTGAAGGGTTTGTTTTCGTCTTGGAGTTTTTGGATGATTTTTTCTTGCAAAAACTGCGCGTTGTATATTAGTCCGGACGACAAATTGCGATGTGACGAACCAAGCCAGTCCGCAATGTTGAGTAAAGCTTTGAAAAAAATGTATTTACGTCGATCACTGGAGGAAAAACCCGGCATTAGATTTTTGGAAAATTTGTCAAATTGCTTATAAAAACCTTTGCAATTGCCCTTTCCAAAAGCGTCTGCCCTTGCAGCGTTGATTTCAAAATGAAACCCCGCACCTTGACTTTTTTCTTTAAAAATTGCTTGTAAAGCATGATATTCTCGTTGGGGTAGCATCAGTCTTTGATTGGCATCCCCCTGAAAAAGTTCATCTGTCAATGGCTTATGATGACTAAATACAGCAAACACACCGAGCGGCTGTTTTTCCAAAAATTCTGGGGCATTAGCTAGCAACATAAAATTACCGGATAAGAATTCATGTCGGATTCGATTACGCTCCCAGCCTGACTTTCGAGGCGGTAGTGCATCTTGAAAGTTGGTACAAACTTTTCCAAAATCATGGAATAATACAGACCAGTAAGAATGTCGCCAAAAATCCTCTGGTAAATCTAGCATCTGGCAATATCGTTGGCGTAGTAATTGCCAGCGTTCTACCACCGCATCCGTATGCTGGAGTAAAGTTTCATCGGGCTTGGCTAGAATATGATCAAGAATTCCGTTCATTGCTTTGAGCTAAAATATAGGATTTACGTTCCTTCTTCAATAGTTGAGCGGTCATCACCGTGAAGGGAGAATATAGGGATAAACTGATTTTTTAACCAAATCCCCGGAACCTCAAAATTGAGCTGCATTGGATTGCCGATAAATGAGAACGTTTTACGTCGCATCACCCGGCGCACCCCGTAATCAGATTCATACTTAAAGCGGGTTGGCAAATCGTAGGCGATGGGTTCCGAGGTTGAGTAAATCGAAAAGTCATCCCAATTGAATACATTTTCTAATACATTGCTCAGAACATTTCCAGGCGTAAGACAATTCGACAGTTCACGGCTTGTAGCAGGTTTACCTACGATCTCAGCGGAAACCACTTTTACCAAGGAATCACTGCTACCAAGTGTCAAAGCATATTTGGGTTCCCAAAAAGCTTCCTTTAGGGTTAGGATCTTACTTTCAGTCGGAGATCCAAAAATGGCAAAAAAGCGATTATCGAATAAAATTTCGCGCAATAACACACTACTTTCCCAGCCATTTTCCTTGTCCCATTTGTTATTGTATTTCCAAAGGTCTTTGGCATACCCCTCTGATATACCTGATATGCCAAGTTGCCAATCATCTCTCTCGAACCATTCCTGAGCGGCTTTAGGACTTTTACCCAAAGCTGCACCAGCTAACCCGACAAGCGTGGTTGGCGGTGGTAAATGGAGCGTTTTGTGGAAATTCTGAAACTCCGGATTGCGGAAAGTCGCCGTAACAGTCCGAATTTCGACTGCTAGATAATTCATTGTCCAAAGTGTTGTTTAACCCAAGACTCAATGGTTTCAAAGCCAGTTTTCAAACTGGTAACATCATCGGTTTTTCCAAAAACAGCCTCCTGGGCTGCAAAAATGTGTCCGGCAATGAATCGATCATAATCGGATGCTACACTCTTTAACGCCTCAACGTTAACCTGCCCAATTGAGTCAACTTGCACCGCTTCCAGAAAAACGGGATTCTTTGTCGTCATAGCAGCTGCGGCAATGAATTTAGGAGAAATGTCTGCTAAAAAGCGAGTTTGGCGGCCGCTACTCCAAAGATTTCGGAAGGCATCAAGGAATGCGAGAACGCGTTTACATTTTTCGGCAGCGGTTATTTCTGTCATGTTTTCAAAGCCTTGCCCAGAACCTATACGGTCAAGCTCAATCATAATTGTTCCTCGGTAAATGCCTGAGTGGATTTCGGTTTCGAAGATATTGGGTTGAAGTTCTTCTCCTTTGTCGTTTTTCAAACCTTTTGCCATGTAATTGGTGGCATAATCCATGTCGCCCTTGTAATCTGTGAGTGCAACCAGTGCTTCCACTCGCACTGGCGAAGTGCGCACAACGGAAGTTCCTTTTCCTTTTTCTTCCTTAGCAGGAGAGGCATCCATATAGCCGAAAAGGTCGTCCTCAATATATTCTGCGGGCTTGAGTTGGGTTTTAGGCGCCCCTTTTTTGGCGCTAGCCTCCTGTACCTGCGATTCTGCCCAGCCCATTTCAATTAGCTTATCCCTTAATGAGCGACGGAGTGCTTGGGATGAAACGTATGGTAATTCCGTACCATTTGCAAGAGTTAACTTTTTAATAGGGTTAATATTATCCACTTCTTTATCCGCACCATTGAGGCTCGCGAATGTAACTTTTGAGAGGTACGTGATGGTTATACTTTTGATGTTTTTCATGATGCTGTAGGTGGTTATTTTGTAGATGTAGATTTGAGCGCACTGTTTAGCAAATTTAGAGCTGCCATTACAGTAAACTGTTTGATGAAAACAAAACTTTGATCGTCATTCATATCTTCAGCATCTAGCAAGTCGTTTGCAACAATAATTCCGTATTTTTTCTGAAACCGGATGATTGCTTCTCGAAATTGCTCAGCAGTGCGGGATTTGTGCAGGTGAACTATATATCCACGTGCTTGCTTGGCATTGACTTCAGGTTTGTTTCCGTCAAATTCAAGGACGGATTTACCAATGCTATACCCAAGTTTGACGGCTCGGTCTTGCAGGTTTTTTACTTTTTCCTTTTCCATTTTGCGATAAAGAATAGTGGGTTCGTAAAATTTGACAAGTTGAAAAATTGTGTAAAAATCTTTACGATTTGCTTCAGCTTTGTCTTGTTCATCTGTTGAATTCAAATAAAGAAAGCACTTGAAAAAAAAGGTTTCAAGTAATGAAAGAACCGATTTTTGACGCATCATATTGGCAAAGACATTATTGCGAAGCTTGCGTTCGCGGCGATAGCTGTCTTTTGCGCTCCGATCAGACCTTTCTTTGAAAAGTAACGAGCGGATTAAGTTTTGAAAGAAAAATCCACCCGCATGCTTTTCTAAATATGCCATAAGACGAACCGTAAACTTGAAATGGTTGAATTGCTCAAAAGCATTTGGACGTAGGGTACTTGCAAATTTGTCTGCTCTAAAGGAGGTCAGCGAGAGCGGAACGTCTTTTTTATCAAAGGTTTCTGCAAAAATGTCAAATTCAAGTTCATCGCCAGATTCCAATCCTCTGCTCATCAGGATGTTTCGGTAGATCGTGAAAATTAACATGAAAAGGACTTCCTCATGTTCAACATAATCTAATGAGTTTGCGGTTCTGTGTTCATCGCCCTTTTTACTATCGAACTTAACAAACTTGAAGTTAGATTGGTATTTTGAATCTAACAGTTGCATTTTGTCCATGAAAAGCGTCCGATTCTCAGTAAGAATAATTCTCAGATTTTCTAAGTCGTCCGCCTCAAAAAAGTAGCAAAAAAGCGACTTGCCATCACTTCCGGAATAATTGTAACGGTAAAGGCAATATTTGGGCGCAAATCGACTCAAGTACAACGCTTTCCAACTGATTTTTTTGTCGGAAATATCAAAAAAGGAATTAAAGTTAGTTATTCCAGAATCCAAACCTGAAGCGAATGGAGATGTACTACCGCTTTTTTCTAGTTTCTTAAATCCTTCACCAGTTAAATTACAAAACTCATCACCTGGTTGAAAATGTGCACCTTCAGGTTTCAACAAGCGCGTAATTTTAGTGTATGGCTCATTTAGATAGACGTTTTTTGCCAATTCTAGTCCAGATTCTTTAAAAAAAGCTTCAAATTTCGCCGCTACTTCTGGTCTATCCTTTTTTAGTTTTTCGAATTTAGTCTGATTTTCTTCATTGGGCGTTAGCCCTTGTGAGTTATTAGTTAAAAGTTCGGTCAATCCCAGAGTACTGATTTTCGGAAATCGAACAAACTTGTCTTCAATTTCCAAATAATATGCGTTACCCAGCTCTTGCTTTTGCTTTTCGGTCGCAGTATCATACACATCCTTTCCCATTTCATAATATACCCACTCCAACTGTTCCAAAAGTCGCTCCCCGGAAATAGTTAATTCGTCCTTTGTTAATTGAAAACTCAAACCTTTCAGTTCCTCTTTAAATTGATCGAGATAATCGAAAAGCGCGATAATCCCATTATTAAGGAAAACATTTGAAGTTCTACGAAAAGTAATTTCTTTTAGATCAAAACTAGCTATTGATTTTTTCATGGTACATTTCTAATAATTTTCTTGCCCCAAAAATACCCACCCATCTCTGCAATTTTACTTCCGACCAGTATTTTTTTTCATCTTCGCACCAATTTAAACTACAGCCAACTATTTTGGACCAATGCCCAGAATTGATAAAGCCAATCAGCGCTACCAACGTATTCACGAGATTTTTACCCGGCGGATGGGTAAACACTCCAATGGCATCAAACTTGCGGATCTGGCTGACGAACTTGGCGTCAGTATCCGGCAGTTGAGTACCGATATAAAATACTTGAAGGAACAAGGTGCTCCTCTGGAATACGTTGCAACACTTAAAGCATGGAGATACAAAGAAGGGCAGGATTTTGTAGTGTTAGAAGATCAACTGTTAAACGATCGTGACCTTTCAAGTTTGCAAATTGCTTTAGCTACTTTTAGCAAGTTTAATATGCATGATGAGAGATTGAGCGCACTTCCAGAGGTTTTTCGGAAAATTTACAAAGCTTCTCGTTCCTGGATGCACTCAGGAAACCTACAAAAAAACATCTACTTCGATCCACTTCCAAAGTATGATGGCGCTAAACACCTCACCTTTTTTCTGAAAGCCATTGAAGAGTCGAGGCGGGTGGAGTTTAATTACCTTGCCTTTCACGCTGAAGAGCCTAAAACTGTAGTATTTGACCCCTGGTTTTTGAGGAACTACGATCAGCGGTGGTATGTAGGCGGTTTTTCCCATGATCCGGAAGAACAATTTGTACGGGTTTTTCCTCTTGAGCGAATAGAGGGTGTGCCAAGTTATTCCGGCTTTTGCCACGAAAAGCCACGGGATTACAATGCGGAGACCTATTGGAAAAATATCTATGGTATTACTGTGCCCAGAGATGGAAAAGTTGAAACCATTACACTGAAATTTACCCCAATCCAAGGCAAATACTTTTTGAGCAGTCCTTTTTTTGAGCCATATAACATCGTGGAGAACTCACCAGAAAGACTGGTTATTCAACTTAACCTGATTGTCAACATGGAGCTTATTAGAAAAGTAGCTTCATTCGGCGAAGATGTAGAGGTGCTGGAACCAGAAAGTTTGCGAAATAATTTAAAGGAGTTTTTTAAAAAGGCGCTGAGTAGTTTGTGCTAATTGAGTAAACGCCCCCTTTCCTAAACTGCCATTATTCTGCCGTTAAACTACCAATAAACTCTCGTAATTCCCTAAAAAAGTGAATTACGAGAGTTTAAATATACTTTTAGTAGTAATTGGATTTGCAGAAGTACGAGTCACAAGTTTTAATCACCCCTTCACCCACCTTACACTCCGCATTACCTTACCCTGTCCGGATATATTCAATAAATACGTGCCCGCAGGCAAGGCATCGCTGACTGGTATGGAAATCTCCTGTTTGCCGGCCTCAAAAAGCTGGTGTTGATGCACGGTTTGAAGTGTTTTTCCACTCAAATCCATGAGCTCAATATCCAATGTTTCAGGGTTTTGTAATTCAAATTGTAATTGAATTGTCTGGCTAACCGGGTTTGGATACAACAACACCTGGGCTTCATCCAGAGAGGTATTGGGCTGTAAAACACCCACATTGAAGTCAAGGATGAACTGCTGGAGCGCCATTAAATGCGTTACTGAATTAGGGGTAAAAAACGATTTAGAGGTCATGGCTACCACTTTGTTGTTGCCAATCATAGATATGTCCATAGGAGGCTCAACGTCGGTATTGGGACTAACGAAGATGCCGTTTGTACCGAAATTAGGATCCAGGCTGCCATTCGGCAGTAGTTGCACCAGGGCTGTGCCATCATTATTGCCAGCAATGGGAACCCATGCATACAATAGTAATTTTCCATCGGGCTGAACTATTATGTCCAATATCTCATAGGTCTGCGGCAGGTATACAACACCGGATTCTCCAAAGGCCGGGTCCCGTTGGCCATTGGGCAAATACCGGGTAACAGTTCCCATGTAATCTGGCAGGGTGTAACCTCCCATCAGGATCTTCTGATCTGGCTGAACAGCCAAAGAGTAACCCTCGCTTATCCCTGTCAGGTAATCCAGCACAATTCCTTCATCTCCGAAGCTTTGATCCAGGGTTCCATCCGGATTTAATCTGATCAGAATGGCTGGTCGGTCATCCCCCCCAAAATAAGAAAAACCACTAACCAGAATTTTACCATCATCCTGAACCTTCATGCAGTAAAAGAGGTAAGTGCCATTCAATTCAAACTGGAAGTCGTACACCCCGTCTTCTGAAAAGGTGGAATCAGGAGTGCCATCCGGCGTAAAGGCCAAAACAGCAACATTATCGCTATTCAGGTAATCTCCTGCTGCATAAATTTTTCCTTCTTCATTAAAATCCAGTTCAGTTATCCGGACCAAGGGCATTGGAGCAATACCGCCTTCCCCAAACGTGGTATCACGTGATCCATCTTCCAGACATCGCCAAAGTTGTGAGCTTCCGTTGTTGAACACGATGCGGCCTTCTTTATCCACTTTGAGTGCTGCAGCGCCATTACTCACATTATTCAGAAAATGATATCGAACAGCATTGATGGAGTCGCCAGTTGGCGAAAAAACAGTAACTTTTAAACCAAAAGGGTTTACACCAAAACCTCCCAGCCAAATATCACCATTGGGATGAACATCCAGCGGATGACAATACATGCCTCCCGGAACGGATACCGGACGAACGAAACCATCACCGGAAAAGGAGGAGTCCATTTTCACTGTTTGGGCAATGGAGCTGATTTGGAAAACGCAAAAAGCAGCAAAAAGCAGGAATAATCTGTTCATAAAAGCGAATTTGATAAAGTGTTGGTTAAAAAAGTTGCTTTCATTCGGAAATTAGGCGCTCACCCCTTCACCCACCTTACACTCCGTATTACCTTACCCTGTCCTGATATGTTCAACAAATACGTGCCCGCAGGCAAGGCATCGCTGACTGGTATGGAAATCTCCTGTTTGCCGGCCTCAAAAAGCTGGTGTTGATGCACGGTTTGAAGTATTTTTCCACTCAAATCCAGGAGTTGTATATCCAGCGTTTCAGGTGTTTGCAGCTCAAACTGGAATTGAATATTCTGGCTAACCGGATTAGGATATACTAGCATCTGGGCTTCATCCAGGGCATTATTGGGCTGTAAAACACCCACATTGAAGTCAAGTATGAACTGCTGAATATGTAGAAATTGGGGGGAAGAAGGGGCAAATGGACTGGTAGCAACCGTCACTATTTTATTATTTCCGGATTTGGCCAAAGCAAACGGTGGTTCTACCGGGGTGAGGTTACTGTAATACACGCCTCCCGCGCCAAAAGTTTGATCCATACTTCCATCCGGATTGAGTTGAATAAGAAGGGCCCCGGTAGAATTGCTATGGATATTTGCCCATACATACAAAAGCAATTTCCCATCAGGTTGGATGATTAAATCCAGTACCTCTAGTCCAATAGGTAGATAAACCACACCTGAATCACCAAATTCGGGATCCCGATCACCGTTGGGCAGGTACCTGACCACCGTTGCCATGTACGGTGGCAATGTGTATCCGCCAACTACTATTTTCTGGTCTGATTGCACACCCAGTGCATACCCTTCGCTTTGCTGCGTCAGATACTCAAGTACTCGACCGTTAATGCCAAAAGTTGAATCTAACTGTCCATTGGGAAGGAACCTGATCAGAGATCCAGGCCGGTCTTTTTGGGCAAAAAAGGAGAACCCGCTTATCAGTAACTTGCCATCTGCCTGTAGCTCTATGCAATAAAAAATTTCCAAATTAGACTGACAGTAAAGTTGTAGTCCATCTTCGGAAAAAGAGGAGTCGGGAACCCCGTTTTCCAAAAATGCAACGATGGCTGAGGTATCCACTGGGCCATACCTGCCAATACCATAGATACCGCCATCCGGTCGGATGGCCAGATCTACTACCTGTACTTTTTTCAGGGAACAGTACCCGTTGTCGCCAAACGTTGAATCCAGGGTTCCATCGGGATGGTATCTGCGAAGGGTAGAAATTCCATTCGCACATAAAAATTTTCCACTGGGTAATACCTTAACCACTCCTACACCTGAATATGGTTCCTCACCAGGGAATGGGCCAATGGTTGCCAGAGAATCCCCGCCTTCTGAGTAAATATTTACTTTTACATTGGAGGTTATGGGGGCATTTCCTCCAACCACAATGTTCCCATTGGAAAATACATCCATTGGATGATGGTACATTTTGGAAGGTTGTATGAGCGTTATGTGATATCCATCCTCGGAAAAGCTGGAGTCAATGGCAACCATTTGGGCATTTAATAGGGATAAATTACCCAAAAAAGCAGCAAAAAGCAGGTATAATCTGTTCATAAAAGCGCATTTGATTATGTTATGCTGCAAATGTAACCGCAGGCGCAGGGAAAAAAATATAACACTTTTTGCCAGGTTTTCTCCCGGTAAGGGAAGCCGCTTTTGTCGGATTTGGGGCAGTAACCTCTTTTTACCCTATCGGCCAGCTTATTTAGCACTATGTTTGATGTTTACTTTGATAAGATGAAAAAATATATACCTCTTTGTATCTCCTTATTGCTCAGCAGTACCAGCATTCTCGCTCAAACGGATACCATACCGCCAGTACTGGTTTGCCGGGATACCTTTACCATTGATATAATCTTTGATAACCTGGAATGTATGTCCAGGGCTTCCCTGCATCAATTGGTACTGGACGCCTCGGATAATTCAGGCACTGTTCAGCTTGGTCTACGACGCCCCTGCATGGGTTCAGGTTTTCCGCTGGATACCACAGCTGTGTTTACTTCCGATGATGTAGGTATCAAAACAGTGGAAATCTGGGCGCGCGACAGCGCAGAAAATTACAGTTCCTGCACATCCAAAGTAGTGCTGAATGGTGGTTATGGCGGCTGTGATCCTTCCGGCTGGGCTATACAATGCCAGAATCATGAGGATTTTGGCATCATAAATATCCAGGCGCAAATTCTTGCTTATAATTGCCTGGGGGATACGGTGCGTATGACCGGGCCGTATGGACCCGGTACTGACCCTAATTTCTGGAGCAATCACATCGATGGGACATTGACTTACCGATGGTACATTGCCCCGGAAGCCGGATATACGGTTGAAATAGTCCCGTTCCGAAACGATAACCCCCTGAACGGTGTAACCACCTACGATCTTACCCTGATCAACAAACACATACTCGGGCTGGAACCCCTGAACTCGCCTTACAAAATGCTGGCTGCCGATATAAACCAGGATGGGAACATCACCACTTTTGATGTATTATTGCTGCGAAAGTTGATTCTTGGACTCATTCCCAATCTGCCGCATGGGAAAGCCTGGCGTTTTATGCCCAAATCATTTGTGTTCCCCAATCTGGCCAATCCTTTTGCGAGTCCTGTGCCAGACAAACTTATTTCCCCTAATACCAATTGGCCCTCTATTAATTTTTATGAGTTCAGAGGGATCAAAATTGGTGATGTAAACAATTCGGCCATCCCGGATTGAGGTTATCTATCCTTGTTTGAACATGAGATTTGTTTGCCTAATTCTGTTTTCAGGTTTGGTTCTTCTGACCTCCGGATGTATGGTCATGAAAATGCGCTGGAGCGATGCAAAAGCCCAAAAGGTATTTCATAAGAAAGGCATTCCTTTGTCTATTCGGGATACTATAATTTCAAACCGGCACATACATTATGCCCTGAGTGGTCCGGATACACTTCCTACTCTGGTATTTATACATGGAAGCCCTGGAAGCTGGATGCATTATCACCAATACCTCGCAGACTCCCTGTTACGCAGCAAATACCGGCTGGTTGCGATTGATCGACCCGGATTTGGGCACAGCAATTTTGGCAAGGCTCTGGGGTTAAAGGCGCAGGCAGAACTTTTGCTGCCGGTGGTTACCTCTCTCAAGACAGATCAACCACTTTTTTTGTGTGGCCACAGCATGGGCGGTCCGGTGGTTGTACAACTGGCCGCTATGTCGCCGGAAACATTTCAAACCATTGTTGTGGTTGCAGGTGCTCTGGATGCGCGCCAGGAAAAACCAGAAATTTGGCGAAAAATCATGCAGGTTAAACCACTTTATTGGATGTTGCCCGGGGCATTTGGACCAAGCAATACCGAATTATTGTATCTGAAAAAGGACCTGATTCCTTTGCAGCAGGAATTCGAAAAGATAAGCTGTGGGGTACATTTTGTGCATGGCACCAAAGACACCTGGGTTCCCTTTGAAAATGTAGCGTTTGGTGTCCAAAACCTGAAAAATGCTTCCTTCATCAAGGTTGATACTTTGGTAGGCGCCGATCATCAAATTCCCTGGAAAAATTACCAAGTATTGAGAAAGGTATTACTGGAAGTAGATTGATAAAAAGGAAAATTGACTATCCGGATATTATTCCATGTGATAAACACGCAATTTGGCTTGTGTAGGTCCCAATTACTCTGGATGACAACTCAGGTTTTACTATGCATGACCAAATATGCCTCCTACTAAATACTTACAATATTACCTATTTAGATCAAATAAAATTTTGCTTTTGACTATAATTTGCAATATGTTGCCTGTCAATGGATTGTAGTAGAAAAATATTGTGGCAATAAATTCCCATTTCCTTTGCATTATTTCATTTGCTTTGTCCATTTTTGCCACGTTTAATCTTCGATATTTTAACCAACTCAAACTTTTGTATGAAGCAACTATGTACAACCATCTTGCTATGCCTGATGGTGGTGGCTGGCGCCTATGCGCAGCGTACTATTTCAGGCACCGTCACCGATCAATCCGGTGAGGCGCTGATCGGCGCAACCGTCGCCGTCAAAAACACCAGTGTTGGCGCCGTTACAGATGTAGATGGCCGCTATACCATTCAGGTGGCCAAGTCAGATGCCATTCTGATGTTCTCTTACACCGGCTATGCCACCCAGGAAATTGCCGTCGGCGCAGGCTCCGTGGTAGATGTTACCCTGGTGGAAAATGCCAATGTGATGGACGAAGTGGTGGTCATTGGCTACGGTAAACAGATCCGTAGCACCCTCACGGGCAACATCGCCAAGGTCAACAACGAAAACATTAAAGGCATGCCGGTGGTCTCTGTGGAACAGGCCATGCAAGGACAAGCTGCCGGTGTAAACATTGAAACCGTAAACGGTAAAGTGGGCGCCGCTGCCCGCGTGCGTGTGCGCGGTGTTGGCTCCATCAATGCCGGAACCGAGCCGCTTTTTGTAGTGGATGGTATTCCGCTCTCCAAAGATTCCCGCAATACCTATGGCGCGGGCCTCAACCCTCTGGCCGACATCAATTTCAACGATATTGAGTCAATCGAGGTGCTGAAAGACGCCTCAGCCAAGGCTATTTACGGTTCCCGGGGCTCCAATGGCGTGGTACTCATTACCACTAAATCCGGCAAATCCGGTAAAAGCCAGATCGAACTCGACCTGCAATACGGATTCAGTCAGCCAACCCGCAAACGCGAGTTTTTGAATGCTGCTGAGTATGTGGAACTCTTCACAGAAGCCGCCAATAACTCAGACGATATTGACGGTTATGCCTACGATGATCCGGATTCCTGGACCACCTTTGTTCAGGGCCGTTTCTTCCGCTATTCTGGTCGCAACGATGATTGGATGAGCAAAATCGACAAAACCAACTGGCAGGATGAAGCCTTCCAGGATGCTTCCCTCTATAATGCCAACCTCTCTTTTTCAGGTGGTTCTGATAAAATGCGGTATTACTTCAGCGCCAACCACGGCCTGAATGAGGGTATTCTGGTGGCCAACCACCTCACTAAAGACGGCGCCCGCCTGAACCTCGATTTCAGCGCAACCGACAAACTCAAAATGGGCGTCAACCTGTCGGTTTCCCGCACCAATACCCGCACCGTTTCCGACGATAACGCGTTCTCCACGCCAATGCAGCTGGTGGCGCTTGCCCCTATTACGCCTAAGCGCGACGAGAATGGCGAACTGTACGACCGGCCTGTTACCACCTATTATAATGGATTAATTGATGTGGAGGATGCTACCCGCAAAGTGTACAGCAATCGTACCCTGGTAAACGTTTATGGCGATTACAGCTTCACCCAGCACCTGGCGCTGCGGGTGGAAGGTGCGGCAAACCTGTACAATGTGCGCGACGAAGCGCGTTTCGGGGTGCGTACAGATGCCGGAAACGCTTCCAATGGTTTTGGAGAATCTGTTTTTGCCGGAGCAACAGATTACAACACCAACGCAGTGTTGCGTTGGAACAAAACATTTGACAAAAACGATTTGGGCTTCGATCTGGGAACGGAGTATTTTGAAAGCACCAACAACCGCACCTCTGTATTTGGTGAGCAATTCCCTACAGATGAGCTGAAAACACTGGCCAGCGCAGCCATCATTACCGGTGGTACCAGCACGGAGGAGCAGTACAGCTTCCTGTCTTACTTTGGGCGCGCCAGATACAACTTTGATCGGAAATACCTGTTGAACGCCTCTGCCCGTGTTGACGGATCCTCCCGTTTTGGTGACAACAAAAGGTATGCGTTCTTCCCTGCGTTTTCTGCTGGTTGGGTATTGAGTGAAGAAGCGGTGTTGCAGGATAATCCAACGATTTCTTTCCTGAAACTGCGCGCCTCCTGGGGACAAAGTGGTAATGCCGACATTGGCAACTTCCGCGCTTTGGGCCTGTATGCGCCAGGCAGTTACAACGGTCAAAGCAACTATGTGCCGGAACAAATTGCCAACCCGGATCTCACCTGGGAGAAAAGCACAGAAGTTGATTTTGGTCTGGACTGGGGTCTGTTCGACAATCGCCTTAATGGTGAAATTGATTACTACATCAAGAATACCAACGATCTTCTGCAACAGGTACCTATTCCGGCTACCACTGGTTACAAAACCCAATGGAGAAACATTGGCGAATTGGAAAACCGCGGCTGGGAGTTTACGGTGAACTCCAACAATCTGGTGGGCGAGTTCAAATGGACCACCTCGCTCAACTTGGCTCTGAACAAGAACAAAGTGGTGGCACTTGCGGATGGTCAGGATATCATAGACGATGGCGGCACCCGCTATGCCAACGTGGTAAAAGTAGGCGAACCTATTGGTGTGTTCTATGGCGCCGAATATGCAGGCGTAGACCCAGCCAACGGCGATGCCATCTGGTACACCAATGCCACCGATGGTTCTGACCCACGCGCTACTACCAACGATTTCAGCGAAGCCAATTATGTAGTACTGGGCTCGCCACTGCCTGATTTGATTGGCGGCATCAGCAACTCCTTCTCCTGGAAGGGTGTATCGCTCGATATTCGTTTCCAGGGTCAGTATGGCAACGAAATCCACCGTTCCGGGGACGTATTTATGTCGTGCAATGCCTGCTGGTTTGATAACCAGACCCGCGATCAGCTGGATCGCTGGCAAAATCCAGGCGATGTGACCAATGTGCCTGAGGCGCGTTTGGGCTATTCCAACGGTGATATTGGCCGGAGCAGCCGCTACATTTCTGATGGTTCTTACCTGCGTTTGAAAAACATCACACTGGCTTACGATGTGCCTACGAAGTGGATGCGCGGTGTGCGCAGTCTGCGCGTGTATGCCACCGCAACCAACCTGCTCACCTTCACCAACTACGAAGGCTGGGATCCGGAGGTAACCACCGACTTCCTGGCGGGCAACACGGTTTACGGCATTGATTTCTATTCCGCACCACAGCCAAAAACTATTATTGGCGGTATTCGCATTGGTTTCTAAGCCTTCACTCAAAACGATTTTAACAATGAAAAAACTGAAATATATCCTTTTCGCGGGCA
Source organism: Chitinophagales bacterium (assembly GCA_017303475.1). Lineage (GTDB taxonomy): Bacteria > Bacteroidota > Bacteroidia > Chitinophagales > Saprospiraceae > M3007. Next base: position 82,623 of record JAFLBO010000019.1, read on the forward strand.
TACTCCTGATTGCAGGCGCCTGTGATAAAAAGCTCGATATCGAGCCTCTACAAAGTGTCAGTGAAACCGTTGCCCTGGATTCTGATGCCAACGTAAAACTGGTGCTTCAGGGGGCGTATGATAACCTTAGCAAAGACGGTATGTACGGTGGAAACTTGTTTCGTGATGCCGAATTGTTGGGTTCAGATGGCGAGGTGCGCTGGGTAGGAACCTATAGCGATCCACGCGATATTTTTAATCACGAAATGGATGCGGGCAACACGGATGTGGAGAATACCTGGTCTATTGCTTATCAAACCATCAACTCCTGCAACAACGTACTCAGCGCGCTGGATGTGGTTAATGTGGAAGACCGCGACCGGGTGGAAGGAGAGGCTAAATTCATTCGTGGCGTATGCTATTTTGAACTTACACGGCTCTTTGGTAAACCGTATGTAGCCGGCGGGGTAAATGGCCAATTAGGGGTGCCGGTGATCACCACTGCTACACGTGGTGTCACGGAAGCCTCTTACGTGAGCCGTAACACCGTTAATGAAGGTTATGAGCAGGCGCTTTCCGATTTCCTGCGTGCAGCAGCAACGTTGCCTGAGGATAACGGTGTTTTGGCCGGCAAATATGCGGCAATGGGTATGGCTGCCCGGATGTACCTCAGCATGGGCAAACTCGAAGAAGCCCGGGAAATGGCTGTTGCCGTTATTGGTAGCACCCAATACAGTCTGTTGCCAAATTATGAAGACCTATGGAATCAGGATGATGATACCGATGAAGCTTTGTTTTCCATTCAGGTTTCTCCCCAGGACGGTGTAAACGAGCTGGTAACCTTTTTCTCCATTCCGGAATTTGGCGGTCGCGACGGTGATATTGAAATTCAGAGCAGTCACCTGGCGCTGTATGATCCAGCCGACACCCGTTTGGCCTTGTTTTATGATGGAAACGGAGCTATGCGCACGGGAAAATGGAAGAATCAGTACAAAAACATTCCCATTATCCGTCTGGCTGAAATGCACCTGATTGCAGCGGAATGTGATGCCCGCCTGGATGGTAACGGCGCGTTTCAATTAAATCCGGTTCGTGAGCGTGCAGGTTTGGCGCCTCTCAATCAGGCTTTTGTAGAGGATGTAATACAGGAGCGCAGACGTGAACTTGCCTTTGAAGGTCACAAAATCCACGACATCAAGCGCCTGAGCGGTACGGTTGATGGTCTTAGTTTTGATGCACCTGAATTGGTGTTTCCTATTCCGGCCCGGGAGATTGAGGTGAATAAAAACCTCCAGCAAAACGAGGGATACTAAATTGGTTCGCCACCAGGTAGTTTTTACCGCGGAGCAGCGGAGGTGTATAGGTGTTGATAATCAACTTGTTAACCTCTGTACCTCCGCGACTCTGCGGTGAAAATTACGCTTAAGATGCCCACCTATTCGGTCGGTTATTCCGACACTTTATACATATGAACAGATTGACCAACCAGCTTCCAGGAGCCGTCAATTTTTTCCAATATTCTGATTTCATGTGAATAGGTCTTCCGGCCATCCCTGGCAACAGACACCTCATCGTGGTTGACCCAGGCAAAATCTCCTTTAATACACATTTGGTAATTGCTGTTCTCGGAGCTTCCGCCATCGCCCATTTTGGCGTTGGGATCTTTCATGAGCGCCGGTGGTACATCGTAGGTTTCGCCCGTGGAGTTTGAAACCAAAATGCGGCTGTATGGCTGAATGTGCCAGCAATCCGAATGCGTTTTGAAATCGGCGCTGCGCCAGCTGGCAGACTCTTTTTCCAGAAGTTGTTGAATAGCAAGTTGATCGTCCATGGGAGAAGTACATTGAATCAAAATGGGAAAACTGATACACAATAAGGCTCTTGTAAACATAAAAAGGTGTTTGCACAAAGGTAGCTCACCCCATGGCAATTTGGGCTTCAATTAACCCCCCTTGATTGTCAATAAATTCCCTTACCTTTGCCCTGTCCTTCGGGATGATTACTTTTCATTTTTTCAATTTTTTCAGTATGCAAACAGGAACTGTCAAGTTCTTTAACGAAACCAAAGGCTTTGGATTCGTTGTTAACTCTGCCACCGGCGAGGAGGTATTCGTTCACGTTACCGGCCTTGTCGACAAAATTCGCGAAGGCGATACCGTTACCTTCGAGACCAAAATGGGCAAAAAAGGTTTGAATGCAGTCAATGTACAACTGGCATAAGCTGTTGTAACATTTCGACATAAGATTCAGAGACTCCGGCGGGAATTCCCGACCGGAGTTTTTTGTTTACAATCTCCTATATTTGGCCAAAAGTATTATCGTCATGCAACGAATGTTATGGTGCCTGTGCATCCTCCTTTTAAGTCAAGTGCTCCCAGCCCAACCTGAACTGGAAAAACTCTTCCAAACCCAGCTTATCATGGCTGAAAATGGTTCTTCGGTACAGTTTCCGGAGGGAAAGTTCTACCTGTCCAATACCCTGTGGTTAGATGGGAAAAAGAACATTACCCTGCGTGGCGCCGGCCAGGGCAAAACCGTCCTGTCTTTTATTAACCAAAAGCAAGGCGCAGAAGGTATCAAGGTCACCAATGCGCAAAACATTGTCATTGAACAACTTACTGTTGAAGACGCCAAAGGCGATTTGATCAAAACCCAGCAGGTAAAGGGATTGGTGCTGCGCGACATAACCGCCCAATGGACAGGCAAGCCCAAGCCCACCAACGGCTCTTATGCCCTTTACCCGGTGCAATGCAGCCAGGTGCGCATTGAACGCTGCACCGCCATTGGCGCCTCAGATGCCGGCATTTATGTAGGGCAATCAGATTCCGTCTGGGTGACCGATTGTGTGGCCAAATGGAACGTGGCCGGCATCGAAATTGAAAACACCACCAATGCCTGGGTTTGGAAAAACAAGGCTTTTGATAATACCGGAGGCATTCTGGTGTTCGACCTCCCGGATCTGCCCATAAAGCGTGGTGGTCACGTTAAGGTTTACGATAACCTCATTACCCGCAACAACTTCCGCAATTTTGCCCCGCCCGGAAACATTGTGGGTAAGGTGCCGCCCGGAACAGGCGTAATGATCCTGGCTACCAATGACGTGGAGGTGTACAACAACAAAATCTGGGAAAATAAAACCGCATCAACGGCCATTGTGAGTTATTACATTGCAGAAACGCCTATCAAAGACAAGGACTATAACCCTTACCCGTCACAGATTTACATCCACGATAACCTGTATTCCATGGGCAAAAGAATGCCCACCTGGAAGAGCAAACTGGGATTCATCTTTTGGTGGAAATTTGGCAAACGTGTGCCGCATATCCTGTACGATGGCATTCAAAACCCGGATTGGGTGGATACAGATGGCGAGTTGAAGCAGGGATATGAAATCTGTATTCAAAACAATGAAAACGGTACTTTCGCTAATATCCGCGCCGATAAGCTGGGATTGTTCAAAGGCAAAATCAGTAAAGACCGTAAACCATATGATTGCAAGTTATAAAACCGGCTTAGTACTGTTAATAGGCGTTTTTCTGCTGTTTCAGGGCTTTTTAACCGAGTCTGAACCAGCGCCCAAAATGCAGCTTTCAGCCTATGGATTTTTCCTGGGCCCTCTGGCCGATTTAAAACCCGCTTCAGGGGTATTTCCCTATGAAGTAAATGCGCCGCTTTTCAGCGATTATGCGGAAAAAGCCCGGTTCATTTATTTGCCGGAAGGCGCCCGGCTCGGCTATCATCCGGATGGTTCGTTCGATTTTCCGGATGGGGCGGTTATTATCAAAAATTTCTACTACTGGAAGGATGCCAGGCAGCCGGAGATGGGTCGGAAAATATTGGAAACCAGGCTGTTGCTAAAAGAAAATGGCGAATGGAAAGCGCTTGAATACTTGTGGAACGACAGTCAGACAGAAGCGGTACTTGAGGTAGCCGGCGCAAGTTTCCTGCATCAATGGGTAAATGCCGGAGGTAAAAAGCAGGAGATTACCTACATCGCACCCAACCTGAATCAATGCAAAGGATGCCATTCATACGATGGCGCATTTGTACCCATCGGGGTTACTGCCCGTCAGTTAAACCGGATAGAACAGGGTGAAAATCAGTTGCTTCGCTGGCAGCGGGAGGGGCGCTTGCAATTGCCCGATGGCTTTGCCCCGGAACAAGCTCCCAGGCTGGCCGATTATCGCCTGGCCGAAACCGACCTCAATGCTGCAGCCCGGGGGTATCTGGATGGAAATTGTGCCCATTGCCACAACCCGCATGGTCCGGCCAGCACCAGCGGTATGTTTTTGGAATACAACCAGACAGAACCCGAGCGCATAGGTATTGGCAAACCTCCGGTAGCGGCAGGGCGGGGTAGCGGTAGTCGTAAATACGGTATTGTGCCGGGAAAACCTCAAGAAAGTATTCTGCTGTTTCGTATGGAAAGTGATGATCCGGGAATTCGTATGCCGGAATTGGGCAGGCAACTACCACACGCCGAAGGCATTGCGCTGATTAAAAACTGGATAAAAAACATGGAATAATATCCAATATCCAATATCCAATATCCAATGTCCAATGTCCAATATCCAAGTGGTGCGGGTGCTTGGTGTCAGCACAACTGTTTGGTTGTTTTCGCCTGAATGGCGAAAGGAAACTATGAAGCCTCGCCATTCAGGCGAGTAATGCTCAGCAGTTGTGCTGAGGTCAAGCACCCGCACCACTTGGACATTGGACATTGGACATTGGATATTGAATATTGGATATTAAAAAACGAGCCCGGCGGATCTGTATCCGCCGGGCTTCATCCTTACTGCTAAAAATGTTTTTTTTGGGCCTTACTGCTGCTTGTGTTTATTGGCCTCTGTAGTGTTTGGAGGCAGGGTTGATTTACTTCCCGGAAGCGGTTGTGCAGCGTTATCGGATGACTTGCTTGCGGGAGCGGTGTTATTTTCTGGCTTGGCGGCCGGCTTGGCCGTGTTGGTTTTGGTTTTTTGTTCAGTAGATACTTTTGGTGCAGTATCCGCTGCCTCACCAGTGGTATTGACAGCATTTACTGGTGCAGTAACAGGCTGTTCCGTAGCAGTTGGCTGAACATTTTGTGGTTCAGTTGGCGTTGGCCTTGTGGAGAACCAGTACATCCCTGCTACGATCAAGACCGCCATAGAGGTCAACAAGACGATGGAACTTAAACTCCAACCTTGTTTTGGTGCAGCTTGCATATTATGTTGTATGTTTTGCCAAACCTTGTCAGAAGGCTTATCCCATCCGGAGGCAGCCGGACTTTCCGGCATTTGCTCGAAAGTTTTGCGGAACAAGTCGTCAATCGGATTTGGTTGCTGTTGCTCAGTCATGGGTGGTATAATTGATTTTGAAAGATTTGTCCAGGATTTTCTTCAGAAACTCCCGGGCTTTATAAAGTTGACTTTTACTGGTGCCAATACTGATACCCAGTTGTTCCGCGATTTCCTCGTGGCTGAATCCTTCTATGGCGTAAAAGTTGAATACTGTTCTGTATCCAGGCGGTAACTTTTGCAGATACGACATAAGTGTTTCTGCATCCAGATTAGAAGCAAAATCTTCTTCAGTGTGGAATTTGCTCTCAAAAACGTTGAAATCCGGCACGTCTTTCACAAAATCGCGTTGCTTGCGCAGATGACTCAGCGCTGTATTCACCATGATCCGGCGAATCCAGCCGCCCAATGCGCCTTCTCCGCGAAATTGTGCCATGTCGCGAAAAACACGCACAAATCCATCCTGCAGCATATCCTCCGCCTCTGCTCTGTCTTTGGCATACCGTAATAGTATTCGGAACATCGGAACACTATACTGATGATATAGTGCCGATTGATGTGCCGAACTCCCATTAAGGATTCCGCTGACTAATTCCTGATCGCTGAATTGATGCATGTTGGTTTGAACAAAATGTTTGGTGTGATTCAGTTAAATTCGGTTGCCCGGATGGCAAAAAAAACAATTTTTTTTTCCGACGGAAAGATAACGTCCAGGAAAAAGGTTCTATTGAGTTGCTAAGCAATTAGAGCAATACCTATATCGCAAAAACAAAGCCATTTGTCCATGCTTTACATACTATTGTTGTGCTATCCCTATTTTTGTACAAACCCAGCTCAGTTTTTTAACCATGAATACCACCAATAAGCTGTCGGCAGCAGAAATAAAAACCCTGGAAGAGCCTCAAGCAGAGCAGGTTAGGCAGACGCTTTCACTTTTTCTAAAAGAACTGATTCTAATCGGCTGGGTGAACACCAAACGAGGTAAACGTCCGCTTCACACCGCCTTTAGCTGGTTTGTGATCTTTACCATTATTCTGCTTTTTATCAATTGGGTTATTGGGGCCATCATGGCTTTCTTCCTGGCTGTTTACGCCTGGGAAGCAAAAAAGGATCAGACTTTGCTGTTTATAAGCCCTGAAGGCGAACAAAAATTAACCCAAACCGGCCTAGACACCCCAGCCTTGATTCAGATACTTAAAACCGTAGCTAATGCCCGCCCAAAAGACATGGACCACTGCACCAGTCAGGAATGGCGCAAATACCTGGCCCTGTACTATCCCAATAATGCCAGCTTTCACCAGGAGTTTTTGCTGGCAGGTTTAATGAAAAATGGACTTATTGAAATGGATGCCAACCAGCAACCAAAACGCACGGCCGCTGGCGACGAAGCCCTTTACAAAGCGAAAACCGTCATCGAAAAAGGCAAGGAATTACCAGCTTTGTTGCGGGAAGGCTCTCCTTCGGCAGCAGCTATGGCAGCCCAATTAAGTGGGTTGGTGTTGTTGATTCCGGGCATTGAAGGCTATTTCGGACAGCTCTTTCAGCATACGGGTTATTTGGATTCAGATTTGTTGGAGCAGGAAAAACAGCGCCTCGATCAAGGTACTGATGGCGCGTCTGATAGTGGTGGTTCTGCTTCAGACGATCCCCGTCATGACCAGGATGCCGAGGGCAGTATAGATAATGGTAGCGACTGGCAAAACGATGCTGATTTTCTGGATGGTATTGATGCTGATACCGGCGATTCAGGTATTGGATCAGATGCCGGCGGTGGCGACAGCGGCGATGGCGGCGACGGAGATGGCGGTTGCAGCGGCTGCGGTGGATGTGGCGGCGGAGACTAATCCAATAGTTAAACTTTTAGCAGATGTACCATTCAGATCCTCTGTGGCAACGAATTCATGTATACCACCCGGACAAACCCGGGGTGGAACTGTGCTTTTCGCAACGGTTGGCCAGGGAGAACGGCTGGAACCGGCGTTTTGCCCTGCGGGCTATAGAGGAATACAAACGTTTTATGTACCTGATTTGCTCCGGTACTGTGCCTGTTACACCTTCTGAAGCAGTAGATCAGGTATGGCATTTGCATTTGATCTACAGCAAGTTATACTGGGATGACTTCTGCGGTGCGGTATTGCAGCAACCGGTTCATCATTCGCCAACAGAAGGCGGCAGCAAGGAGCAGGGAAAGTTTGCGCAATACTACAGCGATACCCTGCAACGCTATCAGGAAACCTTTGGCGAAGCGCCGCCTTCAGATATTTGGCCTCCCCTCAGCAAACGATTTGGCAAGACTAAGTGGCGTTGGGTGGATTTGAAACGCTTTTGGCTGATCCCCAAATGGTAATCAGGCTGGCAAAGCCCAGTTTATGGGCGTTTTGCCATCTTTCACCAGCATTTCGTTGGCACGGGTAAAATGACCGCAGCCCTGGAAGGCATTGCCGGCCAGGGGCGAAGGGTGTGCCGCTTCCAGTACATAGTGCCGGCTTTCGTCGATCAATACCTTTTTGGATCGGGCAAAATTGCCCCAAAGCATGAATACTACCCCGCTTTTTTGCTCAGAAACAGTTCGGATGACAGCATCGGTGAAGGTTTGCCAGCCGATTTTCTGATGGCTTGCCGGCTTGGAGGCTTCTACGGTTAACATAGCGTTGAGCAAAAGGACACCTTGCTCAGTCCAGGAACTCAGGTCGCCATGGGCCGGCGGATCAATGCCCAGGCTGTTTTTTATCTCTTTGTAAATATTAATTAACGAAGGAGGCGTCTTGATACCACGTGGTACAGAAAAACATAAACCCATGGCTTCTCCCGGGTTGTGGTAAGGGTCTTGTCCGAGTATAACTACCTTGACTTTTTCGAAGGGCGTTTTGTTAAAAGCATTGAAAATCAATGGCCCGGGAGGATAAATTGTTTTACCGGCCTGTTTTTCAGACAATAAAAAAGCTTTGATTTCTGCAAAATAGGACTGCTGAAATTCCGGCGCCAGCGCCTGTTTCCAGCCTTCTTCTATTTGCACATTGGAAACCGATGTGGACATAAAAATTGTTTTGCCCGAAAGGTAAGTGGAACTTTACGAACGAGTTTTTACTTTTGCGTCAGAAATGGTCCCGTAGCACAATGGATAGTGCAACAGATTTCTAATCTGTAGGCTACAGGTTCGACCCCTGTCGGGATCACGGAAACGTTTGGAGGGCGCTCTGAGTTATGCTCAGGCGCCCTTTGTGTTTGTTGGTGTTACAGGATATTGAAGCCTATTCCCAGAGTGAGGGTGCGGTTGCGTTGGCTGGTATTGACCACGTTCCCTCCAGAATTGGTGTATTGGACGCCGCTTGTTGCCAGGTTTATGCCATGTTGATAGCGTAACAGGGCAGAAAAACGTTTTAAACGGAATGAAATACCGGCAACAGCCCCAAAATCATTGTCCTGCGCATATTCAAAAGCACTGTTATCGAGGGTGTTCCAGTCGCCATCACCTTCCTTAAATCGTTCTTCAATCCGGCGTCCCCAATAACAACCCAAGGAGGCAAACAAGCGTTGGTACGCCCGATACTCCAACTGTGGAATAATATCCAGGTAATGAAAATGCCAGCGGTTTTCCAGGGGAGAAGTGGCAAAACGGAAGCCTTTTACTGTGTATTGGGCTTCCAGTAAGGCCGCAAACCGGTTATTAAAGGATTGCCGGCCCGACAGGCCTACAAAATATCCGAATTCGGTGTTGGTATTGGTGGCTTCATCATCCACGAAATAATTCTCTTTGAACGGCATATTCGTAAGTGTGCCGCCGCCTATCAACCCGAGGTTGAACTTAGATTTATCAGAGGATGATTGATCGGAACTGGTTTGACTGAAAGCAAAGATGGCCGGGAGGAGGGCCAGGAGCAACAGAAGTGGTTTCATATTTGTGTGTATTAGTTGGTTACTTTGTTTGCCACTTCCTGATGCAGTAATACAGGCTAAGGGTTGTCCCGGGGCAGTAATTTCTCCACCAGTGCCTCCCAACTGAACCGGCGCTTTTCCTGTTTTACGCCTTCCGTGAAGGCTTCTTTCCGGTTTTGGGCAAAATAATCTGTTACAGCCCGGGCAATAGCCTCCGGCTCAGGCGCCACCACATATCCCGAAACCCCATCAGTGACAATTTCCGGCAGTCCGCCAACATTCGTTACCACCATAGGCGTTTCAAAATGATAGGCAATCTGAGAAATTCCGCTTTGGGTAGCCGTTCTGTAGGGTTGAACCACCAGATCTGCGGCAGAAAAATACCATTTAACCAAATCGGCAGGGATAAAATCCTGGAACACGTGCACCCTGTCTTTCAGACCATGACGGTCAATGATTTCCTGATAAAAAGCCCAGTCTTCATAACATTCTCCCGCTACGATGGCATGAATATGGTCAGGTGTATGTTGCATTGCCTCCAGCAACAAATCCAGTCCTTTATATTTCCGGATAAAACCAAAAAACAGCATCATTGATGCGTTTTCCGGCAATTGCAGCTCCTTGCGCGCTTCCGGGGCGCTCACCGGAGCACCATAGGTATCGTACACCGGATGCGGAGAAAAACGCACCGGCTTTTGGGTGAATTGCCGGATTTCTTCACCAACGGATTTTGACATCACCACAAAATCATCGCAGGCGCCAACAAACCACCGGGCAAAGGGGCGGTCGCCGGGGCGTTTTTCATGTGGAATGATATTGTCCACCAAAGCCGTTATTCTGCATTTTTTGGCTGAAAACCAGCGGGCTATGCGTAGTACTGTACCCTGGCTCGGACCCATAAAAGGCAACCAGAACCGGACAATGATTTGATCTGGTTGTTCCCTGGCAATTTGCCAACCCGTTTTGATCCAGTTGAAAGGGTTTATGGCATTTAATCGGGTTTTAATGATCAGATTTTCCGGCGCAGGATCATCTGTATATTGCGTTTTACCTGGAAACAAAAAAGCAGGATACTGCAAGGAAAAAGAGTAAATAATTACCTCGTGCCCATCGTCCTGAAGCGCCTGTGCCAATCGCTCCGAAGAAGCGGCAATGCCTCCGCGCAATGGGTGCGCAGGGCTCAGCATGACAATTTTTTTACGAGGTGCAGGCATAGTGTTGCGGGCTTAACTATTGAAATACTTCGTCAGCCATTCGCAAACTTTTACCGAAGGCAGAGCGATCGAGGCCGGGCTCCACGCCATGTTCATCCAGGAAAAACACAAGGTTTTCCATGGCCATGTTGCCGGTCAGTTCGTCTTTGGCCATGGGGCAGCCGCCAAACCCGCGCAAAGCGCCATCAAAACGCCGGCACCCGCTGAGCCAGGCCGATTCAATTTTTTCCCGCCAGTTGTGTGGTTGGGTATGCAAATGGGCGCCGAATTCCACATCCGGGTAGGCGGGAATCAGGTTGCTGAATAAGTAAGAGATGTTTTGCGGGTTGGAACAACCAATGGTGTCCGACAAAGAAAAAATCCGAATGCCCAGAGGGACCAGGGTGTTTACCCATTGTTGTACGATTTCCACGTTCCACGGATCGCCATAAGGATTGCCAAATCCCATAGAAATGTATAAAACCAGCGATTTTCCGTGTTTTTCGCACAGCTCCTGTATGTATTTGGTGCGCTCTACGCTTTCAGCAATGCTGGCGTTGGTATTGCGTTGCTGGAATGTTTCACTGATACTAAAGGGGTATCCCAGGTATTGTATCTCAGGATGTTGACAGGCTTCTTCCGCGCCGCGTTCATTGGCCACAATGGCCAGTAATTTGGTTCGTACACCAGCCAAATCCAGTTTAGACAATACTTCAGCGGTATCACGCATTTGGGGAATGGCTTTGGGACTCACAAACGACCCGAAATCAAGCGTATCAAACCCTACCCGAAGCAGTTGGTTGATATAGGTAACCTTAATATCTGTGGGAATAAAATTATGCAGTCCCTGCATGGCATCACGCGGGCACTCCACAAGTTTAAGCTGGGAAACGGATTGGGTATCGGGCAAGGCAGGAAATATTTGGTGAGGCAAAAATAAACGTCCCGAATGAATAAAAGGTTCATTCCTGGCCTTGCTCTTTCAGGAACTCCGCTGCGCCATCCAGTTCATCATAAAATGCCTGACCGTATTTTCTGATCAGGGCATCTTTCACAAAACGGTACACCGGCACTTTTTCTTTTTCTCCCAGGCTGCAGGCCGCTGAACAGATGTCCCAGCGGTCGTAATTCAAAGCCTCGGAGTCAAAATGTTCGTATTTGGAAACGCGAATAGGGTAGAGGTGACAGGAAATAGGCTTCTGGAAATCAATATCGCCGGCTTTCCAGGCCATTTCAATGCCGCATTGAGCAATGCCCAGCGGGTCGTATGTCATGTACGCGCAGGGGCCGCCATCTATCAGGGTAGTGCCATGTTCGTTCATGCCTTCAAACCATTGGTATGTTCCCTGAGCTTCAATGGCGGCAATGCCTGCCGGACTCAGGTAAGGTTTTACTTTTTCCAGGATGGACTCCATAATGGCCAGTTCCGCTTTTTCCAAGGGTGCGCCAAAATCGCCTTCCCAGCAGCACGCACCTTTGCAGGCTGAAAGGTTGCAGATGAATTGTTGCTCTACAACATCATCGCTGACTAGTTTATCCTGAACAATAATCATGAGGGTTGACGAAAAAATAATTGGCGCAAAGTTCACATTTCTTTGGCAAAGCACATCATGGTAACTGACGTTTCAAACCGCCTTCAGCACATAAAACCTTTTGTACGCTTAGAGCATGTATCCTCATCATGCTCTTATCCCCGAGCCTCGTGCAACCCTTCGCACGAGGCCATTTTTTTAGGCGTTGGTTTTTTGAAAAGAAAATTACAAGTTTTGACCCCGTTCTTGGCTGCCTTCGGCTGATTCGTACTAATTTTGCGGCTTCTTACACTAACTCGGTCCGGGGTTTCTGAAGCATCCGGCCACTCGCTCAATTATTTCATGGACGTATCCGTCGAAACAGCCAAAAGCCTCGGCCTTACTGCCGAAGAATTTGACAAAATTCAACAAATTCTGGGCCGTATGCCCAACTTCACCGAACTCAGCATTTTTTCGGTGATGTGGAGTGAACACTGCTCGTACAAAAATTCCATTCTGCAACTCAAAACGCTTCCGCGCAGCGGCAAACGCCTGCTGGTAGCGGCTGGTGAAGAAAACGCAGGTCTGGTGGATATCGGCGGCGGTCTCGGATGCGTATTCAAAATTGAGAGCCACAACCACCCTTCAGCCATTGAACCATATCAGGGGGCCGCTACAGGGGTCGGTGGTATTCACCGCGATATCTTTACCATGGGCGCACGTCCTATAGCATCGCTGAACTCCTTGCGTTTCGGTACACCCGACAATCCACGGATGAAAAACCTGGTGCGTGGTGTGGTAAAAGGCATCGGCGATTACGGCAACTGCTTCGGCGTGCCAACTGTTGGTGGCGAGGTGTATTTCATGCCTTGTTACAACCACGATATCTTGGTTAACGCTATGTCGGCAGGCATTGTAAAAGCAGGCGAAACAGTGAGTGCAACCGCTGGAGGCCCGGGCAACAAGGTGTTTATTGTGGGGTCTGCCACAGGCAAAGACGGTATTCACGGCGCAACTTTCGCCTCCGCAGATTTGAGCGAAGATTCCCACGAAGATTTGCCTGCCGTTCAGGTGGGCGACCCCTTCCAGGAAAAATTACTGCTGGAAGCAACGCTGGAAGCCATCAAAACCGGCGCCGTAGTGGGCATGCAGGATATGGGTGCTGCCGGTATTACCTGTTCTACTTCTGAAATGAGCGCTAAAGCCGGTTGCGGCATGCGTATTGACCTAAGCAAGGTGCCTACCCGCCAGGCCAATATGAAAGATTGGGAAATTTTGCTCTCCGAAAGTCAGGAGCGCATGCTGATCGTGGTAACACCTGGTCGTGAAGGCGAAATTTTGTCCATTTACGAAAAGTGGGACCTCCCTTGCGCCGAAATTGGTGAAACCATTGAAGGCGACATCCTGCAATATCATTATGAAGGTAAACTGGCTGCAGAAGTGCCCGCCGACCCGCTCGTTCTGGGCGGAGGCGCGCCCGTGTATGTGCGCGAGCAAAAGCGTCCGGATTACCTCAATGAAATTGCCAAATTCAACTTGGATCAAATCCCGGTGGCAACAGATTTGAAAGCCGCCGCCCGTAAATTGTGGAACTCTCCAAACCTGGCTTCCAAAAACTGGATCACCCGCCAGTACGATTCCATGGTTCGAACAGGTACCATGACCACCAACAGGCCTTCCGATGCCGCTGTGGTGTACGTAAAAGGTACCGAAAAAGCCCTGGCACTGACCACCGATTGCAATTCTTCTTACGTTTTTGCCGATCCGCACAAGGGTGGCATGATTGCGGTTTCAGAAGCTGCGCGTAATATCGTTTGCGCCGGCGGCGAACCGGTGGCCATCACCAACTGCCTGAACTTTGGCAACCCGTACAACCCGGAGGTATACTACCAGTTTGCAGAAGCCATCCGCGGTATGGGCGATGCCTGTCGCAAGTTTGAAACCCCGGTAACGGGCGGTAATGTGAGTTTCTACAACCAATATACCAAAGCAGGCCAGACTATTCCGGTGTATCCAACGCCAACCATTGGTATGTTGGGTTTGCTGGATGATTACAACCGCATGATGACCCTTGACTTTAAAGCAGAAGGGGATGCCATTTACCTGATTGGTACCAGCAGGAACGACCTAGGCAGCAGTGAATACCTACGCGGTGTGTTGGGCGTAGAGTTCAGCCCTTGCCCGTATTTCGATCTGGAGGAGGAGTTTGCCATCCAACAGGCCGTTAAAGCGTTGATTAGTCGGAATTTGGTACAATCTGCACATGACGTGAGCGATGGCGGCGTTTTGGCCAACCTCATCGAAAGTGCTATGCCACGTGGTTTGGGCTTTGAGGTTCAGTCGCGCGATGGAATCCGGAAGGATGCCTGGCTTTTTGGCGAGGCGCAAAGCCGGGTAGTTGTCAGCGTGCGGACAACCCAGATTGAGGAATTTGAGCGACTTTTGCAAGCGCAAAACGTAGCATGTGAAAAATTGGGTGTGGTAAAAGGAAATGCGGTGGTGATTGACGGTGAGCACTGGGGTGAGGTTTCTGAATGGAAACGCACCTACGAAACGGTGTTGACAGATATTATGACGGCCGAGCAATAACCCTTTGCAATACCAGCATGTAACCTGCTGAATTATTTCATAAATTCTTGAAAATGAATAAGTTTAAATCCTTGTTTCTGTTAATGCTCCCGCTGGTGGCCATGTTTTTTGCCTGCGACGGTCAGGCCAACGGCCATGCGATCAAAGGCACGGTTTCCGGTGCATCCAACCTTCAGGTAAACCTGGATATGGCGCATTTCGATCGTTCTACGGTTGGATTGGGCAGAGCCACCTGCGATGCCAACGGCGCTTTTGAAATTAAATCGGAAAAACCCTGGGAAGAAGGGTTGTACCGTTTGAAAATTGGCGCAAAACAGGTGTATTTTATCCTGGATGGTAAAGAATCCGTGGTTGACATCAAAGGCGACCTGAGCAGCATTGACCGGATGGAAATGGAAATTACCGGTTCTGAAACCATGAATTGCTATGCGGGCATCATCCGCGATTTGATCAAATCGCAGCTAAAAAGCCCCAGCGATGCCAAAGCCTATATTGATCGCGGCTGCACGCCACTCACCAAAGCGTTTTTGACCACCCAGCTTTTGGGTCAGAGTGCGGGCCCGTACATGGCAGATTTTAAAGCACAAAGCGCATCCCTCACCAGCTCCATGCCTGGTTCAAAATATGCCACAGACTTTGCTACCATGGTAACCCGTCTGGAAGCACAGCAAAATCAGATGGCTGCCGAGGAGTCTATTCAGGTTGGTCAACCAGCGCCTGATATCAGCCTGCCGGATCCAACCGGAAAGGTTCGGACTTTGTCTTCCCTTAAAGGTAAAGTGGTATTGCTCGATTTCTGGGCATCCTGGTGCGGCCCTTGTCGCAAAGCCAATCCACACGTGGTAGAAGTGTACAACAAGTACAAAGACAAAGGTTTTGATGTGTTCAGCGTATCGCTGGATAAACAAGACGGCAAACAAAAATGGATTGACGCGATCAAGCAAGACGGATTGGTTTGGCCAAACCACGTAAGCGATCTGCAATTCTGGGATTCTGCTCCGGCAGCCCTTTATGGCGTGCGTTCCATTCCAAAAACATTCCTGATTGGTAAAGACGGCAAAATTGTGGCCGTTAACCCACGCAATAACCTGGAAGAGGAACTGTTGAAAGTACTTTAATGAGTGTTTGAGTGTTTGAGTTTTTGAGTTGGGGTGTCTCATTAGTCATTGGGAGTTTTGAAAGTACCATTTATCGCGTTGATAAATGCCTTTCTTTAACCTGAAATGACCCATGAGACACCCTCTGTTTTTTAGCCTACAGCCGGAATGGCTGTTTACCAGCTTTTCAATACTTTTGTAACCTCGTCATGAAACAACCCTCTCCACAAAAGCGATTAATAGCACGACTGATTATCCTGGCTGTTCTGGGGTTATTGGTGTGGTTTTTCTGGCATCGGCAGCAACAGAAACTGGTGCAACCGCCCCCTTCTACTCCCCCTAAAACCGAACAGGGCAGTGGTCAGACCACCAATACCAAAGCTCCGGACTACGTGCTGGAGGTATTGCAGCATGTACGCAAAAACGGAGATGCGCCGGACGGCTTTGTGGGTGGCAAAGAGTTTCAAAACCGGGAAAAAAGATTGCCGGCGAAGGATAGCGGGGGTAAAAAAATCAGGTATTCCGAGTGGGACGTGCATCCCAAAAAACAGGGGCAAAACCGAGGGCCGGAAAGATTGGTTACCGGCTCGGATCATAGCGCATACTACACTAAAGACCACTACAAATCATTCCTAAAAATCGACTGACCTTATACTATGGACCTGTCTGATTCCATACCCTCGTTTCCACCCCATGTGCTGGTGGTTGAAATAGATGGCGCCAAAGCCAGAACATTCCGGAGTTTTTACCCGCGTATTGCCAAGGTGCTACTCTTTCCGGATTATTTCGGGAACAACCTCGATGCCCTCAACGATTGCCTTTGTTCCTTGGAAGTGTTGGGTAATACAGACATTGTACTGCTCATCCGGAATGCCCGGGAGCTGTTATCCAAAGAAAAAAAGGAAAAGAAAGAAGCCCTGCTCCAGGTTTTCCGCGACGCTGAAAAATCAGAAAACCGCTACGATGGCGTGAAATTTCGGGTGGTTGGCGTGAAGGGGTAAGGGGGGCTTTGGGTCATTTATAAGTCATTTTGGGGTCATTTGTGGGGAGGCATTTTGGAGATGAATTGCCCAACGTGGATTGTCATCTTGAGCGCAGCGAAAGATCTGATAATGAAGCTTTTAGCTGGTTTCGCGCAGATTTCACAGATCTAAATGGTATGCTTCTGAAGTTTAGTTGGTAGCATGGCCAGGTCTTTCCCTTCAAACCTTTCCCGGAATACCATTCCGGGATACATCAAACCCTTCAAACCCCTTCCCTCCTCATGCAACTCACACAAATCAACCTTTTCCCAATAAAATCGCTTGGCGGCATCTCGCTGCAGGAGGCAGTGGTGGAGCGGCGGGGATTGCAATATGACCGACGCTGGATGCTGGTGGATGATACCGGCCGCTTCGTGTCGCAGCGGGAAATACCGGAAATGGCATTGCTTCGCACCGCCATTGCGCCGCCATTTTTGGAGGTTTACCACAAGGATGACCCTTCTGATGTTGTCCGTATCCCACTGACCATTCAGGCAACAGATTATCCGAAAATCATGGTGGAGGTTTGGAGCGATCGCTGCGCCGCCAGATTGCTGGACGAGGCCATTCACCAATGGTTTTCCAGGGTGTTGAAACAGTCGGTTCGACTGGTGTACATGCCAGATACCACCAACCGCCGCGCCGACGGGCGTTATGCGCCCTACGGTCAGGTAGTGAGCTTTGCCGACGGATTTCCTTACCTGATCATTGGAGAGGCTACATTGGCCGATTTGAACAGCAAACTGGAAACACCTGTTCCCATGAACCGTTTCAGGCCTAATCTGGTATTCAGCGGTGGTGAGCCTTATGAGGAAGACAACTGGTCTGATTTTACCGTAGCCGATATTCCGTTTAGAGGGGTAAAACCTTGCGGACGATGTGTCATGATAACGATTAATCAAGAATCTGCCGATAAAGCGCAGGAGCCCTTAAAAACCCTGTCTGCTTACCGCAAAAACGGCAACAAGGTACTCTTCGGGCAAAACGTCATTTGGCTGGGCAGTGAGCCTGCCGTAATCCGGGTTGGAGATATTATCCGGCCAGATAGAAATCCGCAGTCAGGTTCCTGAACCACTCGGAGCGTTGCGCACCTTCCTGTAGGCAAACACGTTCCCTGCTGATAGGGTAGGGCGTGCTTTCCAACTGGATCAGCAAACGTTCCAGGGGCTTTTCCGGCTTGCTATGTACTTCCACTATTTTGGTCCAGTACAACCCCATCGGTACCGCCAATTCGCACAAACGATATCCTTCCTGAGCCGGTAAAACCACACAAAACCTCCCCTGTGGATGTAGCCAGGTTAGGGCTGCTGTCAGCAATTCCTGCGGCGTTAGACTCGCAGTGTGCCTGCCCAAACTCCTGGTTTTGTCTGGAGAAGTGGTGGTTTCAGAAAAGAAAGGCGGATTACTCAAAATCAAATCAAACGATGCCGGCAACGGACCTTTCAGTTGCTGCACCGGACTTTCCACACCCTTCAAGTGGGCTGCCCAGGCACTCTTCTCAAAATTTTGCCGGGCAAGCGCAATAGACGCCGGATGAATATCCACCCCATATCCTTCCCAGTGGGCAGTGTTTGCCGCCAGTCGTTGAGCAGCCATCAATGCCACCACGCCGGTACCGGTACCTATATCCAAAAAACGGCTCACGCCGGCAACATCGGCCCAGGCGCCGAGTAAAACAGCGTCGGTACCAACCGGGTGAGCGGCCCCTTGTTGGGCAACCTCAAATTTTTTGAATTGGAATGCTGCTAACGCCATAAGGTGAAATAACCGTAATCCGGTATTGTCCGGGCAACAAGGCGCCCAGGTTGAGTTCCGGGGCATCCGTAGCAGTCCAGGCGCCCTGCATGACCTGCTGCCCGAGGGTATTGCTCACTATCCAGGAAAGCTCCTGCCTGTCCAAACCTTCAATACAAATCTTCTGACTGGCGGGATTTGGATAAACCCTGGGCGATGGTGCAAATCCCTGATGCACAGCCACCGGAAAACTGCCCCAACGTTTCTCAAACTCGGCTTTGAACAAGGCTACAATGGCCGGGTCGTGAATGATCAGGGTGTTTTCATCGTTCACGGTTTCTGCCGCAGTCGACCAATTGTGCGAGCCTGTAAGCACCACAGGATCTGAATTCAGGTCGTAAGCATCAATTACAGCGTATTTATGGTGGAATTCACCTGGCAGATTGTGGTGTTTAACCGCCACCCCATTGTCCAGCAGGAAATCGTATTCCGCGCCGGCATCCGAAATGTTTTCCATGATGCCACGCACCGGCACACCATTTTGGTGCACGTCAACCAGGGCTTGCCCCAATTCATTTCTGGTAAAGGAAAACGTAGCAAAAAGCGCCTCGCTTTGCGCGCTGCGCAACACCCGTTCTATCTGTGTAGTAGTTTGATCAGAAGGTGAAAAATAGGACTCCACTTCCCGACCGCCTATCAGGAAAAGGTGGGGAGTGTTGTTGGTTTTGGCTGCGCCAAAGCGACTTTTCAGCACATCAGGCGTTGGGCCTTCACTTCCCCACATTTCTTCAAATTCCAGTTCATAAGTGCGCGCAAGCGATTGATCCTGAATGAATAAGATGTTGTTGAAATCAGATTGAATATTCTGGTTGGTCCAGTTCATGGCGCCGCTCATTACCCAGCATTGGTTGGGTAAATCGGCATCTATGACCATGAATTTATGGTGCATGATGGCCAGGTCGTTGCCATACACCACCGGGAAATTGGGCGGTGGATCCAGTGCGTTGTTGCTCCCATCGAAAGCGGCCACGTAACGCACCCGCACGCCGCGCGTGTGCGCTGCTTTAACCGCGTTGGTGAGGTCTGCGCGGTTGTTGTTGTACATGGCAATATCCAGGGTTTGTTGTGCCTGATTGATGCGGTTGATGATTTCGGCTACTACTTCATCGTCGGTCTGGCCATCGGGTACATTGCCGTTGGCGTAGGCAGGATCAATGTCGTTGTTGAAATATGTTTTAATCTGACCACTTGAAGTAGCGGCTGTCACCATGGGAACAATGGGGGAATAGATGGTGAATCCGTTGTTCTGGGCTGTTACCTGCACCCAATAAATGGAGCCCGGATTGAGCGTACTGAGTACTTGCTGATGCGCAAGGTTTGCACCCGGCACCTGAATCATCTGATTGGGAGCAGGAGAGGCGCCGAAATGTACGGTACAGTTGGCCGGCAGGCTGGTTTGCCAGTTGAGTTGAAAACCATTGGTTTGAAGGTTGCTTTGCCGGGGTTGCTGGACAAAGTAAAAACAACCGGCTTCGTCCAGATCGCTGGTGTAGCGGGGCAAAAGCTGATAGCCCAGATAATCAGAAACAATGGCCCGCAAACGAAACGACAATTCCGGCCTTGGCGTGCCGAGCAGCGGGTGGCTGCTCCGGAAATAGAGCTCGGAGCTCTCCCCTTCCTGGTCGTGAATCTGATAGGTTCCGGCATTAAAAACGCCTCCCGGACTGTTCATAGACACACAATTGAACTCCACCAACATGCTTTCCAGGCTTTCATCCAGTTCCGATAATTTGATCTGTTTGGGCGATGGAAGCGGGTTGCCACTGGAAATAACCGTGAATGACGTGATGGGGGTGATTTCCAGCAAACCAAAGTAATCTACCAGGGTTCCGGTAACCTCAATACTGTCGCCAGCCTGAACGGCTGATTCAAAACCCGGTACAGAACCCGATCCCGGGAACGCAGCAATGCCTGCACTGGCATCCTGTAAATATCGGATTTTACCCAGTTCAGCGCCGCTGGTTACCAGTCCCCTCACGGTGATGGTGCTGCCAACCGGCTGCGAACGGGCCAAGGCAATGGATTGACTAAAGAGCGGAGAAATACTGCTGAATCCTGTAGTCAGGATCAGCAACAACCGGAACAGATTATTTTGAATCATCGCGAGGATCGTCGCGGCCTTTTGGGGAATACAAGCGCGAAGTTCCTCATTTTTGCGTCATGGAAAAAAGTACCATGGAAAACTTGGGCAGATTGTCGGTTCCCGACTTTAAATCCCGGGAAAAATACCCGCTTACATTGGTATTGGACGAGGTGCGTTCAGGATTGAATGTAGGCTCTATCTTTCGTACGGCAGATGCTTTTGCGCTGGAACAGGTCATTTTGTGCGGCATCACTGCACAACCGCCGCATCGGGAAATCCTGAAAACGGCATTGGGCAGCACTGAATCTGTATCATGGCGATATTTTGAGGAAACAGCTCAGGCAGTGCAATGGCTGAAACAGGAAGGCTATCTGGTGCTGGCCGTTGAACAAACCACCCAAAAGTTATGGTTGCAGGAATTTCAGCCCTTACCGGATCAGCGTTATGCCTTCATCATGGGTAATGAAGTGGAAGGCGTTTCTGAAAGCGTTTTACCACTTTGCGATGGCGCGCTGGAGATACCGCAGTTTGGCACCAAACATTCGTTAAATGTGGCGGTGGCAGCGGGAATTGTGGCCTGGGAGTTTGTTCGGAAGTGTAGTGAATGGTAAACAAATTTTATACATACTCCACTTTCCCATTTAGGTGGCTCGGCTTCACTTAGGTTCGGTTGTTCCTGCTTGTGAAACTCCGATTTTGATAGTGAATTGCTAAAATCAATTATTTTTAAATGTAACTATGGTGCTAAATTTAACATTTGATGCCTTTTTTAATTGAACTTTCGGAATACCTTTGTAATAATATAGTGATTTTTAACCATTTTAAATATATTACGACAATGAAACGAACTACTTTTAGTCACAAGTCACAAGTCACAAGTCACAAGTCACAAGTCACAAGTCACAAGTCACAAGTCACAAGTCACAAGTCACAAGTCACAAGTCACAAGTCACAAGTCACAAGTCACAAGTCACAAGTCACAAGATGGCTTATTCTGTTGATTTTTTCATTTCAATGGAATATTAGCTTGCAAGGGCAGGAAAATTGCCAAGCACCTGTCTTTTTTGAAGGGGAACCCGAATCGGGGTTTTGCATGGGGCAATTGCCAACCTGTACAACAATTTTGGGTACAACGATCACACAATCTTCTCAAATCCCCGGTGGGATTCTATCCGGTACTATTTGTATTGAGGGTGATTTTACCATTACTTCAGGTAGTACTTTCACTTTTTTATTTGCTACAATCCTAATTTCACCTGAAGTTGAAATCAGGGTTGATCCGTCCGCATCCTTGTTAATATCTAGTTCTGATCTACATGGCTGTAATGGGTTGTGGAAAGGAATTAAATTATTAAACAACACGGAGTTACACTTAACAAATAATTCCCTTATTGAAGATGCAAGAAAAGCAGTAAATGCATCCTATGTATCTACCGAGGTTTATATTGACAACACGACTTTTAACCGAAATTTGACAGGTGTTTGGTTAGAAGACTCACCAAATTCAACAAATCCACCACATATATCCACCCTTTTTAACTCAAATTTTACTTGCGATGCGCCAATTGTTGGAACAGTAAAGGATATATCTGAGAATGGCATTTATACTTTGAATTGCCCTGTTTCTTTTCAAGAACCAAACGAAGTTGAAGATCATCATGTAATATTTGAAGGGTTGAAATATGGTATTAAAACCGAAGGGGCGCGTCCATCAATAATTAGAGGAAACAATTTTTACTTTTACAAAATAAAATATTCAGGAATTAACATGCAACGCGGTATTGTTAACCTGAAAGATAGTGAATTCGTTAATTTTGGTGATTACGGTGTCTCTTTATCTGGACCTCATGGGCTTACATTAGATCATTGTAGCTTCAGACTTGTAGAAACGGATCCAGATTTTTTTGCCTCACCTTCTTCAGCAAATATAATTAGAGCGGGTGTTACAATTGGATTTGACCCATTATTCCCTGGAATAATTCCAGGAATTAATATATTAAATAAATCTAATTTTATTTATGATTGCCCTGGAGTTGATGAGATTTTTCATTGTATTAATTTAGGGGGAATTGGGACAAGGTTCGATTTGCTCATATATGATAATGACTTCTTAATAAATGGTCAAAATTCAGTTGGTATTAATGTTAATGGAGGCTACAATTTGCAAAGTAATGCAGAGGTTCTGTTGAACCGCTTTGATATCTCTACCCCTATACCTCCATTATTTAGTTCATATCAGTCATATGGGATAAGAACTAGAGGAGTTGTTCATAATTTACATATTGTAGGAAATGTTTTTGATGGTACTGCTGAGCCAAGTGATCCAACCTATTATCTCATTAACTCTGGAATCGTTCTTGAGCATTCATCAGGAACTCAGAATAAAATTATCAGTAATAGGTTTTATGGCGAACTTTGGTCAGGCGCAACAATACTAAATTCTGAAAACTGGAAAATTTGTTCAAATAGAGGCTTTTTCGTTAATAGAGTGTTTTTATTTGATGGTGATAATTTAAGCCTTGATGTTGTTCAAAATAGGTTTCAATCTGGCGGCTTTGACATCAGAGGCACACTTAATACACAAGCCCAGAAAGACAACCTTTTCGAATCAATTCTATTCGCAACATATGCAAGATGTTTGGAAAGTAATTGCTGGATAGATGCCAAATTTGAAGTAAGGCAAAATCCTGGAACATTGTATTACCCTGTAAATCAGTATTGTGGAACGAATGTGCCATCAATACCATGCTCAATTTCCCAACAATTTTTTTTTAACGTGGGTGGACAAGGCCCTGCGCCATGTGCTGACGAATTTCAAGAACCCGGAGATGAAGAATTCCTTGAATCTATAGCAGAAAATGCGATTAATGATCCAGAACAGTATCCCTTTAAAGTATGGCATTTCAAAAACCATTTGTTTGGGAAATTAAAGCAAGATTCTTCACTTTTATTAAGTAATTCTGTTTTTTCTCAATTTTTAAACAACGAATTAAATTCTACAATTGGGAAATTTTATGAAGTTAATAAGCTCATTGAAATAGGGCTTTCCGGTAATCAATCACAAAACGGTTGGAATACATTGCAATTAGAGAATGCACTTTCTTTAAATGCTAGTATTTCTACAAATACCGTTTTCGAACTGAATCAAAAGCAAGTCAACCAAATACTTATTGAACTATTTTTAAATCAAGAAGGCCAGCTTACAGAACAACAAATCACTCAACTAAATCAAATAGCGACCCAATGCCCTAAAACTGGAGGTAGTGCCGTAATTCAAGCTGGGCTACTGTTGGAAGGGTGCAATAATGTTGAAGTTGATCTTTCCCAAAATTGCAGTTTGAATAAAATTCCTCCGATTAATCTTCAAGGGGAAACAGAAATGCAGCAGCGAGCTGAAAATACAATAACTTTTCCGACCAATAAGTATTTAAAGGCATTTGTTTTGGACCAGGAATTGACAATTATTTTGCCAATAAACAGCCCAGGTATAGTTCAAATTTTTGATTTGTCGGGCAAATTGCAATATAGTCAAAAAGTTTATGGCACAGCGGATTATATAAGTTTAGAGACTGGTCTTTTCCCTTCTGGGGTCTATTTCATCAAGTTTAATGGAAACAATGGAGATAGAATTGGATATTCTTCCAAAGTAATCATTTCACACTAACTAATTCTATGTTCTGCCTGGAAAATTATTTTCTGGGCAGAACAATTTGACACTCTATGAGAATACAAATAGTTTTAATATTAGTATTTGCACCAATTTTTATTTCTGCACAATCAAAATTTGGTCAAAATTGGACTATTGGGTATGATGTATCTGATACTGAACCAGGTGGTGATGTGATATTGTTAAATTTTAATAACGAACCGGTTGATATTAAAACTGTTAAAACTGTTGATGGATTTTTTGGATTTGGTGCACTTTCTACCATGTCTGACGCTGACGGAAATTTAATATTTTATACTAGTGGTTGTTATGTCGTAAATGCTGCACATGAGATAATGGAGAATGGAGATTCCATTAACCCGGGCTTTATTCAGCAAAATATTTGTCAGGATGGAAATAGTAATAATTTGGGAGGGGCAATTTCTATACCTTGGCCTGACAGCCCCAATCAATATTTGCTTTTTATTAATGATTACCAGAAGATATATTTTCCTGGGGATCCCGACGGTCAGGGATGTGCCATGAATTTATACTTCAATGTGATCGATATGAAGAAAAATAATGGACTAGGCGCCGTTGTTTTAAAGAATCAGATTGCATTGACTGATACCATGCCCCGCAATTCAATTGAGGCTTGTTTGCATGCGAATGGTAGAGATTGGTGGGTGTTGACTCCTGAGGCCAGGACAAATTGTTATCATCTCACTTTGATAACGCCGCTTGGTATTGCTTTTTCAAAAGTGGTATGTAATGGAAAAAAATGGTCGAAAATGGATGAATCAGGTCAGGCTTTATTTACACCTGACGGGAAAAAGTTCGTCCGATTTAACAGGGATAATGGAATACACATATATGACTTTGATAATGAGTTTGGGGATCTATTTGGAGATTTGCATATACCAGTTGATGATTTTGACACAGGTACAGCTATGGGGGTTTCGGTGTCGCCAAATTCAAGATATTTATATGTTTCTGCCATTGATAAGCTGTTTCAGTACGATCTTGAAGCTCAAGATGTAGCCGGCAGCAGAATTTTATTGATGACAACTGATTTTTTTCTTGATCCATTCTATCCATCCATATTTACACTAGCAGGCCTCGGACCAGATGGTAAAATCTATGTGGCAGGTGGTAGCTCACATCAAAGTTTACACGTCATCCACAGGCCGGATTGTGCCGGGTTATCCAGCCTCCCTGAACGTAGGGGAATTTCCTTAACTTCTTGGAACTATTATGGAATGCCCAATATGCCCCATTTCCGTAACGAACCCTCTACCTATCCTTGTGATTCTTTTGTTGTTCAAACCTTCGCACCCATTGGCGGCAGAGAGTCCATCGTTGTTTTTCCTAACCCAGCTATAGATCAGATAACTATTCACTTGAATCATCCCTTGCCTAATGGAACCTGGTGGATATTGCATGACCAGCTGGGCAGGGAAGTGAAACGGGTTTTACTTGACTCTTCTGAAGTGGAGTTGAGTGTTAGCCTGAATGATTATCCGCCTGGGATTTTTTATTTCTCGGTTATATCCGATACCCGCTTGATTCAAAGAGGCAAATTAATATTGTTGAGGTAGATGGGGCATCAGTTCCCCCTGATCCGCACCCAGGGAAATCTAAACCGGCGAAAAAGTTTGTTTATCAGCGAGTTATTCAGGTTTTTCGCACCAAATGCCCTCAGCTCCGGCCAGGTATGGTGGTAATAATGCTGGGCCATCTCCGGGATACCCACCCCCTCGTAATATTGCCTCGATCTTTCCCGGGCGGCATTCCGGGCTGCTTCATTGGCATACAAAGGACTGTCGAGCAGGTGTATTTCCCCGCCTGGCTTGAGACAGGTTTTCAGGACATGAATCAATGCCCTTAAATCCGGGAAATACTGCACGGAAGCTGCCAGTACGATCAGATCAAAATCGTTTTCCGGCAGTTTGTCTTTCAAAATATCCACTTGCCAGAAAATCAGATTCTCCCGACCAAATATTCGGGCGCCTTGTTGCAGCTCCGTCCCGTTGACATCAGCGGCCCGCACTTGTCGGGCAGTGTGCAGCGCCAGGTGATGGGCCATCCAGCCGTTCCCACAGCCCAGATCGAGTATTTTGAGTGGTTTGTTGCTGAAGTTTTTGTCCAGGTATTGTTGAAACCGGTGAAGTGTTTTGGCCCGCAAGGCCCATTCTTTGGCATGCGGATGCCCCGGCGCCACCTGCGGCAGAACGGCTACTGCTTCATCAGTCAAAATGCGGTTTTCGCGTGTGCGTACGCGCAGGTAGTCGGGGAAGGCAGCTTCAGGGCTTATGATGACGGGTTTGCCAGGTGTCATATATTGCTTTGAATCCATGTTCGGGGCGCCAATTTTCTGATAAAATTCCAGCCCTTTTGTAAGCCTTTTCCTGGTAATGTTGTTGAAGGGAATACATTTGGCAATTCGCTGTTGAAGACTGTTTATTAAACAAAAAACAGGGTTTTAGGTGTACCTTCGGCCCAAAATTTTACCTAATCAATGTCCACCACAACAAATTTAGAAACTGCTAAAAACGCTGACGCACTCAAATTAGCCATTTCTTCCCTCAATCGCCACTTGGAAAAAATCCAGGAGGGAGGTGGCCAGAAACGAATCGAAAAGCTCCATAAAGAAGGTAAAATGAGCGCCCGCGAGCGCATTGATTACCTGCTGGACCCCGGCTCGCCCCGTATTGAAGTGGGCGCTTTCGCCGGATTCGATATGTACCAGGAACATGGCGGATGCCCGGCCGGTGGTGTGGTGGTGATGATTGGCTACATCCGCGGCCGACAGTGCATCGTGGTGGCCAACGACGCCACGGTGAAAGCCGGCGCCTGGTTTCCCATTACAGGCAAAAAAAACCTGCGCGCACAGGAAATCTCGATGGAAAATCGCCTGCCCATCATTTACCTGGTGGACTCCGCCGGAGTGTATCTGCCCATGCAGGACGAGATTTTCCCCGATAAAGAACATTTCGGACGCATATTCCGTAATAATGCCAGGATGTCGTCGGCCGGAATACCGCAGATAGCGGCCATCATGGGCGCCTGCGTAGCCGGGGGCGCTTACCTGCCAATCATGTCGGACGAGGCTTTGATCGTAGAAAAGACCGGCTCGGTGTTTCTGGCTGGTCCATACCTGGTTAAAGCGGCCATTGGTGAAGATGCAGACAAAGAAGTGCTGGGCGGCGCCGCTACGCACTCGGAAATTTCCGGGGTGACGGATTATAAAATGCCCGACGACAAGACTTGTCTGGATACCATTAAGGAATTGGTAGACAAGTTTGGCCGCTTTGATAAAGCCGGATTCGACCGGGTGGAGCCCGAACCGGCGGCTGGAACGCCAGACGATCTGCTGGAAATTTACCCGGAAAATGGCGCCAAACCCTACAATACCCTGGAATTGCTCAAACGTCTGGTAGACGGTGGCAAACTTACCCAGTACAAGGAACATTACGGCAAGACCATCATCACGGCTTATGCCCGGATAGATGGCTGGGCGGTGGGTATTGTGGTCAATAACCGTCAGGTAGTAAAAAATGCCAAGGGAGAAATCCAGTTTGGCGGTGTGATTTACTCTGATTCAGCGGATAAGGCCACCCGTTTTATCCTGAATTGCAACCAGAAAAAGATTCCGCTGGTGTTTTTGCACGACGTAACGGGCTTTATGGTAGGAACCCGCTCGGAGCATGGCGGTATCATCAAAGATGGCGCTAAAATGGTGAATGCAGTGGCCAATTCTACTGTGCCTAAGTTCAGCATCATCATTGGCAATTCATACGGTGCGGGCAATTATGCCATGTGTGGTAAAGCCTACGATCCACGCCTGATAGCCGCCTGGCCAAGCGCCAAAATTGCGGTGATGGGTGGCGAGCAGGCCGCCAAGGTGCTTACCCAGATTCAGGTACAATCGCTCAAAGACAAAGGCTCAGCCCCTGATCCTACCGGAGAGCAGGAGTTATTTGCCAAAATAAAGGCCCGATACGACAGTCAAACCACCCCTTATTATGCAGCGGGAAGGCTCTGGGTAGATGCCATCATAGACCCCAGGGATACACGCAGGTGGATATCTATGGGTATTGAAGCAGCCAACAATGCTCCTGTGGAAAAATTCAATGTTGGGGTGATACAGGTTTAGGTTATATGGTGGCCCAATCAGGCAATTGGAAATTTAACATACGGGTATGTTTATGGGCAAGTTAAGATGACTATATTTGTCTTTTCTAAATAAAAATTCGAGTTTAGTTAGATTCTGGTTTTGCCCGGTTTTTCTTCTCAAATAGTTTTAATTTAAGTCTGGAAGTATATTGGAGGTGGTTACTACATCAAAAGCATCCTCCATTTGATAAATTTTCACCATTAAAAGTTCATTAAATTATGAAAAACAAGATTTTCACGGCTCACGGCTCACGGCTCACGGCTCACGGGTTTCACTTTTATTTTTCTGATTTCTACCTTTATTAATGTGAGTGCGCAATGCTTCGAAGCAGATGGCGTTACTGTCCGGCCATCCTATTATAACATTTGGGTAGCTGTGGATCAGACCTGGATTGATTTCTATGGCGGTGATGAAGCGCTCGCCAGGATGGTGGCCAAACAAGGCGCCGATGATGCCATTGATGTGTTGAATGAGTCGGCCTTCAATACTACCTTTGAAATTACTTTTTTTCGAGGATTTGCACCTTCTACTGTGGCACCTGTTTATAATGGTTCTGACAGGACTGGTTGGTGTCTGGACATTAGAGCGTTTTACGATGCGCAATATCCTTGTTTTGGTGCTAGTGGTCCAGATTTAATATTGCTTTTCACCAAAGAAGGAGTAATTGGTTCTGGACATGGATTCGGTTATGACAAGGTTGCGATTGTAAGCGGAGCAAGCTCGTTCGTTATTGCTCACGAATTGGGGCACACGATAGGTTTAGAGCACCTGCCACAACCAGGCGGTTCGCCAAATTGCTGCGTCAATAACCCAACTATGATGTGTATACCATCATCAGTCAATGCCCTAATTTCGCCCTTAAATACAGCTTGTGGTGTGACTTTCGATTGGTTAAACTCTAATGTATTTACCTCCCAATTTTGTAGCACAATTCGCTCAAAACCTTCATTTTATCCTGGCGATGATTTTGAGTGCCCACCCCCAATCTTCGCAGGTTTTAACGTTTTTAGTGAGAATCCTAACCCTGTATTAGGTTGTAAAACGGATGGCGACATTACCACTTATACACTCACGTTCAAGAACAATAATTCAAATACTCAACGAAATTTCAGGGTTTTAATACCTGATTCGTATACTGATTTTGTTGAATTTGTTGAAGATCCCACACTGGATTTTACCTGCGTCAAAGATTTTCCCAACAGTCGAAAGGAGTTTTGGATTACGGAACCAGGTTGTGGAAATGAGCAAAATTTCTCCATGACGCCTGGAGATACCAAAATTCTTAAATTTAAAATAAGGTATCTGGGGGGATTTCAGGCCTTTGGTGGAATTCCTTTAAAGGCTTATAATGGCACTATTTCAGCCCAAAATTACTCCATTGACTTTACACTCAGACCAACAGTTTCGGTATCTGGTGGTAATTTTTCGACGCTTTATAACAATGACGTTTGGAAAACAAATAGACCACTGCTCATAACAGGAAATGTCATCATGAATATGAGCCAGTTGCAAGGATTTGGAAATACCTATAATTTTGCTACAAACGGTACCGTGTACTTCGGTGCCGGTGCAGGTTTGGAAGTTGCTGCCGGCAATACCGTGAAAATGCCACATATTCGGATGGAAGGCTGTTCTACCATGTAGAAAGGCATCACTGTGCGGGAGGGCGCTACACTGGAGATGAATATGATGACATCCGTTTCAGATGCACAATATGCCGTAAATGTTCAAAAAGGCGGCACTGCAGTAGTGGAGTCATGCAAATTCCTCAACAATAATTTTGGTATCCGGACTGCGCCTGAAGGTAACGGAGTACATCAGATTACTGCATTGGGCAACCGCTTTGCTACTACAGGGGCTGGTTTGAAACCTTCCTGGGGAAGCGGACAACAGCCTGCGCCGGGAGAAAAAGGATTTACAGGTATTTATGCGAACAACCTGACGGGAGGGCTGCTTGTCGATAAAGACCCTGATTTTGGCGTTACCAACGAATTTTCTGATCTGCACTATGGCATTCTGGCAGAGAATACCCATATAACGGTGCGCGATGCCATTTTTACGGATATTCTCCAGGAAACAAGGCCATCCGGCTACCCTGGTCCATTATTCACCGGAAGTGCCATCTATGTTTCGGGAGGGAATGCCGATATAAAGGGGAATTATACCGGCATCGTTCCTGGTCCTTTGAAAATGGACAACTGTCATGTGGGGGTAAATACCCGGGGCGGCTCCATTGCAGTAGAAGGCTGTGAAATGAATAACATGACCAATGGGGTTGTGGCACTCGGCGGCATAAACAAATCTTACACGGTTAACTGGAACAATATCAAGGCCTCCGACCGCGGCATATCCGTATTCTACCAGTCCGGGCTGCCCGGCGCTTCTGCTGTAAGCAACAATATCATACACATGGCCGGCAATGCCAATGGTGCAGGAATTGCCATAGGCGGGCAGGAAATGTTTCCGCAAAATGAAGGTTTGGTGGCCGGCAACAGCGTGACGGTAGAAGAAGGCGCTACCGGAATTCAAATTGGTGTGGCCAACAAACTCAAAGTAATTCAGAATAACGTATCTCTCGCAGGCAGCGGTGCGCGCTTCGGCATCCGAATGGAAGGGGGCGACCAGAATACCCTCAACTGCAACATTGTCAACAATCCCGGAGGTGGCAACAACGACGGTATTTTTGCAATTCATGCTTCCCGCCCGGGCGTAAGCTGCAATACCACCGACGGCCCCGCGCGCGGGCTGCATTTTGAAGGAATGCTGGCCGGGAAAAGCAGAGCAGATATTGCCGGCAACACCCTGGAGAACAACAGCACCGCCGGGTTATTACTCGGCACAGATGCGGTGCTGGGCCCTCAGGTACATCGGGGGAATAAGTTTGAAGATACTGAGGCATTGGCAGGAATAGAGGCGGATTTTAATTCAAAATTTACAGTAGATGCTGCTGAAAACCCTGATTTTTTGCCAGATACCTGGCAGCCTATTAACTGGTTTATAAACGTTGCAAACCCTTCAGCATCATTCGACTGTGGAGCAAGTACCACTTGCCCTCCTACCCCTGCTCCAACTCCGGATTATTCATTAGACCTCAAGATTGTTAAAGGTGAACTTGGTGGTACTACTTATCAGGCTGCCAATCAATGGCTGTCACAAAGAAGATTCTATGAACTTGTCATGGAGGGCGGAAACCCCTATCCGGGGAATTCAGACGTTTCGGCTTTCCTGTCTCAAGCACAAACGAACGGACTCTCTGCCTATGCCAATGTGCAAACAGGCATCCGCCAGCTGGGCGCGATGAGCGAAGGCAGCCGTGCAACGGCAGCAGCCAACCTGTTGACCTTGAATGCTGCATTGACGGGTAGCGCATCTTATCAGGTCAATGAAAAACTGGTCAACCAGATATTTCTGCAAACCGTAGCTGTTGGTAATCTTGAATTTTCAGAAACACAAGTAGCCACATTAGAAGGTATTGCCGCACTCTGCCCGCTGTCTGATGGAGAAGCGGTGTTGAGGGCACGGGCAGTGCTCCAATTATTGCAAGGTGCACCTGCGGATTATGATGATCTCTCCATTTGTGGAGGCGGAGAAAGGTCGATTCGTAAAAAAATGACGGGTCAATCTTCCATTCGTGTTTACCCTAATCCCGCCAATAATTTTCTCTCTATTGATTTTCAGAGTATTGGAGAACATAGTTGCCAGTTCCTGATGTTTAATTCAATGGGGCAAATTATTAAGGAAATTGCCTTGCATTCAAACGCTGGCATCTCTCAATTGCCATTACAAGATTTCTCCGATGGCGTTTACTGGTATGTAATACCCGGATTCGGAGCGGGCAAAATTCTTATTCAGCATTAATTTTTTTTCAACCTATCTCAGTCTTGTGATGCACGTGCATCATAAGACTGAGGCTTTTTGAACAAACATGAAAAATGTATTTATACTTTGGCTAAGCCTTTCTGCGTCTATTGCATCGGCGCAGAAATTTGACAATATTTGGATTCTGGGGGACGATAATCAGACTTTTGACACTACACATGGGGGATCTTTGCTGGATTTCAATTTTAGCCCACCTAAGTCAAGTTATCACTACCGTGAGCATAACATGTACACCACCAATTCAAGCATCTGCGACTCGACAGGCAATTTGCTCTTTTACACCAATGGATGTGTCATAGCTGGAGCGGATGACGAGGTGTTGGAAAATGGAGATAACATCAATCCAGGCAGCTCGCATGCATTATGGTGCGACACCTATGATTCTGGGTATTCGGGTGGCCCTGCAAATTCACTCATATTGCCAGTGCCAGATTCAGTTAATTTGTTCTACTTATTTCATAAGCGCTTTGTGTTATTTAGTAATCCTTCAAGCGTCGTAATTGATAAATTATATTATTCTATTGTTGATATGAAACAGAAGGGTGGGAAAGGTAAGGTCATTGAAAAAAACACTATAATGATGATGGATTCTTTAGCACGGGGAGAAATTGCCGCTGTTAAGCATGCAAATGGCAAAGATTGGTGGCTGGTTACTCCAAGAAGGAACAGCAATCAGTTTTACATTTTCAAGTTCACCAGCCAGGGAATCGTGGACACTTTTCAACAAACCATTGGCATTCTGCCAGACCCGCAAGGCGAGGGTCTGGGACAGATGGTGTTTTCGCCAGATGGGAGTAAATTATATAGAACGTATCGCTATAGACCTGTTATGGTCTATTCTTTTGACCGAGAGGCTGGTATATTTAACCAATTTGACACAATAGCCTTTGAATACGGCAACCAACTGGTAGGTGAAATTGGGTGTGCGATTTCCCCCAATAATCAATACTTATATTTATCATGCCGTAAATCCTTATATCAATTAGATGTATTAGCGCCCAATATAAGTGCCTCTCAAATAAAAGTTGCAGAATGGGATGGAACAGCTGACCCATTCCCTACATTATTTTGGCAATGCCAGTTAGGGCCAGATTGTAAAATTTACATAGCAGGCGGTGATATACGCTACTACCACGTCATCCACAACCCGGATGAGCCAGGTCTGGCCTGTAACGTAGAGCAGCGTGGGGTACAGTTCCAGACCCCTACGGGAGCCTCCATGCCTTCTTTTCCCAATTATCGTCTGGGTCCTATAGACAATCCAGGGGTGCCGTGTACGGCTACCGTGAGTGTGAGCGGGATGTCATCCGCTCCTCCGCCCATTCGAGCTTATCCCAACCCGGCCAGTGAGCAAGTCACCTTCGAGTGGAACAATATTTTCAGGGGTGGTAAAAGACTGACGCTTTGCAATGCCTTCGGGCAGCCTGTCAAAGACCTTTGGCTGAGCGCGGGCAGCAGCACTCATGTGCTTTCTATTGAGCATCTGCCCGCCGGGGTGTATTTTTGGGTATTGCAATCAGAAGCTGGACTGAGCATGGGCAGCGGGAAGATTGTGAAACAATGAAAGCAAACAAGATGAAAACAAGAACAAATACCCAATCCAATGGCCTCACCAGTTACTCGTATGTGCAAACAGGCATCCGCCAGCTGGGTGCGATGAGCGAAGGCAGCCGTGCAACGGCAGCAGCCAACCTGTTGACCTTGAATACTGCATTGACGGGCAGCGCATCTTATCAGGTCAATGAAAAACTGGTCAACCAGATATTTCTGCAAACCGTAGCTGTTGGTAATCTTGAATTTTCAGAAACACAAGTAGCCACATTAGAAGGTATTGCCGCACTCTGCCCGC